>NZ_JAKILT010000038.1 GCF_023283535.1 Shewanella sairae | reverse complement strand
AGTTACAATAATTACATGACACCAACAGCGGCTGAAACGGCTGCGTAAATACGTATCCCCTATTGGTGTACAGTTTTAGTTGACCACATCAAAGCCCAGATGCAACCTGATTTCAAACCTTAAATCCAAGGTAAAAAAAACCAGCTCAAAGGAGCTGGTTAAGACATTTCAAGCATCTCGAATAAAGAGTAAAAAGGAAATCGGCATAATGTTGCTAGCGTTAGTTCATAACGATACCTGTATTAATGCCCCACCATGAAGCAATCATAAAAATTTAGACAAAAAAAACCAGCTCAAAGGAGCTGGTTAAGACATTTCAAGTGTTCCATAAGGAAATCGGCATAATGTTGCTAGCGTTGGTTCATAGCAATATTAGTATTGATATCAACCTACCTTCAAACCCCATTAAATTTAGGTAAAAAAAAACCAGCTCAAAGGAGCTGGTTAAGACATTTCAAGTGTTCCATAAGGAAATCGGTTAGCGCGCTAGCGTTAATCAATGGCATATCGACATGGTCAATATACAACTTGAGTCTAAAAACACCCAAAAGGTGCTATAAGGTTGATGGAAACTTAAAGCGACTTTAAAGGTAAGTGAACCTTTAAACGTCTCAGCGATTAATCGCTGCGCCAAACCACCGCTAAACGCCCTGTGATTTGCCTATAAACTCGACTTGGCTGACAGCTGTCTAACCAAAGAAGGGGAGGATTATAGAGAGTTGTAATTTTATTACAACCCATTACGTTAAATAAGATAAAAAAAGCGGCTTAAGTGTAATAACCCAACAAGCAAACAAGATCTAAATCACATAAAACACCGTTATCTGCATACCGCATCGCCTTTCTCATTAATTTAGATCGATTAATTACCAAATTATCCATGCAGAGGAAGATACCAGGCTGCGACACTTTCTTACCCATGCTTAAAATTAAGATAAAAAAAAGCCCACTCAATGAGTGGGCAAGACATTTCAAGTGTTCCTAGCGGAAATTGGTTAGCGCGCTAGCGTTAATCAATGGCAAATAGCGGGAGTATACTAACTCAGGCTATCAGCGACTTGGTCTTAGGTATCTAAAAGATACAATAAAGGTTGATGGAAACTGATGCGACTTAATATAAGGAGGGTTAGCCCTTAAAAGTCATGGCGTATAAACCGCCACGCAAAATTTCTGTGTTTAACCAAAAGCTCTGCGAATAAATTGTGTGACTAAAATACATATTGATTACTCCAAACAAAGTTGAATTCCTAATACTCTACTTTCGTAAAAGCCGTTCGCTGGCTTGTAGAGTCAACTTGTCGCTCGATTCCTTGGAGAATTATCCTTCCTGGATAGACTAAGTGCCGATAAGCACCATTGCTTACCCGACGAAAGCAATTATAGAGAAATGTAGTTTTATTACAAGCTTTTTTATTAAAAAAGCTAAAAAAAGCACTTTTACGTTATTTTATTACAAGATTTATTAGTGAATGCCCCGATACCTAAATTAACTTATGCCGACCTAGCTGTTGTTAAAAATAAAAAAGCAGCGCCTAAAGCACTGCTTTTATTCAACATATAGATTTTAAGTTTGTATGGCTTTACTCGATAGCTTATGAATTAGCCATCATGTAATGGTACAAACCCACTAGCGGCGTGGCTGTTGGGGCACCATATTGTGGGTGGCCCTCTGTTGCACTGCCGGCAATATCGATATGGCTATAGGCAATTGGCGTTGCAGCATTCAACCCATGTTGACTCAAACCAGATGCTTCAAGCAAAAATGCAGCAGGATATTGATGACCTCGCGCCGTCACCGATGACGGGGCATTATTTGATGACAACATATCAGCAGCCCCCGATGGGTCGACAATCTTACTAAAGTCATCACGGCGCAATTGGCTGACCTCAATAGGTTCGCCCCAGAGTGATGCAAGGCTTTGCATATGAGTCGCTACATTTGCCTGCTTAGCTACACTGTTTTCAACAACCGCTGTATAGCCGCCATAACAACGCACCACATGGCCGGTTAATGTCGCCACTGAAAACATTTGTGGTTTCACCGCATCAACCGCTTTTAAACGCAGGTGTGATAACAGGTCTGCTAACACTAAACGCCCTTCTGCGTCAGTATTGCCAATACGTACACGTTTGCCAGCATGGCTGGTGATGATCTCGTCAGTAACAAAGGCTTCGCTACCGATACTGTTACGCACTAAACCAAGCTCTGCAATAATACGGATCCCTTTAGGCTTTAACATGCTGACTGTTTTCATTAAGCCAGCAACAGCCGCCGCGCCACCTTTGTCGCGGCTCATACCCGCCATACTGCCTGCAATTTTTAGATCGGCGCCGCCTGTGTCATACACCACGCCTTTACCGGCAAATAAGAATGTGTGTTCAATTGGGCCATCACCGACATATTCCAATTTAACCACGCGTGGCTGATGTCTTAACACGGCAAATGATGAACGGCCAACAGCGCTAAGTAACGGGTAGTCTCGCTCAAGAATATCTCGGTCTTCAACCACGCTAATGTTAAGATTAGAACCTTGTAGTGAGTCTAAGCAGTAATCGGCAAACGCTGGAGCTGACATGCGCTCAGGTTCAGTGCCACATAAGTCACGCGCTAGCACTCGTCCAGCTTCGATTGCCGTTAACATATCGCCATGCTGTTCATCAGCTAATAAGCCTATTGCCTCAAGAGGCTCGTCTCCGCCGCCCGCTTCTCTGAGCTCTAATGCTTGCCAAAGCTCTTGCCCACAAGCCAGTGCTGCAACTTGCGCTGCATACTCATAGCGTTGCTCGCTTAAACGATTAACCAGTAGTAGTGGGCGTTTCGCACCGGCGTCTTTAGCCAATTTAATCCCTTGCCTTGCAGCATCGGCAAACACACGCACATCTTGATAGTCATCATCGGCTTTTTTAACCGGGGCAATAATCAGCCTTCCGCCTGCCATTCCTGGCGCAAATAACAAGGTTGCAGACTGCCCCACTCGTTTATCTATCTTCTGACCATGATTCGCCAGCATCGCAATTTCTTCAAATTGCAACGATTCAAGATCTGCAGTCACAACCACTAATGCATCCCAGCCACTTCCTTCAAAAATGGCATCTTGCTCTACTACATCAACAAACTTAACTGACCCCATAACCTTTCCTTCTTAGATTTTATTATTGTCATTGCCTGTTTGCTTGTATGGCAACTTAACTTATTTGCTAACGCATTATTCACCGAATATGCCTTGAATACCAATCACATTATGTTGCATCAAAATGACAGTGGAAACTTAGGCTGACAAGCTAAATACCTCGCCTCTGTAAACGACTCCGCAGCGTACTTAGACTATGTTAAACTGTCGGCATTTTCAGCCTCAAGCCCACATGTGCCCTACTGTTTGAATCAAACGGGGCACTTTAATTAGAATAGGGGAATATACGTGACCACACTTAGTCAATTACAACCACAAGCACTTTGGCAATGGTTCGAGCAAATCTGTGCCATTCCGCACCCATCTAAGCATGAACAAGCACTTAGCGCTCATATTCAAGCTTGGGCTAAAGACAAGCAGTTAGATGTTGTCGAAGATAAAGTCGGTAACCTGATCATTAAAAAACCAGCCACTGCCGGAATGGAAAACTGTAAAACAGTAGTGCTACAAGCGCATATTGATATGGTGCCGCAGAAAAATGCTGACAAAGAGCATGATTTTGAAAAAGATCCAATTGAAGCTTATGTCGATGGCGACTGGGTTAAGGCTAAGGGGACAACCTTAGGTGCAGATAATGGTATTGGCATGGCGTCTGCACTTGCAGTTTTAGGCGCTGACGATATTGCTCACGGTCCACTGGAAGTGCTACTCACTATCGACGAAGAAGCGGGCATGACAGGCGCATTTGGCCTAGAAGCCGGCATGCTTGAGGCTGAGATCTTAATTAATACCGACTCAGAACAAGAAGGCGAGATCTACATGGGTTGTGCTGGCGGCGTAGATGCCCAGCTAACTGTGCCTATGGTATGGCAATCTCCAGAGCCAACAAATGCCAGCTACAAGCTGTCTGTTTCAGGTTTAAAGGGTGGTCACTCAGGAGTGAACATTCATTTAGGTCGTGGTAACGCTAACAAACTACTAGCGCGCTTCTTATTTGATCACGCTGACGAGCTTGCCATTGAGCTAACACAATTTGTTGGCGGCTCACTGCGTAATGCGATTCCACGTGAAGCGGCTATCAGCTTTATGATCCCGCCAGAGAACCTAACACTACTGCAGACTCGTATCGGTGAATTTCAAGCACTAGTGCGCGAAGAGTTAGCAATTGCCGATCCAGGTACGCTACTTACACTTGAAGAGATCCCAGCTGAAAAGCAAGTGATGAGCGAAGATTGCCAACAGATCTTAGTTGATCTGCTAAATGCATGCCCTAATGGCGTTATTCGTATGAGTGATGAAGTTGAAGGCGTGACAGAAACCTCGCTTAACGTAGGTGTTATCAGCACTGAGAGTGACAGCGTACAAATCCTTTGTCTTATCCGTTCATTGATTGATTCTGGCCGCAGCGAAGTTGAAGGGGTATTAACCTCACTTGCCAACCTAGCTGGCGCAAATGTTGAGTTCAGCGGTGCATACCCAGGTTGGAAGCCAGACAACAGCTCACCCGTTATGGCAAGCGTGCGTCAAACTTATGAAGCGATTTACAACAAAGAGCCGACTATCATGGTGATCCATGCAGGCCTTGAGTGTGGTCTATTTAAGAAACCTTACCCAGAGATGGATATGGTCTCAATTGGCCCGACTATCCGCTACCCACATAGCCCAGACGAAAAAGTGAATATCACTACAGTAGGTCAGTACTGGAAGCTGTTGCTAGCAGTACTAGAACGCACCCCAGCTAAAGACTAATTTACACTTATACTTCCAATCGTTTTAGGAAGTAAAAATGAATAAGGCCACTTAGCTATTGATTAGCAATAAGTGGCCTTTTTGTTATTAAACAGCTTTTAGATTCATGGAAATTAAAGGTTAAAAACCTAAATCCATTTGGCTGGTATCGCGACTATCACTCTCTACTGTAGTTGTAGTATTAGACGCCAAACCTACTGATACCCCAAGCAAACGAATACCGCGTTCATGTTGTCGCTCCATCGCTTGTTCAAGTAGCTGATAAAACAAGTTTACCGAGATCTCGTCGCTACGATGCTCAATCGTGGTTTGCTTAAAGTCTTCAAACTTAAGCTTAACCACCTGTTTATGGATAACTCTATCTTTGGCACTGCGACTCACACGTGCCCCTAGCTCTTGAATAAGTTGCGGCATCACTGCACGGCACTGCTCAAGGGTATGAATGTCTTTGGCTAACGTGGTTTCGACACCCACTGATTTTCGTTCACGGTTAGGTGAAATTGCGCGCTTATCTATACCTTTTGCTCTCTCTATCAATACTGCGCCAAACTTACCAAAACGCTCGATGAGCTTTGCTTCTGGATAAGCTTGAATATCGCTGCAATTATGTAACCCTAAATCAGCTAACTTTTTGGCGGTAACCTTACCTACCCCGGGGATCTTTATTAGGGGTAAGGTTTTTACAAACTCATCAATCATGTCGGGGCGGATCACATATTGTCCATTGGGTTTATTTAAGTCAGACGCTATCTTGGCAAGAAACTTAACCGGCGCGATGCCTGCCGATGCGGTTAGCCCCGTCTCGGCTAAGATGTCGGCGCGAATTGCTTGTGCCATGAGGGTAGCAGAGCCTTTACAATGTGGACTATCAGTAACATCAAGGTAGGCTTCATCTAGAGACAGTGGCTCGATTAAGTCGGTATAGCGCTCAAACACCGCACGAATTTGGCTAGAAACCTCTTTATAAACCTGCATTCGCCCGGGGACTAATATTAAATCGGGACATAACTTTAAGGCGTAACCCGATGCCATTGCTGAGCGCACGCCAAATTGCCGCGCTTCATAATTACAGGTGCTGATCACTCCACGGCGATCACTGCGGCCGCCCACGGCAATTGGTTTTCCTCGTAACTCGGGAAAGTCGCGCATTTCCACTGCAGCGTAAAAGCAATCCATGTCGACGTGAATGATTTTTTGCAAGCCTATATCCTCCGCCGACAATGATACTGTATAAAAACACAGTGCACAATAAAAAGCGCATTTTCACCGACTCTGAAAACAAAAAAGGAAGCCTATGGCTTCCTTTTCGGTTATTCAAATAAGCTGTTTAAATCTTAAACTGCTTAATATTGTTACCCAATGACTGACTTACCTCTGCAAACTCATCAAAGTTATGCGATAGCGCTTCACTTGCAGCAAGCGACTCATCCGATAAAGTACGCACATTTTCAATGTTACAAGCGACTTCTTCTGCAACTACAGCTTGCTGGCCTACAGCTGCAGAGATCTCTATTGTTTGCTGCTGTATCGCTTCAATCGCATCGGTAATATCGCCTAATGCCACTTCGACTTTGGCGGTAAGATCTTGACCAATATTTGCTTGCTCAACACCGGCCTCCATCACTTGCTCAGCTTCATTAGCGTTGAGCTGCAGTGTTTGAATGATCTCTTGAATATTGGTGGTTGAATCTTGTGTGCGCGATGCAAGAGTTCTCACTTCATCTGCGACCACAGCAAAGCCACGTCCTTGCTCGCCCGCTCTCGCGGCTTCAATTGCAGCGTTAAGTGCCAGTAAGTTAGTTTGCTCGGCAATGCCACGAATAACATTAAGCACCTCACCGATTTGCTCTGAACGAGTTCTAAGCTGTTTAACGACCTTAGCCGCTTCAATCACTTGAACTGATAAAGACTGCATGCCGTGCGTTGCCTGTGCGACAATCACACTGCCCTCGCTCGACTGAGTTTGGGCTTTATCTGCAAACTCACTGGCGCGCTGAGCACTTGCTGCCATCTCTTGGCTAGTGTGCGCCATCTCAGTTGCAGCAGTGGCAACTGACGCAATTTCTTGCTTTTGCTGGCTCACTGACTGCAGTGCTCTGGTGCTCACATCAGATGCAGAGCGCACCCCCTGTTCAACCTGCAAAGTTAACTCACGGGTTTCTTGCAACATTCCCTGCACCTTGGCAGCAAAACGATTAAATGCATCGCCAAGTTTGCCGAGCTCATCTTCGCGGTTAATATCAATTCGTTTAGCAAGGTCGCTATCCCCCTCGGCTATATCTTCCATCGCCCAGAGTAAGTGATTAATCTGTTTTCTAAATGGCAGCAGAGTTGCCCATACAGTCATACCCACAAATACCATGATCAATATTGATAACAGTATTGAGTTTATAATCGCATCGGTAACAGGCGCTTCAATCACATCGACGGGTAACATAAACGCTAGGTGCCATTTCTGCTCCGGGTATTGACCGCCAACTTCCACAAAAATAACCCGCTGCGCTTCACCTTTAAAGGTTACCTCTGCAAATCCAGATGCTTGAGAACGCATCTGACGACTAAGATCCGCAAAACCATTTGACTGTTGAAACTTGCTATCGACTTGCGCTGCATCACTTCCCGGCGGAAAGCTTTCTGAAAAACCTGGGAAGTAAACTAACTTACCACCGTTGGTGAGCAAAAATGCCTGACCCGCGCCTTGATACTTAATCGGCGCCAATAGCTCGCTACCTATGGTATCGATAAGAATATCCATACCACCAATACCAATAAGCTTACCTGAACTGCCTTTTACAACTGTTTTAACGGTTGCTGAAATAGAACCATCGTTAGCGTCTACCGCTGGGTCGCCAACAAACATACCGTTTTTATCGATGGCTTCTTGCCACCAAGGACGTTTATTGGTGAAGTACTCGCTATCGTTATAGCGGCCATTTAAATCAAAATATTCAAAGGTATTAGCTGAACCAAAGAAAACCGATTTAATGTCACTATCTTGATCTGAAAAAAACTTAAAATACTCAACAACAGATTGATACTGTTTGTCTGCTGAGAGGTCGCTTAAACGTTGGCTATATTGGCTAAACCAGTCAACCACGGTCGGATTGGCAAAAATGGCATGAATAAGCTGACCTTTGGACTCAAAGTAGCTACGGACTTCTATGGACTTTAATTGCACTAGACTGGTGAGATCGTTATCGATTTGTTGACGTGTACTGCTGCTTTCATTTTTCACAAGCAAGACGGCGACTAGGGTAAATAGTACTGCGAGTGCACCAACAATAGTCACGACCAATTGTAGGCTCAGAGAACGTTTAAACCACTGCATCGAATCCCCTCTTTGTTATATTTTTAAGTAGGTTCTGTTATCAGGTAGTCACAAATCTAACAGAAAAGAGTTCAGATTAAAGTAGTTAATCTAGTAAGAAGGGTTAACGTTAGTAAAAGTACACATGTAACCAACAGTAACAATATTTAACCAGAGGCTAATATTAAGCAAAAACCGTTACTAATGCCGCAGCAACAAAAACAATGACCTGATTTATTGCTCTTTATTGGTCTATATACCTAGGCTGCGACAAGCCCAAATAATATGTAAATATTTAGTTTAATAAATGGGTATAAGAAATAAAGTCGAAAGACTGACGCTAACAACTTTACGATAAAGCTCTGCTAAGCACTTAATCTAAGTATTGCTGAGTTAAGGATTTAAAAAAGAGTGGTTAACATCGCTAGCTCTTCTCGAGATAACACCGAGCGCGTAGTGATAGGATTAGCCGGCACATCAATTGAGGATTTTCCCACGTTTACAAGCTTAGCTTGTTGCTTTTCATAGCGCTCAATGCATTCAAGCAAAAAGTCTACTTGGAACTGGCTATCGCGATCTAGGGTCGCTGTATTTGATTTTAAAACGCTAAACATAAGCTTCCTCCTCATGCCAGTTAACTAAAAGATCTCTAACCAATGATAAGGTGCTAATTAGCAAGAGTTAGTGTCGAATCTAAGCTCAATATACTGAGTACCTACATATAATAGGCCGCTTTAGCTGAATACTTGCTGTACAGCTATATTGAGCAACTTCCCTTTCAACGATTTAAGTATAGACAAGAATTTTTAAGCGGTAGCGCTTTCTGCGATGTTTTTCGCTGGTACCAGCTGACCTTAGCTCACAGCTGATACCCCCAAAAATGACTCCTTCATAAATCCTTGTTAGTTACTAGACTTTACCCATAAAAAAGACGCTATAAGCGTCTGTTTTTATTAAGTATGATATAGCGTATCTCGCTACATCTTACTTTGTAAGTAATTTTGCAAGCCTATTTTATCAATCAGTCCAAGCTGTTTCTCTAACCAGTACATATGGTCAGACTCTGTTTCTTCTAGTAGAACCTCAAGGATCTCACGGCTTTCATAGTCTTGTTTGCTTTCACAAAGTGCAATCGCCACTCGAAGATTATCCGCCACTTGGTACTCATAGGCTAAATCGTTCTTAAGCATCTGCTCAGTATCTTTACCAATATTAAGCGGCTCACGACTGGCCACATCAGGTGTACCTTCAAGGAATAAGATCCGCTGGACTAACTTTTTCGCGTGTTCACGTTCATCATCACTTTCATGGGAGATGCGCTCATGCAGCTCATTAAGGCCCCAATCTTCATACATTAGCCCATGCACGAAATACTGATCCATTGCTGATAATTCACCGGTCAGCAGCTTATTGAGTGTATCGATGACTTCTTGATTACCTTTCATAATGCCTCCAGTTAGTCCATCTTAGATTGTAAGTAGTTTTGAATACCTGTCAGCGTAATAAGCTCTAACTGCGCCTCTAACCAATCTAGGTGCTCTTCTTCATCTTCGAGCAAGTCTTCTAAAATATCGCGGCTGACATAATCTGCAGAGGACTCACAAAGTGCTATTGCTTCGCGTAGCACAACAAGTTGCTCTTCCAACATGACTTTGTCACATTCGAGCATCTCTTGGCTGTGTTCTCCAATACGAATTTTGTCTAATTGCTGCAGATTTGGCAGGCCTTCGAGGAACAACACCCGCTCAATTAACTTATCAGCATGCTTCATATCTTGAATCGACTTTTTGTAAGCCTTTTCATTTAGCTCACCTAAGCCCCAATTCTTGTACATTCGTGCATGTAAGAAGTACTGATTGATTGCAGTAAGCTCGCTGGTCAGCACTTTATTTAGCTGACTAATGACCTTAGGTTGTCCTTTCATCCGTTCATCCTTAGTTAAATTGATCTATATCAATATTTACAACCTAGAACAAAAAACAACCAATTACAAATAAACTTTATATTTCAAAAGCTTAATAAAGATAACCATTCTCATTACTACTACAATTATTAATAAGCAATTCATGAATTAAGCCAGCAATTACTGCAGCAAAACTAGGGGATTACAAGATATGAGGATTATAATGATAAAAGACCGTCGTAACGTTAGGCCATTATCGTGGATATTTCGGCAGTAATAAGCGCCTGCCTTAGTTAAAAATGATATAAAAAAGGCCCCTACATAAGGAGCCTTAATTGTCGTGAACTTAGCAGTATTAAATAATGCGATTCTGCTCTAGTTTTTCACGGCGTTCTTGTTCAGCCATTCTCGCCTTGCGCTTATCACATGGATCATCACAATCACAGGCTTTCTCAATACCCAGTGCACCGAGACCACCGCAACTTCCGGCCACGGCTTGTCGTTTGACTAAATAGCCTATCGACATTAAGAAAAAGAAACCTAATAAAACGACAAAGGCGGCAATAAATGTGCTCATATTCGACTCCAACTACTGAGTAACGAATGGTTTGAAAGCTTCACTATAGAAAACTTTAAAGCCATCATCTTGCTTTTCAATAAGCATTATCGCTAGATGCTCACGTTTAGCAAGCTCTAGTGACGCTTGAGTACCTAAAACCATCATAGCGGTAGCGTAACCATCTGCAATCATTGACTCTTCATGCAACACCGTTACTGAGGCTAATCTGTGGTTAATTGGGTAACCAGTGCGTGGATCAATCAAGTGTGAAAAACGCTGACCGTTTTCCTCGTAATAGTTACGATAATCACCCGATGTTGCCATCGCCATATTTTTTGGTGCAATAACTTGCTGTATACCATCGCCACTGTTGCCTGGCTTTTCTATCGCAATACGCCATAGAGAACCATCAGCTTTGGTGCCACGCAGGCTAATCTCGCCACCGATCTCAACCAAATAACCCATTGGTTGATATTTATCCAATAAGGCGGCTATTTTATCAACACCGAAGCCTTTTGCAATAGAAGACAGATCGACATAGATATCAGGATTCAATTTACTGATCCTATTACCTTCAACCACGATAGCGTCAATACCTGTACGCTGTCTTGCCTCATCAATCTCTTGCTGGCTCGGAATTTGGGTTGGGCGTTTATCCGGGCCAAAGCCCCATAAGTTAACTAACGGGCCTAAAGTAATATCTAGGGCGCCATCAGTGGTTTTATATAATGCTAATCCTTCAGCAATTACCTTGGCAGTGTCTGCCGATACTTCAACCTTATCTTGGCGAGTTAACTGATTAAATTTAGATAACTCAGAGTTCGGTCGGTATGTCGACATTTGATCGTTGACTTGCTCTAACGCTAAATCAATCTCTGCTTGCAGTAACTGGGGATCTGGCAACTTGTCATTAGGCACAACTTTGATGTGATAAGTTGTGCCCATAGTGTTGCCAGACAGTGAAATCACTTCAACTTGTTTAGTACAAGCTGAAATAAAAAAGGCTAACCCGATAAGGGCCAGCCAATTTACTAAGGTCTTAAACATATTGACCTAGATCTCCAATAAGAGAAGGGTTAGCCACCGAAGTCATCCAATAGGATGTTTTCATCTTCGACACCAAGATCTTTAAGCATGCCAATTACAGCTGCGTTCATCATTGGTGGGCCACACATGTAGTACTCACAGTCTTCAGGTGCTTCATGGTCACGTAAGTAGTTTTCGTACAATACGTTATGAATAAAGCCGGTGTAACCATCCCAGTTATCTTCAGGCTGTGGATCAGACAGGGCAACATGCCACTTAAAGTTGTCATTGTCTGCCGCTAGGCCATCGAAATCTTCTACATAGAACATTTCACGACTTGAACGCGCACCGTACCAGAAGCTCATCTTACGCTTAGAGTTAAGACGCTTAAGTTGGTCGAAGATATGTGAACGCATTGGCGCCATACCTGCACCACCACCGATAAATACCATTTCAGCGTCAGTTTCTTTAGCGAAGAACTCACCAAATGGACCTGAAATAGTCACCTTATCACCCGCTTTTAGGCTAAAGATGTATGAAGACATCTTACCACAAGGCAGAGATAGATCGCGTGGAGGCGGCGATGCAATACGTACGTTCAACATGATGATACCTTCCTCAAGAGGATAGTTCGCCATAGAGTATGCACGGATTGTTTCGTCTTCAACAGTTGACTCTAAGTTGAAGAAGCCAAAGTGTTCCCAGTCGCCACGGTATTCTGCAGGAATATCGTAATCTGCATATTTAACATGGTGCGCTGGCGCTTCAATCTGAATATAACCACCCGCACGGAATGGAACAGAGTCGCCATCAGGAATTTGTAGCTTAAGCTCTTTAATGAAGGTCGCTTTGCTATCGTTAGAGATAACTTCACATTCCCACTTCTTAACACCAAAGATCTCTTCTTCTAGTTCAATCTCCATGTCAGTTTTTACGTTTACCTGACAAGATAAACGGCAACCGCCACGAGCTTCACCTTTGCTGATATGGTCCATTTCAGTTGGCAGAATATCACCACCACCTGACTTAACGTGGACTTTACACTGACCACAAGTACCACCGCCACCACAAGCAGACGATACGAAAATACCGCTTTCTGCTAGTGCGCCAAGTAGTTTGCCACCCGCTGCAGTTTTAATTGCTTTATCTGCATCATCGTTGATGCCGATAGTGACGTCACCGCTTGCTACTAGCTTTGACTTAGCGAATAAAATCACTAATACCAAGACCAATACGATTGCGGTAAACATACTCACACCGAGATATACATCGATTGGTGTAGATTCTAGAATACCCATTAACTTATCCTTAAAGGTTCAAATTAAGACGTCGTTATGGTGCCCCTTTACAGAGACACACCAGAGAACGACATGAAACCTAGAGCCATCAAACCAGCGGTAACAAAGGTAATACCTAGACCGCGAAGCCCATCAGGAACATCAGCATATTTTAACTTCTCACGGATACCAGCAAGCAGCACAAGTGCTAATGCCCAACCGATACCAGAACCAATACCAAACACTAAACTTTCACCTAGGTTGTAATCACGCTCAACCATGAAAGATACCGCACCGAAAATTGCGCAGTTTACTGTGATAAGTGGTAAGAAGATCCCCAACGCGTTATAAAGTGGTGGGAAATATTTATCCAATGTCATTTCAAGGATTTGAACCAAAGCTGCAATCACACCAATAAAGGTGATGAACTTCAAGAAGCTCAAGTCAGCATCTGGAACACCCGCCCAAGCTAATGCGCCTGGAGCAAGAATACCTTGATAGATGATTTGGTTAACCGGTACTGAAATTGCCAGTACAACGATAACTGCAACACCTAGACCCATGGCCGTTTTTACTTTCTTAGATACCGCAAGGAAAGTACACATACCAAGGAAAAAGGATAGCGCCATGTTTTCAATGAAAACAGAACGGATTAATAGACTAATATAATGTTCCATTATGCTTATCCTTTCGCTTCTACTTGCTCAGGCTTCATCACACGAATAATCCAGATCAATGCACCGATCAGGAAGAACGCACTAGGAGGAAGCAGCAATAGGCCGTTAGGCTGATACCAGCCACCATCTGAAATCTTGCTTAAGATTTCAATGCCAAATAGTGAACCATTACCAAATAATTCACGTACGAAGCCAACTGACAACAAAATTGCACCGTAGCCTAGACCATTACCGATACCGTCCATAAAGCTCATCATTGGCGGTGTCTTCATAGCATAAGCTTCAGCACGGCCCATTACGATACAGTTAGTAATAATCAAACCAACGAATACAGACAGCTGCTTAGCAACATCGTAAGCGTAAGCTTGCAGTACTTGGTCAACCACGATTACCAGCGACGCAATAATCGTCATCTGCACGATAATACGTACACTGCTTGGAATGTGGTTACGGATCAGCGAGATGAATAAGTTAGACAAAGCACATACAGCAGTAAGTGCAATAGTCATTACCAAAGCGGTTTCCATTTTACTGGTTACAGCCAAGGCACTACATACACCCAAGATTTGCAAAGCAATCGGGTTGTTGCTGACAATAGGTCCAATTAGAACCGATTTAAGTTCTTTAGCATCAGCCATTAGCTAAGCCCTCCATTGCGAGCCTTTTCGATAAAGCGTGCAAAACCTTCTTCACCTAACCAAAATTCAAGTGAGTTTTGTACACCATTACCGGTAAGCGTTGCACCAGATAATGCATCAACACCGTATGGCGAAGCAGCTACAGTTGGGTTTTTAGTGACGCTAATCGCTAGCTCACCCTTGTCGTTATATAGCTTCTTACCAGTCCACTTAGCGATCCACTGAGGATTTTGAACTTCACCACCTAGACCTGGTGTTTCACCAGAGCCGGTAAAGCTGTAGTAGACCAAACTACGAATCGTGTTCAAGTCTGGCTCAACCGCTAAGAAAGCAAACATTGTTGACCACAAGCCGTAACCTTTAACAGGGATAATCACTGTTTGTAGTTGCTTGTTATCATCATGCACTAGGTAAACTACAGCTTCATTAGCTACGCGTTTAACTGATGCAATGTCGTTTTCAGGCACAAATGAAGTAGCCGGAGTACGTGCTGCTTTTTCGGTATCAAAAGTATCAGCGTCGCCTGCAACAAACTCACCTGTTTTCAGGTCAACTAGTCTAGCTTCAACATACTTGTTGTATGTTTCTAGTACTTGCGCCTTTTCAATTTTACCTTCACGAGGATTGATAAGACCTGCCGCTTCTAGAATGTACTTTTGCTTATCAAGAAGCTTGTTTTCTTGTTGAGTTGGTTTCAACAATACTGCTGCCGTCGAAACGAACATCGAGCAGATGAAACACAAACCAACAACAACAAACAGCGTTCTACCGAAAGAATCTTTATTACTAGCCACGTGCAATCCTCCGCTTGATATTCGACTGAACCACGAAATGGTCAAATAATGGAGCAAATAGATTCGCGAATAAGATAGCCAACATCATGCCTTCTGGGAACGCAGGGTTGATAACGCGAATGAATACTGCCATAGCACCGATAAGAATACCGTAAGCCCATTTTGCATTATTAGTGAAAGACGCTGAAACAGGGTCTGTCGCCATAAACATCATACCGAACGCAAAGCCACCTAAAACAAGGTGCCAGTACCAAGGCATTGCAAACATTGGATTGGTATCGCTACCGATAAAGTTAAGTAGGTAAGAAACGGCAATCATACCGACCATCACACCACTTACGATACGCCATGAAGCGATACGGGTGTAGATGATAACCGCGCCACCAATTAAGATAGCTAAGGTAGAAACTTCACCAACAGAACCAGGAATGAAACCGAAGAATGCGTTCCACCAGTCTTGCGTTAAACCGTATTCTAATGTGCCTTGCGCTGCTTGACTCAGTGCAGTTGCACCAGAGAAGCCGTCTGCAACAACCCAAGTGGTGTCGCCTGACATATTTAGCGGATAAGCGAAGAATAGGAATGCACGACCAGCAAGAGCAGGGTTTAAGAAGTTACGGCCTGTACCACCAAAGATCTCTTTCGCAACCACAACACCAAAGGTAATACCTAGTGCAACCATCCATAGTGGGATTGTTGCTGGCAGTGTTAATGCGAAAAGGATTGAGGTAACAAAGAAACCTTCATTAACTTCATGCCCACGTACTGATGCAAATAGCACTTCCCAAATACCACCGACAGCGAATGTCACAGCATATATGGGTAAGAACCAACAGGCGCCATACCACATTAATGCGGCAACCCCCGAATTTGCAGTTAATTCAGTACCGAACATACCGAACATTGCAACCTGCCAAGTGTCAGGAGTTGCAAAACCTGCCGCTAATGCATCTTGTGCTTGTAAGCCGACGTTGAACATACCCAAAAACATTGCAGGGAATGTACATGCCCAAACCGTAATCATCATACGCTTTAGGTCCAGATTATCACGAACGTGGGTACGACCCTTGTTTACGTAACCTGGCGTATAAAAGACAGTATATGCAGCTTCAAAAAGTGCATAAAACTTCTCATATTTACCGCCTTTTTCAAACTGCGGTTCAATATTTTCGAAAAACTGTTTTAAGCCCATTAGCCTTCCCTCACAATCGTATCTAAGCAGTCACGTAGATATGACGCATAGTCATATTTACCAGGACATACGAAAGTACACAGTGCCAAATCTTCTTCGTCTAACTCCAATGCACCCAATGTAGCAGCGCCATCGTAGTCACCTGAAACCAGATCACGAAGTAGCATAGTTGGCAAAATATCTAGCGGCATTACGCGCTCATAGTTACCAATTGGCACCATTGCACGGTCACTACCACCTGTGCTCGTTGTCATGTTGAACAAACGAGAAGATGAAAGGTGCCCAAGGAATGCACGAGTAATAGAGAACTTATCAGCACCAGGCATTGCCCAACCGAATAGTTCTTTCTCTGTGCCTTCTTCTAGCAAGCTCACTTGGTTGTGGTAACGACCAAGGTAAGCATGAGGACCCATCGCATTACGGCCGTTTAAAACTGAACCTGAGATAGAGCGAACTGTACCCTCAGCGGTTTCACCTTCAACTAATTGCACCATAGATGCACCTACCTGAGTACGCACTAAGCGAGGCTTAACAGCTTTAGGGCCACCAATAGCGACAACGCGCTGAGCATAAAGCTCACCCGTTGTGAACAACTTACCAACCGCAATCACGTCTTGGTAGTTGATGTGCCAAACAGTTCTCGTTGCAGAAGCTGGTAATAGGTTATGAATGTGCGTACCTGGCAATCCAGCTGGATGCAGCCCGGCAAACTCTTCAACCTGAGCATTAGCGCCTGGAATATCAGCGCCTGGTGCTTTACAAAGGTAAACCTTACCTTCAGTTAACTTTGAAAGTAGTTTTAAACCATTTTCAAAATCAGCTTTATGCTCTGCAATCACGACAACAGGATCTGCTGCCAATGGTTGAGTATCGATAGCGGTGACGAAAATACCTGCTGCTGTTGAATCTACACTAGGTACTTTACTGAAAGGACGCGTACGCAAAGCAGTCCACAAGCCTGACTGAATCAGGTTGTCACGTACTTGCTGTGTCTCAATCGTGTCGATAGCAGTGGCGTCATATTTAGCAAAAGAGATGCTTTCATCTCCTTCCACTTCTATAACAACAGACTGCAGAACACGCTGAGCGCCCCGGTTAACTTCGGAAATTGTGCCACTGGCTGAAGCTGTGTATATCACGCCTAGGTTCTTCTTATCTTCAAAAAGAATCTGACCTTTTTTAACTTTATCCCCTACCTTAATTTTCATGGTAGGACGTAAGCCAATATACTCTTCACCCAAAATAGCTACATGTTTGATGGTATTACCATCATGGATAACTTGCTCTGGCCCACCTGCAATAGGCAGATCCAATCCTTTCTTTATTGTAATCATATCCACAAGCACTACGTTATGAAGGAAAGACAATGCGCCGCGTTCCTGCTAAACACACAAGTTTTAAACAAACCTCTAATTCGTGTTGAGCTAGCGCTAATTTATCGCCAAAGTGCGATCAAAATCACGCTGGTCGCGCGCATTTTACCCCAAATATCACGAGCTCGCCACGAAAATTGTCTCTGTTTTAAATGCTTGGGAGCGTTTTAGTAACAAACATCTTAAATTCGCGAAGATATTAAGAATCAATTAATATAGCTACAAGCCACATTCCCTATACATTTAAAGAGGTTAATTAACTTTTACGCTTTCATAACACTGTTATAGTTATTGTTAATAATAAAATTTACACTTTAGTCCGAATGCTGCTTAAATAATCTAGCGAGAGCTGAGTCACAATTCAAAAAAGGCAAATAAAACCCACCGCAAACTCCATTTCAAGCATTCAAAGGTGCTCACATATCGCCATAGCCAATACCTGGCATTAGCCATAGAAAAGCATGCAAAAAAGCTAAATAAGCGAATAATGGAGTGCCTTTTGTTAACAATATGAAGATTCTGGCCTTTGCCCAAGAGTTAGAATTTGAAAGGCGAACACAGTCTGCCGCAGGCGCAAACGATGAAGCACAGTGCTAATTCTAATGCCGATGAATATTGTGATAAACAATGATATTCGTTGGCCGCATGCGAGGTTTATCTGAACAATTAGCCACTGAAAGCAAAAAAAGCAGCCTAAGCTGCTTTTTTGTATATTTTAGACATCCCCTAAAGACTTATCTCATCAGAGACCTTTTAAAATTTCATCACTTAGGCTGAGGTCATCATTGCGGTTAACGTTGATGCCTGCTGCAATAATATTGCGGGCAATCTCTTTCGCTTGATCGAGTGAATGCATCTCATACGTTCCACACTGGTATTCATTCAGCTCCGGGATCTCTGATTGCTCAGCAACCTTTAGTACATCTTGCATAGCCGCTAACCATGAGTCAGCAACAACAGATTCGCTAGGAGTGCCGATTAAGCTCATATAAAATCCGGTGCGGCAGCCCATTGGTGAAATATCGATAATTTCAATATCACCACCATTTAAGTGATCACGCATAAAACCAGCAAAAAGGTGTTCTAACGTGTGTATGCCGCGCTCACTCAAAATATCTTTATTTGGCACACAAAAACGTAGATCAAACACAGTGATAGTGTCGCCCTTAGGTGTCGCCATCGATTTTGCAACACGTACTGCTGGCGCATTCATGCGAGTATGGTCAACGGTAAAACTATCTAATAACGGCATGGTATTTCTCCAAATTCACCTAAGTTATATACACTCACAAAGCGTCTAGCCCGTGAACCTATTGTTATTTGCGATATTGCCTCGGTGACAATAAGGCTATTTTTATCGCAAATGATACTTACCCAGCCTAGAGCTGTAGTCAACAATAACTATCACAAAGTTTTTTCATGAGAATCGGTTTGATAACATTTACGCTTAAACAGCAGCCAAACATGGGTAGATATAAAGCGAGTAGCCATCGCCAAAGTTAAACCTATTACAACTACATATTGTTCCAGCAAGATGACAGGGGTATTTGCTTAAGCTCAAAATCCACATACAAAAAAGCCACAGCAAATTGCCATGGCTTTAGATTACCTAACCGTCTTGTCCTAAATGTGTTTACACATTTAACCTTTGCATTTAGGTGAAGCTGGTACGTCTGTTTCAGCAGCCCACTCTTCAGGCGTGTAAGTGTGCATTGATAATGCATGTAAGCCTTGAGCAAACTCCTCAGCTAATGCCTCATTTACCGCACGATGACGGCCAATTAAGCGCTTACCTTCAAAGTCACTACTCGTCACAATGACTTTAAAGTGTGTTTCAGAGTTTGGCGGTACGTGATGATTGTGGCTTTCGTTAATCACTTCTAAATGTGATGGTGAAAGTGCTGCGGTGAGTTTTTCGGTAATGATCTTTTCTACTGACATAACGATGATCTCAATAAGGCATAAATGCGATTGCGGCAGATTACTGCGATAACCTTTAAAGATCAACTCAGCGCTTCAAACCATCAAACGTTAGATTTTAGTCAACGCGATAAATATCACCGCAATAGTTAACCAGCTTGGTGAAAACCAACGATTAAGCGCCTAAAAGTATAATTTAGCCTAGGTTGACTCACGGTGAGCCGTTTCGGTAGCGAGTGCTCCCAATCTTGTTGCATCGGCCAATGCATGATCAACAAGTCTCCGCTGTCTAGCATGAGACTGACTTTTTGTTTTGTTTGCTTGTGCCGGATAAAAAACTCTCGACTCGCCCCAAGCGTCACTGAAGCAATATCACTGTTAGGCTCAATCTCTTTTTCATTATCACTGTGCCAGCCCATAGACTCCTGTCCATTGGCGTAGCGATTAACTAAAACGCCATTACTGAGTAGCGAAAACTCACGCTCTAGTTTGATTCTGAGCTTTTGCGCATAACGAGGCCAAGGTAAGGCCTCAATAAATAAACCAGAATAAACATAGTCGCAGCCTTTATCAGCAAACCATACTTGGCTTCGGGGAATAGGATGGCTTTTACCAAATACCGTCACTTCGGGGCGAGTTAATGGATAATCAGCCGACTCAATTAATAAAGCCTGCTGCTGAGCCGGATTAAGGTAGCCTTTTATCAACGTCCACGGCGGGCTAAGTTGATTTCCCCCTGTGGGCTCTTCTTGACCAAAACCGAGATCTGCTTGTTTCATTTCATCCTCAATTTACTATTAGTTCACAGAGTCGAAAAGTCCGTCATTGACATCATATACCTGTGATCATAAATCTGCGATAATATGCGCCCTAATTTATTTGGTACTTATTGGCATATGACTACACAATTTTCTGTATCGGGTATTGAACTCGAGCTTTTCCGTTACCCTAGCAGACAAGAATCTAATCTGCAGGCGTGGGACGCTGCCGATGAGCACCTTATAAAACACCTTATTGATACAGAGCAAACGGCGCTAAATACCGTAATCGTCAATGATAGCTTCGGCGCATTGACGGCCGGACTACTATCTATAGAACCAAGCTGGCCGTTAACGTTAGAAACTGACGCTAAGACTAGCTTATTAGGCACAAACCAGAATCTTGAGCGTAATCAGTTAGCTGCTAACACCATTAGTTGGGTTAACAGCCGTGATGAGTTACCACAAGGGCTTGAGTTAGTGTTAATGAAGCTTCCTAAAAATCTTAATTACTTTGGCCACCAGCTAAGTAGATTGTCACAAGTACTGCCAGCAGGCACCCAAGTGCTAATCGGCGCCAAAGCAAAGTCGATCAATAAGTCTTTGTTAGAAACAATTAATCAAAACCTAGGTCCGGCAAGTGCAAGCCTGACTTGGAAGAAAACCCGAGTTATTACTTGTGTAAGTGATGGCAAAGCCCGCACCTTACCAAAAGCCACCACTTGGTCAGTGCCAGAATTTAAGCTACAGATTAGTAATCTGAGTAACGTATTTGCCGCCAATAAACTTGATATTGGTGCGCGTATCATGCTCGATAACATGCCAAAAGGTGACTTTAAATCAATCGTCGACCTAGGTTGTGGCAATGGCATTTTAGGCTTACATGCTAAGCAAGTGTTCCCAGAGGCTTATATTCACTTTATTGATGACTCTGAAATGGCCGTTGCTTCTGCAAGAGAGAACTGGGCACTTAATAAGTTAGATAATGCAGCACTTGTTGGTGAACAGGCGACGTTTGGCTGGGATGACTGTTTAACCAATATGAGCGAAGGCTTCCGTCCAGATCTTGTGTTGTGTAACCCTCCCTTTCATCAAGGTGAAGCGATTACAGACCATATTGCTTGGCAGATGTTTTTAGATGCCTTTAGACGTTTGAAAAACGGCGGCATTTTGCATGTTGTTGGTAATCGGCATTTGGCTTACCACGTAAAGCTGCAGCGCATTTTTAAAAACTGTACCACGGTCGCTTCTAACGGTAAGTTCGTTATTCTGCAGGCGCAGAAAATCAGTAAAAAGGCACAAGATATTGATGCTTTTGATACCGAAGCAGAGCTTGCAGCCCAAACAAGTGATGAGCCACACCCTCAAAGCGCGCTTTATGGTGCGCCTAAGTCATAATCTTATTCGTTAGCCGTTTTAAATAAAAAGGTGAGCGTTATGCTCACCTTTTTATTAACTATGAACCAGCCAAAGTCACCTTAACTGCTAGTGTTAACCTCGACCAAGACACGATCTACAAGCTGCAGCGCAGATGTCATCCCCGATAGATCTACATGCACCTTGCCATCTTGACCTGAGTGATGACCGCGACCAATAAGTTCCATAACAAACAGCTTGTTTGGCTTATCAAAGTTAATTTCAGCTTCATAAATTACTGAGGGCTGCGCTGAGTAGCCGCTACCAGAGTAAATAGCATCTTCAGGAAAGCGATCGCTAGAGTAATACTGGTTAAAATCAAACGACTGATTAACTTCAAGCCGCAGCTTATAGGCGCCACTCAGCTTTTGCTCAATACCCGATTTATAAATAAAGTTATTCATCATTGTCGGACCCGAATAGCCGTCAACTAAGCGACTTATCTTGCTACTTATATTTGGTGAGTTAGCAGCTTGATTATCTTTGCCCGCAAGCTGATGTAAAAACACCGGCAAAGACTCTGAGCGGAATCTATCTGAACGAGTCTCTGGCTCTACCACTAGCTCAAATGCTTGCTTCATGGTAAAGCCTGGGCGTTCAAAAGGATTATCGGTAAACACGGTATCTTTATCTCGCGTCGACACCCGATTAGCAAAGTTATTTTCAGCCAGTTTTTGCGTCACATAAACAGGCTGCACAAACTCGCCATCCAATGTTTCTAACCAAATAGCATATTGCGGCCAATGAAAGGCGGGGCCGGCTTTAAACTCAACTGATAATTGCTGCGCCGATGGTTCTCGAAGCGCTTTATCAACTAATAGATAGCGTACTTCTTGGTTTTCAAAACCTAAATCACTCGATCTTAAGGTCATACCCCATTGATAAAACTGTTGCACGGGGGCTATACCAAACCAAGATAACCCAGCAAGTAAGCCAACTGATAAAAACGCTAAAGGCAATGTCAGTTTATAACGGGATTGTTTACCCCAGAACCGTAGCCTTAAGTAACCTTTTAACGGGCTAAAGTTATTTTTCAGATGCCATAGCGCCGCAAATAATAAGCAAAAACCCACCATAGTATGCAAAGTGGCCACGGGAGCGTAATGGCTTTTAACAAACATAAATATCGAAGAACCTAGCATGATAATGATGCTAGCAAGAATAATGAGACTAATTAGAGCGCGAAAGTTAAACCATGAACGAAACATAAAATTATTAAGTTGAGAAGTGATTACTCACTGTTGACTCTCGTCATCCTTACCGCCACCAAAACTTTCTAAAATTTTATAAAATACCTTATTTATCAACAGCTACAGCTAGTGGCAGCTCATGCAAACGGATCTGTAACTCAGCAGCGTCTAAATAGGTTGATGAAAGCTGTTCTCGCCCTTGTTGCAAGTAAAGCTGGGCTAACAACAGTTTGACGGTACTGACTCCCATAGGGCAGTAAATCATTTGATGATAGCTCAGCGCTTTTAGCAATGATTCTTCGGCTAAAGTCAGTTGCCCTTGGTCATTATATAACTGAGCTTTTAGCTGATAGGCGTAACCTAAATATAAAAAGTCATTCTCTTGCTCGCTGTACTCAATTGAACCAACAATTGCCTTAAGGCTATCGGCCCCATCATCTGCAACAAAACTCATGGCTAACCAATAGTAGTACCGTCCTAAATACGCTATTGATAAATCGGGGGTATTATTATCAATCGTATGCCGTAATTGAACCCTGCCAACATTCGTCTCACCAGTTTGAATAAGCCATTGAGCCAACAATAAGCGTACTCTATGATTTTCAGGCTCCAACGCTAATGTGCTTTCGAGCATCTGGATCGCTGCAACAAACTTGCTCTGTTTATATAAATCTATCGCCTGATATACCAATTCATTTTTTAGCTCGCTTTGAAAATCTGTCTTAATGTTTACCGCCTTATCTCCAATGTGCTGATTGATAATTTCTGCTAGCTGCAACAAAGCATCATCAACTGTGGTGCTAAAAACCACTCCAGCACTATCGCCCTGTTTAGCATAAAGACGATAAGCCAATTGGTAGTCTCGAACATGACCATTAAGCTCAGTTTCTACCACTAAACTCGCACCAGTTCGTTTAAAGATGTAATCAACATCTGCTAACGCCTTAGCTGAATTAGCAGGTAACTTGGTTATCAAGGGCAAGACATACTCTGTACTCATGACCCTGCCACGATGATTTAAATTACCAATAAGCTGATCCATGGCACCTAAAGGCACCCAAGCATGATCGCGGCCAATCACATTATTATTCACGGGTAAAATAATAACCGTTCCTTCATCTATGACGGAGGCCGAACGGTTGAACGAAAAAATGGCAAGTAAGCCAGCAATGATTAACACTAAGGAAACTGAAGATACCCAAAAACCGACCTTGTGAGATCTGGGCTTGAGTTTATCTGTACATACTTCAGGGTCTACAGTTGTAGCCTCTATACTAGGATCTTGTTTCGATACTGGCGCACACCAGCTATAACCTTTCCTAGGAAAGGTCTGAACCACTTTATGCGGCGAAAAAATTCGCCTGATCTCACTAATGGTTTGAAATAACACTTGCTCATCGCACTGCACGTCATCCCAAATCGTTTCCAGTAACTCTGCTTTAGGACAAATCTCCGTATCGGACTCAATTAGGTGGATAATTAAGGCCAAGGTTTTAGGGCGAACTTCTACAATATGTTCAGCAAAATAAACCGTGCGCTGCCGACAACAAATCTTAAAACCTTGTCCATAATATACTTGTTGCACATCCATTCCTTGCGTTAGCGCGATTGTTCAGCGTGAATCCTACGGTAATTAAATAGCGATAGATAGCTGACCACTAAACCAGAAAACCTATCCACTTTTGTCACGCCCATTCGCCGATAACTTAAGATTTATCTTTTATTACCTGAGTGTGAGTTAACTCAACTTGTGACGGGATCTCTGGTTTTTGAGTTTTTGGCGGAGCAAACAACGCACTTAAACGCTGGGATAAGGTCCGATTAGCTGCAAAGCATTCTGCCAACATATCACGCCACTCAGTAAACGTGACCACCAGCGGGTTAAAGCTATTAATCGGCTTAGTAATGCCATACTGGACAGTTTCAACTTCTTTTTCAAAGGTGCCAAATAGGCGATCCCAAATAATTAAAATGCCGGCATAGTTTTTATCTATGTACTGTGGATTACGTCCATGATGCACCCTATGGTGTGACGGTGTATTAATAACCCACTCTAGCATTCCCAACGATTTGACCGCTTGAGTGTGCACAAAAAACTGCAAGCCTAAATTCAGCAGCACCACAAAAACCACCCAATTAGGGTCAAACCCGACAATCACTAAAGGTAACCAGAATAGCCACATACCAGCTAAGGGATACATTAAGCTTTGACGAAATGCAGTACTAAAGTTCATATTCTCAGAGCTATGATGTGCAACGTGCGCTGCCCACATCCAGCGTATACGATGGCTGGCTCGATGAAACCAGTAATAACAAAAATCTTGTGCAACCATTAGCGCAATAAAGCTTCCGACATTCATTTCGATATCAAATAAACGCCAACCAAAAAACATCAAATACAGTTTTGCAATTAATAAACCAGTGAGGATATCGGTTAACTGATGCATGGCTGCCAAGCCAAAATTACACAGCACCTCAGGCAGGTGATAGCGGGCGTTAACAGGCAGCTTGTTTTGCCTATCACCCACATACCATTCAAGCAAAATACAAATAAAAAATACGGGTGCTAACACAAGTAGCAGCACCTCTGGATGAGCAATCAGTGAATTAAAATCCATCTTTTATTATCCTTGTTCCATGCTATTTCCGAGTAGTAACCATTTGCAATTACAGCTTAGCAACTGACTGAAGTTATCATCGCGAGGCTATTATCGACCTCGCGACTTTCAATTACTTGGTAGCGAAGTTACCAGCGAGCAAAGTGATCCTCAGTTAGCCCCAATACATTATTCAACAGATGCTTTTGACCGAAGTTATCAATAATGTAACCGTCGAAATAGCCGATATACTGCCTAAAATTACTCTTTAACAAGCCTAAGTTAAGCTTCTCTTGGCGACAGTTTTTAGGCTTAAAACTTAGCGCTAACTGACCATTATCGGTATAGATCTGCCATAACCCCATGTTGTCAGTTTTACGAGTGCTTTGCCGCTGAAATTTAAAATGTACAGGCCCCAGCAAGTGTCGCTCACCATCAATCCAAAACACATTCTCATTACAGCCGGTTTCATTGACTCCTGCCGCTAAATTAAGCCCTAAGCTTCCGCACTCAGTTAGGCTGTTAATACTTGCCCAACGCCAGCTGGTTTCTCGGCGCATATAACCCGCGCTGAAGTCATAACCCGCTATGGCTCGCTGCAAAGGCTGCGGCTCATGATGAATCACTAAGCGACCAGTAACCTTCAAGGCATTATGTTTCTGGGTGTATGTCCAGCCGCTATAACCAGTAGGGTTACACATTGCCATAGGTAAACTCAACACATCAGGCTGTAGCGTTAAATCCGCCTCTATACCTAATGTTTTCAACCTTAAGTGCCAACGTCCCTGCTCAATCTCAAACTCAATAGAGCCTTTTGCACCTTTGATATTCGCATTGCCTTGCATGGGAGAATCTGACATTTGATAACCCAAACCTAAAGGTTTAAGCCAATTACTTTCAATAAGCTGGTTAGTTTTAATGTCATACAGATAGCAAAAAGCACTACCAACATAGCGAATATCCGCTAAGGCAACGCCAATCACGTAATGGGGAGTGGTAATACTGACAAACTGGAACTGTTTATAGTCAAAATACTTCGCCCAGCTAGATGCTGGTTTATCCATCTCGTTGAAGTAGTTGAAGTGTTCGATACCAAGCTCAGATACTGGTCCATCGAAGTGGCCAAACACCGGCTGGCCCACATCATCAATTAATCGCAGTGGCGCTGCAGAACTTGTGAGTGTTTTTGGCGCCCAATGAGCAGCATTCGCTAGCATAAGTCTTAGGTCTCTGAAGCTTATTTGACCTTTTACTCTAACTGGAACGGAAGCAGGTTAAAAGCGGTAGAACACAATTTTGTTGCTCACATGTAAATTGGCAGCGATGCCTATGCCACTACAACTTTAAGAGCACACCACTCAAAAGCGGTAATTAACACCTACCGAAAAATTATTAACCGTCATTTCTTGAATGGGTAAATATTGATACTCAGCTGTCACGCCAAGCCCAGACTTAAAGTCCATCCCCCACCCTAAGGCAACAAATAAATCTGAGCCATGACTAGAAACATCTCGAGAAGGTTGCTGGTTCCATATATTAGTTAGCTTATATTTTAAATGTGACTGACTGACACCGACTTTAGCAAATAGCTTGTTAGATTCTGATACATGCATTTGCCCATATACCGAACCTCTTACACCGGTATAACGCATGTCTTTAACATCAAATAACACACCGCCTAATGTGCTCAATACTCCGCCGGTTCCTGTATAAGTCGCAGCTTCAATACCAAAGTATTCAGATAACATATAGCGATAAAATAATTCGGTATTAATGCCATCACTTACACCGAGTTCTTCACCATTAACAGACTCAAAGTCTTGCAGACCAATACCAGCAGCGCCACCTATAACATGCTCAGCTTGAGCTGGTAGGCAGACTACAGCCGCTATGACGGCAACCGTCAATTTCATTTTCATCGCTACACTCTATAATCACCATTATGCGTCTTAGCCTACTCAATTGGCCTTAAGCTCAAATTAAGTCACGCCTAAGCCGCCTTAACTTGGCGAACTGTAGCGACTATCCATATAAAGGTGTTATTTGGCAGTTAGGAAGCAAGGTCAAACATAAAAATAGCGCTATTCGGTCAGTAATACTTAAAAACGGTAGCTAATACCAATACTCAAATTTTGTACCGTCAACTCTTGAATTGGAATATATTGATATTCAATGTTCATGCCTAAATCGGAGTTAAATCGAATCCCCCAACCTACAGCGCTGAATAGATCCACATCTTTGTCACTGATAGACGTAACACCATCATTGCGACCTTCTAAATCGTAGCTAAGTTCATTCGCACTAGCCCCCAATTTAGCGTAAAGGCGATTGCTTCTAGAAAGCATATACTCGCCATATAAAGCAGTTCTAAAGCCCTTATATTCAATGCTATTCACTTTAGTTATGATCCCAACAAACGCGCTCATAATGCCGCCACTTCCTGAAAAATAACCCGCTTCAACACCAAGGTTTTCCTGCCACATATAACGATAATAAATATCATACATAACATTATCACCGCTAGTTGAGCTATCGCTTGAAACCCCCTCAAAATCTTGAGAGCCGTAACCTACATTGACGCCCATAATATGCTCGCCTTGAGCAGCCAATGCATTACAACTTAATAACCAGGCAATCAGCACAGAAAGTATTCGCATATTAACTCCTTTAAATGCGCTTATAGAACAAAGGTAAAACAACTAATATATGAATAAGCTTACGTCTTACATCTATCAATTTCGCCATACTACAACAAGTTATTAAGGTTAAGCCACCACCAATATTAGCTATCGATAAGCAACAATAAAAAGAGCCGCGTAGCGCTGGAATACCAACGTTATTCTGGTATGCTGATGTCATCATTTTTTTGCTAATTTACGATAATAATGAAATCTTTACTTTTAATACTGACCACCGCATTAACTATGGTTGGCTGCGCTAGCCAAGGTCCATCTCATATTGCATTAAATCCTGAAGTTCCGGCTATTACAGTGCAAACAGAAACCTCGATCCCTGTCGCGTTAGAGACCATAGATACCCGCTCAGCCAATTTTATTGTTCGCTTCAATGATGGCGATAATGCTGCACGCTTAGTTAGCCCTACTGAAGCGCCGCGAGTGCAAGTGGATCAGGTATTTAGAGAAGGTTTTGCTCAAGCCGGTTATCGAATTGACCCAAGCTCTGTAAACCATATGCAGATCCAGCTAGAGCAGCTACTTACCGATGTAAAGGAAAGCACTTTTGGATTTGAGGCCAATAGCCAAGTTATCATCAATGTAATTGCCAAAAATGCCAATCAAGAGCTAACCAAACGCTACCGCGCCAAAGGTCTATTAAAAGGTCCTTTCGGTGCAGACTTCGCTACCCTTGAACTTGAAATGAACAAACTCATTGGCGAGTTAACTCGTGACATTATTAATGACCCTGAGTTAAACCAGTTCATTCAACAATAACCAGACCGCTTACGTAAACATAAGGGAATAGAATGAAATCTTGGATTTTAAAAGCGCTGGCGCCATTAAGCCTATTACTTGTCAGTCAGCTCAGCCATGCCGTCGATATCCAACCAAATACGCTTTACCCTCAAGTTGAATTAGATACTAGCATGGGAAAAATCGTGGTTGAACTTGATAGAACTCGCGCGCCAATAACCGTTGATAACTTTTTAACTTATGTGGTTAAAGGTCACTATGACAATACGTTATTTCACCGGGTTATTAGTGACTTTGTCGTGCAAGGTGGTGGGTTAGAGTTAGATAAACAAGAGCGTCCTACCGACCAGCCGATTGTCAATGAATCGGGTAATGGTTTATCAAACCTCACAGGTACCATAGCAATGGCACGTGAAGCAGAGCCGCATACAGCCACCAGCCAGTTTTATTTCAACCTGGTAGACAACGAGAAGCTCGATCCCTCCTCTCGTCGCTGGGGCTATGCGGTCTTTGGTGAAGTAACCTCAGGTATGGAAGTGCTACAAGCCATGTCTGCAGTGCCAACTGAGTTTAACACCACTATTGAATGGCCAGATTTCCCAGTTACCGACATAGTGCTAAAAAAGGCCACTTTATTACCACGCAATTAAGCCAGACAAATTTTATATCTGTTATAATGAAGCTTAAAGCAAAGCTAATTTAAGCTTCATTTAACAATCACTTAATACTCACTTCAGCAAACTTCCCAGTTGTAAAAAAAATGTAGCCAATCGAAAAAAAATCGAGCAACAACTGCCATTATGTGCCTATACTTATTCTGCAAATAAGGAGGCGGTTCAATGACGGTAAATGACTTCGTTGATGATAAAGCGCCCCAGCTGGCTTTCTATGGAAAAGCATTTTTGAGCAATCAACTCGACTTCAATGAAATCCAGTTATATCTATGGGACACCCTCGAAGAGTGGCAAATGTACAATCATCAGGGTGATGCGCAGTCAGACATGGAACGTGTGTTTTGGCACTTATTACATGCCTTTGATAGATGGCCCTGCTGGGCAATTAGAGGAAATCAGTTTTTGCGCAAGCAAATAGACGATTGTTGTGACTACCTGAGTATCGGTGGTCAAGTACCTCAAGGCTGTATTGGGATCAGACCTTGAATCCAAAGCTGTAATATCACATCAAAAAGTAAGTAAAACCCAAACCATTAATTGGTTTGGGTTTTTTATTGTCTTTAAATGAGGTAAATCTCGTGCAGGTATTAACCCCTCCGGCAGTAATCACTATCGTGAAGTAAAAAACATTATTGTGCCCTTGAACCCGGGCACCGTCCTACGTAAGCTAGTTGAACTCATTGTTATTTCTCTACCTTAGGTGGTTCGCCTCCGTGCATTCTTTCTTTTCGCGTTTTAAAGACGCTGCATCAATCTATTGCCATAAACGCGTTCTGGTTATGCTATTACTCGGATTCTCGGCTGGTCTGCCGTTAATGTTGGTGTTTTCAACCCTATCGTTCTGGCTTAGAGAAGCGGGTGTCGACCGCACAGCAATTGGTTACTTTAGCTGGATAGCCCTAGCCTACGGGTTCAAATGGGCGTGGTCGCCACTGGTTGATAGAATGTCTTTGCCTATATTTACTCACCTACTTGGTCGCAGGCGGGGCTGGATGATGTTCGCTCAGTTACTGTTGGTGGTTGCCATACTAGGCATGAGCCAAAGCGATCCGTTAGTGGATATAAAGCGCATGGCGCTTTTTGCTCTAATGGTCGCCATAGCGTCTGCAACACAAGACATCGTTATTGACGCCTTTCGTATTGAGTCCGCCCCTGCAAAAATGCAGGCAGCACTTGCCGCGGCTTACCAAGTTGGCTATCGCAGTGCCATGATTATCGCAACAGCGGGCTCATTGACCATTGCTGCTTGGATAAAGCCAGATGGTGATGCTTACAGCTTAGTATCCTGGCAAACAGCTTATATCGTGATGGCTGGATTGATGTCGATTGGCATACTCACGACTCTGTTTAGTAACGAGCCAGTTACTACAAGCAAAGACGTTGATGCAAAAGAAGTTGAACTTAAATCAAGTCTGAGCAACCGCCTAAACAAAGTCGCGCCCGCTAGATTATCTAAAATAATTGCAGCCAGCTTATCTTGGCTTTATACCGCTAGCGTACTGCCGTTTATCGACTTCTTTAAACGCTATGGCCGCAGTGCGATTTTGATTTTATTACTTATCTCTTGCTACCGAATTTCCGATATTGTGATGGGCATTATGGCTAATGTGTTTTACGTTGATATGGGCTTTTCAAAAAAAGAAATTGCCACATTGAGTAAAATATATGGCCTAATAATGACCTTAGTAGGTGCCGGTGCAGGCGGCTTACTCATTGCTCGCTACGGTACAATGAAGATCCTATTTTTAGGTGCACTGCTTGTCGCGGTAACCAACTTATTATTCGCCTATCAAGCCATGATTGGCTACAACGTGCCTTTTTTAACCTTTGCAATTTCAGTCGATAATTTTAGTGCAGGTATTGCCACCGCCGCATTTATTGCCTATTTATCGAGCTTAACCAGCAGTGGTTACAGTGCTACTCAATACGCGTTGCTATCGTCAATTATGTTGTTGTTTCCTAAATTTGTTGCCGGTTTCTCTGGCGCCTATATCGATGCTTATAATTACGTCAGTTTCTTTATTGCCGCCAGCTTAATCGGTTTCCCTGTATTAGGGCTTATCATGCTGGTACAAAAGTATGCGCCTAATCCAAACCTAAGTGACGCAACCGAAACTGATTTAGTAGAGCAAGAAAAGCAAAAAGAGCTAGGAAGCTAAAATAAGCCCTTTTGAGATCAGTCATTATGGCCAGCGGCATAAATAACCAACAAGTGAGCAAAATAATTAATTTTATGTGATTATAAATATTACAAGTTGCGACTCTAAAACGTAAAACCCTGAAAATAAACAACTTTTACTATTGGCACTTATTTTGCTAATTTATTTGCTAATGTTTATTGATGATGTGACTAACTTGGAATAGTAAAGGAAAAGAATATGGATATCGGTCAAATTATTATTGTTGCGATTATTGTTTTTGCCATCTTTGGCACAGACTTTTTTAAATATCGCTTTCGCATGAAGCAGCTTGAAGCGAAGATTGATAGTAGTGATAAAATGAAGCTAATTGATGAGGTAAAAAGCATCCAACACCGTTTAGTGGTTTTGGAGAAAATCATCACCGATAAAGGTTATGAAGTTAACGAAGAAATTAATAAACTCAAAGATTAGCCTTTAAAACAAGGGCTGCCAATATGGCAGCCCTTGTCGAGAATCATACCGTTCGGTCGATTAATCTCTAAAGTTATTAAACTGGAAAGGTTGACCAAGCTCTGACTCACGAGCTAAAGCCATCACCTGTTGCAAGTCATCACGCTTCTTACCAGTAACACGCACAGAATCACCTTGAATAGATGATTGAACTTTCAACTTACTGTCTTTAATAAGTTTTACTAACTTCTTAGCGACTAAGGTTTCGATACCTTCTTTAAACTTCACTTTCAAAGAGAAGGTTTTACCACTGTGCACCGCTTTTTCATCAACGTCCATCGACTTAGGATCGACATCGCGTTTACTCATCTGCATACGCAAAATATCAACCAACTGACGACACTGAAAATCATCTTCAGCTGTTAAAGTCACTACGTGATCTTTGTACTCAATGCTGGCTTCTTTACCACGAAAGTCAAAACGTCCTTTCAATTCGCGCACAGAGTTATCAACCGCGTTACGCAGTTCAACTTCATTTACTTCTGAAACAATATCCATTGAAGGCATAAGTTTGGTCCTTAAAAAATGTCTGAGACCGTATTTTACGCATAGGCACTGTGAACTTGAAGCAAATAAATCATTATATCTAGCGAATTTTCGCCTTTATGGTGACTTTGCTTATCGGTTTTCTTATGATTGAAGCAAATAACTCAAATGACCATGATGTGATAAACAGACAAACTATTTTTAAATCTGCCTTAGCTTTAATGCTTGTACTCGTGAGTTATCTGGTATTTTCTAAGCCTAACTACTATCCAACAGGGATCCCGTATTTTGATAAATTCGGTCATGTTGGTAGCTTCTTTGTTCTGTCTTATCTCACATACTTAGCGTTTAAGCCTAAATGGTATATTTTAGCGATAATCTTAGCCTTTTATGCAGTTTTTATCGAAATAGTGCAATCACAGCTATCCTATCGCAGTGCGTCTATTGGTGACTTTATCGCTGATATGCTTGGGATCTCGCTGTTCTACATTACTCATTGGTTATATTGCCGCTATATCAAAGCCACTAAGTTAATAGAACCTGGCAGCAAGTAGCTATGTTCATCCTTAAACTTTCACTATTAAACAGCCGTAGAACAAGGCAATAAATAGAAGGGCCTGCGTGCCAATGTCTTTACCCAATGCCACTCTAGCTGGCACAACAAACTGCAATCAGTTAGCCACTCAATCCATCACGATATTAGGTGCAGGGGCTATCGGTCAGCTTATTTACCATCAGCTACAAGCGAAACCTAACCCATTTGAAGTCAACTTTATAAGCAGAGATTCTGATTCGGCAAGCCTTGCGCTTACATTGACCAATATTGAAGGCGAAATAACCACGCTGAATGCCCAGTTCATTGGCTGCAATGATTATCAACAAGCGTTATCGAAAAGCGCATTATTGATTGTTTGCGTGAAAGCTTATCAAGTTGCCTCAGCGCTAAATTCAGTCCTGCCTTTTTTATCGAGTAACGCGCATATTTTATTGCTCCACAACGGCATGGGACCACATATCGATGTTATCTCTAGCCTTAATGGCCGAGGGTTAAGCTTAGGCACCACTTCGCAAGGCTCATTAAAAATGGCTCAATGGCATATTCAGCAAACCGGCGCCGGTCTCACTCAGTTAGGGTCTTTGAATGGCGATGTTAAAACGCCACCACTGAGCCCACTGTTAAAAAACATATTACTCAATAGTATTAAAAACAGTGAGTGGCATGCAGATATTTTGCCCTTGTTATGGCAAAAACTTGCGGTAAATGTAGCCATCAACCCACTCACCGCGATTCATCAATGCGCCAATGGTGAACTGGCCGCTGATAAGTATCGCGATATTATAAACTGCGCCGTTGCAGAACTAGTTGAAGTTGCTCATGCCGACGGTATAAATTTGTCACACGCTTTTTTAATTGAACGCGTGTATCAAGTCATCGCATTAACCGCTAACAACCTATCATCAATGCACCAAGATGTGTGCCACCAGCGTAAAACGGAAGTAAATGCCATTAATGGTTTTGTTGTTGCGCGAGGCAAAGCGTTACGAATCGATACTCCCTATAATCAGCAGCTACTTAAGCAGATCCAGCAAATAGAGGCTAAATACCTGCCCCCAGCCCCTAGTTCAATATCTCAATAGTTCAATATCTCAATGGTTCAATAGCTAATCAGCGCGACAATTGGTCGCTCAACTAGAGAGCCAGCCTAGTCAGCACAGCACTAGGCTAGATAACTGTCGAGGCTTCCCCATTTAACATAGCGCAACTCACTGCCCTTCTTTGTTCTTTGTTCTTTGTTCTATGTTCTATGTCCTATGTTTGCTACCGAGTTAAACGTTAGTCCCTGCAAGTTCTTCAATCCTGACTAAAATTAGTGCAAAAGACGTTTCTAATACTAATTGCGATTACACAGCGCAAGGACAGGTGCAAACCATGCAAAGAGAGCAATGGAACTCAAGGACAGGTTTTATTCTTGCAGCTGTCGGCTCAGCGATTGGCTTAGGCAATATTTGGCGCTTTCCCTACATGGCCTATGAAAACGGCGGCGGCGCATTTTTAATCCCCTACCTATTTGCCATGGTCACCGCCGGTATTCCCTTTATGATTATGGAATTCACTCTCGGTCATAAGTATCGTGGTGCGGCACCAAAGGTTTTTGCACAGCTAGGGCAATCAACGGGTTTAAAGCTGGAGTGGCTTGGCTGGTTTCAGGTTTTCATCGCTGCGGTTATCGCAATTTATTATGTTGCTATCATCGGTTGGGCAATATCGTTTTTTAGCTACTCTTTTTCCCAAAGCTGGGGAACTGATACCAATGCGTTTTTCTTCACCGAATACCTACAACTCGGCGATAATTCACCGACTAAACTCGGCTCCATTCAACTGCATATCGCCATCCCAATGGCAATAGCATGGGCGATAACAACTTTAGCTGTATATAGCGGAGTAAAAGGCGGTATTGAGCGTGCAAGCAAGATAATGATGCCTTTACTTTTTATCATGGTGTTACTGCTAATTGGTCGGATAGTGTTTTTACCCGGTGCACTAGATGGACTGAATTATTTATTTAGGCCAGATTTCAGCATGATTTTAGATGCAAAAGTTTGGTCTGCAGCCTACGGGCAAATATTCTTCACCTTAAGTGTCGGCTTTGCCATAATGCTTGCCTATTCGAGCTACCTGCCTGAAAAGTCAGATATCAATAACAATGCCTTTATGACCGTATTGATTAACTGTGGATTTTCAATACTTGGCGGCATAATGATTTTTGCAGTATTAGGCTACATGGCGGCCGAGCAAGCGAAACCTATTACCGACGTTGTATCATCAGGTGTTGGCCTCGCTTTTGTCACTATTCCCGCTGCTATCAATTTACTGCCTATACCTTATATTCTAGGGCCTGTATTTTTCTTAGCCCTTGTGGTCGCAGGCATAAGCTCGCATATTTCAATAATAGAAGCCGTAGTTTCTGCAGTAATGGACAAACTTGCTCTATCACGTAAAAAATCAGCACTACTGGTATGTGGTTTCGGTTTTATTGCATCAATGGCATTTTCAAGCAATGGCGGTCTCTTATTACTTGATCTTATAGACTACTTCATTAATAACATTGCTTTACTTTCTAGCTGCTTAATAGAGCTGATAATACTGACTTGGTTAGTTAAAATTGCAGATATACGCCAATATGCAAATCGCTGTAGTGAATTTGCAGTAGGTAAATGGCTAGAAATCTGCTTACGCTTCCTTGGCCCCCTCATGCTGGCGATTATCTTAGTCAAAAACCTTATAAACACACTCAAAAATGGCTACGAGGACTATCCGATAGCAGACCAACTCTTTCTAGGATGGGGCTTGATTGCAGTTATGCTATTTATTGCTATCTTTATCAGCGTAATTTCAAACCATCACATTGAGGAGAAGAAATAATGAGTACTGGAGCAGTCGTAATGATGGTATTGGCTTTACTAATAACCTGGGGCGGCGCAGCTGTTTGCATTTCAATTGCAATGAAAGCAGCAAACAAGTCCAAAGATTAGCGCGGCATTATCAGCGCTAAACAGCTATTGTAGTTCACTAAGTAAGTCCATAAACTCCTGCTAAGCTCCCCGCATGACTTTTAAATTTATGGATCATTTAGAGACCGCCTCAAGTAAGCCACCTCGCGCAAACAAGACGCTCGCTTTGCGAACATGTGCTTGGCTGTACCTAGCCGCAATCTGCAGTATTGTTTTTAGTGTGTATTTTCTAGATCGGCCTATTTCAACATGGATGCATCACAACATTGATGCAAGCACTTTGTTTAAGCCTCTAAGCCAAATGCCAATATTGTTTGAGTCGCTATCCGCCATCATCATATTAGCCTGCCTACATAAAGCGTGGCGCTTAAAGCTTGCCCCCGTGGCAATCGCATTAGTCATTACCTTATGCTTAGCGAGTGTTGTCAGAGTCAGTGCCAAATATATATTTGGTCGCACTTGGCCAGAAACCTGGTTACATTCTGCAACAGGCAGTAACCCTTCTTGGATTAGTGATGGCGTAGAAGCCTTTCACCCTTTTATGGCAGGCGCTGCCTATAACTCATTTCCCTCTGGTCACGCACTATTTACCTTTGCGCTTGTCAGCGTGTTCTGGTGGCGTTTTCCCAATCTATCCCCACTCTGGCTAGCGGCTATGTTGGGAGCGATTGCAGGGCAATTAGGGCAAAACTATCACTTTTTAGGCGACTTACTTGCCGGTGCAACCTTAGGTCTACTTTGCGCACAAATCTCCATAGCAATAAGTAAGCGAGTATTAAAGCACCACTAGTTCCACATCACCAAAATAGCAGCGATGGCGATCAAAACCAGCGCCAGCATATCTTTAATCTTTACCTTATCTTTAAGCCACAAGGTGGCGATAAGTAAGGTAAAGAACACTTCTATCTGTCCAAGTGTTTTCACATAAGGCACTGCTTGCAACGACATAGCACTAAACCAGCCAATTGAACCAATGCAGCTTGTAGCGCTGGTTAATAACGTCAGCTTAGGCCTTTGCATTAACCCTTCAAGGGTATTTTTATCAACAAGGCTTGAGTAAATCAGTAACGCTGTCGTTTGAATCGCAATCACAAATAACAATACCCACGCTGCACGGTGGGGAAAAGGTAAATCAAGATTCAAACTTGCCTCACGAACCCAGAGCGAGGTCAGCGCAAATGCTGTACCGCAAGCAAGCCCAAGCAAAACAGTCGGCATTGACAGCTGTTTGAATCCATTTTTACTGCTCATCATAAATACGGCAATAGCGCCAATAAAGACGCCTAGCCAGCCAAGTAGCGACAAGTGAGTACCGAAAAAAAACACGCCAAGGATAGCTGCAACTAAGGCTTCACTCTTGGCAAGCCCCGCCCCGACAGCGAAGTTTTTCATTTTAAAAAGCTTCACCATCAATGCAGTTGCCAGTATTTGCATTGCAGCTGCACCTAGCACATAAGCACTAAACTTAAGGGTGATAAAAGGCAATCCCACAGGCTGCCACACATACAATCCTGCCAAGTAGAGCATCGCTATCGGCGTGGCCCAAATAAAGCGCGCTAAGGTGACACCAGCAATATTAACGTCTTTACTTAATTGACTTTGAAACGCATTGCGCCAGGCCTGCATAAAGGCTGCAAGAAAGGTAAAAAAGATCCAAGCCATATTAATTAGCGCCAATATTCAAAATGCTATTATGCATGCAGTGAAGACTTTAGGGTGAATTAGTCTCAAATACTGAAAATAACTCTTATTGATGGTGGGTGAGAATTGTAAAAATAAAGTCAGTAAAAAAGGCAACGTCTACACGTTGCCCTTGTTCACTTAAAACTTTCAATTAAGCCGCTGACTTAATATTTAAAGTCCGTAAGTGTAACTAGCACCTAGACCGAGTGGGAAACCTAACGCCCAGTAAGCCAGTAACCACACACTCCAGATAGACATCAGTGCCAAGCTAAATGGCAGCATCATAGAGATCAGTGTACCAATACCAATGTTGTTCACATAGCGCTGACAGTAAACCACTACTAACGGGAAGTAAGGCATTAATGGCGTAATGATGTTTGAGCTTGAATCACCGACGCGGTAAGCCGCTTGTGATAGATCTGGGCTGATATTAAGTTGCATCAACATTGGCACAAGTACTGGACCAATCAATGCCCACTTGGCTGATGATGAACCCACAAACAGATTCACAAAGCCCACTAAAATAATCATACCCACAACGGTAATTTCAGCTGGTAGATTAAGGGCTTTTAGACCACCAGCACCTTCAACCGCAATCAGCGCACCAAGGTTAGATGCCGAAAATGCTGCCACAAACTGCGCACAGAAAAAAGCCATAACGATGTAATGTGACATGCCGCTCATCGATTTAGACATAGCCTGAACAACATCGCCAGAGGTTTTAAATGAGCCTGTCATATAACCATAGACCAGACCTGGCAGCATAAAGAAGATAAAAATAAGCGGTACAATCGACTGCATCAACGGCGCTTTAAAGCTCGTTAGTGAACCATCAGCGTCACGCAGTGTTGAGGTTTCTGGCACAGTTAACGAGAAGAACGCTGCAATCGCCACGACCATGACTAAGGTTGCTACGCGGAATGCTTTAATCTCAGATGGTTTTTCTTCTTCCATCGCAGGAAGATCCACCTCTTCACGATTAACCTTGTGGGTACGATTTAAGCGAGGCTCTAGCACTTTATCTGTTAGATACCAGATAAGCAGAGTAATCGGGATACAAGATGAGGCCGCAAAGAACCAATTGTTTAATGGATTAACTTCAATATCAGGATCCACGATTTGCGCCGCTGCCTGAGTAAAGCTTTGCAGTAACGGGTCAATACCTGACGGGATAAAGTTAGCGCAGAAACCACCAGATACACCAGCAAACGCCGCAGCAATACCTGCTAACGGGTGACGTCCAACAGTAAAGAAGATCACGCCAGCAAGCGGAATAACCACTACGTAGCCCGCATCAGTTGCAGTGTGCGAGATAATACCCACTAAAACCACCGCTGGAGTTAAAAATTTAGCAGGAGTAATTTTTAGCATGCGCTTAAGCGCGGTGTTAATAAAGCCTGAATGCTCAGCAACGCCGACACCTAGCATTGCCACTAATACAACACCTAATGGCGCAAAAGCAGTAAAGGTGGTCACCATTGAGGTTAGAAAATGCGTTAACGCATCGGCACTGAGCAGATTATTTACAACGATTGGAGAATTAGTACGAGGATCTATCGCATCAAAACTCACACCGGATAACAGTGCAGACAATGCCCAAACACCAAACATCAAAATCAAAAATAGCATTGCTGGATCGGGTAACTTATTACCTACCCTTTCGATGCCGTCTAACGCCTTACCTAACATTCCTTGTGCCCCTTCATCAGGAAGCACCTGTTTGTCTGCTTTCATCATTCAACCTATTTATTATGTTCTTACACTTAAAGTTTGCCAGCTATAGAAGCCATCACTTCATCGTGTGTCTTTTTTATAACTTACTAGAATAAATGTCTAATCTGTATCGAAACTTAATTTACATGGATCAAAACAATAAAACCCTGACATGATGCAGGGTTTTATTTTATTTAATAAGCCTAAAACAGCTTAAAACACTCAGGAATTACTTACTGGTATCGATTGGGGCAAAAGATTTGACTAAGTCATCAATTGCTTTCATCTGAGTTAAGTAGTTCTCTAGTTGGTGTAATGGCAATGCACATGGACCGTCGCACTTAGCATTATCTGGATCTGGGTGAGCTTCGATAAACAAACCTGCCAAACCAAGTGCCATACCACTACGTGCAAGCTCTGTGGCTTGAGCGCGGCGTCCACCAGCACTATCGCTACGTCCACCAGGGCGCTGTAGAGCATGCGTCGCATCGAAGATCACTGGGTAACCCGTTTGCTTCATCTCGTCCATACCAAGCATATCCACAACTAGGTTGTTGTAACCAAAGCTTGAACCACGCTCACAAAGCATGATTTCATCATTACCTGCTTCGTTAAACTTTGTGATGATATGACGCATCTCATGTGGTGCAAGGAACTGCGGCTTTTTCACGTTAATGATGGCGCCAGTTTTTGCCATTGCAACAACTAAGTCTGTTTGGCGTGCTAGGAAAGCAGGCAACTGAATCACATCAACCACTTCAGCAACAGGTGCACATTGGTGTACTTCGTGCACATCTGTGATTAACGGTAGGTTAAAAGTCGACTTAATCTCTTCAAAGATCTTCAAGCCTTCTTCCATGCCTGGACCACGGTAAGAATTCACTGATGAGCGGTTAGCCTTATCAAAAGAAGCCTTAAACACATAAGGGATCCCTAGCTTTTGAGTGACTTCGGCATAGGTTTCAGCAATTTGCATTGCTAAATCGCGTGACTCAAGTACGTTCATACCGCCAAACAGCACGAAAGGCTTATCGTTAGCGATCTCAATCGAACCTAAACTAATGATTTTATTGCTCATCAATCTTTTCTCTCTTCGTGAGCCAAGGTCAATACCTTGGCGTTAATCAACTGGATTTGGCTGCCGCGTTAACTCGCTACAGCTTGTAAAATCTGGCCACAGATCCATGCCATATAAGTGCCTAAAGCATAGCCCAATACCGCAAGGAGCACACCTACTGGCGCAAGCGCAGGATGGAAGGCCGCTGCCACAACAGGCGCCGATGCCGCGCCACCCACATTCGCCTGGCTACCCACTGCCATGTAGAACAATGGCGCTTTAATTAATTTAGCCACGATCAGCATAAAGCTGGCGTGCACTATCATCCAAATCATACCGATTGCAAAATACCAAAGGTTCTCAGCATCTAGTAGCTTAGATACATCCATATGCAAACCAATGGTTGCCACTAGAATATACAAGAAAGCCGTCGCGACTTTTGACGCGCCAGCCGCTTCAATGTGTCTCACACGAGTAAATGACAACGCTAAACCTATGGTAGTAACAGTCACTATCAACCAAAAGAACTTAGACGTTAAACTGTAATCACGCGTCCATGGGTAATTGGTTTCAAAAAATGGACCGAGTAAATCAGCGACGATATGAGCAAAACCTGTCACACCAAAACCGATCGCCACAATCATCATTAAATCGTTAAGGCTTGGAATACGTGCATTTTCAGCATGGTATTTTTCAACTTTGTCTTTCAAAGCTTCAAGTGCAGTGGTGTCTGCCCCTGTTCTGGCATCAATCTGCTTAGCTTTTGACGCCATAAACAGTAGCACTGCCATCCAAATATTGGCCACGATGACATCGACTGTCACCATAATTGAGAAAATATCGCCACCTACTTCATAAATCTCTTTCATCGCAGCTTGGTTGGCGCCACCGCCAATCCAGCTACCCGCAAGCGTGGTCATGCCACGCCATACGGCATCAGGCCCAGAAACACCTAAAATTTCAGGATGAATAGCCGAAACAATAAGCAGCGCAATCGGTCCACCGATAACAATGCCGACAGTACCGGTCAAAAACATCACAATGGCCTTAGGGCCGAGGGAGAGGATCGCTTTTAGGTCGACACTCAAAATCAGTAACACTAAACAAGCTGGTAATAGGTAACGCGAAGCAACAAAGTAAAGCTCTGATGTCTTACCGTCGATAATATCAAAGGTATTCAATAGCGAAGGCAAGAAGTAACACATTAACAATGCTGGAACGAAGGTATAAAACTTCTTCCAAAAAGGATTGCTACTGTTACTGGTATAAAACACAAAGCCGAGCACGACCGCTAAAATACCTAACGCAGTCGCGTCATTGGTCACCAGCGCACTGGTCACTGTATCCGTACTACTCATGAACTCTATCCCCTAGAAATTGGCAATGATTTGCCTAATTATTATTCTTACAATTCAATTTATTGGTGTAACGTTTTTAATATTAACGCTTTTATTGCCATCGCTATGTGGCGGCGTTTTTCCTGCTGACTTTCAACACTCGATTTCAACACAAAAGGGCCTTAAAGGCCCTGTTGTGATACTTAATGGAAAGTTTCTACTTCCTCTTTAAGTTCTTTCAATTGCATCTTCACCAGTTCAATAACCGGATCGTGTGGACTATTTTCCACAAAATGGGTTAAATCTGCGGTGGCAACGCTAATGCAACCTAACTGCTGTGCAATAAAGGCTCGCTCACGATTGAGGTTCAAATCGTCACTATGCCATTGCAATAGCAAGTTACAGCACTCCAATGCTGGCTCAAAATTATGCGCAACGATGCTACCCGCTTTCATTTCATGGATCATCCGAGAAATGATACGTTTAAGCGTTGCGGGTTTTAAATAACTAGGCTTAAACTTGGCCGAATTACCTAATTCTCCACGCACAAACACGTGTAGCTGATGTTTAGATAAATCCGTCCCCGTTAATGGATCTATATAGCGCACCTCATCATCAATACGGCTACATAAAATGGATTGTCCTGGCAGTAACAGTAACTCAAGCGATAAGTCGAGCTGCTTGCCCAATAACATCAACACTGTCGCCAACGTTGTGCTATTGCCTTGTTTTGACGTCAGGCACTTACCTAAATCCGCAGCTTCAGCACTGTAGTATGCTTCTCGGGCGCAAAAGCCTAAATCGTTATAAAACCACTTAAGGAGCCCATTTAAACGATCGTGCCTATCAACCACGTAGAAACTTAACACTGAGCCAGCTAATTCTAGCCAGGCCCAGTTTGCATTTTTTTGCTTAGAAAAACCTAAATGCTCTGCAATTTCAAAAGCGGTCTCAGGAAGCTGTATTGAGTCGTTTTGTGTTAAATCAGTCATTAACCGAGCAACACCCCTTGCTTAAGGATCGCAAGTTTAGCGGCATAAACCACCCAACCAATTGCGCCAAAAGCAGCAAACACTTTAAACAGCGTATTGCGATTAGCTTTAAGGGCGATAGCAGCCAATACAATATAAGCCACTACAGCACCTAGTTTTTCTGTCATCCATGGGTCAACAAAAGGATACTGCTGGATAGAAACACACAAGATCAAGCCCGATAGCAGTAAGAAAGTATCAATAACATGGGGCGCAATTTTAATTGCTTTCTTTTCTAATACTGGGGATTTACGTAAATGCAGCACGAAACGGACTAAGAAAAACAATACACTCGTCGCGATTAACGTCATGTGCATATGTTTAAACGCTGGGTACAAACTGTAAAAAGTTTCCATGAATAAAGATCTATTAGTCGACAAAGGCGGCTAGTGTACCCCATACGTTAAGCCATAACCAATATCCCGCTATGACAAGCTGTAGAACCGCACAAAGTTTAACCACCGCTTTTTTGGCGGTAAAAAATAAGTAATAAAAAAGGCACTATTAATAGTGCCTTTTAAAGTTGAATCAATTGCTAGCATTAACGTGGCCAACGACCTAAAGTACAGCGGTCATTACTGCCAAAATCACGCACAGTGGCAACGTTTTCATAGCCAAGTTCAATTAACTTTTCTCTTAGCTCGATTGCTTGCTGGTAACCATGTTCAAGTAGCAAATAGCCACCTGGTGCCAAATAATCGCGAGCACAGTCGGCAATATGAAACAGATCCGCAAAACCTCTTAGCGGCGCTGTTAATGCACTTTGTGGCTCAAATCTGACATCGCCCTGTGAAAGATGTTCATCTTCTTCGTCGATATAAGGAGGGTTCGACACAATTAAATTAAAGTCATAACACTCAACAGCATCAAACCAATCACTTTGAAACACATCAACTTGATCAAGTTTTAGATTAGTACGGTTTTCTTTAGCAAGCTCAACCGCATCATCCACTTTATCGATCGCACATACTTGCCACTCATTGCGCTCATGGGCTAACGATAACGCAATCGCGCCAGTGCCAGTACCTAAATCAAGCACCTTAGCATTTTCAGCCAAAGGTAAATTCAGCGCCGTTTCAACCAGTATTTCAGTATCTGGGCGTGGGATAAGCGTGGTTAGATTCACTCTAAATGGCAGTGACCAAAATTCACGTTCACCGACAATATGCGCAATAGGATTGCCGCGAAGACGCTTGGCTAACATCTGCTTAAACTCGAAAACCTCTTCGGGTTCTAAGCTTTTTTCTGGCCAAGTATATAAATAGCTGCGCGGTTTGCTAATAACGTGAAGTAGCATCACTTCAGCATCAAGTGATGCTGAGTCTGAAATGCTTTCAAGCTGAGAAGAGGCCCAATTAAGCGCCCCTGAAATAGTTAATTGCAAGGAACATCCTTATTCATTTGTAGCACAGTCATAATGAGATAAAGGTTTAGCCTTCACCCAGTGCTGCAAGCATATCCGCTTGGTTTTCTAAAATGAGAGGCTCAATAACGCAATCGATATCACCTTCCATAAATTCGCCTAAACGGTACAGAGTTAAGTTAATTCTGTGCTCACTTACACGACCTTGTGGGAAGTTATAAGTACGAATACGCTCTGAGCGATCACCAGACGATACCAAGTTACGACGAGTACTTTCTTCAGCACTACGACGCTTCTCGTCTTCTACTGCTTGAATACGTGCAGCAAGTACACTCATTGCCTGGGCGCGGTTCTTATGCTGTGAACGTTGATCCTGACATTCAACCACGATACCGGTTGGAATGTGGGTAATACGAATCGCAGAGTCAGTTTTGTTAACGTGCTGACCACCGGCACCTGATGCGCGGAACGTATCCACTTTCAAGTCGGCTTTATTGATTTCAATCGCTTCAGCTTCTGGCACTTCAGGCAATACGATAACGGTACAAGCAGAAGTATGTACACGACCTTGAGATTCTGTTTCTGGCACGCGTTGTACACGGTGTCCACCTGACTCAAACTTAAGCTTACCGTAAACGCCTTCACCGCTGATTTTGGCAATCACTTCTTTAAAGCCGCCATGCTCACCTTCGTTGGTGTTCATGACTTCAATTTGCCAGCGCTTGCCTTCAGCAAACTTGCTGTACATGCGGAACAAGTCGCCCGCAAAAATAGCCGCTTCATCACCACCCGCGCCAGCGCGAATTTCAATAAAGCAGTTATTATCATCATTAGGATCTTTTGGCAGTAACAGGATTTGCAGTTCGTCTTCTAATTCTGCAATTTTTGCTTTTGCTTCTTTGTACTCTTCCTGAGCCATCTCTTTAAGGTCGGCATCGTCTTCTTCCATCATCTCTTTAGCAGACTCTAAGTCTTCTTCTGCTTGCTGAAATGCTTTAAAAGCACGAACCACATCCTCTAATTGAGAATATTCCTTAGACAAGGCGCGAAAACGCTCCTGATCAGCGATAACACCTGCATCGCTCAGTAACGCCAATACTTCTTCGTTACGTTCAAGTAAGCCTTCAAGCTTACGAATCACACTGTCCTTCATTTAAACGCTAACCTTAGTCTTTATCTAGTCCAAGCACAGCTCTTAATTGTCCAAGAGAGTTTAAATCCCCTTGGCGACTCGCAGCGGTAAGCGCTTGTGTCGGTGCGTGGATCAGCTTGTTGGTCAGCTTATTGGCCAGCTCCAGTAAGACTTGCTCACTATTACCACCTTGGGCCAACTTGTTGACCGCTCGCTCTACCAACTCATCTTTAATCGCCATACTTTGGGTGCGATATTCACGGATACTGTCTACCGACTCTAATGAGCGGATCCATTCCATAAATAGATGAGCTTGATCGTCTGCAATTAATTCTGCTTGCTCGGCGGCTTCTCGTCGAGAAGCCATATTCTGTTCAATAATGCTTTGCAGGTCATCAACGGTGTAGAGGAATGCATCATCTAAATCCGCGACTTCAGCCTCGATATCTCGAGGAACTGCTATATCTACCAACAACATAGGTTGATGACGACGTTGCTTAAGCGCTTTTTCTACCATGCCTTTACCAAGAATTGGCAATGGGCTAGCCGTAGAGGATATCACGATATCGGCCTTAGGGAGAAAATCTGGGATCTGTTCTAGTGTAATTGCTGTTGCACCGAACTCATCACACATGGCTTCGGCACGTGAAATTGTACGGTTTGCCACCACCATGGCTTTAACACCATTGTCTTTTAGGTGGCGCGCCACTAGCTCAATCGTCTCACCTGCACCGACCAATAATACTTGGGTCGTACTCAGGGAAGAGAAGATGTGCTTGGCCATGCTAACAGCAGCAAAAGCGACTGATACTGCAGCGGCACCGATTTCAGTTTCTGTGCGGATTTTTTTAGCAACGGAAAAGGTATTTTGAAATAGCTTATCCATTGTTGAAGCCACTGTTCCCGCCTCTTTTGCTTTTACAAAAGATTGCTTAACTTGGCCTAAAATCTGCGGCTCACCTAAAATCAAAGAATCTAGACCAGCAGATACACGCATTAAATGTTTAACTGCTTCTTGCCCTTTGTATTGGTACAAGCAGGGCTCAACATCTTCATGCGACAGTTGATGGTATTCTTCCAGCCACGCAACTACGTCAGCAGCTTCACTGTTATTACAATAAAGTTCTGTACGGTTACAGGTGGAGATAATAACGGCTTCGCCCGATTGAGTACGAGACGCAAGACTCTTCATAGCATCATGAATTCTGTCTGGTGCGAATGCGACTTTCTCACGTAGGTCGACCGTGGCCGTTTTATGGTTAATTCCGATTGCTACAAGGCTCATTTGACTCGTTCTGGACTCTTGGGCATCTCATTTATGGCTGCCATTCTACTGAATTGATTTTGTTAAAAACAGAATACGCTTAACAAAACCGAATAATAATCTCTGTTCTTACCCATTTTTTCAATTAGCATCACTTTTTTAACTATTCGTATATAGATATTTCACGCTTAAACGACATTAAGCATTGTACAAATGGTTATTTTTGCATATGGGCATTGGTAAATTACTCAAGCCCTCGTATCATAAGGGCTCTTTTATATCAGTAATAGATGAATAATTTGAGCAGCTTCACAAAAAACACTTATCTATGGGTGATATTGAGCATCTTTTTAATTAGCGGTTGCTCAACTACCATACCAGACAACCTAGTTCCCGTCTCTGTTAACAAAGTGCAGCAAGCTAGTGCATGGGAAATGCAGGGAAAACTTGCAGTTAGAACACCAGAGGACAGGTTCAGTACCAACCTTTATTGGTTACATAGCCCTGAGCGAGACGAGCTCAAACTAACCACTATGCTTGGCACTACCGTATTGTCTTTATCTAGCCAAGCCGGCTTAGTCACACTTGAAGTTGACGGCAACACATATCAAGACACTGATGCCCAGCGTTTGCTTACGCGCGTATCTGGCTGGTCAATACCGATAGATTCATTACCATTATGGATCACCGGGCAACTAACTGCTGACGACAAACTGATTAGCAGTGACAGTCAACAACGGCCGATTAAATTAATCAATGCAGAGCAGTTTCCACCTTGGGAAGTTGAATTTAATAGCTGGCAGACCCAAAGCGGTGCCGAAGTGCCGCGTTTACTCGAATTACAACGTGATAAAGTCCGCTTGAAGTTACAATTGAATCAATGGCAAGCTCTAGCACCAGAAAGCCAAGTAATAATTAAACCTAACTCAGACATTGAGAACTCTTTATGACTGCGTCACTTTCCTTGGGCTGGCCAGCACCAGCCAAGTTGAACCTGTTTTTACACATTAATGGCAGACGCCCTGATGGTTATCATGAACTACAAACATTGTTTCAATTTGTAGAACATTGTGATTACCTAGACTTCAAAGTAGTCAATAAGCCAACACTAACATTACACTCCAATCTAGCTGGCGTTGTCGCTGACAGCGATAACTTAATTCTCAAGGCTGCAAAATCATTGCAAGCTCATACAAATTGTCAGCAAGGTGCAGAAATCTGGCTTGATAAACGCTTACCTATGGGAGGCGGTCTTGGTGGTGGTTCTTCAGATGCAGCGACCACACTTGTCGCACTGAACCAGCTATGGGGAACCGGCTTACCCTCCGGTGAACTTGCAAAAATAGGACTCACACTTGGTGCTGATGTACCTGTTTTTATTAATGGTTTTTCTGCTTTTGCCGAAGGCGTCGGTGAAAAATTGATTAATGTAGAGCCAACTGAACCCTGGTATTTAGTGCTCATTCCTCAAGTACACGTGTCAACGGCAGAAGTATTTCAGGATGCCGAACTGCCGCGTAACACGCCAAAGCTAGATCTCGGTACATTAATGAGCAGCCCATGGCAAAACGACTGCCAAACATTAGTCGCAAAACGTCACCCTCAAGTTGCCAAAACCTTGGGCTGGCTGCTAGAATATGCGCCGTCCAGAATGACCGGAACCGGAGCATGCGTTTTTGGTCAATTCGAACAAGAGCATGAAGCTAAAGATGTATTGGCGAAATTGCCTGCATCGATACAAGGCTTTGTTGCAAAAGGGGCAAATATATCGCCGTTAACATTGAGATTAGCTCAGTGTTAACCAAATTCTGGGATACTTTTTTTAATCCCAGCCACTATCATGAAGCATACGCCTGAGGTTCAACAGTGCCTGACATTAAACTTTTTGCCGGTAACGCAACACCTAGTCTCGCTAAGAAGATAGCCGATCGTCTATTTTGTAAACTTGGAGACGCAGAAGTAGGCGTTTTCAGTGACGGCGAAATCAGTGTCCAAATTAATGAAAATGTACGTGGTGCGGATGTATTTATCATTCAATCTACATGCGCTCCTACTAACGATAACCTAATGGAACTTATCGTTATGGTTGACGCGCTTCGCCGTGCATCAGCTGGTCGTATTACAGCGGTTATTCCTTACTTTGGTTACGCGCGTCAGGACCGTCGTGTTCGTAGTGCTCGTGTACCTATCACTGCTAAAGTTGTTGCAGATTTCCTTTCAAGCGTTGGTGTTGACCGCGTATTGACTTGTGATCTACACGCAGAGCAAATTCAAGGTTTCTTTGACGTTCCAGTTGATAACGTATTCGGTAGCCCAGTGTTACTAGAAGATATGTTAGCTAAGAACCTAGAAAACCCAGTAGTTGTTTCTCCAGACATCGGTGGTGTTGTACGTGCTCGTGCAGTAGCTAAACTACTTGATGATTCTGACTTAGCAATTATCGATAAGCGTCGTCCACAAGCCAACGTTGCGCAAGTTATGCACATCATTGGTGACGTTCAAGGCCGTGATTGCATCATCGTTGATGACATGATCGATACTGGCGGCACACTGTGTAAAGCTGCTGAAGCATTAAAAGAACACGGTGCAAACCGCGTTTTCGCTTACGCGACTCACCCAGTATTTTCTGGTAACGCTGCGAAGAACATCGCTGAATCAGTAATTGATGAAGTGATTGTGACTGACACGATTCCATTAAGCCCTGAAATTGCTGCTCTAGACAAAGTTTCACAGTTAACTATGTCTACTGTTATGGCTGAAGCAATTCGCCGCGTAAGCAACGAAGAATCTATTTCTGCAATGTTCAAGCACTAATTCACTACGAATTAGTCTTTAACTGAAGTAGTAATAAAAACGCACTCCGTGGAGTGCGTTTTTTTATGCCGTTAGATTGGTATAACATCAAACCTAGTGGGAGGCTTTTGATAAATCGACGATATTTTAGCTTATGTAGTAGGCTATGAGCTTATTTTTGCTGAATAAGGACAAGTGTATGCTTAATATGAAAAGCGCCGAAACGAGCAAGAACTATTCTGTTCAGGTATCGGTCACTAATGGTAAATAGTCGATATGCTTTCAAACTAGGCTCAGACAACATCAGATAGCGCTGCTTTATGTAGGCTGCTTCTAATACCAATCAGTATAAATGACCCCGCTTCATTAAAAGCACAAAAATGCTCTAGCATCTATGCCATCCATTCCGCTCACCCTCAACATCTATAAGCATCGCGGCATACTCGGCTTCTGACCGCTTACAGCCATCTCTATCCTCTATAAACCACTCACGACGAGTCCCTTTGACATGTTCAGCTAAGCAGACTGGCTTGCTATAGCATTTTCTGCGTGCCATCAAGTAAACACTCGGGCAAAGCACAATAGTCGATATAAATGACATTGGGACCGCTCCAGAACACATACCACCCTGAATGCGTCAGCCATGTCGACTTCAGCTTGTTTACCTTCTTGATAGCTATTACCAATCAGTAATGAGTTATACCAATTAGTATAAAGGTTTGGTCGCTCAGCGAGAATTTAGCGGCACTGAGACAAGGCAACGAGTGAAGAGCATAGTTATTCTACGTTCAAACTTGTTAACGCAGTATCAGAGCCGCTAAAACTCGCCATTCTGGAGCGTTTTTGGCTGCCTACTTCTACGTTGAATAACTTCACAAGGGAACAACCATTCTTTCAGTTATTCGCCTTGAATTAGTTTGCCAAAAACGCTCTGAGCAGATCAACTTCTTATACTAATTGGTATTATGATCTCATATCCTCATTTAAAAACTTATACCTATGAAGAGGGTATAACTTTATCTCGATCAGAAAAAGAGTGATGTCACTGTGCCAAAGAGATTGGGCAAAGATGACTAAGTGTTAAGATGGAATGGTATAACAAGATATGCTAAAGCGAATCGAAAGGGGTATAAAACGCCAAATGCAAAAAAGCTCATCCTAAGATGAGCTTTCTTTTATATGGCTGGGGTACCAGGATTTGAACCTGGGAATGCCGAGATCAAAACCCGGTGCCTTACCGCTTGGCGATACCCCAACAAAACTACTTAAACTCGATGGTACGGGAAGAGAGACTTGAACTCTCACACCTTGCGGCACCAGAACCTAAATCTGGCGTGTCTACCAATTCCACCACTCCCGCAT
>NZ_JAKILT010000037.1 GCF_023283535.1 Shewanella sairae | reverse complement strand
TTTGTTCACTCTCGTGTAAACAACCATCATTCGAAGCTCTTAAAGCGATTGTCACCTGAGGCTAATTTCCGTAGAAGTTAATCTCTCTAACGCTGTGCGCTGGCTAGTTGCCTGCTTCACCGTGTCAGTGGGGTCGCATTATAGGGAGATTCGAAAAGAGCGCAAGCGCTTTTTATCAAATAAATGTTCGCCTGCTGAAGTTTTCTACAGCACCCCATTTTTAGCTTATTTATCCTACTTTTTATGACTAAATCTGCAGCAGTTTTGTGCTAGGTTATAGATAAAGTTCATTTTTTCAGCAACACACTAGTCTATTGGCTAATAATTCATTACCATATGGCAGGTTATTAACAGTTAGTTATCAATTCATTTATTCTTTAGAGATTATATTTATGCAGAAGTCATTCTTGATCGTCTTGGCCGTAGCCATTATAGGTGCACTCGCTATTTTTCAAATCGCACCGGATCTAAACGGCGCCATTGCTTTCTTTACTGGTGCTATTATCGCGAGCGTTATTTTTTCTCTTCAATCTAAAGCAACTGCTTCTACAGCAAGCAGCAATGAACCATATAGTGGTCCAACTATGACACTATATGTAGGTAATCTTCCTTATCGTGTACACGAAGGCGAAGTTAAAGCGCTATTTGGTGAGTTCGGTCCAGTTAACTCTGTACGTTTGGTTCGTGATCGTAAGACTGGTCGTCGTAAGGGATTTGGATTTATTGAGATGTCAGAAGCTGGCGCTAAAAAAGCGATGGCAAAACTGAATGAATTCGACTTCCAAGAAAGAACATTAAAAGTGCGTGAAGCTAAGTCTCAAGATTCAGATAAAAGTGACAACGCATAATAGTGGTATATAGCTAACCTTGATTAGCTGAAGAGCGTGACACTATAGTAGTGAAGCCTTTTTCAGCTAGTCGGGTTGTTAACCCCTCATTAATCCCCTCTGTAGTATAAACAGCTGACCAATGCTTTTGTTGCTGAGTTCTTGCTGTACTTCCTAGTTGGTCCAACAAAAAGCACACTCGCTGCGCAACCGCTTTACCTGAATCTAATAATGTAACGCCCAGCCCTAATACTTGCTGGATTTCTTTAGCAACGATTGGAAAGTGAGTACAACCAAGCACTAATGTATCCAAATTGGTTAGTTGAATTGGTTTTAGTTGCTCAGCCAGCTTTACGAGATCTATCTCTTCACCTGCGAGTTTGCCTTCAGCTAGCATCACTAACTCCGAAGAACCAAACAGATCAACCTTACAACCTTCAGCGAATTGCTCAATCAGCTCTCTAGTGTAAGAGCGTTTTATTGTGCCCGGTGTTGCTAGCAATCCTATATGGCGTGCTTTTGATAATTGCGCCGCAGGTTTTATTGCTGGTACCACACCGACAATAGGAATAGAGAGTTGCGATCTTAATGCTGGCAATACTAAAGTACTGGCAGAATTACAGGCAACAACGACCATACTGGCATTGATCCGTGCGACTTGCTCACAGATAAGCTCGACACAACCTGCAATTAATACTGACTCTTCTAGCTCACCATAGGGCAAACGTGCATTGTCGAATAGATAGCAATAACTTTGGTCTGGCAGTGCTGTTCTTATTTCATCGAATATGGATAAACCACCAATGCCCGAATCAAAAATTAGAATAGGTCCCGACAAAAGTATTCTCCACGATAAGCTAAAAACAGATGAGTTTGTGTGAGTTGAGCTGCTTAAACATAGCGACAAGCAGCAAGATTAACTATATTGCTTTAGAATTTTCCCACAAGCTAGGTAAAATCGGAAGCTAGAAACTGGACATCCCAGCTATCTAGTATAATATTCCGCCCCTAATTTAATGCCTACGGTGATCAAAATATGAATTTAGCAGCAATGGATCCTACAACCTATGATGTGCAGCTCGAAGCGAAGCGCGTCAAGTTAACTCAGTTATTTGCTGATTTTGACACTCCAGAGCTTGAAACATTTAGCTCAGAGCCTGCTAATTACCGTATGCGTGCTGAATTTCGTGTTTGGCATGAAGGCGAAGATCTTTACTATTATATGTTCGATAAAGAACTCAACAGTAAAGTGCGTTGCGATCAATTCCTACCTGCTAGCGAATTAATTAATAAAATGATGCCTGCTTTAGTTGAACTACTAAAACCAAACACCATTTTACGCCACCGTTTATTCCAAATTGATTTTTTGTCTACCTTAAGTGGTGAAATCTTAGTATCACTGCTTTACCACAAGCAGCTTGATAGCGAATGGGAACAGCAGGCTAAAATTCTAAAGCAAACACTTAGTACTCAGTTTAACGTTAACTTGATTGGCCGCGCCCGTAAGCAGAAAATCATCTTTGATAAAGACTTCGTTGTTGAGTCACTCAATGTTGCAGGAAAGCAGTTACAGTACCATCAAATTGAAAACAGCTTCACTCAGCCTAACGGTAAAGTGTCAGTAAAAATGCTTGAGTGGGCAATTGATGTTACTAAGAACAGTACCGGCGACTTATTAGAGCTTTACTGCGGTAACGGCAACTTCTCTATCGCGTTAGCACAAAACTTTGACCGTGTATTGGCAACTGAACTTGCTAAGCCATCGGTTGAGTCTGCTCAGTACAATATTAAAGTAAACCAAGTTGAGAACTTGCAGATCATCCGTATGTCTGCCGAAGACTTCACTGAAGCGATGGCTAAGAAGCGTAGCTTTAGACGCTTAGAAGGCATCGATTTAGATAGCTATAACTGCAATACCATTTTCGTGGATCCTCCACGTGCAGGTTTAGATGCAGATACCGTTAAGTTAGTACAAGGCTATGAGCGTATCGTTTATATCTCATGTAACCCGCATACTTTGCTTGATAACTTAAACGAACTGAGCAAAACCCATAACATCACTCGTTTTGCATTGTTTGATCAGTTCCCTTATACCGACCATATGGAGTCAGGTGTATTTCTTGAAAAGAAATAGATCACCACACCATTAGCAGTAACCAAAAACGGCATCCTAAGGATGCCGTTTTTGGTTAAGTCATTTACAGACTACTTCTGTTCTTTTTTATGCTGTAAGGCCTCTGCGCCTTTAGCAATCATATGCAACTGAATCACTAAACGATCAGCCAGAATTTTACGGTCTGCACGCTTCATATCTAATGCGGCGGCACCAGCGTTAAACACCAAAGTCACTAACGCCTCTGCTTGCGCATGGGCTAACTCAGGTGAACGATTAGCGGTTGCCTCTGTATAATGCGCCAATTCAGAAATAAAATGCTCGATTTCCCGAGCCACAGCGCCTCTAAAAGGTGCTGACGTTCCTGAACGTTCATGCAACAGAATACGAAATACGTTTGGGTTCGATTCAAGCACTTCCATAAAGGTTTCAACAGAAATACGAATCACACTACCGCCAGCTTCGGCACGTTGACGCCCTTTACGCATCATCTGCCTAAGGGTTAAACCACCTTCATCAACCATGGTTAAACCCAGTTCATTCATATCTTTAAAGTGGCGATAAAAAGAGGTGGGAGCAATATTCGCTTCACGTGCAACTTCACGCAAACTCAGGCTAGAAAAGCTACGTTCAGCACTTAATTGACTAAATGCCGCATCGACAAGTGCCCGCCGCGTTTTCTCTTTTTGTTGTGCTCTAATGCCCATGTTGAACCTACTTACATTGATTATGCTTCGAATAATAACGCTTTTTTACACAAAACGCAGCATCAACAAACTTGACCGAGATCACTATCCACGCTAAATTAGCGTACAGATGTACGCTCAAAGAGAGATAGAACAATAATGAAAAAACCTCCAATCATCTGGATGAATGTGAGTCTGTTTACCATCACATTTGCCTGTGCTGTAATTTTTGTACCTTGGTACGGCATTGCTCATGGATTCGAAGCTATCGAATGGATAGCATTTGTCGTATTAGCTTTTGCTAGTGGCTTATCAATCACTGGCGGCTACCATAGACTCTGGTCTCATCGCACCTACAAAGCCCACGCTTCAATCCGATTTTTATATGCTCTAGGTGGTGCGCTCGCCCTGCAAAATAGCGCCTTGCACTGGTCTTCTGATCATCGAGTGCACCATAAGCATGTCGATAATAACGACAAAGATCCTTACTCTGCCAAGATGGGATTTTGGTACAGCCATATCGGCTGGATGCTACGTGAATATCAGTCACAGCGTTACCATGATTACAAAAACGTCCGTGATCTACAGAATGATAAAATTGTGATGTGGCAACACAAATACTATCTGCCACTACTACTGATCATGAACTTTGGTCTACCGATACTATTAGGATGGCTTAATGGTGACATTCTCGGCATGCTACTGTTAGCTGGACTGTTGCGTTTAGTCGTTGTGCATCACTGTACCTTCTTTATTAACTCTTTAGCGCATATCTGGGGCTCACAGCCGTATACAGATAAAAATACCGCTCGCGATAATGGCTTCTTGGCGCTGTTAACCTATGGCGAGGGTTATCACAACTACCATCATATTTTTGAAAATGACTACCGTAACGGTATTCATTGGTGGCAGTACGACCCAACTAAGTGGCTAATTGATAGCTTAGCATTGGTAGGCTTAGCAGGTAGCCGCCGCGTGGTGCCGCAAGAAAGAATTGAACATGCACGCCTGCAAATGCAGCTGAAACGCACCCAGAATAAGGTGGCACACTTACCAAATAGTGAAGAGCTAATTGAAAAGCTGCAAGCTGAGTATGAAACACTAAAAACGCACCTTGCTGAATATTACGCAGCTAAAAAAGCATTGCTCGAAGCCAAGCGTCAACAGTTGGCAGATAAACACCTATTAAGCCAAGTAAAAGAGTTAAAGTTGCGCTTCAAGCAGCAACAAAAAAATTGGCATAGCTTAACCGCCAGTTTCAGTTAACCTCTACATAAACCAAAGCCGCTATTACAGCGGCTTTTTTGTTTATTGGGTCATGATTTACCAATTCAGACAAAAATAGCGCAATGCAATCTGGCTCAGGTCTCAACTTGTACTTGAGGCCGATTGAAGTCGCCGAGTTATGGGTCTATTATGATCGGCTACTTACCTTTTTAGGGCGATTTAAGCTCATGTCAAATTCAGAAATCAAACTTACCGAATATAGCCACGGCGCCGGCTGTGGTTGCAAAATATCACCAAAAGTATTGGGGACTATTCTTGCCACTCAACTACCTGTTTTTGATGACCCTAATTTACTGGTAGGTAACCAGACACGTGATGATGCTGCAGTTTATAAACTTAACGACACCACAGGCATTATCAGCACTACCGACTTCTTTATGCCAATCGTCGACGACCCATTTACCTTTGGCCGCATTGCAGCGACCAATGCCATCAGCGATATCTACGCTATGGGCGGCACACCTATGATGGCGATTGCCATTTTAGGTTGGCCGGTGAATAAACTGCCTGCAGAAGTGGCTCAAAAAGTAGTTGATGGTGGCCGTAAAGCCTGTGCTGACGCAGGTATTATGCTAGCCGGTGGTCACAGTATTGATTCGCCAGAACCTATCTTTGGTTTAGCTGTAACCGGACAAATTCCATTAGAAGAGCTCAAGCAAAACGATACCGCTAAAGCCGGCGATAAGCTGTACCTGACTAAGCCGCTAGGAATTGGTATTTTAACCACAGCGCAAAAGCAAAAGAAACTTGCCGATGCAGATCTAAATACGGCAGCCGAAGCTATGTGCCAGCTTAATATACTTGGACCTAAAATCGCTAAAATCCCTCAAGTTAACGCACTAACTGACGTAACAGGCTTCGGCCTTGCGGGACACTTACTTGAGATGTGTCACGGCGCAGACCTTAACGCCAAGATTGATGTGAGTTTATTGCCGTTGCTACCAAACGCACGTCACTACCTAGAGCTAGGTTGTATCCCTGGTGGCACTCATAGAAACTTCGATAGCTATGGTGAACATCTACCAACGCTGACCGACGAACAAAAAGCGATTATTTGCGACCCACAAACCAGCGGCGGATTGCTTATTGCAGTTGCCGAAGAAGGCAAAGCTGCACTAACTGCTCTACTCGCAGAAAACGGCATTGAGCCTATTTGTATTGGTCAGCTAATTGAAAATAATGCGGGTAAAACCGTGGAGCTGATTTAATGTCACTCAATAAAGTGCGTGCCAGCGAATATCGCCGCATACTCGTTAGTGATCATCCCATCATGGATGCGCGCGCACCGGTAGAGTTTGAAAAAGGCGCCTTTCCAGCCAGCGTGAATCACCCTTTAATGGAAGACGAAGAACGCCGCTTAGTGGGCACTTGCTATAAAGAGCAAGGCCAACAAGCGGCAATCGAGTTAGGCCATTCTCTGGTTCATGGTGATGTGAAGCAGCAAAGAGTTGCAGCCTGGATTAAGTTCTTTAACGACAATCCCCACGGCTACATTTATTGCTTTCGCGGTGGTTTGCGCTCTCAGTTAACTCAGCAATGGATTAAAGAAGCTGGCTTAGATATTCCTTTTATCGAAGGCGGCTACAAAGCCATGCGTCAGTTTCTGATTGAAACTATTGATAATGCGCCACAAGTTAAACCAATGCTCATTTTAAGCGGCATTACTGGCAGTGGTAAAACGGACTTCTTACTCAAGCGAAAAGAAGCCGTCGATCTTGAGGGCATCGCCCACCATAGAGGCTCAAGCTTTGGTCGTTACCATGAAGGGCAACCTAGCCAGATCAACTTTGAAAACGCGTTAGCAGTAGCACTACTAAAACACCAAGACAGCGATGCAAAACATCTGTTACTCGAAGATGAAAGCTACCTAATTGGCCGCTCAGCCCTGCCTCAAGCATTTTATGCTGGTATGCAGACTGCCAATGTATTGGTATTAGAAGAGTCGTTAGACGCTCGCTTAGCGCGCCTGTTAAACGAATATGTACACAAGATGCATAGTGGTTATATTCAGAGATTAGGCGAAGAGCAAGGATTTACCGCTTTTGCAGAATACCTAGCCCAAAGTATTACAGGAATTAAAAAGCGCCTTGGCAATAAGCAGCATGATGAGTTTCAAGCTATTATCACTAACGCCTTAGCTATCCAGCAAAGCCAAAATGATACCACCGCACACTTAGAATGGATTGAGTTGCTATTGGTCAAATACTACGACCCAATGTATCAATACCAAATTGATAAAAAGGCCGAACGAATTATCTTTAAAGGTGATCATCAGGCAATGCACCAATGGCTCGATAATTTATAAAAAGCACGCTCACTGGCAGACTATCACTTCGAGTAGTCTAGGCTGTTAGTGGGCTTAATTTTATCCGCAGTTTGCGATGATAACTGTGCTCGAACGTCAGTTGCACATATTGATAATCCAACAAATACCCGCCCGAGCGGATCGGTTCAAGCTCCGTATATTTAACACAAATAACGCTATCGACATCCATATCGTCTTGATTGCCTGATAACTGCCAACATAGGCGCCCTCGACTCAGTACGCCACTCTTGTCAGGTAAGGAGTTAACTAGCTGCTGACTAAAGTGCATAGGATGATTAAAACAGCCATAGATCACCGCTAAATCACGCCCAGCGAGATTGTCGACCACGACAATTAATTTAGGCTGACGATGTAAGCCATTAAGATCATCCAGCTCAACATAGCGCCTTATGCGACGATGATAATAACTACTCACGCTCAAGGGTAATTCAGACCAAGTAAAAAACAATAAGCCTAGCACCAGCAGATTAGTGACGGCCAAAACCAAGAATAGTTGCTCAATTTGCCACTGCAATACATTTAGCGTGAACATGGCAAACAACGCTGAGCTCACCATAAACAACGCATTAATAATATTATTGCTAGCGATTGCTTGCGCGCACTCACCGTCTTTCGCCCGAGCTTGAATATACGTGTACAGCGGTACGATGAATAAGCCGCCGCCAACGCCTATCATAAACAAATCAACCATAAGCCGATAATGGCTCGCCTCTGCTACAAAACTTTGCAAGTGATACAAAACATCCATTTGCGGTTTAGCGGGCAATGCAAAGTATAGGTCGATACCAAACCCTGCCAGTAAGACCAAGCCTAACGGCATAATGCCCAACTCAACCCTTTTGCATGACAAGCGTTCACACATAAAAGATCCGACTGCGATACCCACCGAAAATAGCAACAATAACAAAGACACCACTGTTGGGTCAGCGTGTAGCGTAATACGCGCAAAATTAGGAAATTGAGTCAGATAGGTTGCACCGACAAACCAAAACCAACTAATGGCTAAAATCGCCACCCAAATACCCGGAGTGCGACGTGCCTTGTTAATATTGGCAAGTGTTGCGCTAACAATAGAAAAGTGCGGCTTTTGCGTAGAGTGGGCCGGAATGCTTGGGATAAACCTGCTTGTAAACACCCCAATCAAAGCCAAGATAAATACACTGGCTGCCGCCCAATCCGTCGCATTGTTACTGGCGACAATCAACCCGGCAGAAATCGTTCCCGCTAAGATTGCGAGAAAGGTTCCCATCTCAACCCAGGCATTACCCGACACGAGTTCACTGTTATCCAGCACTCTTGGCAACAAAGAATACTTTACCGGTCCAAAGTATGCCGACTGTACGCCCATTAAAAATAACAGTAACAACATCACCATGTAGCTGTGACTAACAATCGCAAATACCGCGAACGACATGATCACTAACTCTAGTAGTTTTAATCTGCGGATTAGTGCGGATTTATCGACATAGTCAGCAACCTGGCCAGCGTGGGCGGAAAACAGTAAGAAAGGTAGGATAAATAAACCCGCCGCCAAGTTAACAAACAGGTTTACATCTATAGGTAACTCATCGACTTGGGAGTAAGCGACTAAGAGCAGCAGCACATTCTTAAATACATTATCGTTCAATGCGCCAAGGCATTGAGTGACAAAATAAGGTAAGAAGCGCCGGCTCAATAACATCAGTGTTAGGTGTGCTCCGCTTTCGCAAAGCGCATCAATAACCTTGGCTCACCTTTACCAAAGTAGTCAGCCTCAAAGCCATGCTCAATAAAACCATGGCGAGCATATAGCGCTTTAGCTGGATTGTCTGGTGCAACGGTTAGCTGCAAATAGTTAACCTCGGCCGGCAAGGTGCTGATCAGTCGTGAGATTAGCTGCCCGCCAATGCCCTGACCACGAGCAGTATCGGCGACAGCAACGGATAAGACCCAGTTGGTATCAATTTCTGCACTCGTCGATGCCAACAGATAGCCGAGCACAGAGCCTTGGCTTTCTTTAGCGATCAAAAAGCCATTAGGCCAGCAATCTAATGCTTGTCTAAAGAAAAAATCAGGGTAGCTATGCCCAGCAAAACATTGCTGTTCGAGGGCATCAATTGCGATTAGGTCTGATTTAGTCGCAAGGCAAAACTCAACCGCATCATTCATTGATTAAGATTTGATCCCATTCTAAAGCAGGAGATCCCACCACGATAAAGTTAGGGTTTTCTAAAGACTCACGCTCATTATAAGTTAATGGCTGCAGATTAAGATCCATGATTTGACCACCCGCCTCTTCAACAATAATTTGCGCAGCGCCTGTGTCCCACTCACCTGTTGGGCCAATACGTACGTAGCAGTCAGCGCGACCTTCTGCAATTAGGCAACTCTTTAACGCTGCGCCGCCTAGTACCACTAATTCACAGTGTTTATCTTGATTGAAGAGTTTAATCACTGACTTAGGATCTTGGCGGCGACTGACTGCTAAGCGCAGTGAATCTGAGTCATTGGTTAGCTGTTTACTACTAATGCGCACTTCGACGCCGTCTTTACGCTTGTAGGAACCTAATCCTGCAATGCCGTAATAACAAACTTCAGTCATCGGTGCATATACTACGCCCATAATCGGGCGATTATGTTCTACTAACGCGATAATCACTGAGAAGTCACCGCTGCCAGCGATAAACTCACCGGTACCATCGAGTGGATCCACTAACCAATAGCGTTGCCAGTCACAGCGGTCCGCAAAGGGGATGTCAGCATCTTCTTCTGAAAGAACAGGAATGTCTGGCGTCAACTCTGTTAGGGCGCGGGTAATAATTTCATGGGCAGCGAGATCTGCAGAGGTCACCGGTGTATTGTCAGACTTTATCTCACGCTCAAATTCACCTTTTTGGTAAATATCACGGATCTTTTTACCTGCAAGCGTGGCAATTTCAATGACTTGATCTACATAATTCTCTGGCTTCATAACTACTCCAACAGCCTAATACCCATGACCTACGTCGATTTGACTAACTTAGTTGTAGATGTTTTTGCGCTAAAAATAAAGCACTTACACTACGAGATTCGGAAAAATCTTCTTCATTCAACAAATCTTGCCAATTTGCTAGCGGCCAAGTCACCATATCAATCGGCTCTGGCTCGTCGCCTTCTAAACGACTTTCATAAAGATCTTCAGCAATAAAAATCTGCATTTTACTGGCAAAATAACCCGGTGCTAAGCTTAGCTCCATTAAATGAGTTAGCTTTTTAGCGCCGTAACCAATCTCTTCTTGAAGCTCTCGATTAGCCGCTTCATGGGCTTCTTCACCCGGATCGATTAGCCCTTTGGGAAAGCCCAGCTCATAGCTATGAGTACCTGCAGCATATTCTCGCCCAAGCAAGAGTTGATTGCCATTAAGCACAGGCACCACCATCACCGCACCACGATTATTGCCTTTCATACGCTCATATTGGCGTTCTACTTGGTTAGAAAATCTTAGGTGCACTTGTTCAATTTGAAACAGTCGGCTTTGTGCAACGACTTCAGCGTGCAAAATTTCCGGTTTCTGATTTTTTTTAGTCATACACATCCCAGTGCCGCTGCCGACTTGTCATTTAATTCAGTATAATCTTACTATTGTTCACCCAATCTACAACATGAATTTTCTAGGATCAGCTAACTATGTTTCCATGGACAGAAATTGACACCGTTTTGCTCGATATGGATGGTACGCTTTTAGACCTGCATTTCGATAATCATTTTTGGGTGCAGTTGATCCCTAAAGTACTCAGCAAACAACGCAATATCTCATTACAAGAGGCGAGTGATTGGGTTGAAGCATGCTATACCAGTGTGGCAGGCACCCTTAACTGGTATTGCTTAGAGTATTGGGAGCAGCAGATGGGGCTGGATATCATGGCGCTGCACCGCACGCTAGCTGAACGCATTCAAATGCGCCAAGACAGTATGCCGTTTCTTGAGGCTTTGCAGCGTGCGGGTAAATCTCGCATCTTGGTCACCAATGCTCACCCTAAAAACCTAGGATTGAAACTAGAACATACCGATTTAGCCTTAGGCCTCGATGCGATGATCTCCAGCCATGAAACGGGTTACCCAAAAGAGCATCCAGAATTTTGGCGAGAGCTATTTGAGCGTTTTAATCTTGAGCCAAGTCGCTGCCTGTTTATCGATGACAATGAAGCTATTTTGCATGCAGCTAAACTTGCAGGCGTAGGTTACCAGCTGGGGATAGCAAACCCAGATAGTCAAAAGCCAAATAAGGTGTTTGATGACTTTCCTGCTATTGAAGATTATCACCACTTGCTTGACGAGCTGCTGCAGCAAAAGTAGAGCATCAGCAACAGAAAAGGCGCTATATCAGCGCCTTTGTAAACTCTATCAAAAATGCTCTAACTAGATAGGTAATCGGCCTTGATAAGTTATCGGATAATAACCTTGGCTATCCTTTTTACCTAAGAAAGATAGCGCCTTTTTCAAGTCATCCGGCTGAGTGTTCACTTCGCGGATTTTGGCGTTAACTTGCACCATTTTTTGATCCGCCAGAACAATTGTTCCATCCAAACCTAAGCCATTTAACTTCTCATCTGTGGTCAATTCTACTTTGCCATCAAGACATGCTAGGCCTAGCGCAATATCACCCAGTGGGTATTTACCAAACTGGTTAGTGACATTCACTTGGTTTAAAAACAACTTACCAGATAACTGCTCACACCAAGGTAAACCTTGCTCAAACGTATCAACTAGCACACTTAAATCGCCATTGATTTTGGTTCTAAAAGGTAAGTTAGTACGTCCTAACAAAAAGCTACTTGGCGCTTCAAATCTTAAGCCTGAGGCATCGAGCCCCGACATTGAATATGCGATAGTACCTTTACCATTAACCGCACTAGCACGGCTACCAATCACTACATCAGCTTTAACCGTGCCAGTTAACAGCGACAGTACATTTAGATCCCAAGTAATCATTTCGACTTGGCGTTTTTGTACGCTAAGCATATCAATGCTACCTGCCCAAATAGTACCGGATACACCACTAATTGTGACATTACTTGGCAATGGAGCCAGCTTTACCGCCATACTTGCCGGAAACAACACCACTAAAAATACTAAGTAGATTAAAAAGCCTAACGCTATCTTTTTTGCTAATTTCACCACAACACCTTATTTCGACAGCTGAATACGACGCACATTAACGTAACCAGGAGTATCTGATTCAGCTAAGTCTAAACTCTCTAATGACAAGCCTTTATTTTGCACCAGCTCGTTAAGATAGTTCAGCAACGTATCGAATGGCACTTCGTCCATCCATACTTGAATTTTATTGCCTTGAGGTTGCATACGGGTAATCTCGAGCCCAAATGCACCTGCTGTTTGGTTAACTGCAGCGCTCAAACTGCCTCTAAACGCATTACTGCTACCACTTTGCTTTAGGCCTGCAATACGGTTGGCGGTTTGCTTAACGTAGTTCAGCGTGCTTTGCTGACCTTCAAGATTACGCTGCGCTTCAGCTTCAGCATTGGCAATTGGTGTCCAAACACCCCAATACAAAATACCAATAACTAACACCACACCACAGGCAGACACCATCTGCTTTTCACGCAAAACTAAGCCGTTCCACCAAGCTTTAAAGTTTTCCATCTTATTTGCTCCTTATGGTTAAGGTGCTGGTGACTTCTGACTCACCGCTATTCATGGCACCGCCAGTCAGCTGATAAGAACTCGCAATGATCTCTTTAAACTTTTCAATTTGCTCGTAGTTTTTAGCCGTTACTTGCATACGAATCTCACTACGATTGCTGTCAAAACGCAGCGTCGTTGGCTTAAGTGCAGGCACTTGTGCAAAGGCTTCTTGCATGCCGCTAAGCATGACAAAGAACTCACTACCACTGCCGCCACCTTGCAAGGTGCGCACATAACTGCCCATTTGTGAGCGTAGGTTAACCACCCGTGAGCTACCCGGTACAACCTGCTTATAAATTTGCTCGCTTTGCGCTTTTATTTCATCAGCAGCAGTATTCATTTGGTGAATGTTTAAGCCTTTATTGACCAAGGCCAATACCACCACAACAGCAAATGCAATAGCTGCATTACGCCATAATAGTAAGTGCTTACCGTATTCTTTCTTTGGCTTATAAACACCCGACAATAAATTCATTGGCGCATTGAGTATGCCTTTAGCTAAAACCAGCATCGGCAAATCAAGCGGCTGAACTTTAACGTCAGTGCCTGTAAGCTGCAGTTCGGTATAGCCAGCAACGGTTGTTTGCGTGCCAGTTGTTGGCAGCAACTGCGGCAGTGCCATATCCAGCCAGCCTTGGCTTAAGCTCACACCGTTGCCCGCTCCCGTTCGCAATAATACTTCATTGCCAAAGCGCATAGCGGCCCAATCGCACTCAGCCAGCGGCAGCGCTAAACAATCAGGAACAATACACTTAGCTTTAAGCCCTGCATCGCTAAGCCACTCGATCCACATTTGCATCTGCTCATGTGCAACCACAGCAATACTTAAGGCATCGCCATTACGTGGGCCAGTCACAAAATGCAGCTCATCAACATTTTGCGCTAAATTTTCTTCCAGCATAAATGGCAGCGCTTTAATTGCTTGGCGTTGGCTTTTTTCTGGTAGATCGACTTCGGTTAGCGTAATGCTTGATGCTGGTACTAATACGTCTACACCGCGATTACCCGCTCTTTCAGTAAGAGTCGATAGTGCACTGGCGTTACTAAGTTCGCCAGAACCTATAATTTCTTGTTCCTGCTCAGACCAAACGAGCCAAGAGCATGATTGCTCGGCGGTTTGCCCTAATCGGATAAATAGTCTTTCACTCACTGATTTATCTCCACGAGTCTCTCTAATTTCAATTAAAGGACTGTTGTTATTTTTGCCCACCAAACTGGCGAGATAACACTTCTAATTTTTTACTGTCGCCGTAAAGCACGCTTTCTAACCTAAATACCGCGGTATCAACTTTCGCGCCGGCATCGAGGAGGAAGTACTTACTCGTTACCCCAAAGCTCGACTTAAGCTTGGCGTCCCCCGCGAGTGATGCCACTGATGAGTTCTCCCAGAATTCATCAATTTTATCGTAACCATCTATCGGTCGCTGATTGATGATACTTTCAGCTTCACCAACAGAAATCTTGTTATCGAACATGCCCGCGAGTATCGCTGCGTGCTCAACAGGCACAGTATTAACGTTCAGCACCTGGGTGGTATTACCCGGAATAGCACACACATACGGTGCTAACTTCAAATACACATCTTGGGTAAAGCCCATCACGGCCCGCAATTCACTCTTATGGCTCATCAAGGTATTGGCTGCGCGATAAGGCACATTACGCGACTCATATTCGGCGTCTTCAGCGCCATAAGGCCCTGCCACAGTATCTTCATCGATATAATCTTTAAGCGTGTGCGCTAAGCGCTCAGCGGCAAACTCATCCATGCCTAATGCAACCAATAAACCTTTAAACTGCACCGCTGGCAATGGTAGTTTGGGCTGACCATTTTCCACTTTTTCGCTCTCTGCCGATAACGAGTTAACGTTAAAGCAGGCGCGCATATCACTAATCTTGCCAGCAATCTCACCTTTTTCGGCTGGAAATATTACATCGGCCAAGGCCCAATACTGCTGCAAATGCACAGTATCTGAATCTTCTAAATCTTGTTTCAGTACTTTTTTAGCTATCTCTTCAGCTGAAATGGCATACCAAAAAGCTTGATCGTACTGCGCCATATTCAAAGTGCGTCGAACCGATAACTGATTACGCGAAGTAATGTTAGTGGCAATAATTGCCACCATAGCCACAATCAGCAACACGACAATAAGAGCGACCCCACGTTGTTTAGAAGGCATAATTACTCTCCCCCACCTTGGCCGTTGTCGTCATCAGGCTTAGAGTCGTCATTATCCTTGTTATTGCCGCCGTTATTATTACCGTCGTTGTTGCTGCCATCATTACTGCCAGCAAGCGCGCCTTGGGGAACTAAAAACTTGCGCTGAACCTTACCGATATCTTCAAATTCAATTTCGATTGCGATGGCTTTTGGCAGCTTGGTCGCGTCAGTTTTTCGCTCCCACTTATCATCGGCAAAGAACGCGTACTCAACTGAAATGACTTTATCCATAATCATGGTTTTAATCGGCTCTGCACCAAACTCAGGCTCAGGGTATGGGTAATACCAACGCTGTAACTTGCCGTCCATCACTACATAAGCCACCGACTGCAAGCTGCCTCTTGGCAGCAGTCCGTCAGGATTTAACCAACCTAAGCGAAAAAACACTAATGACTCTGATTCCGAGTCGAGCATATTACTGCCAGTTTGAAATACGGTGGTGCCTCGTCCACCCTCAAGCAATCTTGGTGTACGCGCTACCATCTGATTCAAATCACGCTCAATAACCCCAAAACCTTGCTGCATCGCCTTTAGCTTGGTGGCAAACTCTCGGGTAGCCGTATCGTTTTTCATCACTGTGCTTAACACTGTATTTGCCGCTAAACCTAGCATGGCAAAAATCGCAATCGCGATAAGCATTTCAAGCAGCGTAAAGCCGCGCGCCGCCTTAATCTGCTTTAAGTACATAACTGCTCACCTCAGCAATGGTGCGAGTAAACCGTTCATCATCGCTAATACTAATGCGGATCATTCTAAAGTTATCATCGGTCGTTTTAATGACCTCTTTACGCCAATACCATTCTTGATTGGCCAGTTCGACTTGGCCGTCTTTACGACCAATTTCAGGAAACTTGGGATCCAGTCGCGCATCAACCATTTGGTTATGTGCCACCCATTGCGCCATGGTGCGCTCTTCTAAAATGGGCATATTGGCAATCTGCTCACCAAGACTTTTGGTGATCGACACTGCGGCAATGGAGAACACGGCTAATGCTACGATCACCTCTAGCAAGGTCATGCCTTTTTGTTTAATCGACATGGTTATAAGACTTCTTCATCTTCAAAGCCCATGCGTAAACGCCCAAGTGAATCACCCACTACCATGACTTCAATATCCTGCTGCGTTTCGTCTTCGCTCACAAATGACAACTCAAACGCGCTCATTTCGCCACTTGGGAAAAGTAAAATTTGTGGCTCAGGAAACTTCTTCTTATCTTCGGCTGATTTTTCAATTAATGGTTCATCGAACCACGAATCTTGTTCTTCATCTTCTTGCACTAAAGGTAAGCCATCTAGCACCAACACCATCTCAACGCCGGGCTCCATTTCACGCTCAACCAACAAACGATCTTGTTGTAATGGTTGCCACTTACCTTCGTCGTAAAACACATACTTATAGCTGGTGTCTTCGATAACAATGCCAACGAAGTGGCCGCTTAGCACAGTTTCATCGAGCACCATTTCAGTGGCTAACATAAACTGTTGCGCAGTGCGCTCAAGCGCCTGCTGTTTGCCTGCACCGCCCATACCTAAGGTGACAGCCGTTGCCGCTAGCCCCATAAGCAAAACAACCAGCAACACCTCCATTAAGGTGAAGCCGGTTTGGCGCGCTAAGTTAGTTCGCGGCAAGATCATCTTATTGGAAGTTCTGTAGGTTCCAGTTACCAATATCGTCTTCAGTACCTGGCTGGCCATCTGGACCTGAGCTGAAGATATCTAACTTACCGTTTTCACCTGGGCTCAAAAGCAGGTAGTCATTGCGCCATGGATCTTGTGGTAAACGCTTAACGTAACCATCTGCACGGTAGTTACGTGGCTCAGGCGAGATAGTTGGCTTTTGCACTAAGGCTTCAAGGCCCTGCTCTGTAGTTGGATAAACGCTGTTATCTAACTTGTACATGTCCAACGCATTTTCTAATGCAACGATATCTGAAACCGCTTTTTGTTGGTCGGCTTTATCTTTGTTACCCATCAAGTTAGGTACCACCATAGACGCTAGGATACCCAAAATAACAATAACCACCATGACTTCTAAAAGGGTAAAACCTTTTTGCTTATTACGTGTTTGCATTAACAAATTCCTTAAACTAAAAATCTCATGCTTCACGTGACAACTGTGTTGCCACTAGCGGTGAGTATTAACCACTAATCATATTATTCAGCGCCAAAATTGGCTGAAGAATAGCTAGAACAATAAACAGAACCACTGCGGCCATACTAACAACCAGCATAGGTTCAAACACCCCAAGAGCAATCGTCACATTAGACTCAAACTCTCGGTCTTGGTTATCGGCGGCGCGCTCAAGCATTTGCTCAAGTTGACCACTTTTTTCACCAGAGGTAATCATATAGAGCATCATTGGCGGAAAAAGTTTGGTATTGGCTAAAGCCGCGCCCAAACTTGTGCCCTCGCGCACACGCAATGTTGCATCTTCAACTGCCGCTTTGACCCTTACGTTGACCAATACGTCGCTAGCAATACGCATTGCATCAAGCAAAGGTACCGAGCTGGCAGTTAAGATACTTAATGTACGGGCAAAACGTGCGGTATTAAGGCTTTTACTCACCTTGCTGATCACCGGTAAACGCAGCAACATACTGTCGTATTTCATGCGGTTTTTCGGCGAGACTAATAAGCGCTTAGCAATAAAGAACAAGCCGATAATTACGCCTAATACAATTAGACCGTAATCACGGATAAAATCTGACGATGCTATTAGCAGCTCGGTAGTCCAAGGTAACTCTTGACCCATATGCTCAAACTGACCAACTACCTGCGGCACTACTGCGGCAAGCAAGATAGCAATGACACCAATGGCTACTACGGTAAGCACGATTGGGTAAATCATCGCTTGGGTCATTTTGCTTTTAAGTTGCTGACGACGTTCTGTGTAATCTGCTAGACGATTAAGCACCACTTCTAAATGGCCAGATTTTTCACCTGATGCCACCATCGCACGGTACAACTCATCAAAAATATGTGGAAACTCAGCCATTGAGTCAGCAAGGCTATAACCTTCAACAACACGGGAACGCACAGCCATAATCATACTGGCAAGACGATCTTTCTCGCACTGTTGCCCCACCGCTTTTAGCGCCTCTTCGACAGGCAAGCCTGCTGCTACTAAGGTGGCGATTTGGCGAGTGATCAACGCGAGCTCAGCGGTAGAAATACCACGCTTTAAAAAGCTCAATCCCGAAGATTTTGCCTTACTTTCTTTTTCTACCACTGGTGTAATCTCCAGTGGCATTAAGCGTTGCTCTCTGAGCTGAGTTCGAGCGTGACGGGCAGTATCAGCCTCAACCACACCCTTTTGCTGTTTACCGGTTTTATCTAAGGCTTTATATTCAAATGCTGGCATGGCTTACTCCTCTCGAGTGACACGCAGCACTTCTTCAAGGGTAGTTTTACCCGCAAGCACTTTACTCATACCGTCATGTCGAATACTCGGCACAGACTGACGAATATACTTTTCAATTGCTAATTCACCGCGACCCGTATGGATCAGCTCACGCACGTTATCGTCAACAACCAATAATTCATGAATACCGGTACGACCACGGTAGCCATTATGACCACATGCCTGACAACCTTTAGCGCGGAAAATCACCCGCGTATCGTCAGCTGTAATGCCGAGTAACTCACGTTCACGATCATCCGGTGTGTGCTCTTCCTTACAGCTAGGACACAAGGTACGGATCAGACGCTGCGCAAGCACACCAAGCAGACTTGAAGACACAAGGAAAGGTTCAACGCCCATATCTTGCAAACGGGTAATCGCACCTGATGCTGTATTGGTGTGCAAGGTTGAAATAACCATGTGACCAGTAAGTGATGCCTGTACCGCAATTTGTGCAGTTTCAAGATCTCGAATTTCACCAATCATTACCACATCTGGATCTTGACGTAGAATTGCACGTAGACCACGGGCAAATGTCATGTCGACCTTAGTGTTAACTTGGGTTTGGCCAATGCCTTCAAGCTCATATTCTATCGGGTCTTCAACCGTTAGAATGTTAGTGTCTTTTGAATTTAGCTCAGTAAGACCCGCATACAAGGTGGTACTTTTACCCGAACCAGTTGGGCCGGTCACCAGAATAATACCGTGCGGACGACGGATAAGTTCATCAAACTTATGGCGCACAGACTCCGTCATACCTAACTGCTCTAAATCCAAGTTACCGGCATTTTTGTCTAATAGACGCAGCACTACACGCTCGCCATGGCTCGATGGCATGGTTGATACACGCACATCTACCGCTCGCCCGGCGATACGCAGTGAAATACGGCCATCTTGTGGCACACGCTTCTCAGCAATATCTAGACGCGCCATCACTTTGATACGTGATACCAATAACGATGACAGCTTACGGTTAGGCTTAAGTACCTCTTTCAAAATGCCGTCCACACGGAAACGTACGACTAATTGCTTTTCGTAAGTCTCAATATGGATATCAGAAGCTTCTTCTTTAATTGCTTCAGAGAGTAATGCGTTGATTAACTTAATAATCGGTGCATCATCATCACCTTCAAGCAGATCTTCTGTTTGCGGTAGCTCTTCGGCAAGCGTGAACAAGTCCATCTCGTTACCGATATCTTCCATCATCTGCTGCGCTTCTGACGAATTAGCCTGATAAGCTTGAGTTAACCGCGACTCAAATGCTGCGTCTTCTAGCTTAATCAGCGGTAGCTCTTTACCACAGTAACGGCGCACTTCTAGTAGTGCGCTCAATGGCGTGCTTTGCGCATGATACAACGACAACTGTTCGTCATCATTAGGCGCTAATGCCACTTTAAATCGATGCGCAAAAGCAAACGGCAAACGTTCTTTGCTGCTTGAATGAAAGACCTGATCGGCCTCTTCTTCAGAAACTCGCCCAAGCTCATTTGAAACTTTGGCTAGCTCTTCATCGGCTTGAATTTGATTTTCAGTCATTGGCAGAATCTTTATCTGTCACGGCCGCATCGGCATCACTATCTTTGCTATTAGAAATGCTCTTTAGCGTTGGATCGGTTTGACGCATCTGTGTATCTAAGCCTTTACCCTCTTTGTAACGATTAAGCACTTCGTTTACATCATCAGGTAGATAGGCTTCTTGATCCCACTCCTCAAGAATTGGCACATCTGTATTAGGCATTAAGTTAACGCCACGCTCTTGCTGTTCAAGCTGCAATGCGCGGAAATAGTTATACTTGCGGCCAGCAATGCCTTCCATGGTAATACCATCACGAATAATGGTTGGCTTAATAAATACCATTAGATTGGTTTTCTTCTTACCGCTTGAAGATGACTTAAACAGATGACCAATAATTGGAATATCACCTAAGAATGGTACCTTCTGCACCGACTCTTGCACTTCCTCTTTGATTAAACCACCTAACACTACGATTTGACCTGAATCAGCCATCACAGTGGTGGTTAAACGACGGGTTGCAAAGGTTACGTCAACGCCTGTTTTACCGTTAATACCAGAGACTTCTTGTTCAATGGTTAGCTTAACAGCGTTACCTTCGTTAACCTGAGGTACCACTTTTAGCTTAACACCCACCTCTTTACGCTCAACGGTTTGGAATGGGTTACTATTACCATTACTTGAATTTTGGCTACCAGTAAGAATGGGCACTTCGTCACCCACAATAAATGAGGCTTCTTGATTATCAAGTGTAGTGATTGAAGGTGTAGCAAGTACGTTTGATTTAGTGTCGCTAGAAACCGCTTGAATAAGTGCACCAAAGTCACCCATAGCCACGCCCCAAGCCATGCCGTTGACTTTACCTAAAGCTTGCGCCAGCAAAGTAATATCGCCTCGAGAATCAGGGTTTTCAGTACAAGTACCGTCATTACAAACCGTAGAACCTTCTTCACCCTGTGCTTGCCAGATACCTGCGCCAATCTCACCAATCGTTGGACCTAAGTTATTAAACTGGGTACCACCACCCGCTTCAGTTGCCCACTGCACACCAAAGCCAACGTCATCGCCTTCACCCACTTCAACAATAATTGCTTCAACAAGCACCTGTGCACGACGGATATCTAGCTGGTTGATCACACTTTCGATGGTACGCATTTGATCAGGTTCAGCACTGATCACCAAGGCATTGGTATCAGTGTGCGCCATAATATTGATTTCGTTACGACGCTTACTGCCGCTACCCGCTTGCGGTGCACCTTTGTCATCAACAAGTTGCTCAGCAAAACCGGTTAGTACTTCAACCAGATCTTCCGCTTTGGCGTAACGCAAGTAACGCACTTTAGTGTTGCCAGTATTGGCCTGCTCAGCATCGAGGTTTTTAATCAACTTAACCACGCGCTCACGACTCTTTTCATCACCACTAACAACAACGGCGTTAGTACGTTCATCGGCAACCACTTTGGGGGCTTGACCAGGCATTTGCGCTTGGTTGGCTGTTGAACGGTAAAGGGTATCAACAATACGCACGATTTCACCCGCAGAGGCGAATTCAAGCTTAACCACCTCAACAGCTGTATCGCCTTGTTTATCAACACGGCGCACAATTTCAACTAACTTGTTAACCACTGCAGCACGGCCTGAGATCATCAACACATTTGATGGGTCGTAGTTAACTACGTTACCGCCACCGGCGTTATCGTTTAACTGACGCAATAGAGGTGCAAGCTGTTTAGCTTCAGTATTATAAAGCGCGACGATACGGGTAACCATCTCGTCACCTAGGCCTGGCGCATTATCATCGGCAACACGGATAGAAGCGGTTTTAGCGTCTTTATCCTTAATAACCTTGATAATGTTGTTGTCCATCTCGACAACGGCATAACCGTAGACTTGAAGTACGTTGAGGAAGAATTGGTAATACTGTTCGTCGTTAAGTAGATCATAACTACGTACATTAATTTTACCGCGAACAGTCGGGTCAACAATAATAGTCCGGTTCAAGTTTTTACCAACAATATTGATAAATTCTTGGATATCGGTGCCCTTAAAGTTAGCCGCATATTGCTCAGACCAAGCGAGTTGTGGCGCTAGTAAAGAAGCTCCCATAACCATACCGGCGATTAGTCTGCGTCTAATCCGCTTATTATTCATTATTATACTTCCCCTAAACCCTTTCGTTGCCGCAAATACCTATGTGTATTACTGCAAATTTTATTGTTATTTCTGCTCAAATTACTCTGGCAGACTAAACATTATTTCTATTAGCTGACCATCACGTTCTACCATTAAGGCAACTTCAGTCATCTCAGGTAGTTGCGCCATCACTTCTAATGCTTGACCCATATCCGTTAGGTCATAACCATTAATTGACTTAGCTAAATCGTTTGCTTTGAAACCAGCTTGCTTAAACAGTTCCCGGTCTTTACCCGAATTGAGACGATAACCCGCAAGTTCGCCACCACTTTTCACCGGTGAGATAGACAAGTAATCTGTAATTTTGCTTGGATCAGCCAAGATTTGTTCACGCGACTGACTCAGTTCAGCAGCCACCGCATGGTTTTGGCGGTTATCGATAGTTTTACCTTTCGATACACTCTTGGCTTTTTGCAGGTGCTGATTCGCCGCGCCATTAGTGTTGTATTCAAGGCCATCGAGCATCAAAGTCTCGTAACGACCACTATTAGTGATAATAATACGATCGGCATAGACTTCTTTTAATGACGCTGAAGTCCCTTTAATTTTATCACCTAAGCTATAAGTATCTTGGCTGCCGCTCGAAGCAATAACCGCTAGGCCTTTCTTTTCAGTGGTTGAGGCAACCACACCTGTCAATTGAATCGACAGCGAAGTTTTAGGCGCATCGGTAATAATCTCTTCAACCGGTGCAGCTTTGGGTTTAGTACCTTGCGCATCTGGCTTACCGAATAAAGAGAGTTGCTGCAGACCAAGTACATTGACTTGGCCGCTAGAATTAGAAGTGACGGGGGTTGGCACCCAGCGCACAGGATCGGAGTTATCTGGAATGAGCTTCCAAGTGATTTGCGCAAGCAAATACAGAGCAATAATCAATCCAAGACTAAATATTGCAGTACTAACAGGCTTTTGGGGCACTCCGGCCGCTTTGGTTAAAAATTTATCTAATAAATCCATATTTATGTGGACCCTCTGTACAGGTCTCTGTTCTGATTATAATAATTTAGCAAAACGGGACTCATGCTAACCCACACAGCTCAGTGCAACAAGCCTATAACAGCAGCAATGTTGGCGATATTTGACCGAATATGCTAACTTTACGCGCCTAAAAAGGGTGTGAAGCCTGCCACTATTCTGCCAGCTAGAGCGTAAAGTTTTGTATATTCTTGCTGAGCTTGTGAAGTTCCCCCTACTTTACTAAAGGTTAAACTACCACTGGAGTCGCTCATGAACGAAAACGAGCAACCGGCAATACAAGTCAGGCTTGATAAATGGCTCTGGGCCGCACGTTTTTATAAAACCCGTGCCATCTCAAAAGAGATGATCAACGGTGGTAAAGTACACTATAACGGCCAACGTACCAAATCGAGTAAATTTGCCGAAATAGGTGCGACAATTAGATTACGACAAGGATATGACGAAAAAGAGATTGTCATAAAAAAACTGTCAGAATATCGCCAAAAAGGGTCTATAGCACAAACCCTTTATGAAGAAACACCGCAGAGTATAGCTAAAAGAGAAACCTATGCCGAGCAACGACGTTTAAACATTCTCAATAACCCAGCTCCCGATCAGAAGCCGGATAAGAAGCAACGTCGTCAAATAATGCGCTTTAAAGAAAGCTAAAAATTGGAAAACTGTTATGACTGAGAAAATGAGTAAAGATAATTTATACCGCTACTTATTCGAAAACGCGAGCGTTCGCGGCGAGCTAGTACAGCTAGAAAGTAGCTACCAAGAAGTGATTTCTGCCCACGAATATCCATTGGCTATTCAAAAAGTATTGGGTGAGTTAATGGCATCAACATCGCTATTAACCGCAACCCTAAAGTTCAGTGGTGACATAAGCATCCAGCTGCAAGGCGATGGCCCTGTGTCACTTGCGGTGATTAACGGCAATAACCTACAACAGCTTCGCGGCGTATCACGTTGGGATGGCGAAATTGCTGATGACGCAAGCCTGCAACAGATGTTTGGTAAAGGCTATATGGTCATTACGCTAACGCCTAATGACGGCGAACGTTACCAAGGTGTAGTTGGTCTAGAGAAAGAGACCTTAGCGGAATGTCTGGAAGATTACTTCCAACAGTCTGAGCAGCTACCGACTAAAATCAAGCTATTTGCAGATACTAAGCAAGCGGCAGGCATGTTCTTACAGGTGTTGCCAACTGATGGCAACCATAATGAAGAATTTGATCACCTATCAATTCTGACTGAAACCGTTAAGCAAGAGGAGTTATTTACCCTTGAAGCGGAAGAAGTCTTACACCGTTTATACCACGAAGAAGAAGTACGCCTATACGAACCTGTAGCGGTTACTTTCAAATGCACTTGCTCAAAAGAGCGCAGCGCTAAAGCAATCCGCACCGTTTCAAAAGAAGAAATCGATGCGATTATTGCTGAACTAGGAAAAGTGGAAATGGGTTGTGAATACTGCAACAGCAAGTATATTTTCGATTCTATCGATATCGAAGCTATCTACGCCAATGCACCAAGCAACGATGTTACTCAGTAAGCATTAATAAACAACCACATAAATAAACAACCACATAAAAGGCGCCGATTAAGGCGCCTTTTTTATGCTTAACATTCAAATACCAACCAATAATACCATCGGTTAAGCACACTTTGATGTCAGTAGTTGTATCTGCAAATCACTTTTTAGCGTTTTTTTTGATCATCCGCACATATTGTGTGCAGCATAAGTTACAATCGGCTAATACATAAAGCTGGCATTAAAGATCAGCAACAGACTATGACCTCAAAGATGGAGACCTTACCTATGGCGGATGGATCAAACCGCGAGTACCTCAACCTTTCAACAGGCCAACTTGTCGAACTTGCGTTAGCACGCGGTGAAGGCGAACTAACAGCAAACGGAGCATTAGTCGCTAAGACTGGAGAACGCTCTGGTCGCTCTCCAAATGACCGCTTTATCGTCAAAGAGCCAAGCTCGGAAGCGGATATCGAATGGGGACCGGTTAACAAGCCTTTTGAAGCCACTGCTTTTAACGCGCTTTGGCAGCGAGTTGAAGCTTACCTAGCCGATAAAGATACTTTCGTGTCAGAGCTCGAAGTAGGTGCCAGTGCAGAGCATTACCAACCCGTTAAAGTCACCACTCAGTATGCTTGGCACCAATTGTTTGCACGTAACTTATTCATCGTGCCACAAGCGTTCAACGCCAGTGACAAGCCAGTGTGGCAGATCATGAACGCACCTGAATTTGAATGTGTGCCTGAGCGCGACGGAACCCATTCTGATGCGACTGTAATTATTAATTTCGCCGAACGTAAAGTGCTACTAGCTGGCCTTAAATACGCCGGTGAAATGAAAAAATCGATGTTCTCAGTACAAAACTTCTTGCTGCCAGCCAAAGGCGTACTGCCGATGCATTGCTCGGCAAACGTCGGCGCAGATGGCGACACCACGTTATTTTTTGGCCTGTCAGGCACAGGTAAAACAACGCTTTCAGCCGATCCTAAGCGTTTTCTTATCGGTGATGATGAACACGGCTGGGCACCTGGTGGCGTATTCAATATTGAAGGCGGTTGCTACGCCAAATGTATCGACCTAAGCCAGAAAAACGAGCCTGTTATCTGGGATGCAATTCGCTTTGGTACCGTGCTTGAAAACGTAGTTACCGATGACAATCGCGTACCTGACTATACCAACTCGAGCTTGACTGAAAACACTCGTGCAGCTTATCCGCTTGAGCATATTGCCCAACGTAAACTCGATAACTGCGGTGCAGAGCCACACGCAGTGGTGTTCTTAACTTGTGACGTGTCTGGCGTTTTACCACCAGTATCTAAGCTAACCAAAGAGCAAGCGGCTTATCACTTTTTGTCGGGTTACACAGCTAAAGTAGGCTCTACTGAAATGGGCTCAACAGCAGCAATTCAGTCAACCTTCTCAACGTGTTTTGGTGCACCTTTCTTCCCACGCCCCGCAGGTGTTTATGCTGAGCTACTGATGAAGCGCATCGAATCTTTTGGCAGCCAAGTTTACCTTGTAAACACAGGTTGGACGGGCGGCCCTCACGGGATCGGTAAACGTTTCAATATTCCAACTACTCGTGCGATCGTCGATGCTATTGTGTCGGGCGAACTAAAAGATGTTGAAACTGAGTACCTAGAGAAACTTAACTTACACGTACCCGTTGCCGTGGCGGGTGTAGATAGCCAGTTACTAAACCCGATTAACACTTGGGAAGATAAAGCTAAGTATGCAGAATTTGCACAGCACCTTGCTGAAAGCTTCCAAGCAAACTTTGAAAAATATCAGGTACCAGATTCAATTAAAGACGCCGGCCCAAACGCATAATCAAAAATGCTCAGACAATAACTAGCCTGTTGTATTGAGTGTGACTCGTTTTGCCAATAAAAATCCCAGCTTAGGCTGGGATTTTTTGTTTAGTTCGAGGCTAGAAGTGCTCTGAGATAATAATAAGAATTACATATTGATACCACTCTATCCTTGTCCACATCATGTAAAGCCAAGCAAACTTAAAGTAAAGCACGCTTGACTTTGGTTACATGCTTAGCTAAGTTTTAAGTCAAGTAAGCTTTACATTGAATAAAACACCTAGCCAAAACACAAGGAACTGTCACATGAAGATACTCGATGCGATATGCGCTAAAGGATTACCCAAACGCGATCTAAAAAATGCCAACCGCGTGAACTTATTAGCGCTATTGTGGGCAGCCACCTTAATGCTCAGCACTTATCTAACCGAAGGTGAACAACTTAACAGTGTCATTCTTGCTATCGTCTTCAGCCTGCACACATTGATTGGCATTGCCATGCTGGTCAGTTATCGCCACTTCTTAATCCAACTCGACGAAATGGAGCGTAAAGTGCAATTAGAGGCTTTAGCTTTATCTGTGGGCGTGACCATTATCAGCTTTTCCAGCTATTCAATTTTAGAAAATGGCGCTATTGTGCCTCCTCTCAATGCCGCTTATCTCATTGCATTGATGGCCTTGACCTACATGGTAGGCATTATTAAAGGAAGGATTAACTACCGATGAAGAACCGTCTAAAAGTGCTCCGAGCAGAGCGCGACTGGACCCAGGCTGACTTAGCAGAAAAGCTAGAAGTATCACGCCAAACCATCAATGCCATTGAAAAAGGCAAGTACGACCCAAGCTTGCCTTTAGCTTTTAAAATCGCTCGATTATTTGCGATACCCATTGAAGCAATTTTTGAAGATGAAACAGAAGTAGAAACGAGTCCAAGTTAATCGCTAAATAGGCGTGCAATGCACGCCTATTCTTTTCTGAAACAATTACAGTTAAAGCTTAAAACTACTGACACTATCTCGCAGTCTTATCGCCATCGCGTTTAACGATTCAGAAGTCTTTACGTTGGTCTGCACATCTATCGATGTCTCTCTAGCAAGGTCATTTACTGTTACAACACTTTGATTCATCTCCATAGCAACTTGAGATTGCTGCTCCGACGCCGTCGCAATTTGATGGTTCATATCTTGAACTCGTTGGATTTCTGTTTGAATGGCTTGCAATGCCAAGCTCGTTTGTTCCGCCATCGTCGAAGTCTTCTGTGCGCTACTCGCATTTTCGTCCATTAATGACACCGACTGAGTCGCCCTCTCTTGCAATAAGCTAATCATTGTCTGGATTTCATTAGTACTCTGCTGTGTTTTAGTCGCCAGAGAGCGTACTTCATCGGCAACAACGGCGAAACCTCGGCCATGTTCGCCTGCACGCGCGGCCTCAATAGCCGCATTTAATGCTAATAAATTAGTTTGATCGGCAATGCCACGAATGACATCTAAAATACCACCAACATTTTCAGTTTCTGCATGTACACTGCGGATCACGTTCTGCACTTTCAAGATATCAGCCGATAGATGCGAAATATCTGTATTCATATCTGCGACTAGGCTTAACCCCTGCTGTGAACGAGTATTCACATCTGTGGAAGAGCTAGAGGCTTCCACTGCGCTTTGCGCTACTTCTGTAACCGTCGCCGTCATTTCATTCATTGCCGTTGCCACTTGCTCTAGTTGGCTCATTTGTAATTGGCAAGAACTATCAACCTTTGTCGACGATGACTCTAAGCTCCCCGATGCTTCGATTAGCAGCTGCGATGAATGGTTAATGTCCTCAATCATTTCTTTAAGCTTAGTAGCCATAAGTAAAGTCGATCTGTAGACACCTAGCGATTTATCATCAACTTGAGGGATATCAGTCAGGTCACCATTAGCAATTTTATCTACTAACGCTTCAATCTCTTTAGGCTCACCACCGATTGGTTTATACATTAACCTTTGTATCAGAAACGACACCCCTGCAATGCCCAGAATAATGAAAATCAACCCAGAAATCAGATTAGTAACAACAGCATCTCTTGAGGTCGCATTAATGTCTTGCCAGCTTGAAAATGCCCAAACAGTCCAGTTCAATGCTTCCGACTTATCTGAAATAACATAGTAGTCACCTCGACCGGGAAGGTGATAGGTGTGGGTACTCGTCCTTTTTGCAGCATGCGCTTTATATGACGGGCGCAATTCAAATAAATTTTTACCCACAAGTTCGGCATCATAAGCCGCCATAATGAAACCATCTTCACGGGACACAAAAATATTATCATCAACGCTCAATTTATTAATAAATGCGGTTAAGTCATCCATCAATAAACTTAAGCCAACAAGTGCAATAACCTGACCGTTTTGCTTTACCGGCACAGCCAACGAAATTGACATATTTCCAGAGCTGGCTTTAAACGGTGTAGTGACCACTCGGTCTAGACCTGTCATGCCCTTTACGTACCACTCTCGCAGCTGCGAAGCTGCGTTAAATGTTGGGTGCAGCCCCTTAGAGAGAGCGTCATACATTGAACCATCTGGTAGACCGATAAAATAATTAGAAATATCTAAACGCTCATTACTTTTAATCAGAGCCTGAATAGCTTGATCATCGACAATCACTCTGCCATCGACGACTTCTAAAGAAACTGCTAATGCCTCTAGACTCGTAAAATAAGTATTCACTTTTTGTTCTGTAGCTGAAGATATTAATGACGTGGTGTTTGAAAGATTACGCTGAAAGCTATTAGTTGATGAGTTACTCACTTGCAAATAACCCAAGATAGAAACAAAAGAGATCGTAAAAACTATCAATAAGCCTATTGATAATAATAATTTATTTTTTGCACTCATATATGCACCGTATGAATAAATAAGCCATTACTTTGATTTTTTAAATCGTCGATTAGCACTTGCCTAATTAATATCATTTTGTCTTTTCCAAAGGGTTTAAAGTGACTTTTTCAATCAATACAAGATCGAAAAAATGTCACCTGAGGTGTTTAATACTTGCAAATTAAGACAGGACAAAAATTCTACTGAATCTTTTAAATTACATATAATAAAAAAACAACAACAAGACAAACTCAACACAAAAAGATGAGAAATGGTTAACATATTGAAAATCAACAATATGTAATAACAAAAATCGCATAACTGCAAGCAAACACAAACAACTCCACCACTCATCAATAGCCACTAATTAATGCCAAAAACAACCTAAAAATAAGTACTTAAACCTAAACGACAAAGAATAGTATTCGAACATTTCGACACAGTTACTCAGTTGCACTTGTTAGCATTTTATTGAAAGATATTCGCCTAATAATAATGCAAATCAGATCTCTAAATTGGGTACCTTACAATGCGCTTAATCCCCTTATCGGCTATTGCTTTAGTGGCTGCCAGCACCAGCAACTTTTGCCTTGCCGCAGATCCACAGCCCGCTAGCACACCTCAGCGAGCAACCACCTTTGTTAACGATGCAATTCTGCCGCTGATCAAACCTTGGCAAGGTGCGAGCGAATCGCTTGTCGTTGCAGCAGACGCAAAATGGGCAACGCCTTTTGAGCAAAATGGCCTTAAAACTAGCCCTAGTTATGATGAAACCTTTATCTGGCTAGATAAGTTGATTGCCCAGAGCGATATGCTTAAAAAAGTCAGCATTGGTAAAAGCCCGCAAGGAAGAGATATTTGGATGATTGTCGCCTCCAAAGAAGGCGCTGATGATGCAGCAAGTTTATCGCGCAATGACAAGCCTACCTTGTTAGTACAAGCCGGTATTCACTCTGGCGAAATCGACGGCAAAGATGCCGGGATGATGTTACTGCGTGACATAGTATTTAACGGCAAAGCCTCGTTACTTGATAACGCCAACCTGCTTTTTGTACCGATTTTCAGTGTTGATGGTCATGAACGCTCAACTGAATATAACCGCGTTAATCAACGTGGGCCGGTGAATATGGGCTGGCGCACCACTGCGCAAAACCTCAATTTAAACCGTGATTACGCCAAAGCCGATGCACCAGAGATGCAGCATATGCTGCGCGCCATCAATATTTGGCAGCCAGACCTGTATATCGATGTGCATGTCACCGACGGTATCGACTATCAATATGACGTTACCTTTGGCTATAACCTTGCCGAGGGACAAAGCCCAGCAATCTATCAGTGGTTAGAGAGTAGCTATCGCCCAAGTATCGAGTCTGCACTTACTGAGCAAGGCCATGTTCCCGGCCCATTAGTTTTTGCCATTGATAACACTGATATTACTAAAGGCATGTCATTGTGGAATGCCAGTCCAAGGTTTTCTAACGGTTACGGCGATGCCCGCCACCTACCGACTATCTTAATTGAGAATCATAGTCTTAAGCCCTATAAGCAACGCGTGCTTGGTACCTATGTGATGCTCGAATCGAGCCTGAAAGCAATTGCAGATGACAGCACCAAACTCACCTCTGCTATTCAACAAGATAAATACCGCTACTCGCCTCGAGTGACTCTGTCATGGCAACAAGAGCAGCAAGCACAAGGCTGGGACTTTAAAGGTATAGGTTATACGCTAGAACAAAGTGCCATCAGTGGCAATGAGATTGTACGTTGGAATGGCGAGCCTAAACTCTACCCTAACCTGCCAGTTATTGGTGGCACTAAAGCGGATGTAACTATCAACCGCCCAGCGGCTTATTACATTCCACCGCAATGGCAAGAGGTAATTGAACGTTTAAGTGTACATGGTGTACGCATGACAACACTGACTAAACCACAACAACAAACTCTACAGCAATATCAGTTGAGCGAGCCAAAGTTTGCCGCCAAAGATTACGAAGGCCGTCAGCGCGTCAACGCAACAGTGCAAAGTGAATCGATCAATATAACTTTGCCAGCAGGCACTGTTCGTATTGATACTAAGCAGCCATTAGGCGATCTCGCCATCTTATTATTAGAGCCACAATCGCCAGATTCGCTATTTCAATGGGGCTTTTTCAATCCCATCTTTACTCGCACCGAGTACATTGAAAATTATGCGGTAGAGCCTTTGGCTCAGCAAATGTTAGCCAATGATCCAAACCTACAGGCCGAGTTTGATAAAGCGCTTAGTGACGAAGCATTTGCTGCTGACGCTAAAGCCCGTCTGCGTTGGTTTTACGAGCGCAGCCCCTACTACGACAATCAGTATTTGAAGTACCCAGTATTAAGGGGCAATCAATAACTACCAGCTAACCATAAAAAAACAGCGCTTCAAGCGCTGTTTTTATTTCTAAGCTTTATATAAATATAAGTTAAACTTTCTTCGTCGCCGATATTGAATAGGTTAACGGCAGCCGCTGACCTTTATGCTCAACGAAATAACGCTTACAAGATTGCCGTCCACCAGCTAACTCGACTGTTACCGTTTCTTCAGTTAATCCGGCAAAACACTTGTAGGGGCTAAAAGGATATTCATCTAAGCGATGGATTTCTAGTCCAGCCTTGATCAATGCATTAATCACGTCAGCTAACGAATGCGGCCAGCTCATAAAAGTATGCGCGTCATCATTGGCATTTTCGGTATAGGTCGCTTCATCTTCAACATCTGGCGCATCCTGATGAAAATAGTTATAGCCCTCAAATACCGCTTGAGCAGGGTGGAACTCCACCATATAAAACTGCCCACCAGCCACTAACTTGCTGGCGATAACCTGTGCCCATTTATCAAGGTCCGGTAACCAAACGATGGCGCCGTATGAAGTGAAAACCACATCAAATTCGCCTTTAACCCTGTCGGGCACACTATAAACATCACTACAGATAAAGTCCGCCGTTAGTCCAGCTTGCTCAGTCAACGATTTAGCTTGAGTGATAGCTGCGGGAGACAGATCAATACCTGTTACGTCGGCTCCCATTCTTGCCCAAGACAAGGTATCTAGACCAAAGTGACATTGCAGGTGCAATAAGCTTTTGCCAACGACATTAAGTTGCGCCAGCTCGATCTCTTGCAGCGAGCTTTTACCTTGTAAGAAACCTGCAACGTCATAAAACTCAGAAGTCACATGGGTTTGCACCCGTTTATCCCAGCTTTGCTGGTTAACCGATAAATAATCCATATTTGGTCATCCCTAAGATTTCTACCTTATATGTTTACGGTTTTGCCGCCGCAGCAGCTCATATAAGTCATTGAGTAATTTCACTAATAAATAAACATTCAGCGTAAATTAATAAGCTAATTCACCACAATCGGTGATCACCACTTAACAAAAAACCAAGATAACATAGTTAAAACAATTAGATAACCTATTGGCACGCTTTCTGCTTATTCATCAATATCAACATTAAGCAGCTTGCCATGCTGCCAACCAAAAATAATAAAAGGACGTTACCCGATGAAATTCACATCTACCTTGCTTGCCGGCGTAATCGCTATGTCACTTTCTGGCTGTATCATCAATGTCAATGGCGCTAGTGCAGGCCCATTAAATCATCAAAAAAAGCAATTACAGATCGATGCCAACCAGATTGATACTTTAGTGGCTGAAACCGCTGCTGGTGATCTTAATATTCAAGGTGTTGATGGCTTAACCCAAATTAAAGTAACTGCTGATATCTATACCTATGGTGATATCGACACTAATCTCAGCCTCAAGCAGAATGGCTCAACCGCAACCTTAGTGGCTGATTTTGACAGCAGCATTAACTTTAAGCGCTCCCCCTATATTGACCTTACCATTCAAGTTCCTAGCAACATGATGTTAGACATTGATGATGGCTCAGGTGATATCGAAATCAAAGGCGTTGCCGCTAACATCAAAGTCGATGATGGTTCAGGTGATGTGTGGATTAAAGGCGGTAACAACCTCGATATCCAAGATGGTTCTGGCTCAGTTGATATTAGCAACACCACAGGCAAGCTAACCCTTGAAGATGGCTCTGGCTCAATTAGCCTGCAGGGAATTGGTGGCGACACCCATATTGACGACGGCTCTGGTGACTTAAGCGTACAAAATGTAAATGGCACAGTTGTAATTGATGATGGCTCGGGCGATATCGAAGTCGATAACACCCTTGGCCTAAGCATTATCGAGTCAGGCTCTGGCGATTTGAGCGTTGATAACATCAACGGCTCTGTCAGCATGCATTAAATACTGACATAACAGCAAACATCTTCCCGGCGCAGGTGCTACAGCAGCAAGACAGATCGGACTAACGTTTTATCTATTTATCTGCTGTGGCACCCTGCCCACCCCATTTAGTCGAGGCCTTTATGAACAAACTCAAACAGCTTTGGAAAACTCATCGTCAGCTAGTGCTATTCATTCTATTGATGTCGGTTTTCAGAAGCGCTGTTGCTGATTGGTATTCGGTACCAACAGGCTCTATGCAACCGACTATCAAAGAAGGCGACCGCATCGTCGTAAATAAAATGGCTTATGATCTTAGAGTGCCGTTTACTGATGCCTCTATTCTAGCAACTGGTCAACCTAGCCGCGGCGAAATAGTGGTATTTGAATCGGTTGCGGCCAACAAACGCTTAATTAAACGTGTTATCGGCCTACCAGGTGATACGGTGAGCTTACGTAATGAAATACTGTTTATTAATGGTCAAGCCTTAGACTATGCCGTGATCTCGAACGACACTCAGCAGTTGCTCGCCAAAGAAAATCTGTTTGGTTTAGTCCACGATATTCGCATTGAAAAAACGGCAAGCGATAAACTGAGCCAGTTTGATACTGTCACTGTGCCAGATAATCACTACCTAGTGATGGGTGATAACCGCCGTAATAGCGCCGACTCTCGGGTTTATGGTTTTGTGCCTAGAGACGAACTAAAAGGCAAAGCAACCCGCATTGCATTCTCGGTAGATTATGATGACTACTATCTTCCAAGGAAAGAACGGTTTTTTACCAGCTTATATGCTGAATAGCTTCATCACTGCACATAAACAAATGGCGTAAGCTCGCTTGGTTAAACAAACTAGTTACGCCATTCTTATTCAAGCCAATACAACAACTATCGCTCACTCGAATGCAGCAATAAGGGCTAGCTTCTGCGCCCGAGACCATTTCTTAAGTGCTATTTCACGTTTCAGCGCATCAGAGTGGCTGCCTACCGTTTCTGAGTAAACTAAGGTTAATGGCCCTTTGCCGCGTAAAAACTTGGCTGATTTAGCACTACCACTTTGATGTTCGCTAAAACGCCGAGCCACATCCGTGGTGATCCCAGTATATAGCTGGCCTTTAGCGCAGCGCACCATATACAGGTACCACAATCTTGTACTGACGTCAGTTGAGCTTTGTTTCACCGCACTAACTTTATCTTGTACCTTGGCAGCTGTTAACACCTCGGTACATTGCTCTGCAGGAGCGATCACTTTAGCCACATTAACCCTTAGCGCTATTGTTTAATTATCTCAGCATCTAAGCCTAACAAGCCGATAAAGAAAGCGTACTCTTTGGCGGTATCATCAAATTGGCGATACCGACCACTCTTACCGCCATGTCCCGCTTCCATATCAGTATCAAACAACAGCATATTGCTGTCTGTCTTATATTCACGTAGCTTAGCGACCCACTTAGCAGGCTCAAAGTATTGCACTTGTGAGTCATGCAAGCCTGTTGTCACTAATAGGTGTGGATAGGCTTGGGCGCTAACATTGTCATAAGGCGCATAGCTAAGCATGTAGTCAAAATAAGCTTTTTCGTTAGGATTGCCCCACTCGTCATACTCGTTAGTGGTTAATGGAATCGACTCATCAAGCATGGTGGTGACCACATCCACAAACGGTACATGCGCTGCTACGGCAAAGTAACACTCCGGCGCTTGATTAATTACGCCGCCCATAAGCAAACCACCGGCACTACCACCGGCTGCAACCACCTTATCTTGGGCGCCATAGCCTTGCTCAACTAAAGCTTTGGTGACATCAACAAAATCGTTAAAGCTATTTTGCTTATTCAACATGCGGCCGTCGTCATACCAAGCGCGGCCAAGCATCTCTGAACCCCGAACGTGAGCAATGGCATACACCACACCGCGATCGAGTAAGCTCAATACCGATGAGCTAAAGTCTGGCTCGATAGTGTAACCATAAGAGCCATAGCCGTATTGATACAAAGGATTGCTACCATCCTTATTGAATAGCGCTTTACGGTATACCAAGGTCACCGGCACTTGTTTACCATCTCGCGCCTCAATAAACAGCCGCTCAGCTTGGTAATCATCGGCATTAAACTCACCCAGCACTTGCTCTTGCTTTAGTAATTTACGCTCATTAGGCTGCGCTAGAGCATATTCAAATACCGACTCTGGTGTGGTTGGGCTCGAATAATAAAGGCGTAATTTATCGCTACTTTGGCTTGGGTTAACATCAAAGCCAACCACATAGGCGGGATCATTAAAGGCTAACTCAAATGATGCTTGGCCATTAAACGGATAAACCCGAATGCGGCTAATACCACGCTCGCGAGTTTGCACCACCATATAGTCATTTAGCAGCAACACATCTTCAATGCGCGAATTGATATCGTGGGCAATAACGTCCTGCCAAGCATTCTTGTCTGCTGCTTGAGCGATATCCACTTTCATTAAACGGAAGTTAGTCGCTTGCCAGTTAGTCAATATGTAGTAACTGTTACCTAGCTTAGAAACTGAATACTCATGGTCTTCTTCTCTTGGCAAAATAGCCGCAAATTGACCTAAAGGCTGATTGGCATCAAGCACACTGACTTCACTGGTCACAGTGCTTTCGGCATATAGCTCGATACTAGATTCATCTAGTGACTTACCTAAGCCAATGTAAAACGCATCGTCTTGCTCTTCATACACTAAAACATCGGCAGACTGCGGCGTACCTAACTGATGACGGAACACTTGGTAGCCCAGTAAGGTCTGCGGATCTTTAGCGATATAAAACACATGTTGGTTATCGTTAGCCCAAACCACCCCACCATCAGTGCCTTCTAGCTTATCTTGTAACAACTCGCCGCTGGTTAGATCTTTAAAATACAGAGTGTAGATACGACGACTCAGCAGGTCTTCAGCGAATATCAACTTAGTTTCATCAGGGCTTACCGACACTTGGCCTAAACCATAAAAGTCTTCTCCCTCGGCGCGTACGTTCACATCAAGTAAGATCTGCTCGTCATCACTATCAAGCGCTGCTTTACGGGCAACAATCGGATATTCAAAGCCTGTTTTGTAATAACGGTAATACCAGTGCTTATGCCAGAAATAAGGCACGCTAGATTCATCTTTATCTAAACGTCCCACCAGCTCATCAAACAACTGTTGTTTAAGAGCGGCAAACGGCTGGAACTCTTGTTGGGTATAGGCGTTTTCGGCATTTAAGTGGGCGATAACATTGTCAGCTTTACGCTCGTCATCCCGCATCCAGTAGTAATCGTCAACACGCGTGATGCCATGAAGTGTCATGCTGTGAGGCACTTTAGCCGCTTGAGGTGGCATTACTGGGAGTTTCGAGGTCATATCATTACATCCAAATAGTCATATCGCGGGGAGTTGACGCGCGAAGTGTTAGTACACTTTAATCGATATTTTTGTTCATTTATTGCGCTAGCGCGCCATTTTGCCACGTCAGCTTGTCATTTTATTCAATAAGGGGCAACATAGCGCCACTTGATTAACGCGCATAATTGTATGCTCTTTAACCAAGATAATTCTCAGGGCGGGGTGTAACTCCCCACCGGCGGTAAGTTATAAGGTGAGTCATTGCCATATAAAAGCCCGCGAGCGCCTAGTTTACGCTATATAAATAGCGCTGAATATCAACTAGGGTCAGCAGATCTGGTAAACAGACCTTAACTACGACGCCCGTCGTTTCTAAGGTTGTACCTACTCCAGAGCCGACGGTAATGAGTATTGATGTAAGTCAGTACACTGAGTCCGGATGAAAGAGAATATAAGAAAAAACCAGAGAACCTTAAGCTATGGTTGGCTTTATGGGGCTCTGCGTTGATCTTATTATGCGCATCCCTTAATGCCACTTTTGGCTATAGGTATGTGCCATTTTCTGCACGCCCTGATTCTGGTCAACCCAATGTCGTATTTTAAGGATGTTATCCATGAATCAGTCTTTACTTGCCGCTTATGGCAATCCAATCGAACGTGTTAATGCTGCGCTTACCGCACTACGCCAAGGCAAAGGTGTGTTAGTGGTAGATGATGAAGATCGTGAAAACGAAGGCGATCTGATCTATTCAGCCGAAACCCTAACCAACCAACAAATGGCACTGCTTATTCGCGAGTGCAGTGGCATTGTTTGTCTTTGTTTAACTGACGAACGAATCGAGCAGCTACAGTTGCCACCAATGGTTAGTGATAACAACAGCCAGTACGGCACCGCATTTACTGTGAGTATCGAAGCCAAAGAAGGGGTGACAACCGGCGTTTCAGCTGCTGATCGTGTTACCACGATTAAAGCAGCGATTGCTGATAGCGCTAAACCTGATGACTTAGCTCGCCCAGGCCATGTATACCCACTACGTGCCCGCCCAGGCGGAGTATTAGAACGTCGCGGCCACACTGAAGGCACAGTAGACTTAATGAAACTTGCCGGGTTAAAACCTTTTGGGGTGTTATGTGAAGTGACATTGCCTGATGGGACTATGGCTCGCTTACCTGAAATCATCGAATTTGGTCAGCAGCACGATATGCCGGTACTGACAATTGAAGATATCGTGGCTTACCGTAATAGCCAATAGTCTTTAGTCAAAAGAGTCGCACCGATAGGTTTAGCAACTATTCCCTCTAATAGTTGCTAAACCATATTAAGAATGTCAATAATCATCAACACCTTATCCCAGTAACAATTAGTATTCCTTCTCTACAAAAATGCAGTAAAATACCCTCAACAGCCCAATTATGGTCACATATTTGATTCAAGCGATTAAAAATCGTGACATAGATTAGACTTCCATGAAGTATCTGAGACACCTTACAACTTATATGGTTATATCTTACACTTTTTACATTTTCATCCTTAACTAATTAACACGGCGCGAATTGCACCCCGTGGAGGGTTAGAATCAAATGTTACCCAAATTAAGCCGATTGAGCTTAAAGAAAAAACTCTTTTTGTCAGCTTCTTTGCCTGTATTTATATTGGTATTATTGGCGATAGTGAGCACCTCAACATTGCTCAAGCAGTATCAACTTGCTGATACCAATGTGCAGGCAATCAAAGCTTCTCTCGCCATTGAAAGCCTTATCAATGAACTACAAAAAGAACATGGTCTATCAACTGGGTACCTAAGCAGCAATGGGCAACTATTCAAACAAGCATTGCTGTTACAGTGGCAGCAAACCGATAAAAGTATTGATAAACTGGCTGGCGCGCCTTCTCTCGCAAAGACACTACTGAATATAAAAAAAGATGCAGAACTGTTTGATTCTCTAGAAGCTCAGATTCACCGGGCTAGCAGTGCCCGAAAGAATCTCATTACAGCAAGACAACGCATTATTGAGCTAAACTATCCGGATCACTTCAATTTTTACTCTCAAGCGACGCAAAAGCTAATTAACTTTAGCTCTCAATTACGCTTTAAAAGTGATAATTCTTATCAAGTTCTTATTCAATCTGATTTACTCAATATTTTAAAAATTCAGGCATTAGCCAGCCAAGAACGAATGTTAGTTAATCAAGCATTGTCGTCACCTACATTTATCATCGAAGACTTTGAAAGAATCAGCCGACTAAACAATCAACTCAAAAATGCTATCGATAATGCCTTCGTTATTATGACCAAGGATAATCTAGCGAAATTTAGTTTGTTTATGACAAGTCCTCACCATCAACAACTTTCAGAAATTCGAACAAAAATAAGACAACAAGCACAGTTTACCAAGCAAGTTAATATGATTAGCAATCTGTTTGGATATAAAGGGTTAATCGATAATTTTAATAGCTATATCACAACCCTTAATCCAAATTACCTAAACAGCTTTAAAGAGAGCGCGTTTGCAATCCAAACAGCCTTAATTCAGTTAGAGAACAAGCATGCACTAACTCAAAATCAGCAACAACTCATAGCTCAACTCAAGCGAAGCAATAACCACTATCAAGCGCTGATAACCCAAACAGAATCCACTAAACAGCCAATACTTAATTCCAATTCGGAATTGGTACTTTTAGACAAAGTTACTCATGAAGTTTTACAGCAGTTAAAGCAACAACCCTTGTTAAAAAGCACAGACTGGTGGCAAGCATCAACATCAACTATCAATGATTTACACCTATTGAGTACACAATTGGCAGAGAAGATTGCGCGCCAAAATGAGATCGAAAAGCAGCGGTTATTATCCTATTTATACATTAGTTTATTTGCCGGCTTATTGCTTTTTTACCTCGTATATTTAATCGGAAAAAGCATTGCTGACAACCTGATAAACTCTGTCACAAATATCGTTACTGATGTCGAAAAGCTAGCTCAGCAACCTGACTTAGCATTAGATTTAGCCGTTCAAGGAAGTGATGAACTTGCGCAGATTTCTGCAGCAATTAATCAAATGGTCTCAGAACGAATGAAATCTAAGTTAGCGCTGCATCAAGCCTCTGCCGTGTTTAGCCATTCAGCAGAAGGGATCATGGTGACCGATGCCAATAATTGTATTGAACTCGTCAATCCCGCATTTACTAAAATTACCGGTTACCAGCTAGCAGATGTAAAAGGCAAAAAAACCAGCATTTTAAGCTCTGATCACCATCAGAGTGATTTTTATCAGGAGTTATGGCAATCGTTAACAGACAACAATTGCTGGGAAGGTGAGATATGGAATAAGCGCAAAGACGGCCAAATTTATCCCGAATACCTTAAAATTACCGCGGTAAAAAATGACCTCAACGAAACCGTTCAATATATCGGTCTATTTCTTGACGTTAGTAACAATAAACAATATGAACAAGACCTTTGGTATAAAAGCAATTATGACGCCTTAACCAAGCTGCCTAATCGTCACCTATTTTCTACTCGCCTACAACATGCCATTGATAATGCAAAAAAAGACAACAGCCAAGTTGCTATTTTCTTTATCGATTTAGATAGATTTAAGTATATTAATGAATTACATGGCCATGCAGCAGGCAATAAAGTCCTTAAGCAATCAGCAACACGGCTAGAAGCGGTTTTAGGTGCAAGTGATTCCGTTGCCCGTATTGGCGGTGATGAGTTCCTTATTATTGCTCCACTGAATAGCAAGAGCTCAGGCGTTGAGTCTTTAGCACAAAAATTAAGTGATGCGCTTTCTCGCCCATTTTATCTCGACGGTAAAGAAACTAGCATTTCATCAAGCTTCGGTATCGCTTTCTATCCGGAAGATGGCCAAGATATTGAAATACTTCTACATAACTCAGAAACAGCAATGTATCAGGCTAAGCGTGATGGTCGCGCCCATTATCAATATTTCTCACCAGAAATGAACGTTGAAATGCTCGCACGCATGCACCTAGAGCAAAGACTGCGCAAAGCAGTGAAACTGTCAGAGTTTTATCTTGAGTATCAACCCATCATAGATATGCGCAGTGGTGCAATTACCAGTGTAGAGGCGCTGATCCGTTGGCAAGACCCAGAGTTTGGCCTAATTTCGCCAGAAGATTTTATTCCAATAGCAGAAGAAACGGGATTAATTGATCCTTTAGGTGAGTGGATATTACATCAAGCTTTAACCGATCTCGCTCAGCTACACGCCCAAGGCTTAATGATCAGCATGGCGATTAATGTCTCCGGTCGTCAGTGTATTAATTCAAAAGGGATCAGTTTTTACAATGTGCTCAAAGACGCCCTTGCTGAACACGCAATAGCAGCAAAATATATCCATATTGAGATCACCGAAAGCATTTTGATTGAAGATAAACCGCAATGCTTGCAGATCTTAGATGCCATCAAACAACTCGGTGTTGATATCTACCTTGATGATTTTGGTACCGGTTATTCGGCATTAAGTTATTTAACTCAGTGCCCTATTTCCGTCATTAAAATCGATAAAAGCTTTATCGATAAAGTACTGGTTAACACCTCAGATAAGAAGCTAATCAAAGCCATTGTCATGATGGCAAAAAACCTTGACTTACCTTTAGTCGCTGAAGGGGTTGAAACCGTTGAACAATGGGACTTTTTGCGAGATTTAGGCTGTGATTATGCTCAAGGCTATTTAATGTCAAAGCCATTATCGAACATTAAGCTATTAGCCCACTTGCTACAAGCAAAGCCATTTGACTACTTAACTTTGCCAACTGAATTAGCGGCAGTGCAATAATCAGAAACAAAAATAGCAGCCATAGGCTGCTATTTTATTAAGGAAATTAACGCTTATTCTGCAGCGCTAGTCATCACACTTGCAGATTCTTCAACAGCCATTTGAGCTAAATCTTTATCTACAAAGAATAACGCTTTGCCGTCTTCACCCACTAGGCGAATTTTATCTACGATAGACTTAAATAGCTTTTCTTCTTCATGCTGCTCAGACACATACCACTGCAGGAAGTTAAAGGTCGAGTAGTCTTGATTGGTAAATGCTGCGTGAGCAAGCTCGTTAATTTTCTTGGTAATCAACTGCTCATGTTCGTAAGTATATTCAAACAAAGCCAGTAATGATGGGAAATCAGACTGCGGTGCTTCAATGGTACCAAGCAATGGCATACCACCGGTTTCACTAACATAAGTAAATAGGCGGTGCATGTGCCCCATCTCTTCATCCGCATGAGCGCGCATAAACTTAGCTGCACCTTCAAAGCCTTTGTCTTCACACCATGCACTCATTTGTAAGTACAGGTTAGAGGAGAAGAACTCCATATTGATCTGGTCATTTAACTGGTCAATCATCTTCTGGGCTAGCATATCTATTCCTTAAGGCTTTCTGTTTATGCCCACATTGTTATAAAGCTAGTAAACAATTGCAATAAAATTTACTTAAGTGATTGTTAATTAAATAATAATAGTTTTCATTTACAAAGTTTTGAGTTACCTTAATTCCGATAGTTTTTAACAAAAAAGTCAGTTAAATCAGGGTTAAGGAAAACATGATGCTCGACAAAACCTAAACTGAATCAGGGCTGATTAAATTCACGCTTTTTTTACTGGTTTTAAAAACTGCCGCGCAGATCATAGCCATCTGTATTCACCGTGGCATAATGCACTATATTCGTTTTTACTTAATGTTCCGATTTACCTCTCAAGGATAGATAGATGCAGACTCATGCAGATCCATGTTCTCAACCTAGCCTAATGCATCCCGATCAGGCTATCGTTAAATTACTCGAGCAAGTAAAACCCATCACAGACTCAGAAGTCGTGACATTGCCACAAGCATTAGGCCGAGTGCTAGCAGAAGATCTCGCTTCACATATCGATCTTCCACCATTCAATAATTCAGCAATGGATGGTTATGCCTTTAACTTTGCAGATCTATCTACTGGTACACCGCTAACATTAATTGGTCAGTCTTTTGCCGGCCACCCGTTTGAGGGTAAATGTATCCAAGGTGGTTGCGTTCGTATTATGACTGGCGCACCGTTACCAAGTGGTTACGATACAGTGCAGATGCAAGAAAAAGTCAGCGCTGATGGCGACCAAATCAGTATTGAAGCCCCGAAAGAACTAGGTGCTAACGTACGTCTTCGGGGCGAAGAGCTCACCAGTGGTACCAAAGTATTAACTGCTGGCACCTTAATTGGTGCAGCCGAAATGGGCGTGCTTGCCACTATCGGTGCTAGCCAGCTGCGCGTTAAACGTATTGTTAAAGTGGCATTTTTCTCAACTGGAGATGAGCTGCGCCCAGTGGGCAGTGAATTAGGCCCAGGCCAAATCTACGACTCAAACCGCTACAGCATTCAAGGCTTACTTAGCCGTGGCAATATTGAATGGATTGATTTAGGCGTGATTGAAGACGACAAAGAAACCATTCGCCAAGCATTTAAAACAGCCTCAGAGTGTGCCGATATGGTACTGACATCTGGTGGGGTATCTGTCGGTGACGCCGACTATACCAAGCAAATTTTGGATGAAGAAGGCCAAATCACCTTTTGGAAACTCGCCATTAAACCCGGTAAGCCCTTTGCTTTTGGTCACTTAGGTGACGCGATATTCTGTGGTCTACCTGGTAATCCAGTATCTTCTATGGTGACCTTTTACAAGCTTGTGTGGCCATTGCTAACTAAAATGCAAGGCCTACCGCAAACCAAACCCGTGACACTCACCGCTACACTTAAAGGCGAGATCCGCAAACAAGCTGGCCGTGTTGAGTACCAACGTGCCATTTTAAGCTATAACGCAGCAGGAGAGGCTGAAGTCGTTATTACTGGCGGCCAAGGCTCTGGCATGCTGACATCAATGACACTCGCCAACTGTTTTATCATCCTAGCCCAAGACTGTGATGGTTTAAGCAATGGCGCCCAAGTTACTGTAGAGCCTTTTAATGGCGTGCTTTGCTAAACATATTTAGCGTAAATATATGAGATCTATTTGATGTCCGAAAACCATGCAACAGACGAAATATTATCTGACGCTGAGATTTTGCGTTATAGCCGCCAAATATCGATTAAATCGATGGACTTCGACGGCCAAGAAAAGCTGAAACAAGCCAAGGTACTGATTATCGGTGCAGGCGGTCTAGGCTGCGCTGCGAGTCAATACTTAGCGGTTGCAGGCGCAGGCGCAATGACCTTAGTCGATTTTGATACTGTTGAGATCTCGAACTTACAGCGCCAAGTGTTGCATCAAGATGCCAATGTTGGCCAAGCAAAAGTCGACTCAGCTAAGCAAAGCCTGATGGCGCTAAACCCGCATATTCAGATTGATACCATCAATGCGGTGCTGGACGACCATGAAATTGATGCTCTGGTTGCCGAGCATTCGATTGTGATGGATTGCACCGATAATGTTGCCGTACGTGAACAACTCAATCAAAGTTGCTTTAAACATAAAAAGCCATTGATTTCAGCAGCTGCTATTCGCATGGAAGGCATGGTCACGGTATTTGACTATCAAGACAGCACGCCTTGTTATCATTGTTTTAGTAAACTATTTGGTGAGCAGCAGCTTAGCTGTGTTGAATCAGGCATTTTAGCACCTGTAGTGGGTATGATTGGTTGTTTACAAGCAGTGGAAGCCATTAAGGTAATAGCCAATATGGGTAAGACCTTAGCGGGACGCATTTTGATGATCGATGCCATGACCATGGAGTTTCGCGAAATGAAGCTACCAAAAATGCCGCAATGCAAAATCTGTGGCTAGGCAGAAGCGGGTTGTTTTACCTTTTTAAAAGTGGCCCATTGTGGCCACTTTTATTTTAAGCGCTAAAACTGTAATTCTTTATTCCGCGATAACAAACTCAGTAACTTGTGATACATACCCGGCTGGCGTAAATTAATCTACCAATGGATAACCCTTTTTAGCCTGTATGACGTTTATAGAACCATTACCAGCTTAGAGATCAGCAACGGAGCAGCCAATGAACCAGATTAACTTTACACTACACCAGCTAAAGATTATCACCGTCACTGCGGGGGCCTTATTGCTATCCGCATGCAACCCAGCAACAGAAAATACTCCGCCAACCACGCAGCTTACCAATCCAGCGTCGACTTATTGCGTATCGCTAGGTGGTAAAGTCGATATTGAAAAACAAGCTGAGGGTGAAGTAGGCTATTGCAGCTTACCAAGTGGCGAACGTATAGAGGAGTGGACCTTGTACCGTAAAGATCATCCACAAAGAACAGAAGCAGCAACAACGAGCGTAGAACATAAGCCTCAGGTCGGTTTGCCGAACCCGGCAACTAAAAACTGTATCGAACAAGGTGGTACTGTGGACTTAACCACTAGCATTTGTACCTTACCGAGTGGAGAGCAAATCGAGCAATGGCAACTATACCGTCGTGATAAAGATGCCGCACAGTAAGCCATAATCACTATCACTGTAAGGCTCTGCTACAAATACAGAGCCTTGCAGTTCATTGTTAATCGCTTTACTCCACTGGACGGGCGGACGCCATTAACAAACCTTTCTCGACCCAAATCGCAACAGCAACACCTCTTACAATATGCTCTATAGGTTGCTGATCCGCCTCAATAACCGGCAGTTCACCATATAAGGCTTTATCATATTGCACCTCATACAAGGTCACTGCTTGCTCTTGATCGATAAACCGAATTTGTGCCGCCGTTAAACCTTGAATAGAGCAATAGCGTCCTCCCAGCATCAAGCTATTTGGGCTCAATCGGCTTGAACTGACAATAGTAAAATCTAACTCGGTAAAATAGCCCCTCAGCTGCGCTAAATTTTGCGCCTGTACCTCTAATGGTTTTGCCTTAATATGATTTTTAGCCACTTCATCGGCAATGTTCCAACTCACAGTTTGTGGCACCAGCGACGGCTGATGATCTAATGGACTGTTTGATTCAATTTGCCACTGAGTATACGGATAGAACTGCAGGGCCAATGCGATAAGCAACATACTCGCCGCTGTAGCGAATAACATGTTAAACCTTTGCGAAGGCCAACGACCTTTAGCATGCGGTTTACCTGACTCCCGCCCATAGCAAGCGTCTTTGCTCTTTAATTCAGCATCTAGAGTGGATTCTTTTTCTTTCCCGCCTTGCACTCCAGCATGCCCAGCGTTGGCTAACAAGGCTTCTATGTTCGCCATCCCCTGCTCACTCAAACAGTGACCTTCAATGTGCAGTTTAACCCTATCTTTAAAACGAGTAGCGGCCGCATCTTTTTTTGTCATCATTATTACTGGCCTCCTATCATCTGTGTCGATTGCGCCTGCATTATCGTTGCTGACTTTAATTTAATCCGATGCAAACGCGATAATATCGTTCCCCTCGGTTGACCTAGATCCGCACCAATTTCAGCAGCACTATACCCCTCAACCGCCCATAGATAGAGCACCTCTCTTTCTGCTGCATTGAGCTGCGAAAATAAGTATTCAATTAAGTCTTGTTGAATATGTAGATCTTCTAGGCATGACTCATCTAACAATGCAGGTGCGTTGTCATCGAGAGGTGCGAAGTCTACCCGCTTTAGCCTGCGACAATCATCAATGAATTGATTACGGATAATGGTTCTAATATAGGCCCGAACATTGGTAGGTGTGGCTGTTGATTTGAGCCAGCGCTCAATAGCCGTTTGCAATAAATCTTCCGCCTGTGCGGGATTTGCCGTTAAGCAATAACAATAGCGATATAAGCTTTGTAACAACGCGCTATCCATCGCTTTGCTCTATTGCTGATAACGTAAAACCACACACCCAGCGCCGTGTTATCAAGCCAGGCAATAGGCTTAAATCTAATTCCAATGCGGTAATACTTGATAATGTTTGCCCTGCAGCAATGGCTTGTAATAACTGCATCTCAGCAAACTCAACACCAGTAAACAAGGCTTGATAACCTTGGCGGTAAACAACCAAATGATGCAATTCATCATCTTGCTTTGTCATAAATGCCGCAGGTCTCGGCTCCGCTTTCACCTCTACGAACTGCTTACCAGTTTGGTGGCGATTAACAACGTGGTGCACTGGGTATCGGCAGGTAAATAAGCTTACATCTGGCGCCAACAGTAAAGTAACTTTTGACTGTTGGACGTCAGTTAAAGCAGCCAATTCTGTCAATTCATAGTGTCCCGCTTGCATAAAGCAGGCTTTGTCCATCGCGTAATAACTTTGATTAAGCAGCCACTCTAGCTGCGCCAACTCACCTAAATAGGGTAAAGCAGCAAAACCACTGTGCTGGCGAATCTCAGTCGCGAGCCAAGTCGAAAAATGTTGTCCATAGCTGTTCAAGTTAAGTTCGGTTAATGGATTCTGCCGCATATAACCTTTTACCAACTGACTAAAGCAACGCTCACCCACCACGATTTGGCAAACTGAAAACAGCTGTTGCAGCGCATTGTTTAGTGCCTGAAAAGCATTGTTATGGTAAATTTTTAGCCTATCTTGCTCGCCTTCTTTAACTAAATCACTCAACGGTGAAGAATCGCCCTGGGGAGACAGCGCCTCAACAAACGCCAACTGCCAATCAGCTAAACGCATTGTTCACCCATAGTAGAGTCTTGATCGGTACCCTTGTAAGTATTGGCCTTTGCTGCCAGTAAAATATCTGCTGCAATACGCCTTTCTTCTAATAACCGCGGCAAACTTGGTAGCTCACTATCCCACTCAATCATACTGGGAATAGCCCCATGCTGATTGATATATGCGGTAAACGCAGCCCATACATTGGTATCGACGGGATGATTATGCGCATCCAACAAGTAATCACCTTTATCGTGAAATCCTGCAAGATGGATCTGTTTAACTCGCTCGACTGGGATAGCCTGCAAAAACGATGACATCGATTGCTGTAAGTTCACGCTAGTGACAAAGGCATTATTGATATCGAGCAACAAATAACAATCCGCCTCTGCTGCGATTGCAGCAATAAACTCCCCTTCACTAAGTTCGTTATGACGACAGCTCATATAGGTAGAGACATTTTCTAATAAAATCCTTTCACCCATAAAATCCTGAGTTTGCCTAATCCTTTGGCTAATATGCATCACAGCTTCTTGGGTGTATGGCAATGGTAATAGATCTGCCACTTTATTTGTTTCGTTACCAGAAAAACTGGCGTGCTCAGAATACCAGTGAGCACCGGTTTGCTGTTTAAGCATTTTGATTTGTTGCAGGTAATTAACATCGAGCGGGTTTGGGCCGCCTAGAGATAAACCAACACTGTGCAATACGATAGGGTATCGTTCACTTACAGCCTGTAATAAATGTTGATTGAGCCCACCAGCAACCAGCCAATTGTCAGCAAGCACTTCAAGCCAAGGTACCTCTATACTTTCATCGGCCAATAGTTGTTGCGCATGAGGTAAGCGCAAGCCAATGCCTGCCCCCGATATCGCCGCCTTAAGCACTAACTTTTAGCCGGTTTAACTGCTTTAACTTCGCCACCGGTAATTTTGTCGCAGGTGCCCGCTGGAACGTACACCCATTCTGTAGGCATATTGTCTTCTTTGGCTTGTCCCGCACAGCCATGACTGCCATCTAACGCACCACAGTCATTAGCGCCAGCTTTGGCAATACCGGCACACTTTTCCCACTCTTTAGGCTGGTCAGGCACAGCTTGAGCACCGATTGAAATACTCGCAGCCAGAATACCCGCCACTGTGGCACCCACTGCCGTTTTAGTCGATTTCATGTTAGTAATCCTTTTGATTGGTAAGATGTTCAATAGCTATAACGAATGAACTGGGCTATTGATTGCGTCACAGTCAAAAGTAATTCTAGTCGAACCTGAAATTAACGCGGGCAAGTCCCCCCTTCACAACGCTGCTTTCCGGTTAAAAGGTAAGAAATGCGGTATCTATGTTTGGCAAAAAAACGGTAGCCGAGATCAGCTGCGGGCTTAAACAGGGGACACCTTAGTAATTTTACGTAGCGTTCCTTACCTACAGCAGCCCACGCCTCGTAAGTCACATCTAAGCCTTTGATTAAGGTACCATCAGCCAGTTCACCATGCAGAATACGGTTAGCGAGGGTAAAATCGATATAGGGGTATTTCTCAGAAAAGTCATCTTGATTGAGATCTTGTAGCTCAATATCATCATTATGGTCGAGTGCTTTTATCTGCTGCATTTCAGCATCACAAAGCGGACACAATGAGTCGTAGAATATTCTTAATTTCATCTTTACCCTCCAAACAGAATATTTATCAACATCAAAAAATGCGTCAACAGTGCCACGCTAGTCAACCTCACTCGCATACGGCGATACTCTTGATCGACAGGTAAGTTTTGACAGTTTTTTTCGATGCTAAGCAAACTAAAGTAACCGAAAGACAAAGTTACCAATCCCACAGCAGGAACCGCTAACAATAATGAAAACCACGCCAGCAATGCATAAAGATTGCTTAAGATAAGCAAGTTGCCGATGTTATTGCTGGCGTACAAAGACAGAACTCGGCCCCAGAGCGTACCGGCCAAAAAACTCAAAATGGTGGCGCTGTAACTGATAAATGCAAATTTAGGATCCAGCCAAGGTGTCACCCAGCCAGCCCAACTCATTACTGTGGTGATAATAAAGGGCAACAATCCTGCGTATCCTAAACCTAGCCAAATTGTTTTCTCACTTTTCATTGCATTTATCTCAGCCTAAATAGTAAAAATAAGTACGCATCAACAAGCGATTTAGATCTTTACTACTGAGCAATAAACGGTAACAGATGATCTAAATTACTGAATATTGCGTACTCTGGCCTATAGTTAAATGAAAAGGACTGCCTATGACCACCAGCAATGCGATCATCAAAATAACCAATTTACGTCTGCGGACCTTTATTGGATTCAATCTAGAAGAAAGACAGAAAATGCAGGATGTGGAGATAAATATAGAAATTCACTACCCGGCTCAAAACGCTATTCGCGAAGATAATGTAGAAGAAGCACTGAACTATAAGAAGATCACCAAAGCAGTGATTCAACATGTTGAGGAAGGTCGTTTTCTACTGCTAGAAAAGCTGGTATCTGACATTTTAGATATTAGTAGTGATCACCCGTGGGTGCAGTTTGCTCGTGTAACAGTCGACAAACCGCATGCCTTACGTTTTGCCGATTCAGTATCGCTCAGTCTTGAATATCACCGAGATTAATACACAAAAAATTCAAGCATAAGCTAGGAGGTACTTATGAATTCACCACAAGCAGAGCAAGTACGAAATGCCCTAATCTCTCAAGGGCTGGAAACACCACTGACTCCATCTGATATGGATAACCAGCAAAAATATGAACGCATTAAAGGTTTAATGACGGAGGTCGTATCGACGCTAGGGCTAGATCTTACAGATGATAGCCTTTGTGAAACCCCACACCGCATTGCCAAAATGTATGTAAATGAAATTTTTGCAGGGCTTGATTACGCTAACTTTCCTAAAATCGCCCAAATTGAAAATAAAATGGGTGTCGATGAAATGGTCAAGATCAGCGATATTAGCGTTGTCAGCACCTGTGAACATCACTTTATTACCATCGATGGTTTAGCGAGTGTGGCCTATATTCCCAAAAACAACATCATCGGCTTATCTAAAATTAATCGTATCGTGCGTTTTTTTGCTCAGCGCCCGCAAGTGCAAGAACGTTTAACTAAACAGATTATGGTGGCCTTACAAACTTTGCTAGGGACTGATGATGTGGCAGTCATCATTAACGCCACTCATTACTGCGTGAAGTCTCGCGGTGTTATGGATACCCAATCACAGACCCAAACCACAGCGCTAGGTGGAAGTTTTAAATCCGATCCATCAACCCGTAGTGAGTTTCTCAGACAAAATAGGTAGCCCATGACGCAAACAATATTAATTACCGGCGTGGGTAAGCGTGTCGGGCTTTATTTAGCAACTCATTTGACTAATGAAGGCTATCAAGTCATCGGCACCTATCGCACCCTGCGTCCGGAGTTACAGCAACTAGAAGCTCTGGGGGTACAACTATACTGTTGTGATTTTTATCAGTCAGAGCAAACCGAGCAGTTGATAGCAAACATCAAACAGTCATACTCGAGTCTCAGAGCCATTATTCATAATGCATCTGACTGGCTACCAGACGCTGATGACGCCAATCCGTTAGCCACAATAGAACAGATGATGCGTATTCACGCTAGCACTCCCTACGCCATTAATCAGGCGCTAACGCCCTTGTTGCACCATAACGCCTCCCCTTTTGCCGATATCATTCACATTACCGATTACGTCGTTGATAAAGGGAGTAAGAAGCACGCTGCCTATGCCGCGAGTAAGGCAGCATTGCATAGCTTAACTTTGTCTTTTGCTGCCAAACTGGCTCCCAAGATAAAGGTCAACAGCATTGCCCCTGCCATGTTGATGTTTAACCTCGATGACGATGATAACTATAAGCAAAAGGCACTTAAAAAAGCGCTTATTCAGCAAGAAGGCGGTGAAGCTGAAGCGTTAAAAGCGGTGAAGTATCTACTCGACAGCCAATATATGACCGGGCAAAGCTTGAAAATTGATGGTGGACGCCACCTGGTCTAATTCAAATTTATCAGCTGGTTTAACACTTAGTCATGTCGAATTAAAAACTAAAAGGCACGCTCTGCGTGCCTTTTAGTGTGTGCTAGTTATTACAGGATAAAGCCTAGATACCCCTGCAACACAATTAGATTAACGATGTCGATGAAAAACGCGCCGACAATCGGCACCACCATAAACGCTTGTGGTGAAGGACCGTTGCGTGAAACTAAGGCTCCCATGTTCATCACTGCTGTAGGAGTGGCTCCCATACCAAAGCCACAGTGCCCCCCGGCCATAACCGCAGCATCATAGTTTGAACCCATCACTTTAAACGTCACAAAATAAGCAAAGCAAGCCAAAACGACAGTTTGTACCATCAAGATAATCAACAATGGAATGGCTAAGTCAAAGATCTCCCAAAGCTTTAAGCTCATTAGCGCCATAGCTAAGAACAACGACAGCGCCACCGTACCTAAGATATCAACGCATTCGTTATTCATCTTATAGCCGCGGGTCATCTCCGTTAGATTAGTGATCACCACCCCAAGAAATAACGCATAGACAAAGTCTGGCATTTTAAGCCAACTAATATCAAAGCTTGCAACTAAATGGCCAACCCACCTAGCACCAGCCACGCACAACATGATGATAAACAAAGTTTCTAACACGCTTTTCGCAGTGACATTGTCTTCTTCAAGCTGGTCATAAGTAACCAAATCTGGGTGATCTTTGTGGTGATTACCGCCCACGCCATAAGAAGACACCAGCTTATGTTTATTGATCAATCGCTGTGCAACGGGCCCACCAATAATACTGTAGTGGTCAAGTAAAACTGGACACGGACTTGTACGTATTCCAAAATCTTCGTTCAGATTCATTTGGGGTCAAGCCGCCATTATA
>NZ_JAKILT010000036.1 GCF_023283535.1 Shewanella sairae | reverse complement strand
GTATTGCGTTGTATTGCATCGCTCGGCATTTATGCCGTTAGGCTTATCGCCCTCAGCCTCGCCAATTTAGCTATCACTATATTCAGTATATCGATGGGCTAAAGCCCAACCTACAAAGCCTAGTATTGCGTTGTATTGCATCGCTCGGCATTTATGCCGTTAGGCTTATCGCCCTCAGCCTCGCCAATTTAGCTATCACTATATTCAGTATATTGATGGGCTAAAGCCCAACCTACAAAGCCTTGTATTGTGTTGTATGCGTAGGTCGGCATTTATGCCGTCAGCTTTATCGTATTCGACCACGACCAATTGAACAATTGAGCTACCATGAAAAACAAAAAAGCCCCAATTAAGGGGCTTTTAGCGATTTAACTTGTCGCTTAGACTTGTTACTTAAAACAGTCTGGTTTACTCAATTCCTAGGCTTTAGCCTGAGTATTATCCCTTAGGATAAACGTGAGCAACACCTTTGTGACAGTCTACACAAGTCTTACGCTTGTCTTCTTCTTTCTTGAAGTTGTTAGCGTGCATTCTTTTCGCCATCTTCTTCATAGTTTCAGGCTGGTTCTCGTAGATGCGAGAGTGACAGTGCTGACAGTTAGCAGAGTCATTGCCTTTGAAGTACTTAAGCGCTAGATCAGCTTGCTCTTTGCGGTTCTCATCCAACCACTCTTGAGTGTTAAAGCCGTCAATTGTTAGGTAACCGTATAGATCTTTAGATACGATGATCTTCTTAACTAGGTACTTAACTGGGTTGTGTGGAAGGTGACAATCTTGACACTGTACCACGATACCAGCACTACCACCGCCGTGAGCAGATGCTAACACTTCATCTTTCAATGAGTGGTTGCTATGACAGCTCATACAGAACTCATCTGTACTTGTGGCATGTAAAGTTTGTTGTGTACCAAAGTAGCCTACAACACCGACAACGACACCGATAATCAGCAATGCCAGAATCGAAATTTTTGCGCTGGGTTTAAATAGTGCTCGCCAGTTCATCACTCATCTCCAAGTATTTAATTATTTTCTACGATGAAGCTGAACTTCATCTTTAATTTATGCAAACTATTATAAACTAGATCCTACTCATTGATCTGGAACTAAAAGTGCAAAATGAGACATGGCTCTAACTCTGTCCTCACCGCCAAATTCGCTCACTTTATATGCACGTTTACTAAAGCTACTCTAAAGCCTTGAAAACCGCAAGGTTACTTAGGAGCAAGCCTTATAAAATAATGATTTAAAGCAATTACTTTGAATTCCTTTTAGATGTAAAACTGAGGGGTAGGACACACTAAAAATCAAAAAATTTGTGATTATTTGAAACTTTTTAAGCAAAAGTCAGGTCTTGGTTATTACATCATCTTTATTCCATAAACGTTAAGGTTTGACATGAGTAAGCAGTTAGCATATTTAGCATTTTTAGTCGCATTGGTGAGCCAGTTTATTCTGTCTCCTGCGATGGCAATGCCTAAATATTTGTCTGCGAGCTCGCACCCCCTTATTCAACAAGATACAGTCACGCCCCTGCCGCAGCAGCTTACCAGCATCAACCAATCCGATAACCATCAAGATTGCGTTCCACAAGCCGTTCAGCTTAGTCAGTTAAAAATCGACTGCGATGCGGTTTGCGAGCAGTTAGCTGCTGGAAACTGCGTCTCACATTGTGCTTCGGCTCCAGGAATTGTTGACCACTCTCAACTTGCCATATCAATTCAAAGCTCTAGCAATAGTATCCAAGCCAACTTTTGGTCATTACAAACTGTTGAGCTTTCATCTAAAAATCCCCCTCCGATTTACGCATAAGTCTTACTTCAACCGCATTTAGGGGCTCATCTGCTACAGACTTACCTGTCACAGAGAATACTCAACAGGTTTAGCCAAGAGTTTAAGTGCCCTGCATGATCAAAATATTACGCCAGCACTACCACATTTATAGTCAGTAGTTGGTAATAGCGTTTGCCGCATCTAGTCACAAAGTGATGCTCAGCAACGCACAATAAAAATATTTCGGAGTTTATTATGAAAAAATTTATCACCGTAATCACATTATCATTAGCAAGCTTTTTCACTTCAGCAGCATCAGTGTCTTTCCCTGAGTCTATCGATGTATTAACCCTTAATGGCCTCGCTAACGTTGACAGTCGCTACTTAGAGCTCGACAACGGCCATAACTTAATAGAAGTGAGATACAGTGATCTGTTTGAAAGTAATGCAGAGGATTCAAGTTGGGTCAGATCAGAACCTCTGTACCTCTACCTCGACTTTGACGTTGCAAACAACTATCAAGCTTTTACCCCGAGCATTTTATCTGAAGAGGATGCACTGCAGTTTATCAGCAACCCAACCATTAAACTTCGTAACGGTATGGGCGATGAGAAACAAGTTAGCTTAATGACTCACAGTCAGTTGATGGCTAAATTATTATTGTCTAAGTAGTGACAATCACTGCCATTAATAGCTAACTAATAACTGAATTAGTTAGCTATTAATGGCACATTGAACAAAGTAATTTGTGAAGTTTATCAATGTGTCAGCTAATTCCTATGGTAGACTTATCAAAGCTCATTAATTGGAAGCATCATGCTTAGCATCATCCGCCGTCATACATTACTAGCCTTTACGCTACTCGCTTTGTTGAGTCAGCTAGTGCTATCTAATGGGTCGCTGATAGTACCGAAAGCAATGGCTGATGACATGCCAATGATGAGCATGCAAGACGGAACAGAATGTCACCCAATGCAAATGGATGAAGACGCTCATTGCTGCGAAGCTGAAATACAAATGCTTCCCGGTAACGCTCAGCCTTGCTGCAACGGCAATGGATCATGCCAGAGCGACTGCAACCACTGCTTGGTTATTTCTGTAACAGGTACCCTGTTGAGTGCATCACCTTGGCCAGGTTTTAGCACCTCCGAAATTATAACGGCCACTCCAATGCCTCATTTCCACTCTATTTCATTGCCACAAGATTTAAGACCCCCTATTGCGTAACAGAGGCCCTGTCTCTCTATGCAAATTAAAAAAATCGTTATTAATCTTAATCAGCAATTATTTATGCCGTTAATTGTTCTGTTGCTTATATTAAGCACAGTCATCCGGCCATCTCTTTGATGGAGTTGAGTTATGAAAACCCTTATAAGTTTAGCCTTATCTGCCTTGTTAGTTTTGTCTTGGGGCCCTACAGCGTCTGCAAATGAGCATCATCATGCCCATAAAGGTCAGCACGCTGCACAGCACCAAGCATACGCCTGTCCAATGCACCCTGAAGTGACAGGTAACCAAGGTGACTCTTGCCCTAAATGTGGTATGGATTTAGAAGCCAATAAAACAGCTGCTAAAACCCACGCTATAAACTGTGACTCTTGTCCAAATAAAGAGTCGTGCCCGAACAAAGCTGGAAAGCACCATAAACATATGAGCAAGCACACCCATGCCTGCCCGATGAACCCAGCCATTACCGGTCAAGCAGGCGATAGCTGCCCTAAATGTGGTATGGATTTAGAGCCAATTGCTAAGGCGGATAACGCTAAAAACTGTGACTCTTGCCCGAATAAAGAGTCGTGCCCTAACAAAGCTAAAAACCACCACAAACATATGAGCAAGCATACCCATGCCTGCCCAATGAACCCAGCTATTACAGGTCAAGCAGGCGATAGCTGCCCTAAATGCGGAATGGACTTAGAGCCAATCGCCACTGGCGATACAGCAACAAAATCTAGTCACCAGCATCACTAATATTTAGGGTGGAGATAGGCATTATGAGTCTTTTTAAAGCACCAGTGGTAAAGCCACTAATCTGCGCACTAACGCTAACAATGGCTGTGACTCCACAGCTAGGCTATAGCCAAAACGCAGAGCCAAACGAACAACACAGTCATGCCCACCAGCATGACTCTACATACTATTGCCCTATGCATCCAGAAGTGACCAGCCATGAGCCGGGTCGCTGCCCTGAATGCAAAATGTTTCTCGTCTTAGATGAAAAAAAATCTGATGAAAAAGAAACTAGCGTCAAAGCTACCAATGCAGCATTAGGTGAACACTACTACTGCCCTATGCACCCAGAAGTGACCAGCCACGAGCCGGGTCGCTGCCCTGAATGCAAAATGTTTTTAGTCTCAGATCAAAAAAACACTGATTCTGATACTAATTCAGATAATCACAGCGAACATGCTGCCACTACAGCAGTTGAGAACTACTACTGTCCTATGCACCCAGAAGTAACCAGCCATGAGCCGGGTCGCTGCCCTGAGTGCAAAATGTTCCTTGTTAAAGAAGAGGAAGAAGAAAGCCCAGCAGATGAGCATGCTACCCACCAACATACACCAGAGCACACCCAAGCTGACAAAATATTAAGCCAGCCTAAACCAACGCTTGCACCCGCAGCGCAAAGCAGCGGTGATGGCAATATTAAGTACGTATGTCCGATGCATCCGCATGTGGTGTCTGACGTACCTGGATCATGCCCAATCTGTGGCATGGATTTAGAAAAAGTCACTGTCGGCGGCGTTGGTGAAGAAGTGGTTGTCGGTGTCTCAGGCGGCATGCAGCAAGCACTCGGTATGCGCAGCGAGCAAGTCACCAAGGGCACACTTTGGAAGCTAGTAAAAACCATTGGTACCGTGGAGTACAACGAAAATACTATTGGTCATAGCCACACTCGTGTTAATGGCTGGATAGAGACCTTAATGGTGCATAACGTCGGTCAGCGAGTGAAAAAAGGCCAGCTATTATACGAGCTGTATTCGCCAGAGCTTATTAATGCTCAAGACGACTATATGCAAGCAGTTGATTACCTTAAACAAGACAAAGAGCGCGGCCAAGGTTTATTGCGTAAAGCGCGGCTACGTCTAGAGCTGCTAGGAGTGAATACCGCAACGATTAAACAATTAGAACGTACCGGAAAAACTATCTATCGCGTACCATTTTATGCCGAACAAGACGGCTTTATCAGTAAATTAACTGTGCGTCACGGCATGTACGTTCAACCGGGTGACACCCTGTTCGAAATCGTTGATTTAAGCAGTGTTTGGGTGATTGCCGATGTATTTGAAAACGAACAAAGCTGGCTAGAACAAGGCCGTCCTGTAGAAGTAACTTCTGCGGCGCAAGGCTTGTTTGATATTGAATCGAATATTGACTACATCTACCCAGAACTTGATCCCGTATCGCGCGCGATGCGTGTGCGCATCAAACTCGATAATCCTAAAAAGCTGCTGAAACCTGGCACCTTAGTCGATGTAAAGCTGTTCGGCGGCCCTAAACGCGAAGTGCTATCTGTTCCAACTGAAGCATTGATTCTAACTGGACGTGAAAACCGCGTAGTCGTGCAGCGCGATGATAACCGTTTTGCTTCTGTTCCGGTAAAAGTCGGCATGATTGCCCAAGGCAAAGCTGAAATCATTGAAGGCTTACAAGCAGGTGACAAGGTCATAGTCTCGGGCCAGTTCCTGCTCGATTCCGAAGCCAGCATTCAAGGCAGCTTACAGCGTTTAAGTGGTAGCAATAGCACTAACGATAATAGTGGCGATGCCGCTAGCGATCCGCACGCACACCATTAATCGGGAGGCTGATTATGTTAGAAAGAATTATTAGCGCCTCGATTAAACAGCGGGCGATGGTGTTAGTGCTGACTGCCGTAATAGCCTTAATTGGCTATCAAGCAATGCGCATGACACCACTTGATGCACTGCCAGACTTATCTGATGTGCAAGTGATTGTAAAAACCTCTTATCCTGGGCAAGCACCACAGCTGGTAGAAGATCAAATCACCTACCCGTTATCGACTGCTATGCTGGCGGTACCGGGGGCTAAAACCGTACGTGGATTCTCCATGTTTGGTGACTCTTACGTTTACATTATTTTTGAAGATGGCACCGACATCTATTGGGCGCGCTCGCGGGTACTTGAGTACCTGTCGCAAACCCAAGGCCAGCTACCCGATAATGTCACGCCGACCTTAGGGCCAGATGCCTCTGGTGTTGGCTGGGTGTTCCAATATGCTTTGGTTGACCGCAAGGGCCAACATGACTTAGCTCAACTGCGGTCATTACAAGATTGGTTCCTCAAGCTTGAGCTACAAAGCGTGTCAGGCGTATCGGAAGTAGCCACCATTGGCGGCATGGAGCAGTCGTATCAAATTATTGTCGATCCACATAAGTTGGCCTTGTATCAAATTGATTTGATGACGGTAAAAAATGCCTTAGATAACTCCAACAGCTCAACCGGCGGCTCAGTAATTGAGATGGCAGAAGCTGAGTACATGATCACCTCAAGCGGATATCGTCAAACCTTAGCTGACTTTGAAGAGATCCCACTGGGTATTGTGTCTGAATCTGGCACACCTGTGCTAATGAAAGATGTGGCGCAGCTGCGCACAGGTCCTGCGGCACGTCGCGGCATTGCCGAGCTAAACGGTGAAGGCGAAGTTGTTGGCGGTATTGTGGTGATGCGTTACGGTGAAAATGCCCTCGCGACCATCAACAATGTCAAAGACAAACTCAAAGAGGTTGAAAACGGCCTACCTGACGGGGTTGAGTTGGTGATCACTTACGATCGCTCTGAGCTTATTCTTAACTCGGTCGATAACCTTACCCACAAAGTGCTCGAAGAGATGCTAGTGGTTGGGGTGATCTGTTTGATCTTCTTACTGCATGCACGCTCAACCATGGTGGCAATTATCTCGCTGCCTATCTCGATATTAATCAGCTTTATCGTGATGAACATTATTGGCGTTAACGCCAATATTATGAGTTTAGGCGGGATTGCGATTGCAATCGGCGCCGTGGTGGATGCCGCCATTGTAATGGTCGAGAACACCCATAAACATCTGGAACATTATCGCGAGCAGCATAATGGCGCCACACCCACAGGTGACGCCCATTGGGAACTAGTACGTAAAGCCTCGGTAGAAGTGGGCCCAGCACTGTTTTTCAGCCTACTTATCATTACCTTAAGCTTTGTGCCTGTGTTTGCTTTAGAAGCACAAGAAGGTCGTTTATTCCATCCTTTGGCGTACACCAAGACCTTTGCTATGGCAGCCAGTGCGATTCTCGCTATCACATTAATTCCGGTACTACTGGGTTACTTTGTTCGCGGCAAGATCCCTGATGAGCGTAAAAACCCAATTAGTCGTTTTTTAATTGCGATTTACGAGCCAACATTACGCCTAGTGCTACGCTTTCCGAAAGTCACCATCTTGCTTGCCATTGTGACCTTAGCAAGTGCAGTTTACCCCGTGACCAAGATGGGCAGCGAGTTTATGCCTGAGCTTGAAGAAGGTGACTTGCTCTATATGCCAACCACTTTACCGAGCGTCAGCGCAGGTAAAGCCGCGGAGATTTTGCAGCAAACCGATAGACTGATAAAAACCGTGCCCGAAGTAAAACAGGTATTCGGCAAAGTTGGCCGCGCAATGACAGCAACCGATCCTGCGCCGCTAACCATGCTGGAAACCACGATTATGCTCAACCCAAGAGAAACCTGGCGTGCAGGTATGACCTTGGAAGGTATTATCGCGGAGCTACAAAAAACCGTAAAAGTACCGGGTATGACCAATGCTTGGGTGCAACCGATCAAAACCCGTATTGATATGCTATCAACAGGGGTGCGAACTCCTGTCGGCATCAAAATATCGGGGGCTGATATTGAAGAGTTACAGCGCATAGGTACCGAAATCGAAGCTGTGGTGAGTAAGATCCCCGGCACCGAATCGGCTTTTGCCCAGCGCACTAGTGGTGGTCGCTATATTGATATTGAGCCTAACCTTAAAAATGCTGCACGTTATGGCATGACCTTAAAAGACATCCAAGATGTGGTGCAAATGGCCATTGGCGGTATGCAGGTTGGTCAATCAATTCAAGGGCAAGAACGCTATCCAATTAACATACGTTATCCGCGGGAGCTGCGTGACAGCATTGAAAAACTCGAAGACTTGCCAGTGCTCACCAAAACCGGCAAATACCTACCATTAGGCAACTTAGCCAGCATCACCATTAGTGATGGTGCACCTATGCTTGCCAGTGAAAATGGCCGTTTAATTAGCTGGGTATTTGTGGATTTAAAAGATATCTCCATTGGTGAGTATATAGAAACAGCTAGGGCGGCATTAGACGAGCAAATTACTTTACCGGCTCGTTACAGCTATACCTTTGCTGGCCAATATGAATATATGCAGCGGGTTGAAGCCAAAATGAAGCTGGTTGTGCCATTGATGTTGGCGGTAATTTTTATGCTGCTAATGATGACCTTTAGCTCATTTATTCAGGCATCGGTGATCATGTTAAGTCTGCCATTTTCGCTCGTAGGTAGTGCTTGGCTGCTGTACTTCTTAGACTTCAACTTCTCAGTCGCCGTTTCGGTGGGCATGATTGCGCTCGCTGGTGTCGCGGCAGAGTTTGGCGTTGTAATGCAGGTATACCTTAACAACAGCATTAAGGATCGAAAGCTGGCAGGTCAATACAATGAGCGTAACGACTTAAGCGAAGCACTTATCCACGGCGCAGTAATGCGTATTCGCCCTAAAGCAATGACGGTAGCCACCATCTTTTTTGGTCTACTGCCGATTATGTGGGGTAGCGGTACCGGTAATGAGGTGATGCAGAAGATTGCTGCACCTATGGTCGGTGGCATGGTTACCGCTCCGTTATTGTCGCTATTTGTTATTCCAGCAATTTACTTACTTATATATGGTCGAGCCTTTAATAAGAAGTAGTTTTGCTAGCGCAATAAATTCATGACCATCAATAAAAAGGGTAGCAAGCTTGCTACCCTTTTCTTTACTTCCAATTAAACGCCCATGCGTAACTCGATAATGGAAAAGAAGCCACCATCAGGGTCGTTAATCACCGCGAAGCGCCCCACATTGGCAATATCCGTTGGCGGCACACACACTTTGCCACCGAGTTCCTCAACCTGCGCCGCCTTGTCGTCACAGCTTTCTACGGTGAAATACAACATCCAGTGAGCAGGCATATCGCCCCACTCCTCCGTCATCGCCATCATGCCACCAACATCCTGTGCGCCCACTTGCCATTCGGTATATTCTATCCCTTCCATATTACTGGCTCTTGTGCCCCAACCCAGCACATGGGGATAAAACTGCTTGGCTTGTTCGGTATCGCGACACGCTAACTCGACCCAACATAAAGTATGGTTTTCTGCAGCCCGTTTAGCGCCAATGTGATTCTTGGCCTGCCAAAGAGCAAACCTTGCCCCTTCGGGATCTTTTATCACCGCCATACGCCCAGCTTCGCCCACATCGTGGGGACCGACAATCACAGTGCCACCTGAGCCGGTAACATCAACTAAAGAGGAGTCTAAATTCTCCACCGCAAAGTAAATGGTCCACTGCGTCGTTTCGCCATTTTCAACCATCTCCTCAGGAAGTTGATACATGGCACCAATATCATCATCTTCAATGGTCAACATGCTATAGGTCCCCTCGGGAATTGGCAGAACGACAATCTCCCAGCCAAATAGCTGGCTATAAAAGCGCTTACTACTGTCGATTTTTAGTGAGGCAAGCTCCGCCCAACAGGGCTGACCTTGAAAATATTGGTCCACTTTCATGACGTTTATCCTTAATTGCAGCAATCCATAAAGTTAAGACTGATATCGTTTCAGTGTCCAACTAAAGTAAAACTTCAACCTATTCACCAGTTGAGTACTAGAGCTGATTTACGACTCAGCAAGGAATGACTCTGCTTTATAAGTAACGAATTTAAGATAACAAATAGCCCAATTAAGGGCTATTTCGACTATCGATATTGGCGTTTGCTCTATCAAACAAGATTAAGGCTCACCTAGTTAACAGCTAAGATTAAATACTATAGAAATAGTAGATTTGCGACTTCATTCTTATCACTATCCCTCTAATTACATCTAAGAAAGCCAAGAACTCGATTGGCTTAGTGCCCGAGATCCACGCCAATCCAACTGATCCAACCGGGATATCGTAATCTGCGGATTCATTAAGCTTTAGCCTAACAAAGTGATGTTTATTATTGAGGTTTTGCCCTGTGGTTTGCCTAACATTATCGTCTAATGCCAGTAAACGACCTTGAGACTCACCTGTGGCTTCAACAATACCTTCAACCTCAGCGCTAAATACTTTGCCAGGATAGACCGCAGAGGCAAACTCAGCCTGCTGACCGACTTTTACATTACGTATCGCCTGATGGTTTACTCGCATCAAGACGTACTTTTCATTGGTGTACATCTGCATTCGCGGTGCTACACCAACGTACTGACCTTCACGCATAATAAAGTTAGTCACATAGCCATCGGTAGGCGCATAAATCTTGGTGTTATCTAGATTCCATTGTGCCTGCGCCACGTTTTCATGCTCACTATTCAAATCCGATTGGCGGCTTTCAACGGCAAGACGAGACTTTTCAATATTCAGCAAGGCGGTATGCTCGGCCATTTGCGCCTTTTCAATTTGAGTTGAGTACGTCTTCACTTGAGCTTGCGCCAAATCGACCGCGGTTTGCTGTTCATCTAACTGGCTTTTAGTAATGGTGTCGGGTACCACACGGTTTTGCTCAATATAGCGAGCGAGAGTTTTCTGCTTCCACGCCAAATCTTTGCTGGCGGCATCGAGTTGGTTATTCGTAATACTGACATCGGCTATCGACACTTCGTGCTGCTTCAGTGCAAGTTTTACATCTTCACTTGCCAGTGACAAAGCCACCTTAGCGGTTTGCTGTGCTACCAAGGCTTTGTTTAACGCAATCTGATAAGGCTCGGCATCGAGATCATAAATTAATTGCCCCGCCTCAACTTTTTGGTTGGGCTGCACATAAATATTGTCGACTTTACCGCGGATCTGAGAGTTAGCAGGTCGCAACTGAATATGCGGTGATTGCACTAAAGAGCCTCCGGATAAATCCATGGGCGTATAGTTAAGTAAACCTACCCAAACGAACATTAGCCAGCCCGTGCCACCTAAGTAAGCAAATGCTTTGCTATATACATTCCAAGGCATGCCGACTAAGCGTAAAAGGTATATCAACAAAGCCCAAACCGCTAAACCTTCAAGCATTATTCTGCTCCTCTTTCGCTGTTGATGCTGCTACTTCAGGATCTTTTTCTCGCCATACATCGCGTATGCGGCGCAGCGCTTTATCGCCATCTAAAAAGGCAACCATTACCGCTATTACCCAAACCCAGTGCCAGATAAAGCCTATCCAGGTGAGCGCCGTAATCAGTCCTATTTGTTGGTGCTGTTTTTTATGAGCTTTGTTAATGGGCATCTCGTGGATTTTCCAAAAACCGAAAGCGGCAGCAGCCACTGTCACTACCATCACGATTGCAGCCACACCATGCAGCGCAGCGTCTACGCCGGAATCAACAAATGGCATGCTAAATAAACTCATAACGACCAACCTTAAAACGATGTTTTGGCTGGGTAGTTTGCCCGACCTAAGCCGAACAACAAGACTATGTGCACTTATGTATCAAATGACGTTGATTTATGATTCAATGAGGTATTAATTAGACATCGAGAATTGCTTATGTTGCTCAATACGGCCTTTATTCGTTGCTGTTATATATTGCCAATATTCAACGGCATCAAAGCCCATTACGGCATCAAGAGCAATGCACTCGGGGTACCAGATTTACTGCTACAAGATCCGATGATGCTGATCCCTTTTACAGAAGTGTCTAAATGGTTAGAGCAGATTGAGACCTTAACTGGTGACGCTGATTTTATGCTTAATATCCGCAGTCACCTGACACTTGATAGCCTAGAAGTACCGGCAAACTGGTTTTTAAGCGCCCCCGACTTAGCGATTTCGTTCCGGCGGATCAATCATGGTGTTTGCTGTTTTCAGTCCGGCGCCAGCTATTACGCCCAGCAATCAGGTAAGATCTTAAAGTGGTGTTACAACAATCCCTTTGTCAAAGATAAGGCTCGCAGTCACGATTCTTTACGGGTGGCCCTAACTTTATTTAACGCCATAAAACATTATGTCGGTAACAGCTACCAGCCTAAAAAAGTTCGCCTTAGTGGCTCACCAGTTAACCAGCAACAAGTGGAGCAACTATTTGGTTGCCCTGTTGCTTGGAATGCGCCGCAAACAGAGATCTGGTTGAATATTGATGACTTACTGATGTCGACCGATGATTACATTTACACTCCAGAACCGTTAACCGCCGCCATCCCACTGTCACAGCTAGAAAAGTACCTCAATATGCCACAGCCGACTGATACACCTAAAGTGCTGTATGAAATGGTCAATTACTCGCGCTATTACGGTTTACCTAACGTTGATACGGTCGCATCCTTGTTTGATATCTCACGCCAGCAACTGCAAAGGCGACTGCAAAAGCTAGGTTTTACCTTCACTTATTTAGCAGGCTATATCCTGTGTAATCAGGCGATAAAATATATGTTGGAAGGCAAGGACATCGCAGAAATATCGCAGCTATTAGGCTATAGCAATAGCCATAGTTTTAGTCGCTCATTTACCCGCTTTCGCAGACAAACACCGACTCAGTATTTAGCTAAGCTAAACTTAAAAAGCAAAAAGCCTCTTTAAAAAGAGGCTTTTAATTGGCTTAACACTAACAGTTAACCGTATAGCGGCAACAGATCTGCCATTGCCAACAAATGGCATGCTGCAGTAACGATACCAAATAGGATCACAATAGCGATCACCGCGTTACCGCCAGGTACTTTGTAGCTAGTGCTATCTGGATACATCACTCTGACTTTATAAGCCATCATCGCCGGTACAATTGCCGCCCAGATAGTTGCAGCTAACGCCGCAAAGCCAATAGCGATAAGGAAACCATTGGGAAATAGTAAGCCTAGTACTGTTGGCGGTAGAAAGGTCACAGCGGCTGTCTTAAAGCGGCCTGAACGCGACTCATCAAAACCAAATAGGTCAGCCAAGTAGTCAAACAGACCTAAGGTTACCCCAAGGAAAGACGAGGCCACAGCTAGGTTAGCAAACAGGGTCAGCATGGTCGTTAACCAATCACTGGTTATCACACCAGACAGGGCATTGACCAACACGCCCATATTACCACCCTGCTCAATAATGCCGATAAAGCCTGTACGAGAGATATTCCCCATAGTGGCGACCAGCCAGCAGGTATAAATAACTAATGCGATACCGGTACCAATTACAATCGCCTTGATAATAGTGCGATGGTCTTTACCATAGTATTTTACTAGGCTTGGCACATTGCCGTGGTAGCCAAAGCTCACAAGACCAAAAGGCAGTGCGGCTAGCATATAAGGCAAATACTTGTTTTCTCCATCAGGGCTAAACAGCTTTACCGACTCAACGTCGAGCAGCAGGTTACCCACAGCCAGGAAGAAAGTAATAATCATACCGCCAAGCATGATAGTGGTAATTCTATCGACCGCTTTAGTACTAATAATAACTATGGTTGCTAGCACACCAGCAAATACCAAGCCAGCAACGCTCTGGGGAAGATTAACCCCAAGCCCTTCAAGGCTATGATTAACGACTGAACCACCGCCGCTGATATAGGCATAGGTCAAAATATACAGTACAAACGCAATCGATAGACCGTTGACGATACGCCAAAACTGACCCAAGGTGGCTTTAGTCAGTGTATCGAAGCTCGCGCCTGGCTCGAAGTGTAAGTTGGTCTCAAGCAGCATAAGCCCCGACACCAACATACAAAACCACACACCCACCATCATCATTAGCGAGTAGCCAAACCACATGCCAGCACCGACAACAGGTAATGAAAACATACCGGCGCCAACTGCTGTGCCCGCAATGATCATCGCGCCGCCTAACAGCGACTTACTTGCAACCTTATTCTTGGCTGCATTCATGTGATTAGCCATTAAACTTTTTGCTCCGCATGCACACTATCAACGATAGTTTGTCTTACTGACGAGCGTAGCAACAAGTTAGCTCTCTCTTTAATTCGTTTGATATCCGCACACCCTTCGTTGTCAGCTAGGTGACCTAGCTCTTTTAATTTGACACTCAGCGTAGCGTATAGCTTCTTGTCATAAAACTCTGGAGCGGTAATACCGTGAAGTGCACCTAACCTTTGTGCTAAGCGGTGACTGTCTCTTTCAAGATCAGAACGCTCAATATTGGGTTTAACCTCAAGCAGGTTAAACAAAATCGCATAGCGCTGCATAGTTTCACTAATCGTACCCGATAGCAGCAGTAGTTGATTGATATTGCTATCGACCACTTCAAAGTGTTCAGCTTCAACCACTAAACCTTGAGCAACAAAGATGTCTAAGATCTGGTTTGCATACAGACTAGGATCTTCAATTCCCATAAACAGCTCTGCTTCAAGCAATGGGTAGAAGTCATTCACAATGCTCACCACATCGTTACGGCTACAGTGTTCTTTACGCAATAAACAAGCAGCGATTAACGATGGTAGCACCATTAAATGAATAATGTTATTACGATAGTAAGTCATGGTGATTGCGATGCTTTGATCGATAGAAATAATATCGCCAAGCGGATCGCTTTCAATCTGCAGCTTCTTAAGCTCTAAGCCTTGAGACACCAAATCATGCCCCGTGCCTTCAGGCACAGAAGTGTATTCAGTATATGGCTGCTCTTTAAGAATAGTTAGATACAAGTCTAACTGCTTTTCTAGCTGTGAACGCTCTAAAGCATTTTGCTCAGATGCCAACAACACCATACTGGTTAAGGTTACCGAACTCACCGCTGCCGCATCATTGATGTTAGTCATTACACGGTTAGCAAGGGTGTTTACCACAGGTGTTAACCAAGAGGGCTTTTGTTCTGGATCATTAGCAAGATCTTCACGCCAAGTCGGCGCTTGTTCATTTAGGAAACTGTGCAAAGTAATTGGCTTACCAAAATTCACATACCCTTGACCAAAGTTGCCAAGCTTACGAATTGCGCCAAATACCTGCCATACCGACTCTTTCTTTTTCTTCTTACCACTTAGCTCTTTGTGGTACGTCGCCACTTCCATTACATGGTCATAGCCCAAGTACACAGGCACTAAAGTTACTGGACGCTCAACACCGCGCAGTACGCTGTTCAATGTCATTGCCAACATACCGGTTTTTGGCGCTAATAAACGCCCTGTGCGCGAACGGCCACCTTCGGTGAAGTACTCCACAGAGTAACCTTTGGTAAATAGCTGATCTAAATACTCACGGAATACTGCGGTATATAGCTTATTGCCACCAAAACTACGGCGAATAAAGAAAGCACCGCCACGGCGGAACGCTGGGCCTGCAGGCCAGAAGTTAAGGTTAATACCCGCAGCAATATGCGGCGGTACCATACCTTGATAATAAAGAATGTACGACAGTAACAAGTAATCCATATGGCTACGGTGACAAGGTACATACACAATTTCATGGCCGTCATGGTGTAGCTGACGCACTTGCTCAGCACCTTTAATATTGATGCCTTTATATAGCTTATTCCACAGCCAAGTCAGGAAACGCTCGGCGATACGCACTAAGCTATCTGAATAATCTGCAGCAACTTCATCGAGATATTCCATGGCTTTGGCGCGCGCTTCTGCCTCGGAAATCTTTTTGCTCGCCGCTTCTTCTTTAATCGCTTTAGTAATGGATTCAGACTTTAGCAACGAATGGAACAGTGCCTGACGTTTTGGCAGCTGTGGCCCCGTCATCACTTTACGTTGACGCTGGAAATGCACCCGTGCAACACGCGCAAGCTTCTGCGCGATGCGCTTGTCAGTGCCGTGCTCATCCGCCATATAACGCAGTGAAACCGCATTGGAAAACTGCACAAAGTTATGACGACCTAAGAACAGGATCATCAAACACTTACGTAACCAAGTAGGGTTCTGGCGCTCAAGCACAGCCGCACGCATGGTGTCGTCTTCTTTACCTGGAGTACGACCCCAATAAAGGCTCACTGGCACCAATTGAATATCTAATTCGCGATTCTGTTTATGCACGCTAAGCAAACGCTTAAAGCAGTCGATATACGGCTCGCCGCCTTCACGCTGACCAAAAAGCGGCTTGCTGCCTTCGAGACAAACAACTCTAGGCGCTTTTACGCCATTAACCTCAAGATCTTCATACGGGCTTGGTAAACCGAGTTTGGCGGTAATTTCGCTCAATGCCGCAATATCACTAACGGATGCCGTTTTCATGACATAGGCAAGCGGCTTGCTCGGATCAAGATTGAGATCATCAAATGGATCGTGAGGCACAACTACTGTGTGCACCAATTTGCGCTGTAACCAGCGTAAAGATTTAAACCAAAGAGAGTCTTGTTTGGACATGTTTATATGCAATGTTAGTCGCTTCTAATAAGGCGCTAGAATACCAGATATTTAAACGGTTTGCGCGTTAGTATTGTTAGCCTACACAATCTTGCTTGTATATTTATAGAACAAAGGCTTACGATTAAAAATAATAAAAACCGTCAATGCCAGGAGAATTAAATTGCGTTCATACTGGTTTCATCTTGTTATGGGGCGGAGCCATCAGCAAAGTCAATTGACTGTCTATGTGGGATCCTGTTTCAAATGAAACTCTCCCCAACATAAAATCAATAAGTTAACAGGCAAAAACCAGCTAGGTATTTCAGCTTGATCCGGGATAATGTGAAATTCTCCCCCATAAATCCAGCCAAAATGAAACTCACCTTATCAACCCAAACTCCCCGCTTTTCCCCAATTAAACCTCGTTAAATCTCAGTTAAGTCAGTAATCATCCGGCTTCTGAGTGAATATCTGATGAGCAATCAGGTTGTGAGTTTAATATCGCTGGATTTATTTCATTTGAAACTGGATCCCACAGAAAAAAGTTATATCTGGTTATTACTTGCACTCATAAAATTACTGTATATACTGACAGGTACTGTATAGAAAGACAGGGTTAATAATGAGACCACTTACACCGCGCCAAGCAGAAATTTTAGAGCTAATTAAACGTAATATTGCTGACACAGGCATGCCACCTACCCGTGCCGAGATCGCTCGTCGTTTAGGTTTTAAATCTGCCAATGCTGCCGAAGAGCATTTAAAAGCTTTAGCTAAGAAAGGCTGCATTGAAATTATGCCGGGTACTTCTCGCGGTATAAAATTAACCCAAGAAAGCACCGAAGAAGAGGATTTAGGTTTACCGCTTATCGGCCAAGTGGCTGCAGGTGAACCCATTCTTGCTCAAGAACATGTTGAACAACATTACCAAGTTGATCCAGCAATGTTCCGTCCAGCGGCAGACTTTTTACTGCGAGTTCGCGGTGACAGTATGAAGAATATCGGTATTCTCGAAGGCGATCTGTTAGCTGTACATAAGATAGAACAGGCTCGGAATGGTCAGGTTGTAGTAGCTCGAGTCGAAGACGACGTTACCGTTAAGCGTTTTGAGAAAAAGGGTAATAAAGTTTTCTTACACGCTGAAAACGAAGACTACTCACCAATTGAAGTGGATCTAGCCAACCAAAGCTTAAGCATTGAAGGTTTAGCTGTTGGTGTGATCCGCAATGGAGACTGGCAATGAACAAACTAATGGGAACAAGCCCGCGCCACCCAGGTCTTTGGCAAGATATGCCATCGACCACATTGGCAAACAATCCGATCAAAGATATCACCACTATGGTTACCCAAACCCAAGGCCGTGATGAACTGAAACAGATTAGTGCGCAGCTTTCACAGCTAAGCCAACAGGGTCGCTGGATTGTACTCATTAGCCCGCCAAACATAGGTTATAAACAGATGTTAGCAGCAGCGGGTGTCCGCATGGACAGAATTTTATTAGTCCACGCGAAAGATGAAGTTGAAACCTTATGGGCAATGGAAAAAGCATTAACCAGCGGTACTTCGAGCGCTGTAATCACTTGGACTAACTCGTTAGATGCACGCGATAGCCGTCGTCTACAATTAGTAGCTAAAAGTGCACGTGCAGCGGGGATCTTGATTGAAAATGGCGTCGCAACCTCATGCAATCATCACCATGAAACTATCACTGAATGCAGCGCTAATGCTCAAGATAATACTTTTGTTCAAGCCTCTCTGTTTGGTGGTCTACACTAGGCACAGGTATCACCCTCAATTTCTAATTCATTATTTCCAATAAAGAAATACAGCTTACTAAACGCTCTCGCATGAGAGCTTTTTTATTTTCCTCATTCTGCAAATCATTTGAAAAGTGATCTTGATCAATATTTAAACACCAAGTAGTGTTAGAAGTGATAACAACGATAATTTGTTATATCCGAGCGATTTAGTCGTCGGTCTTTAATTTGCAGCTAAGTAAGTAAACCCGCAAATTGAGACTGAAATCGGCCTGATATATTTCAGCCGTAAGTGCCAACGTGGTGATACAAAACTGTCAGTAACAAATACTGAATATACAATAGTCGCTGCCGTAATTGAGTTAGTTCGGCAAGTTTGACAAAACCACTCGCGCACTTTGAAGTCATCGTTGCTTTTTTGGGAACTGAAGAGTTTACATAGAGCAGAGACTTACTGTGTGACTCTTCTTTGTCTTGTTGACAGAGGAGAAGTCTAGTGAAGCAATTGTTGTATAGTGTGCTGGCGCTACTATTTACGCCCGCGCTTGTTGCATCAGAAATGCCACTTAATATGACGAAAGGTGTGACGGATATCAGTGGTCAGGTCTACAGCCTCCACATGATCATTCTCTACATCTGTTGTGCTATTGGCATAGTGGTGTTCGGCGTAATGATTTATGCAATGATCAACCATCGCAAATCTAAAGGCGCTGTCGCCGCCAATTTTCACGAAAGTACTAAAGTCGAAATATTATGGACGATTGTACCTTTTATCATTCTTATCGGAATGGCTATTCCTGCAACCAAAACCTTGATTGCAATGGAAGACCCCAGTAACGCCGATCTAACAATCAAAGTAACAGGCTCACAGTGGAAGTGGCATTACAGCTACTTTGATAAAGACATTTCATTTTTCAGTTTACTGTCGACTCCGCGAGAGCAAATTGAAGGTAAAGAAACTAAAGGCGAAAACTACCTACTGGAAGTTGATAAGCCATTAGTGCTGCCAATTAACCGTAAAGTGCGCTTTTTAATGACTTCTGAAGACGTTATTCACTCTTGGTGGGTACCCGCTTTTGCCGTTAAAAAAGATGCTAATCCCGGGTTTATTAATGAAGCATGGACCAAAATTGATAAACCTGGGATCTACCGTGGTCAATGTGCCGAGCTATGCGGTAAAGACCACGGTTTTATGCCCATTGTGGTTGAAGCCTTATCAGAAGAAGACTTTGACGCTTGGCTAATCGCCCAGCAGCAAGAGGCCAGTAACGCTGAAGCTGCAGCCCAAGCCGCCTTGTCGCAAACACTGACAATGGAAGAACTAATGAGCCAAGGTGAGCAAGTGTATATGGCGCGCTGCGCCGCCTGTCACCAACCCAATGGCGCAGGGCTACCCGGTGTTTTCCCATCACTTATTGGTAGTCCAATGATCAAAGGCGCTGTTGCTGGCCATATTGATATTGTGGTCAATGGTAAGCCAGGCACGGCGATGCAGGCATTTTCACAGCAACTGACAGCCACAGAAATTGCGGCAGTAGTGACTTTTGAACGCAACGCCTGGGGCAATGATTCCGGTGAGATGGTGCAAGCTGCCGATATCAACGCAAATGGTGACGCTGCAACTGATGATGCAGCCGACTCAAGTGCTAACAATGCTGGCACACCGACAACTCTCCCTGCCACCTTAGATGATACCCAATCGTTAGAGAACGAGGCTGTTGCCGCCACAGCTGCTGCAGTGGTGCTAGATGATTTAACCATGGATGAACTGATCGCCATGGGCGAGAAAGTCTACATGACCAGCTGCGTTGCTTGCCACCAAGCCACAGGCGCAGGTCTGCCACCCGCATTCCCATCACTTGTTGGTAGTCCTGTTATTAAAGGGCCTGTTACAGACCATCTTGAGATTGTGATTAATGGTAAACCGGGCACAGCTATGCAGGCGTTTGCGCAGCAGTTAACGCCACAAGAGATCGCTGCCGTCATTACCTATGAGCGTAATGCTTGGGGTAATAACTCAGGTGATGCCGTACAGGCAACTGATGTCGATGGTCACGCTAAGTAGGGGATGTAAATGAGCACAATTACACAAGATTCACCAGCCGCTCACGACGATCACCATGATGACCACCATCATGGGGCGCCGAAAGGCATTATGCGCTGGATATTAACCACTAACCATAAAGATATCGGTACGCTTTATTTATGGTTTAGTTTCATCATGTTCCTCACCGGCGGCGCCATGGCAATGGTGATCCGAGCAGAACTGTTTCAACCCGGCTTACAATTAGTCGAGCCTAACTTCTTTAACCAAATGACCACAGTCCATGGTTTGATCATGGTATTTGGCGCCGTCATGCCTGCCTTTACGGGCTTGGCTAACTGGTTAATTCCTATGATGATTGGTGCGCCAGATATGGCGCTACCGCGGATGAATAACTGGAGCTTTTGGATCTTGCCATTCGCATTTTCTATCTTGCTAAGTTCACTATTTATGGAGGGAGGTGGACCTAACTTTGGCTGGACCTTCTACGCACCGTTATCGACCACCTATAGCCCTGACAGTACAGCATTGTTTGTATTTGCGGTGCATATTATGGGCATAAGCTCAATTATGGGTGCGATTAACGTGGTCGTGACCATCGTTAATATGCGCGCGCCGGGCATGACCTGGATGAAGCTGCCGTTATTCGTATGGACTTGGCTAATCACTGCATTCTTATTGATTGCTGTAATGCCAGTACTTGCGGGCGTGGTCACTATGGTGCTGACCGATAAATACTTTGGTACCAGCTTTTTTGATGCCGCCGGTGGTGGCGACCCTGTCATGTTCCAGCATATTTTCTGGTTCTTTGGTCACCCAGAAGTGTATATCATGATTTTGCCGTCATTCGGTATCATCTCAGCAATTGTACCCGCCTTTAGCCGCAAACGCTTATTTGGTTATTCGTCGATGGTTTACGCCACCGCCAGTATCGCTATTTTGTCGTTCTTGGTTTGGGCGCACCACATGTTTACCACAGGTATGCCGGTATTTGCAGAGCTGTTCTTTATGTATTGCACCATGTTGATTGCGGTGCCGACGGGCGTAAAGGTATTTAACTGGGTAGCCACCATGTGGCGAGGCTCAATCACCTTTGAGACCCCGATGTTATTTGCGGTCGCCTTTATCATCTTGTTCACCATTGGTGGCTTCTCCGGGCTCATGTTGGCAATCACTCCTGCAGATTTCCAATACCACGATACTTACTTTGTGGTGGCGCATTTCCACTATGTTCTGGTAACCGGGGCGATATTCTCCATCATGGCTGCAGCCTATTATTGGTTGCCCAAGTGGACGGGTAACATGTACAGCGAAAGCTTAGGCCGCTGGCACTTTTGGTGTTCAGTGATCTCAGTAAACGTATTGTTCTTCCCCATGCATTTTCTCGGGCTTGCCGGTATGCCACGACGGATCCCAGACTATGCGATTCAGTTTGCCGACGTTAACCAAATTGTGTCGATTGGTGGGTTTGCCTTTGGTCTGTCACAGCTGATTTTCTTAGCCGTAGTGATTAAATGTATTCGCGGTGGTGAGAAAGCGCCAGCTAAACCGTGGGAAGGAGCCGAAGGTCTAGAATGGACTATTCCTAGCCCTGCACCCTATCACTCATTTACGACACCACCAGAGGTGAAGTAAACATGGAAAACACTAAGCGCAAATCTAATAAGAAACTGATCATAGTGCTGATTTTTAGCTCTCTGGGTATGTTTGGCTTTGGATTTGCGCTGGTCCCTTTATACGACGTACTGTGCGACGCTCTAGGTATTAACGGCAAAACCCAAAGTACTGCCAGCGTTTATCAGCCCGTCGTCATAGATAAAAATAGAACCATTACCGTAGAGTTTGTGTCTCAGGTGCAAAGTGATATGCCTTGGACCTTCGAACCAGAAGTTAACACTATGCAAGTTCACCCCGGTGAGCTTATTCGGACCCATTTTGTTGCAACAAATTTGTCTGCAAAGCATATTGTTGGCCAAGCGATCCCGTCGGTGTCACCCGGACAAGGCGCCGCCTACTTCAATAAAACGGAATGTTTCTGTTTCAATCAGCAGGTATTAACGGCCCAAGCCGAAGCTGATCTCCCACTGATATTTTTTGTGGATCCCGAATTACCAGATTCAATATCAACCTTGACCCTCTCTTATACCCTCTACAACATCACCGACAAAGGCTATGTCGCCAGCACTGCTGTAGAGCAAGGAGCCGCAAGATGACTATAGAAAAACATGAAAACTATTATGTTCCCGCCCAAAGTGCTTGGCCGATTATCGGGGCTATCGGCCTATTTCTAATCGCGTTTGGCGCTGGCAGCTATGTATCAGAATTAAAGACCGACAGTACCAGCGGCGGTTATATCCTGCTGGCTGGAATCACCGTGATCATCTTTATGATCTTTGGCTGGTTTAGAACAGTCATTGCCGAATCGATGGCTGGACTCTATTCAAAGCAGATGGATCGCTCATTTAGACAAGGTATGAGCTGGTTTATTTTCTCAGAAGTGATGTTCTTCGCAGCCTTTTTCGGCGCACTGTTTTATGCGCGCATGATTGCAGTGCCTTGGCTTGGTGGCGCATCAAATAATGCCATGACCAATGAAGTGTTATGGCCAACTTTCGAAGCGGTTTGGCCGCTGGTCACGACACCCGATGGCACCACCACCCAAGCTATGGGTTGGATGGGGCTGCCCCTGTATAACACCTTAATCCTGTTAACCTCATCGGTAACCTTACACTTTGCTCATGTCGGGCTTGAACAAGATAAACGTAAGGCGCTAACAGTTTGGCTAGGGCTAACCATTTTACTGGGTATTGGGTTCTTATTTTTACAGGCTGAAGAGTATATCCATGCTTACCAAGAGATGGGACTGACTCTCGATGCGGGCGTTTACGGCAATACGTTCTTCCTGTTAACCGGCTTTCACGGCATGCACGTTACCTTAGGAACTATATTCTTGATTGTGCTGTTCTTTAGAGTACTCAAGGGGCATTTCACCCCAGATAAGCAGTTTGCCTTTCAAGCTGGTGCTTGGTACTGGCACTTTGTTGATGTGGTTTGGTTATGTCTATTTATCTTTGTTTACGTGTTGTAAACGATAAAACCTAATCATTAATAGGGTCTGGCGTTAGGGCTGATGACGCCGGTCCCTAATGCCACCAGCAGCAAGACAACAACTAAAACAGAGAACAGTACCCGTCGACCTAAATACTGGCTCATCGGGACTGTCTGCTCTCCTTTCACCATAATAAATAGGGCGCGACCTAGATTAAACAGTATGAATAGCAGTAGTAATACTAAGACGACTTTAAAGATAAACAAAACAGACATGAGCTCTCCTAGAATTAAGGTGAATCTTGCGTGGTTATTTATTGTGCTTATTACTGTGCTAGTGTTTTCTATTTTGGTCAAGCTAGGTTTTTGGCAGCTAGAACGCGCCGAATACAAGGCTAGTTGGCAGCAACAGCTTAGCGCGAGGCAATCTGCAGCAATTCTCAGTTATAGCGAACTACTCGCCCTACCTAAAGATGAAGCCCTCACTGGATTTAAACTCAAAACCCTTGTTACACCAGTATCAAGTGAACTGTTTTTACTGGATAACCAAGTTTATCAAGGTCGGGTCGGTTACCTTGCATTGCAAGCGCTACAAGTGAGTGAGTTGCAACCTTGGTTGTTAGTCGAGCTGGGCTTTATCCCTGCAGGACTCAGCCGCTCACAATTGCCCGAAGTCATCACCATTAATCAACCTATCGAATTAACTGGCCGGGTTTACCAAAAACAGCTAAACCCAATGAGCTCAGAGTTAATGGCGGAATCCGGTTGGCCAAAACGTATTCAAAACCTCAACATTGGTCAACTCGCTAAACTCATAGATAAACCTTTAGCCAATGCCGTTTTACAGCCAAACAACCTCGAAAATGGCTACTCACATCCTTGGCAGCCGATCCCCTTATCGTCACAAAAACACCATGGCTATGCGGCGCAATGGTTTTCAATGGCTGCAGTGTTTGCCATTTTGATGGGATACCTATTTTTTCGTAAATTAAAACAATCAGATAAACAAGAAATTAAATAGGCTATTGCTAACGATACACAGACACTGTAGGTTAGAAATTAAGCGACCTAGCCGTTCCGGGAAGCTCGATTCTGCACAATTATTTTGATGGATTATTTCCACCATTTTGGCCAACACTGACTTATAAGTAGGTTAGTCAGTGCGCTAGAAAAGGATGGAGTAACAGAATAGAGGAGATGGAATGAACTCCCCCAAAAAGAACGGTAAGCGCACCCTCATATTGCTATTAATGGCATTTATTCTACCTGTCATGGCAGCAAAAATTGTACTCAGCTTTGATTTATACCAAGGCGGAGCAACCAATAAAGGCCAACTACTTGAAAGCGTTAGCTATCAAAGCCTAGATATGGCCAATCCCCAGCCACAAGAGTGGCAACTGCTTTATCAATTACCCAGTCACTGCGATGCAGTTTGCGAAGATAGGCTGTATATATTGCAGCAAAGCCATGTCGCCCTTGGCCGCAATCAAGACCGAGTGCACACCATTATTATGCTAAGTCCGCTCAGCGATACCACAGCACTAAGCGGTTTCGACTTTGTCACCGCCACGCCATCTACAGAACTTAGCCAATTACTCAAGCAACAACAGCTGGTGATTGTCGACCCGTTGGGCAGCTTAGTGATGAGCTACCCGATTGCCGAAGATCATCAAGCGCAGATCATGCAAGGCAAAGCACTCGTGGCCGACCTACGTAAGCTCCTCAAACTGTCGCGGATTGGATAAGGGGGACTTTGATGCAAATTAACTCACTGTTGAAAATCACCTTAGTATTTACTTTATCCGTGATCCTTTATAGATGTGCTTACACCTCTCTCAGCATCGGATCAAAATTCGCTGGGGGTAACAGGCATGCAAATTAACTCGTTAGTAAAAATCACCTTAGTATTTACTTTATGCGTAATTTTAATGGGAGCGTACACTCGGCTAGCCGATGCTGGCCTAGGTTGCCCAGACTGGCCCGGTTGTTACGGCATGCTAAAAGTGCCTACCGAAAGCCACGAATTAGCACAAGTTCAGCAAGCCTTTCCTGAGCATACGGTAGAAACTGAAAAAGCTTGGTTAGAAATGATCCACCGCTACATTGCCGGTACGCTCGGGCTTCTGGTGTTACTGATTTTAATCCTCAGCCTTAAAACCCAGGACGCGCCCAAAAAACTGCCCATGTTTATCGCAGGGCTTATTCTTTTCCAAGCGGCATTAGGCATGTGGACGGTCACGATGAAGTTAATGCCCATCATAGTGATGGCGCATCTCATTGGTGGTTTTGCGCTATTTTCACTGCTGTTGTTACTGTATTTACGCAATATGCCACTACGGATCCCCGGCGGTGACCCTACGGCACGCAAACTAGCGGGCTTTGCCGCTATCTGTATTGGCGTGTTACTGCTGCAAATAATGCTAGGCGGTTGGACGTCATCGAATTATGCCGCCCTAGCCTGTACCACTCTGCCGTTTTGTGAAGGCAACTGGGTCGATAACCTTAGCTTTGCTAAAGCCTTTTCACCTTTTCAAGGCGAGCACGCCAGCTTTGAATTTGGCGTACTCGATTACCCCGCCAGAATGACCATACATGTGGCGCACCGTATTGGCGCTATCATCACCGCAGCCATGTTGCTGTATCTCGCTTTTAAACTTATCCGCGATGCCAAATCAAACATCATGCGTAATGCGGCTTGGTTGCTGGTTGGTTTGGTTATTTTGCAGGTTGTACTTGGCGTCAGCAATGTCGTACTCAATCTACCACTTGGGATCGCTGTATCCCATAACGCTGGCGCAGCATTATTGCTGCTCAACCTAGTGTTTATCAATTACGCCTTATGGCGCAAAGCATAAGAGGGTCGATAAATGACAACAAATAGCGCCCTTTTTTCTGTTACTGAGTAAAGTGAGGTACCGAATATGGCCAAACCTATCGCAATAACAACCAGCCAGTCGACGCCAATATTTCAATGGCGGGCTTATTATGAAATGACCAAGCCTAAAGTGGTCGCGTTAATGCTATTAACCGTTTTGGTGGGGATGTGCCTTGCCGTTCCCGGCGCGGTGCCTATTACGCCCTTGATAGCCGGAATGGCGGGGATCGGTATGATGGCTGGCTCGGCAGCAGCATTTAACCACCTCATTGATCGCCGTATCGACGGCCTAATGGCACGTACCTACAACCGCCCGCTACCTAAAGGTCGAGTCTCGATAACTAAGGCACTAACCTTCTCTTTTGGCTTAGGGATCTTAGGGTTTGTAATTCTGTATGCCTTGGTCAACCCTCTCACCGCTTGTCTAACTTTTGCCAGTTTAATTGGCTATGCCGTGGTTTATACCGCTTATTTAAAGCGCGCAACACCGCAAAATATCGTAGTGGGTGGCTTAGCGGGTGCAATGCCACCGTTACTGGGCTGGACTGCGGTAACGGGCGAGTTTCACGGTAATGCATTACTGCTAGTGATCATCATCTTTGCCTGGACGCCACCGCACTTTTGGGCGCTGGCGATTCACCGCAAAACTGAATATGCCAAAGTGGATATCCCCATGTTGCCGGTTACCCACGGCGTAGAGTTTACTAAAACCTGTATTTTTCTATACACAGTGTTATTGGCGATAGCCTGCTTACTCCCGGTGCTCGTAGGCATGTGTGGCCCGGTTTATTTAGTTAGCTCAACTTTACTCAGTGCAGGCTTTATCTATAAAGCTTGGCAGCTTAAATACCATGAGACACCTGGACTGGCGATGAATGTGTTTAAGTTTTCTATCTATCACTTGATGCTGCTATTTATCGCACTGCTCGTTGACCATTATCTTTGGGTATAGCCCTAACTAGAGCGCTAACAGCAGATAACCACGGATTGGATTAGGCTAAATATCGCGTTAACTGAGGGATAAAATATGAAACTCATAGCAATTATTGCAGCTATTATTTTGGTCGCCGCTGGCGCTTATGCCAGTGTGCAGCTTAATCAACCGAAACCGATTAACTTGCAAACGAGTTTTGAATACCCAAGCCCGCAGCCTTTAGCGCCGTTCTCACTTACCGACCAACGTGGCAACAGCTTTAGCAACCTTAACCTACAAGGTAAGTGGAGCCTATTTTTTATTGGTTACACCTCTTGCCCTGACGTTTGCCCAACCACTATGGGGAAACTCACTTCGGCTTATGCTGGACTGAATCAAGTCGCCGATGTACAAGTGATCTTTCTTTCGGTGGATCCACAGCGCGATAGCACCAACAAACTGCAAAACTACATTAAGTTCTTTAACCCCGAATTTATGGCTGTGACGGGCGAGCATAAACAGCTGTTTCCCATTACTCGCAGTTTAGGTTTTGTTTATGCCATGGTGGGCGACGGAGAAGATTATCAAGTCGATCATAGCGCGTCGTTTGCGTTAGTGTCACCCCAAGGGCAAAAGGTGGCGATTATTAAGCCTAAGTCGCATTCGCCTGGGCAACTACCGCAGATAAAAAACAGCGAATTAATCCATGATGTGAATGCGCTCATCGCAAAACATTCGAGCTAACGTTTCCCAGTTAAAAGTTTTCCAATTAAAAAAAGCGCCTATTAGGCGCTTTTCTATTTCAATCTAGATTACTCTGCAATCCATTGACCGTTTGCTTTAGGACGAATCCATGGCTGCGAGAACCAGTAGTAACTACCTTTGCTTTTACTCGGTGCGGTGCAGTTATATCGTGAGCGACCCGCAGGTAGATCTAGCTCAGCTTGAATACTAAATTGGTCATCACTAATCCAGTTTGGTTTTTTAGCACCCTGCCCCTGAATAAAGCACATCAGTTGCGATGCGTTGATATCGCTCATATCCAAGGTCACTTTAATCTCTGGTCGCCACTGGCCAGAATCCAATTGCGGATTACTGTTGGTTTGCGCAATCACAGGCATATTTAAACTGTGTAGCTTCACCTTTAAACTATTAAGATCGGCATAAACACCAGCCACCGGAAAACGCGGTAAAGCGGTTAATGGTGAATGTGGACCCGCTGCGCCAGACTGCTGACCAAAGGCCACAAAGCCGTGCTTTTCAAGCATAGCTTCAATCTGCTGGTTGTACTCACCATAAGGGTAAGCCAACATCTTTAGATTCTGTCCTGTCGCCTTAGCAATTTCAGCTTCGGTGCGAAGAATATTGTCTTCAATACGCGCCAACCATTGCGCCTCAGTTTCGTTACCTTCTTTACGGATAAGGTGCTCATGATTCCAGCTGTGGTTAGCGATTTCCGCCCCTTCATTAGATAAGGTAATCAGTTGTTGCCAACTCATCATCTCACCATACTCTTTTAGAATTGGCTCTACAGAGACAAAAAGGGTGTAGGGGAATTTATATTGCTTTAAAATAGGGTGCGCCGTATTTGCAATACTGCGGTATCCATCATCAAAAGTAATCGCAATTGTTTTTGCTGGCAGTGTCTGTTTTGCCTTAATCGACTCCACAACCGTTGAAAGTGGTACAACATTAAAGTTGTTATCCGCTAGGTACTGCATTTGCTCTTTAAATTGCGCAGGCGTCACACTGGTGATCGCAGGTGTCGTATCTGACACATGATGATACTGCAGGATCACTGCCGCATGAGCCGAAAAACCTGTCAGCGCTAATAGCGCTAGCAACACGTTTTTAACCATATATATTAGACCTCTAAAATGATTGCCTTATTGTTAAACCCACAAAAAAACCGACAGTTATTCGCTTTAGCGCTGCCGATGATTTTATCAAACATCACTGTGCCGCTATTAGGTTTAGTCGATACCGCCGTTGTTGGACATCTTAGCAACGCCTATTATTTAGGCGGCGTGGCAGTTGGGTCAACGATTATAACCTTAATTTTGTGGTTGCTAGGATTTTTACGCATGGCAACCACAGGATTAGTCGCGCAAGCCTATGGCGCAGACGATACTCAGCAACAATTTAAGCTGTTAGTGCAAGCGGCAAGTTTAGCGCTAATGTTTGGTATCGCCGCCATTGCACTGCAATGGCCGATCCTCAACTTAGCCATGGCAATGTCTGATGCCAGCGTAGAAGTAGAGCGCTATTGCCGCGAATATTTTCAAGTCCGTATTTGGTCTACACCATTTGCACTAATGAACTTAGTGATGCTCGGTTGGTTACTCGGCCGCCAGCAACCTAAAGCCGCCATGTGGCAGCTAATTGTGGCTAACTTAGTCAATATTATTCTCGACGTACTATTTGTACTGGTACTTGGCTGGGGCGTTAAAGGCGCGGCATTAGCCTCAGTATTTGCCGATATATCAGGTTTCTTAGTCGCACTCACTATGGTGAGAGGACAGCTTAGTAAACTAGGTGGCTTTAAACTATTTACAGTGGCTAAGCAGCTATCACTACAGAGCTACGGCAAGCTAATGAGCTTAAACACCGATATTTTTATCCGTAGTTTATGCTTGCAACTGTCTTTTGCCTTTATGACTTTTTACGGTGCCGGCCTTGGCGACAATACCGTGGCCGCCAATGCGGTGTTACTCAACTTATTAATGCTGATCTCCTACGCCTTAGACGGCATAGCCTATTACGCTGAGGCTGAAGTAGGTAGAGCTTATGGGCAGAAAAATAGCCGTTTAATGCAGGAGTCTGTCACCTTAGCTTGGGCTTGGTCGGCGATAGCGGCTATTGGCTTCACGCTGTTTTTTGCCTTAGCAGGTTCCAGCATCATCAGTATGTTAACCAGCTTAACCGAGGTGCAAGCCGTGGCTGAACAGTACTTATTCTGGGTGGTATTTCTACCATTACTGGCCTTTGGGTCTTACTTGTTTGATGGTGTGTATATTGGCGCAGCCAAAGGTAGCATCATGCGTAATAGCATGATTTTATCAACGTTTGGTGTGTTCTTTCCGACTTGGTATTTACTGCAATCTAATGGCAACCATGCACTTTGGGCGGCAATGAGCTGCTTTATGCTAGCGCGCAGTGCCTCTTTATCGCTACATTACTGGTTTAGACTAAGACAAGCACTAAACTAGCAGTAAATCATCGCTATCAATATAAAAATCAGACATAAAAAAACGCGACCTAAGCTTAGAGTCGCGTTTTTTATAGCAAATAATACCAGAGTCTTACTGGTAAGAGTGCTCACCGTGCTGGTGCTCAGTCACGTCTTTAACGCCTGTTAGCTCGCTTGGGAACATATCAAGTAGTTGCTTCTCGATACCATCTTTCAGCGTCACATCAACCATAGAACAACCATTACAACCACCACCAAACTGCAGTACAGCGATGCCGTCTTCAGTGATCTCAACTAGCATGATGTTACCACCGTGGCTAGCAAGCTGTGGGTTGATTTCAGACTGGATAACGTACTCAATACGCTCTTGTAGTGACGCATCGTCAGACACTTTACGCATTTTAGCGTTAGGTGCTTTCAGCGTTAACTGTGAACCTAGTTGATCGGTAACAAAATCGATTGTCGCTTCTTCAAGGAAAGGAGCGCTCTTTTCGTCAACCATGGCATTAAAGCCGTTAAACTCTAGCTCAGTGTCGTCAGCTTCAACAGCATCTGGTGGGCAATAAGATACACCACACTCAGCTTGCGCAGTGCCAGGGCTGATAACAAATACTCGAATGTGAGTTCCTTCAGGCTGATCTGATAACAATTTAACAAAATGCGCCTGAGCTGCTTCGGAAATGGTAATCATGAAAACATGCTCCGTCAGGGATAAACCTGAGTGTTTTAGTAAGAATTAGCCCTATAATACTCTTACTCTGCATTCCTTTGTAGCCCCTAATGCTCACAGATTAAGAATTAACACGAATCTGATCACAGTTTTTTATCTTCCCCTAGAGTGGTTTTGTCGCCTACGAGCTGTTAATTTAACAACAATATTATAAATATAACGAAAAACTCCATGTTAAGAATCGGTCTTGTTGTTTTGTGCGCTTTTTTGATGTTACCCGCCTTTTTTGCTGAAGCAAAGAAGACGCGTCTAACCGATAATCCACTCTATGGCGTTGCAACAATCAGTCCTGAGGAGTTTCTCGGTTATCCACTTGGCGAACGCCTATTACGTCATGATCAAATCAATTACTACCTACAGCAAATAGCCCAACAAAACCCGAGAGTGTCTCTCGAAGATACAGGGGTTAGCCATGAGGCAAGAAAACAGCTTACCGCGGTGATTACCTCGGTTGAAAACCAAGCCAAACTCGATGACATCTTAGCTCAACGTCAACAAGTAAAATATGGCGCACAGCAAGATGGACCACTGATTATTTGGTTAGCTTACTCGATTCATGGTGATGAAATTAGTGGCGCCCACAGCGCAATCAAACTCAGCCATATGCTCGCCACCAGCGAAGAAAAATGGGTAACCAATCTACTGAATAACGCCGTTGTGCTGATTACTCCCAGTCAGAACCCCGATGGTCTAGATCGCTTTTCCACTTGGGCCAATGGTTATGCTGGTAAAGTCGCGGTTAGCGATCCCAACCATAAAGAACACAAGCAAGGTTGGCCATCAGGCAGAAGTAACCACTACCTAGCAGACCTTAATCGTGACTGGCTGTTCCTGCGTCATCCCGAATCTCAAGGTCGCGTTGCGCTATTTCACCGCTGGCAGCCCCATTATGTTGGCGATTTCCATGAAATGGGTCATAACCACAGTTATTTTTTTCAGCCAGGTGTTCCCGACAGAACGCACCCTCTCACCCCTGCAGCTAACCAAAAACTCACCGCCAAGTTAGCCGCGTATCATCAAGCTGAACTGGACACCAAAAAGCAGGCCTACTTTAGCCGCCAGCTGTTTGATGACTTCTTTTATGGTAAAGGCTCAACCTACCCGGATATTAACGGCGCGATTGGCGTGCTGTTTGAACAAGCCAGCGCTCGCGGCCAGCAACAAGCATCGGTAAATGGCTTAGTGACGATGCAAGAAGCCATCGATAATCAATATGCCACTTCAATTTCAAGCCTCAAAGGCGCACTGGCATTAAGGTCTGAGCTAGAACAATATCAAGCTGAATTCTTCGAAGATAAACACCAAAAGGCGATGAAGAAAAAGCCTCGCCAAGCTGGGCTACTAATGAGTACCAGTAAAGACAGTGGCCGCATAAAAGTGCTGACCCAATTACTTGCTCAACATCAGATTGAGTATTACTACCTCACTAATCCGCTGTCTCAGGGCGAGATTGATTTTGCGGTCAATAGCAGTATTTTCATCCCCAACAACCAAGCTCAATCTGCATTGTTAACTGCCATGTTTGATGACAGAACCGAGTTTGTTGACCCAACTTTTTATGATATTTCCACCTGGAACTTACAACACGCTTTTGACTTAACCTTACGCCGTAATGTGAAGCTTGAATTAAGTGTGCTAAATCAGACAGCGCCTAAATTTACCGTTAATCAGTGGGATGATAAAGCGGTAGCACTACTTATCAATTGGCAACAAAGCCAAGCGGTTTTATTGCTACAACAGTTACTTGAACAAGGTGTGCTCGTTAAGTTTGCCGCTAAACCTTTTAGCATCAAACAACAGAATAAAAATACCGATTTTGCTGCTGGTAGCCTGCAAATCCCTCTCAAGCAGGATAAGTTTTCAGCCAGCGACATTAATAAGTTAGTGGCAAAGCTTGCGCAAAAGTTACAAGTTGATGTTGTCGCTACCAATACTAGCTCTGCTAGCGCAGGAATCGATTTAGGCAGCCCTGATTTCAAAGTGATTAAACCGATTAGGCCACTGCTCATTAGTGGCAAAGGCACCTCAATATCAGAAGTCGGTCAATTATGGTATTACCTCGATAACACCTTAGGCGTTGCCACCACTATGGTTGATATTAATCAGCTCCCGAGCATTAACCTCAGTGACTACAGCCATGTATTATTCGCAGATGGCCGCTACCAAACATTAGATGAACGCTTTGCCCGTAAGCTCGGGCAATTTGCCAGCGAGGGTGGCGTCATCATCGCTCAAAAAGGTGCGCTCAATTGGCTAAGTCGCGCTAATTTGCTCAAAACGAACTTACGCAGCGATCGTTTTTACAAACAACTTTTTGATGCAGAGGGGCTAACCTTTGATAAAAAGTCAAAGTTCCGTGCCAAGCAAGCCATTGGCGGTGCGATTTTAGAGCTTAAACTCGATACTAGCCACCCGATAAACTTTGGCTTACCTAGTGACAGATTACCTATACTAAAAAACAAAGTATTAGGGTTTTCGCAGGTTACTGGCGACTTTAGCGTGGCAGCTAAATATGCCTCACAACCGCTACTAAGTGGCTATTTAGCCCAAGAGTACCAAAGTAGTTTTAGCAACAGTGCAGCAATTATTGTGGAGTCACATAATAAAGGCGCAGTGGTAGCACTCGCAGACAACTTACTGTTTAGAAATATCTGGCTAGGCAGTGAAAAAGTTTACGCCAACGCGCTCTACTTTATCCCCGCCTTACATTAGCGATGAAGTGAGTAATAAAGTGAAATCAAGAGCGAAGTGAATAATGAAGTAAACAATAACTAACTTACGCCCGGTGCCTCAGCCCTCGCGAGGCACCACACTTGTACTTGAATATGTTGGCGCTGAAACAGCTTAGCGATCTCCTTAACTGTGGTGCCCGTTGTCACCACATCGTCAATTAAGGCGACTCGCTGCCAATTAAACCCATCACTAAGCGCAAACGCACTATTTAGGTTTTTGCGGCGCGATTTACCGCTTAGCCCTGCTTGAGGCTGAGTATCTCGAACGCGAAAGAGCATATCGTCGATTAACGGAATATTAAGGCGTTTAGACAGCGTTTTAGCAATAATCCACGCTTGATTAAACCCTCTTTGTCGCAATCGATTACGGTGCAAAGGCACAGCGATTAATACTTGTGGACGTTCAACTAAGCCTAGCCCCTCTAAATGAAACAACCGCTGTACCAGTGCCTCAACAAGCACATCGATGACTGCAAACTGCGCTTGATACTTTATCTGCCCAACCCAGTGACCTATACCATCACGATAACGACAAGGCGCAATGACCTGTATTGTCGGTTTCAACATACACTGACCACAAAACGCCATAGGTAACGCCATTTCACGGCCACAACCTAAGCAGATCTCGGTTTGGTAGCTGCTCGCCTGCAAACACACCTCACACAAACCACGTTGCTCAGAGTTAATATGTTGATGGCACATCAAACAGCGATTGGGTAACATAACCGCCAGCCATCTATTCCAAGGTATTTTGTTGATAGATGAAATCCTTTTCTATTATCTACACACCCAGCGAGATCGCGATGAATCAAAATCAGCTACACATTGAATCAATTGGCCAAGGCCCAGATCTCGTTATCCTCCATGGCTGGGGTGTTAACAGCGCCGTATTTTCGCCATTAAAAGATGCTTTAGCTGAGTATAGAGTCCACTATGTCGATCTGCCGGGATTTGGTTATAGCCAAGCAGTAGAAGGCGGCATTCAAGATTGGCTTGCCGCCATCATGCAGCAGGTACCCGATACTGCGATTTGGACAGGCTGGTCACTCGGCGGCCTTGTGGCAACACTTGCAGCGATACAATACCCAGAGCGAGTGAGCGCCCTATGCACCATAGCATCGTCACCTTGTTTTATGGCACGGGAAGACTGGCCAGGGATCCCGCCAGAAGTACTGGGACAATTTGCTAGCCAACTAACCCAAGATCTTGATAAAACCGTCGAACGATTTTTAGCGATTCAAGCCATGGGCAGCCAAACGGCAAAAGCGGATATTAAGCAATTGCGTGAGTTAGTGCTCGCTCGCCCACAGGCACATCAAGGCGCTCTAGCCCAAGGGCTAGATATGCTTGAAACCGTGGATTTACGTGCTGAAATAGCTGCAATTAAGCAACCTTGGTTAAGAGTTTGGGGGCGACTCGACGGGTTAGTACCACGCCGCGTCGTTAACGCTATGCCACAGCTTGAACACAGCCAAGACCTGCTATTGCTTAAAGCTTCCCATGCGCCATTTATTAGCCATAGCGCTGTGTTTATTGAAGCTTACTTACTGTGGTTAAACACAGCGCGGTTAAACACTCAGGCAAACAGTACAGGCTTAGGCTGATTTAATTTCAGTCATTAGTACTCGAGTAAAACTTTATTTTTGCGCCCGAATTGATTAATATTTAAACATAAATATTAATCAAGAAAATAGGTGGGACAATAAAATGTTAGTGGTCACCAACTATCCTAATGTGCCTATTGCGACAACCAATGCCGCAACAGATGCCGCACGCACGGATAGTCAACAACGACCACCAATAATCCCACCACAACAGCCAACTAAAGGCCATGAAGAACGCGCCTTTAATCCGCAACATGAACGTACAGCCGACCAAACTCAGACTCAAGCCAAGCTGCGTGAATCAGTACAAGATAAACAGCAGGGCCAATCACAGCAACAAGAGCAATCTGGCCAAGAAAAACAGAAACAAAGCCAAGCACTTAACCTAAAGCAGCTTTTAAGTCAGCGAGCGCCACTCAAGCGCAGTGATATTAAATTACCGGTACAACAGCTGCCCGTTAGCGAGAAAGAAGCCAATAAACACCCTATGCCTGATGAATCACTGCAGTTTTATCAAGACTTTGGCATACGCATTGAAGCCTTTTATCAGCAGCGCACAGAGCCTGATTTACTACCGACATTTTTAGAAACTGCCTAACGTTTTAAATCAACGACCAAATACTTTACAACCCATAAAAAAACCGACACGCTGAGTTGTCGGTTTTTTATTTGGCTTGTGGCTTATTTAACGGCCACCAAAATCCAGCGTTACACTGTTACTTTTTCAGTTTAGCGAACGCATCAGCAAAAGCATTACCCATGGCGGCATTGGCCTGCTGTTTTGGCTTATGCGTCTTTTGCTGTGGACGTTGATTAGCACCTTTATTCGGGGCGCCTTTGTTATGGTTGCTTGCTGGGCGCGGAGCACTCTTAGGTGCATCACCAGCTTTGTCTTCAAGGCGCATGCTTAAGCCTATACGACGACGCTCTGCATCCACTTCCATCACTTTAACTTTAACGATGTCGCCCGCTTTAACCACCTTATGTGGATCATCAATAAACTTGTCGGTCATTGACGAGATATGCACTAAACCGTCTTGATGCACACCAACATCAATAAAGGCGCCGAAGTTAGTCACGTTAGTCACAACGCCTTCTAAGATCATATCTAGCTTAAGATCTTTAATTTCTTCCACGCCCTCTTTAAAGGTCGCAGTTTTAAATTCACCGCGTGGATCGCGTCCCGGCTTATCAAGTTCTGCCAGGATATCGGTTACCGTTGGTAAACCAAATTCACTGGTAATGAAATCTTTGGCTTCAAGCGCTTTTAGTAGCTCTGAGTTACCGATAATTTCAGCGACTGATACGCCTTTCGCTGTGGCGATAGACTCGACTAAAGCATAAGCCTCTGGGTGAACAGCCGAGCTATCTAGCGGGTTATCACCTTCAGTAATACGTAAGAAACCTGCCGCTTGTTCATAGGCTTTAGGTCCAAGGCGCGCAACTTTAAGTAGCGCTTTACGGTTATTAAAGCGACCTTGTTCGTCACGGTGAGCCACAATATTGCGTGCTAAGGTTTTATTCAAACCAGCAACCTGAGCCAGCAACGGAGCTGACGCCATATTCACATCAACACCCACGCCGTTTACGCAATCCTCAACTACAGCCTCTAGTGAACTAGATAGCGAACTTTGACTAACGTCATGCTGATATTGACCCACACCAATGGCTTTAGGTTCGATTTTAACTAATTCAGCTAACGGATCTTGTAAGCGACGAGCAATAGAAACTGCGCCACGAATAGAGACATCGATACCAGGGAATTCTTCAGAGGCCAGCTCAGATGCCGAGTAAACCGATGCGCCCGCTTCACTCACCATAATCTTGGTCAGTCTTGGCAAATCAGCTTTAACTTGGCTAATCAAATCAGCAGCTAGCTTATCGGTCTCCCGTGATGCAGTGCCATTACCAATCGCAATTAACTCAACCTTATGCATTTTCACAAGATTAGCTAGAGTTCTTACCGACTTGTCCCACTGGTTTTGTGGTGCATGTGGGAAAATAGTGGTGTGAGCCATCAGCTTGCCGGTGTCGTTTACAATCGCCACTTTCACACCAGAACGTAGACCAGGATCTAGGCCCAATGTCGCTTTAGCTCCCGCTGGTGCCGCCATTAACAGGTCACCCAAGTTGCGCGCAAACACTTTAATCGCTTCTTGTTCGGCGGTTTCACGCATACGGCCCAGAAACTCAGTTTCCATCTGCAGGGCAATCTTCACTTTCCACGTTGCCGCAACCACTGTCTTTAACCAAGTATCGACAGCTGTGTTACTTAAGCCAAGCTTGAAGTGCTCGATAATAATCACTTCACAGTAACTCGCCTGCTTTGGCTCTTGCTGTGGATCCGCATTGATATTAAGGCTTAGCATGCCCTCATTACGACCACGAAGCATCGCCAGCGCACGATGTGAAGGCACTTTAGTTAGCTTTTCAGTATGTTCAAAGTAATCTCTAAACTTAGCGCCTTCTTTTTCTTTGCCCTTTACCATACGGCTTTCAAGCACAGCATTTTGCTCTACTTGAGTACGGATTTTCTGCAGTAGCTCTGCATCTTCAGCAAAACGCTCCATCAAAATGAAACGCGCACCGTCGAGTACCGCTTTGGCATCGCTAAAACCAGCAGCTACATTGATATATTCGCTAGCCTTGGCGTCACAATCAGCTTGGCGGTTTGCCAATAAGAAATCAGCTAACGGCTCTATGCCTGCCTCAATAGCAATTAAGCCTTTGGTGCGGCGCTTAGGCTTATAAGGTAAATACAAATCTTCTAGGCGAGTTTTACTATCAGCTGCATTAATGGCTGCTTTCAGCTCGGGCGTTAACTTACTTTGGGCTTCAATGCTCGACAAAATAACGTTACGACGATCATTTAAATCGCGTAAGTAACTAAGACGACTGTTTAATGTGCGTAACTGCGCATCATCTAAGCCACCCGTAGCTTCTTTACGGTAGCGAGCAATAAACGGTACGGTCGCACCATCATCGAGTAATGAAATAGTATCGGTAACTTGTTGCTGGCGAACGTTAAGTTCTTCAGCGATGAGCTGTGCAATATTTTGCATAAATAGAAGTCGAGCCTAGTTGATAAAGGAGGTTTTGCCAAAGATACCACAGCACATGGCTTTGGTTAATGCTAATACTAAGGCAATTATGCTATTTGCGCCGCGGAACAGCGGCGCACGTGTAACAGAAGCTAGAGAAACTACTCGAAGCCTTGATAGGAAATGCGATTGATATACCAAACCTGTTCACCGTTTGGGGTCTTGATCACCGCTTCGTCATCGACTTCTTTTTTCAGTAAGCCACGCGCCATAGGCGAATCAATCGAAATATAGTCTTTGCGGCCAAAAATTTCATCGTAACCGACAATTTTAAACTGCAGTTTATTGCCATCATCATTTTCAATTTCAACCCAAGCCCCGAAAAACACCTTCCCTTCTTGCGCCGGCGAGTAATCAACCACTTGTACATTTTCGAGAGTTTTACGCAAATAACGAACTCTACGGTCTATTTCACGTAGTTTTCTCTTGTTGAAAGTGTAATCTGCGTTTTCGCTTCGGTCGCCTAAACTAGCAGCCCAGCTAACAATTTTAGTAATTTCAGGTCGATGTTCACGCCAAAGATAGTTCAGCTCTTTTTGTAATTTTTCGAAACCTTCACGGGTGACGATAGCGGTTCTCATAAGTTCTACTTTCTAAACAGAGTTAATCAAATTAGATGGACGAAAAGCATAGCACAGATCTGACTAGGCTCAGCTATTCGCTAGCTAAATCGTTCAGTTAAAACAGGCTCGAAACAAAGCCCTATTCAATTTGCTTACAATTTCAAACTGAGAAAGAAAATAACCAATTTATCCCTATATACAATAGCTTAGACTGGGGCGAAACCGAACTCAAGCCACACATTAACCTTTAAGTTAAAATGTATGCTAGTCATTAACATATTAAAACAGCTATATTAGGACGAATAGCATCAATATCAGCCATTTTCCTAGAGTAATACTCTGCTTTACGGGCTAGAAAAAAAGAACAAAGGGACCTGAGCATGGGACAAGAAACCTCTAAAATTCTCGTTGTAGACGATGATATGAGATTGCGCGCGTTGCTAGAACGCTATTTGATGGAGCAAGGTTATCAAGTGCGCAGCGCGGCCAATGCTGAACAGATGGACCGATTACTCGAGCGAGAAAATTTTCACCTACTGGTGCTAGATCTTATGTTGCCTGGCGAAGATGGCCTGTCTATCTGCCGCAGATTGCGCCAAACAGGTAACCCAATTCCCATTGTGATGCTAACAGCGAAAGGCGACGAAGTTGATAGAATCATCGGCTTAGAATTAGGCGCAGATGATTACTTACCTAAACCGTTTAACCCAAGAGAGTTACTGGCACGAATTAAAGCGGTTATGCGTCGTCAAACACCTGAAGTACCAGGCGCACCTACTCAGCAAGAAGAAGAGATCACCTTTGGTGAATTCTCACTTAATCTTGCGACTCGCGAAATGCATCACGGTGAAGAAAGCATTGCGCTCACTAGCGGCGAGTTTGCTGTACTCAAAGTATTAGTCAGTCATCCGCGAGAGCCATTATCTCGTGACAAACTAATGAATCTCGCCCGTGGCCGTGACTACTCAGCACTAGAACGCTCTATTGACGTGCAGGTTTCTCGACTGCGTCGACTCATTGAAAAAGATGCTGCTAATCCACGTTACATTCAAACCGTATGGGGTCTTGGCTACGTGTTTGTGCCCGACGGGCAATCACGCAAGTAACGCTATTTATTGAACCTGAGCCTTATATAACGGTGGCTTTCTAACTGTGTCTTTAAACAAGCGATGGTGGCAGCGCTTCCTGCCGCGTAGCTCTTTCAGCCAAACTGTCATGTTGATTGGCTGCCTGCTACTGACTAACCAGTTAGTGTCTTATATCTCGGTGGCGGTGTACTTCATCAAGCCTAGCTATCAGCAAATTAACCAGCTGATTGCTAGGCAGGTTAAGCTACTGTTTGTAGGTGGAGTCGATATTGATCGTAAACACTTAACTATGGTTGATGCGCTCAATGCAAAAGTGAGTGACGATGCCATGCACTTTTACAATCAAAAACAAGCTCGAGAAGCTGGAATCGAGCGTGCTACCTACTACAGCTTTTTATCGTCACAGATGTCCGAATATCTCGGTGGAGAAGCAGAAGTCCGCATTGCTCAAGGCGAAGAGTTTGAAATCTGGATCCGACCGCCACAAGCGCCCTCTATCTGGATTAAAGTGCCACTGACAGGGCTTAATGAGAAAAATCTATCGCCACTCACCTTGTACCTAATGGTCATTGGCGCATTAAGTGTAGCCGGTGGTTGGTGGTTTGCCCGCCAGCAAAACCGTCCACTACGGCGCTTACAAAAAGCCGCGATTGCCGTGTCACGGGGCGACTACCCCAAACCTTTGCCTTTAAGTGGCTCAAGCGAGATCGTGGAGGTAACTAATACCTTTAATCAGATGTCTCACAGCATGAAGCAGCTAGAACAAGATCGCGCACTCTTAATGGCGGGGATCTCGCACGATTTGCGCACCCCACTGACCCGTATTCGCTTAGCCTCTGAAATGATGGTTGAGGAGGATCAGTATCTAAAAGACGGCATAGTCCATGATATTGAAGATATGGACGCCATTATCAATCAATTCATCTCCTATATTAGGCAAGATCAAGAAGGCACCCGAGCCCCTTCGCAAATTAACACGCTGATCCAAGATGTGATCCAAGCTGAATCAAATCGCGAAGGTAGTATCGACTCCGAGTTAAGTGAGTGCCCGGTCATTCCTATGCAAGACATTGCTATTAAGCGTGTTCTTAGTAACTTGGTCGAAAATGCTTATCGCTATGGCAATGGCTGGGTCAAAATCAGCTCTCAATTTAACGGTCAATTTGTCGGTTTTAGTGTCGAAGACAATGGTCCCGGTATTGAAGAGCAGCAAATCCCTAAACTTTTTCAACCCTTTACCCAAGGAGATACCGCTCGTGGCAGCGTGGGCTCAGGCTTAGGCTTAGCGATTATTAAACGTATTGTGGACAGGCATCAAGGTAAAGTGATCTTAACCAATCGCAGCGAAGGCGGATTACACGCCCAAATTTGGCTACCTAAAGAGTAATCCGCTTCAAGATGAATTAATCTATTGTTTCTTGTAATTTTTTTGTAACTCAAATGCCATATTCTATCGCCACTTTAAAAAATTGGCGTGGAATATGAAAATCTCAACTCTTTCTCTCTCAGCCTCAGCGATTCTATTACTTATCGCCGCATTGCTCGCTGGCGTCGTGTTTTGGAGTAGTGACGAACGCCAATTTATCGAGCAACAAACCTCAGAACTGCAGCAGATCCAAACCACCTTTTTAGTCGAGATCAGACGCGATCTTGATAGCTATCTATCCACTGGAAACGCTGGACAGCTTGAACAGGCAAAGCTCAACTTAATCGCTATTCAAAAGCAAATCAGCCAGCAAGTAGGTGTTAACACTGAAGAATTGCAGGCCACACTTAACCGATTTATCCAAGCACTAGACAATGAATACCGCGCGGCAGGAAAACTCGCAGGTAATCCGCGTCAGCTCTTAGCCCATGCTGAGTCAGAAATGATAGACAATAATCGACGTCTTGCCGATTATGCCTTTCAAGGCCAAGCGGAACATCCGCAACTTGCGGATAAATACATAGCTTTAACGACTCGTCTGCCACCAATTATTTATGAGCTATCTCAAGTCACATCGAGCTACTTAATAGACAAGGAGCAGCGTTTAAAGTCGATTTTAGCCAGCCTAATAACCGAGCTTGAGATCTGGCATGACGAACTTAATACCTTAGTACTGCTTGGCATTTATCAAACGATAGAAGCTGATGAATTTGCTTTAGGTGATGCCGAAGAGGAACAAGTTGAGGTTGGTGAAATTTACCGAAATGAGCTACTAAGTTTGACTAAACGCTACAATAAAGAAGTCGCTAATACCCATGCATTGCTGATTGAAAACCAACGCACACAGCAAGCACTCATTAAAGATGTCGCGATTATCGAACAGATCTTGTTGAACTTAGGCAGCCAACAAGAAAAACAAAACCAGCTGTTAAAACAAGAACTCATGATCGCGATCTATACCATGGTCTCGATCCTTATCATCTTTGCTATTGGGTATTTTATACTACAACAGCGACGAGTCATTAAACCGCTAAAACACCTAAATAACGCCTTTTCAAAACTAAGCGAATCCAATAGCCGCGAACGTTTAGCGATTCATCGCCGCTGTGAAACTGGGCAAATCGCAGGACACTTTAACCAACTGCTGCAACGCTTTGAAAAAGAAGATGAGCAACAAAGAACACAAATCACCCAAGTATCTCAATCTCTCTCACAATTAGTGGAACGAATTACAGACATTTCTGCAAGCGCAGAACAAACTCAAAGCATAGTCTTAACAGCGCAAAGCCAAACCGAACAAATTCGAGTACTCGCCAAAGATGTTAGCCTCACTACTGAGCAGGTAGAGCAAAGCGCTCAACAAACTATGGTGCAAATGCAAAAAAGTCAGCAAGAATCACAAGCTGTGCTCGATGCGACGGCACAAACAGAAACAGCAGTGCAACATTGTCATCAGTCATTAGCTAGCCTAACCACTTCGGTTACCGACGTTTCTAAAATTATTGATGTAATAGGTAACATTGCAGAGCAAACCAATCTACTCGCGCTAAATGCTGCTATTGAAGCAGCAAGAGCTGGCGAACAGGGTCGCGGTTTTGCCGTGGTAGCAGAAGAGGTGCGTAATTTATCTCAGCGTACACAATTATCGCTGAAAGAAATTATGCAAATATTGAATCAACTGACACAAGCAAACAGTGACTTAGACACAAGAGTGCAAGGAATTGAAGAAGCGACCCAAGCGCAGAAATCTCGCGCTCAAAGCTTATGGCAAGTCGCTCAAAGTGTACAAACACAAGCTAGTGAAATGGTGAGTACGGCTCAACAAGGCGCTAATAGCACACTTGAACAAGTCGCACATCTAGATGAGTTTGTGACAGCAATGCAGAGCCTAAAGAATCATGCTCAAGCCGCGTCGCAGCAAAGTGAGGTAATTGCCAGTGAAGTGCAGCAAAGCGTTGAGAATATTGAAGTGAGTTTGGGGATTAAAACAGCCTAATGAAAAAAGGAGCCAGCAGCTCCTTTTTACTAATGCCGAGACATTTTAAAGCGTGGCTAAAATCGCTTCAGCGGTACTGACTTCAAATGATTTTGGCGCCTCAACATTCAACCTAGTGACCACTCCATTATCAACCACCATGGCATAACGCTGTGAACGAATACCACCAAAGCCTGCAGTATCCATTTCCAGGCCAAGGGCTTTAGTAAAGCTTGCATCACCATCGGCAAGCATCATTAGCTCAGCAGCATTTTGCGCTTCGCCCCACGCTTTCATCACAAATGCGTCGTTAACCGAAACACAAGCGATAGCATCAACACCCTTAGCTTTTAATTGGTCAGCCAATACTACAAAGCCTGGCAGGTGCGCTTCAGAGCAAGTCGGTGTAAATGCGCCAGGTACAGCAAAAAGTACAACTTTCTTATCTGCAAAAAACGTTACTACATCATGGTTAACCATGCCGTCTTTAGTCAGCTGAGCCAATGTACCTGCAGGGAGTGATTGTCCTTGTTCGATCATGGTTTTTATCCTTTATAAAAGAGACAGATTTTAGTTATCTCATCCTAGCCCAGTTATGGGTAAACAAACACAGATAGAATACAAGGTTATAGCTTTCACATTTTCCAGCTATAAACTTTAGCCACTCACCCTTCCAGAGCTATTGGCAAGGAGCTTTTACTAAGTGACAAAATGTTATTCTCCTAATATTGTTCTAGCGCAAGTAAGTTAGAGAACTATCACATCAAGGGTACAAAATGCTATTATTAGTCCCAGCTAGGTTAAACCATGACTAGCAAACTCATTGCGAGTCAGCAATTTAATCAATAATTTTTTTGTACTAATTTTTATATCAGCTTTTGTATTTGCTTTCTTACATTAGCATTTAAAAGTCAGTTACACCCTTTTTAAAGCCTCACTTAAGGTCAGTTAGCCATGCCATTGCCAAAAGATAAACTCCCTATCGATAACAACCAAATGCTACGCGATTCAGAATATGAAACGCCTGAGTTAGCCATGGTCGAAGTGAGCCAATCGGTTGAGCAGCTGACAAATGCTGAAGGTGAGGAACAGGCTGAGCTATTCGACGAGATGCTCGAAGAAGCAGAGTCTGGTACTGTGGCGCTGTTATTAGAGTCGTTACCGTTAGATGAGCGTTACGAGCGCTGGTTACAGGTTGATTCTGACGAGCGCATTGCCGTACTAGATTTAATGCGCGCCGATCCGCGTAACGGTATTCTAGATGAGATGCCAGAAGCTGAGCTCGACTTACTGTTCTCGCAAATATCACCTGAAGACTTGATTGAGTGGAGTGACACTTTATCTGACGCGATGACCGAACGTGCGCTGTCGCAAATGGGTGAACGCCAACGTCAGCACTATGATCGTTACGACCAATACTCTGAAAATGAAATTGGCCGTTATGCTGAACACCAATTTTTAGCACTAAACCTCACCTCTACGGTGTCTCAAGCTCAGCGTTTTTTCCGTCGAATCAAGCTTGACTGTAACGATCATGTGTTTTTGCTCGATGATGACGACAAATACATAGGTAGTGTTCGCCGTCATGATGTATTTCGCGCCGCGCCCGAAAGCACGTTAGAAAGCTTACTATGGGAAGACAGTCGCTCAATCTTGGCAGATGCAAGCCTAATTGAAGCTGCAGAAGCGATTGAGCACAGTAACGAATTAGAAATCGCCGTTGTTGATGCTAATGGCATCATGATTGGTCGTATGACGCTACGTACTGCAACAGCACTGGTTCGAGAGCATTATGAAGCCCAGCTAATGGCAACCGCGGGTATGGACGAGGATGACGATTTGTTCGCGCCGATTACCGTAGGTGCACGTCGCCGCGCCGTTTGGCTTGGGATTAACTTACTCACCGCATTTTTAGCCTCAGCCACAATTGGCCTGTTTGAAAATGTATTAGAGAAAGTTGTCGCCCTAGCGGTATTGATGCCAATCGTCGCCTCAATGGGCGGTATCGCTGGTAGCCAGTCGCTCACCTTGATGATCCGCGGCATGGCCATGGGACAGATCTCCTCGGGTAACTTTATGTCGCTACTAAAGAACGAACTGGGGATTGGGATCTTAAATGGGGTACTGTGGGCAACGGTGATAGGCTTAATTGCAGGCTACTGGTTTAACGACCCGATTATCGGCACTGTAATTGGCGCGGCCATTTTAATTAATATGGCGGTGGCGGCAATTGCGGGTGTGGTTGTACCTATGATTCTACAGAAGATGAATCAAGACGCAGCGCTATCTGGCTCGGTGATTTTAACCACGGTGACTGATGTGGTCGGCTTCTTCTGCTTCTTAGGTTTAGCTTCAATTTTGTATTTATACTAACAGTTGGATTTTCTGAGCACAGAAACCACAAAGCCTAGCTAACAGCTAGGCTTTTTTATGCGCACTATTCATTCTTTGGTTTTTTCTCTTGCGGCACCAATCTCACCGGCACTCCCAATTTAACTAAATAATTGAGAATATATCGGCCGCTCCAAACCCAACCACTTAATGGAATGAGATGACTATCCACTCCAATTAGCTTTATATCACCGTCGATAGATAAACGTAGCGGAGCACTATCTTCGGCTCCAACTTGAACATCGGCGTGACTAATATAAGCGATTTCGGCGCATGATATCTTTCTCGAATCATGGCCATTTATGCCGGGAGTTAGCAGCCAAGTTGCATCTTTAGTGATGCAAACGGACTTAAAGGTTCGAGACTTAACATCACTATAAAAGCTAAATATGTAGGCCAAACAAGGCAGGGCGAGCATGATAAACGCAATGACCATCATAAACACCACGCCCCCATCTGACATTGACTCAGTCCTGTAAATAACATCACCGAACTTATTTCGATAGCGGCCAACAGGAAACATAAACTTAAACAGGCCTGGCAGCCAAAAAACGTAAGCGTATAAACCAGTGAAGCTCAATAAAAATATCTTTACTCCATCACGCCATGACTTTTTAGTGATTGTGTGGCCCGTCATCATGGATAGGTGCTGATTGAGCTGCGCAATAACCGTTTTGGCATCATCACCTTCGAACGGATCTTCCTCAAGCGAGATAGTGCCAACAAACTCAAGTTGCCGCTGTGTAGCTTCATCTTGCTCAGTTAAAACCTCCGCTGGCAGGGGTAATATTTCAGCGGGCTGTTTAACCATATAAATATCAAACCTTTGCAGTAGCAAACAGTTAGACTGTTTGTTCTCCAGCAGTAAATACTTCTCTACCAAGGGCAAAACAAGTTCGTCCTGACGATGCAAGCGTCTGTAAATCAATACAGATAGGCAGATTTGATAGGCCACAATTACCAGCATTAGTATGCTGATATTAGCCAAAGCATAGATATCGCTCGCTGCCACAATCACAACGAAACAACCCAATACCCATTTATCAAAGCTAGATATTTGCGCCAACTTTGATATTCGTAACGCATCATCTTTAAGGTAAATGTGTTGGCGTAACTTAGGTTTAAAAACAAAACTGATGATGACATAAAGCGTTGCGAAAATGGTTAGCACTAGCGAAATAGCCTGAGCACCATAAAAACACGCCCCAAGTAGAAAGCCTAAACCAATCACTAACGAGGCTTTCTGGAACATGCTTCGCGTAAAAGGGGTGAGAACTGTATCTTGAATACTGGCGACTGTGTTCACTACATATCCCACGCTTATCCGATTGGCACTATGGCATCGATTAACTTACCCAAAAAGGCAGGCTCATCTTGGATAAAGCTATTCTTCTTATGCTCTATCAGTGTCAATTGAGGTAATTTGGCAGTTAAAATCAAATTCATCAATTCTCGTTCTGGCGGATATTGATAAAAGAGCTTACCCGTTACATAAGCATTATCTCGCTGCCACTCAGCGAACGATTTAGAAAAACCAGCAGCTGTTGGCATACAGATTTGAGCAAATAACACAGGGTCAATATAGCGAGCGAAGTTATAAAGGCCGTGTAACTCGAGCGCAAAACATTTTTCCAGTGTGCTATTTACCCGGCTGCGGGCAAAGCCAAGACTAGCTTGCTGCAATGCTTCACTCGCGCGATGACTATCACCTAGCATCAGCGCCACTAGAAAATTGATAACCGCAGCATCTAACACTGGCAGTTTCTTTTGTAAAAATTTTGCCGCTAAAGCTAATGCTTCTGTTTGCTTAGCACTATCTTGATAATACAGTGAAGTAATGAGGTTCAGCGCGGGGGCGTTGTAGTAGGGATACTTGCAAAATGGTAAGTCTGCGGGTGCAAATGTATGCATTATTTCAAAATCATTAGCTGCAAAAGCTGCCACTATATTGTGATAAAAACTGCTGTGATCTGTGCCACCAGCAGTGATGGCGCTCGATAATAGCCTTTGCCTTGTGGACTGAAAGATAACGTCATTGAGCATCTGACAATCTTGGGTGGTGAACGCTTGATAACATCCAAATAGCTCAATCGGCTGAGTATCTCGTAAACATCTCGCTATCGCCTTCGGCAAGTCATCTCGATTTACAAGTAACTTAACCGTGTCTTCTGGCTCAAGTTCAACGCTATATAATTGCTGCAACTCATCCCATGAACGAATGTAAGGGTATGTCTCAGCAAAACCTTGCTGGCGTTCTTCGGCAAGTTTGTTATAAAGGCTTAGGTACTTTTGTGCATTATCCATAATATTCTCAATCCCTCACCCACTATGTCGATGTAGCGGCGAAATCAGCAGGGATAAAAGCGATACCGCTAACGCCGGCTTGCTCTAGAGCGAGTTTGACTCGCTCATTGACATAATAAACCAGTTTGTAATTCGACAGAGTGAAGCAGTCATGAGTGATTGCGCTACGTAAAAACTTGTGTTTATCAAGCTTCTCATCCGACACCTTAGCATAGCCACCAATCACCTCTTTAAAACGTTTGGCATTAGACGCCACAGCATCAAGTAGATCATAATCTGCGATGCAATTCATAAATGCAAAACTGTGGTTAACAGTGTTAGCGTACACCTCAACAGGCACAAACTGTATTCCGGTAAAACCGTTTATCTGGAAGATACTTTGCACTCTTTTGCTAGCCACAAAGCCAATACCCAGTTTTAAAAAGTCAGACATTGCCCGGCCTTCATAAAAAGTATCAAGGCTGACAACTGGCGGCGTAGCAAATGATTTAGGCTCGGTGTGATAAAAGTTGAGCTGCTGAGGTGGTTGCTCTGTGAAGCTCGCTTCGTCAGCTTCAAATACTGCAGACAACAAATAATAATTCATAAACAAATATACTCAGCAACCACTACTGAGCAAATGGTCTCTGATAATATCATGTAAATCAATAGCATTTACTTATCAGATCCGCGCTAACTTACTATCGAATAATACCGTCAATTGGATATAACCTAGCTTTTCTGGCGTAGAGAGTAACAAATATGGGGCAACAAAAAGCCCCTTATTAACGAGTTGTCGCTGGAAGCATAACCTGACATAGGCTGCTTTCAGCTTTCAATAACTTAGCTTAAAGATATAACCATATACTGACATAAAATATAACCATAAGCTGACAAATTGGAACAAGCTCAAATAAACGAGAATTGTAATATGTACTTTTATTACGGGAGGTAAAAACTAACTTTTGTCACCTCGTTTTGAACTGGATACCTAGTGCCACCTAAATTAGAACACCAGGAAACACATCTATTTGGAACTTTAGAGGCTCCTTTAAATTAAAAACCTCAACCGTATTTGGCAAGTCATAGTTACCAAATGGACTCAACCTAGAGTACGAATAATGTATAACAGAACTTTTGTCCTCTAGGACTTTCCCTGTAAGGCATTTAATCACAACCTCAATAGCTACCTCCAACTCACCTTTAGCTTCTAAGTCGCGAACTAACCTTACAAGTTTTCGGTAAAAGACTATAGCCTCAATAGGCTCTGTGGGCAGTTGTTCTCCCAACCAATAAAAGTTTTCCTGAATAGATTTATTAAAGCCAATAAAATTATGGTCAACTGCACTGTTTAACGGTGAAAAAAAATCAGATAAGCCTTTTTGCTCAACCGGTAATCTTTCCTGAACTTGACTATATATAATCTCCGGCAAGCATTCTTTAGTGAACTTTTTAAGAGCTTCATATGATTGACGAACAGTTGACGCTTTTCCAAAGCGCCCTTCTGTTTCTTTCACAAAGAGCTCTGTTTTTTGCCTTATTGTTTGCCTTCGTTGTTTTTCTTGCTTAAAGCACCAATGAGAAAAATGCATCCCTCGTTGCATAACAACAAATGAAGCCGTAGTGCGCTTATTGAATACTTGAGTACAACTAACTAGACTCCAATGTTGAAAGTTCCACAACCCAGAAATATAGTTTTCAGAGTTTCTCATCCTAAAGTGGTTACTCCCCCTCCAGGTTAACTCTTTAGATTTTTCAATGTGCTCGAATGCTGCATCAGAAACAGCACTAATAAAATGACGGTAATAACCATCATTAAGTGCTTTGATAAATTCAGATTTTTGAAAAGATAGTTGTAACCGCTCTTCACACAAGCTCTGTGCCAGTGATTCATCATACGACTCGGAATTTTCAGCTGAAACTTGAGGATGAACAGTGCAATCGGCCACTGTAATGTCCGTAACAATTGGAGCGAATCCAGCAGATTGAATACGCTTAAAATTTAACGCCTTTTCAATAGCTTCTACATCTTCCTTTAGCTTATTAGCGACTTTTTCCTCAATAGCACGATTAAATGAATGAATGAGATCATGACGATATTTACTCGCGCTAACCACATCCATTTTTGTAGGATACTTAGTCTGACCAGAGGTAATAGAATCTAAATAACTAGAAACGACATCCTCACGTAAAGTCAGAAATTTATCGTTATCAAAGCTATTCAAGTTAGCTATCTTTTTGAGCAAATCATTACCATAACGGTATGCACGCATGATGAGATGATGAGGATAACCCAGTCTATAATCATTCAAGTTTTGAAAATCAAAATCCTCCATTAAACTAGGTAAAATCTTCGTCTCTATATTTATAACCTTAGCGTCCCGAACTCTAACTATTTGCTGCTTAGACTCCCGCTCAGTTCTCTCCTGTTGACGCTCGAAAGCATTGACTAAATATGTATTATATTTATCACCATTATCTAAACAACCAAGTAACAAAGAAACCGCTTCCCACTTCAATTCATCCCCTGTATTTGCATAAGAATTAAAGATGGAGCGATTGGCTTTTACCCAATGATTTACGTCAGAGTTAGAAAAAATCTCTTCAATTAAACGATCAACTTTTTCAAGAATCTCTCTTGACGATTTATCGTGCTTGATCCGTTCAACAACCATTAGTAACTGCATCCACTCGGCAATTACTCCATTTTTAGCATCTTCAAATGGATTGCTGCGAAAAAGGTGACGGTGGTTAAGGATTGTAATCAACGTTCTTTGCTGTAAATCATAACCATCCACTTTGGAATTTTGGCCTTCAGAAAGGTCTTTCAGCATAAATATAAATACCTTCTACTACATATAAGCACTATTTCAAGTGGAACCATTAAAGAATAAATACGTTTAGTATCACATAGATATTCACGAAGAGGTAGTTAAGCAGCTTTTAACTATAAAATCCACAAAAAACAATTAATGACAGTCTAAATGATTGAGAAAGTTAGGTTTAGAGGTACACTTTTAGCTGTCCATTACAAAACCTAGGAAAAGAACTAATGACCAATTTAGCCAACACCATTCGAGAAATTAGATTACGTTCATTTACCACATTTGTGGCTCGTGTAAATGCTTTGAATAACCACAATGATAGCTACCACTTACAAATGGCTATACATGAGCATGGAGAGCAGGCAGTCCTAGTTGAAATGAGCCATCAAATAGCACAAGAAGAATCAATATCATTTACAGAGGCTTCAAGAAAAGCTTCTCATTTTATCGAGTACACGCTCAACGCGTCCCTAAAAAGAGGGTTTGGAAAATCAGTACGAGATACGTTGAATGATTCAACCACTAAAAGAGGACATTAAAAATGTACAAGAATAATGAAAATCATAGCCCATGCTGTGATTGGTGCGATGAGATAGCAACACTAGTGTCAGATGAAATCAGTTTATGCGAGGACTGCCAGGACCAGTATATCCAAACATATGTAAAAGATTAAATACCCAAACTTGTACGTAGGATGACTTCATCATGCTACGTACAAAAAGCTAAAACAGCAAAACGCTAAGAGCATGACACCCCACAAAAAAAGACAAATAAAAACAATGACAAAAGAGAGTTGCTGAGGGGGTTCATGGAGTTTGGTGTTCAAATTCATCTCCAAACAAAAATTACCACATAATTGGCTACTCGATGTTACTAGTTGTCCCTCTAGTCCAAACCGAAGTCAACTTAGGTAGGAATAACATTCGGCTATACGGAATCACTAAGTATCTCCCCTACGGCAATAGCATTCTGCATGATTAAGAATTTTTTTCTCAAACACTTTCTTTTTCACTAACCATTCTCTCCTGAGATTAAAATATAAAGCTAACGCCCTGTTAAAGGGCCTATAATGTTTAGCGAAACCGAACCAAACTTTAACAGTCCCGCTTGAACACCTTATTATGTTTTTATTTTACTAGATTGAGAAACAGATCACCGTAGCCCCAAATTAGCGTGCCTATTATTGCGAGTATAGCTGCAAGATACTTCATCTTTTCAATGAGAGTACTATATTTATTTTTCAGATTATCTTCTGTTGCCATATCATCCCAAGTTTGCCCATCAGGGCTTCGAGGTGATGAATAATTACCTATTTTAAATAATTTAAATTCTACCCATACTGCGAATAGCACCATCAATGATCCGCTTCGCTGAAACCATACGCCTGGATTGTCATCTACTTTAAGGCAACCATGCCAAGCTAAAATAGGTAAAACAACAGACAAAATGTACAGTGGGATTGATGTAAGTAATTCCTTTTTTATTGATTTATCTGATTTGGTAAAGTTCACAAAATCTCCGAAAAACATAACGGTATATAAGGCTGAATTCCGCATAAGAATGGTCTTAATAAGAACAGGTCCGCAGCACTTGGCGAATACTCAAGACTAACAATAAATCACTATATCAACAATTAGTTACAACATAAAAAGAACTGATACCCAGTTTCTCTGCCTGAATGAGACCAAGAACCTCCATCGTTACATAAAGTGCAATATTCACGCAGGAAGAAAGTCATTAGGCTCCGGCCTATATGTTAATTCGGGGGCAGGTCTTGTATCTTGCTCCCCACATTAACTTCTCTATTGCCAAAGCTTTACTTGTACTATTTACCATTTTGATTCGTGAAAATGATAAAGGGGCGTGCGACATGAGGTCGTATGAAGCGCTGTCCACCGCTTAATAGAGTGGACCATCTGTATCACCAGATGAACCTAGGAGCCTGAATAAAG
>NZ_JAKILT010000035.1 GCF_023283535.1 Shewanella sairae | reverse complement strand
TGTAGTCACGTTGTGTACGTTTACTGCGGATTGCACCTGAGGGTTTCATAGATAAGTCTCCAAAGTGTCAACTTATCTCAGGACGGGACATATTAATAACCCTATAAAGCCCTAATTAAAGGGCTTTTTATTTTGTTAATTAATTTAGCTCGATAGGGTTAAACCTTGTGTAAACAGCGATCGCTGCTCCAGTTTAAATGGTACTTTTCACCTGCAGGTCTATCGGTACGCTCAAAAGTGTGCGCGCCAAAATAGTCACGTTGACCTTGCAGCAAATTTGCAGGCAATGTGACGCTGCGGTAACTGTCATAATAGGCCAGCGCAGAGCTAATACACGGCGCAGGAATACCGCCCATAGCCGCTGTCGAAACCGCTATACGCCAATCATGTTGTTTATCAGATAATCCTTTAGCAAACGTATCTGCCATCAATAGATTCTCAAGTTCACTATCTTGCTGATAAGCTTGAGTAATTGATTGCAAGAATGTGGCTCTGATAATACAGCCTGCTCGCCAAATCTTAGCAATTTCAGCAAAGTCTAACTGCCAACCTTGCTCTTTAGCTTGCATCGCCATCAACTGGAAGCCTTGGGCATAACAAGAAACTTTAGCGCAATAGAGTGCATTTTCAAGCTGATTGATAAAGGCTTGCTGCTCTTCCACTTTAATAGACTCAGAAGGGCCGGATAACAACTGGTTTAATTGCTGTCTTTGAGACTTTTGAGTACTCACCGCTCGCGCATATACGGCTTCGGCGATTGTTGGCGCTGGGCAACCTATTTGCAGGCTGCTGACCGCTGTCCACAATCCTGTGCCTTTTTGGCCAGCTTTATCGAGGATCATCTCAACCAATGGCGCGCCAGTTAATGGATCGGCCTGCTTAAGCACATCGGCACTTATCTCCATTAAGTAGCTATTTAAGCTACCTTGGTTCCAACGCTCAAATACATCGCCAACTTCTGCCGCAGTTAAACCTAAGCCCTGATGAAGTAATTGGTAAGCTTCACAAATCAGCTGCATGTCAGCATATTCAATGCCGTTATGTACCATTTTCACATAATGGCCTGAACCCGCAGGACCAATATAAGTTGTGCAAGGCTCGCCCTCGATGACTGGGTTACCAGGCTCAAAACGCTCAATTGGTAAACCAGTTTTAGCATCCACTTTAGCCGCAATCGCCTGCCAAATTGGTTCGATGCGATTCCAAGCGGTTAAACTGCCGCTTGGCATTAAAGACGGGCCAAACCGCGCACCGACTTCACCACCCGAAACTGCGCAGCTAAAGAATGCAAAGTCTTTACTATAACGCTGCTCACGCTCAACCGTATCCGTCCACAGACTATTGCCAGTATCAATGACGATATCATCGCTTTCGATACCCGCTTCGATTAGCGATTTACACACACCATCTACTGGTGCGCCAGCAGGCACTGAAAGCAGTAATACACGTGGTTTTTCTAATTTAGATAACATTTCAGAAAGATTGTTACAGCCTAAGATCCGCGGCTCTGTTATCTGTTTTAGGTACTGTTTACGCTCACGTTCTTCTTGCTGCACAGTGTCTTGCACTTTATGTGCGTCAAGATCAAACGCTGCAACTTTATACTGGTTGTCAGCTATATTTAGTGCAAGGTTCTTGCCCATTACACCTAAGCCAATTACACCGATATCATAAAGCTGATTTTGGTTATTCATGTAGATTAGTTCCGTAGGTCACAGAGAGTTACCCATCTATTATTTTTTATAAGCAACAATCGATACCATTGCTTATTGCTGTGATGGGTTTAATTTTGTTAGCGATTATACAGACTTTGGTAACTTAATTACTAGATAAAGGCTAACGAGTTAACAAATCACCTTAATCGCTTTAATCTAGTTCAAAAACAAAAAAGCTGAAACCTAGGTTTCAGCTTTAAAATCGACTGGACGCTTTGACTATTCAAACAAAATAACCCGCTCGTTTTGCTATACGGATAATAAACTCATACGTGAGCATCGGCATACCCCATACGGGTCAAGGTGTTACGTACAATATCTAAAGTAGCTGGATCTTCAATGGTTGCGGGCATTTTATAGCTTTGGTTGTCAGCTATATTGCGCATTGTGCCGCGAAGGATCTTGCCACTACGGGTTTTGGGCAGCTTTTGCACTGCACTTACCAGCCGAAATGCTGCTACTGGACCGATTTCTTGACGGACCAAAGCCATTAATTCTTGATTAAGTTGCTCTTCATTGAGCGTCACGCCATGTTTAAGTACCACCAGACCCAGTGGTACTTGACCTTTTAAAGCATCTTTAACACCAATTACCGCCGCCTCAGCAACCGCTTCATGCTGGCACAGCACCTCTTCGAAACGTCCAGTCGATAATCTGTGCCCTGCAACATTTATAATGTCGTCAATACGACTCATAATATACAGATAACCCTCTTCATCCTTATAACCAGCATCACCAGTGAGGTAATAACCCGGATACATAGATAAATAGCTATCTTGATAACGCTGCTCGTTTTGCCAAAGCGTGGTTAAAGTGCCCGGTGGTAACGGCAATTTTATTACCACATTGCCAGACTCATTAGCGCTAACTTCATCGCCCATCACATCGACTACATCAATTTGATAACCGGGCACAGCTAATGCAGGCGAGCCCGCTTTGACCTCAACTGGCGCGTACCCCATCAAGTTTGCCGCCACAGGCCAGCCGGTTTCAGTTTGCCACCAATGATCAATGACTGGTTTTTTCAGTGTATCTTCTGACCAGTGTAAAGTGTCTGGATCGCAGCGCTCACCCGCTAGAAACACATTCTTCAAACAACCTAAGTCTACGTCTTGTAGATAGTTGCCATTGGGATCGTCTCGTTTAATGGCACGAATCGCCGTTGGCGCAGTAAAAAAACTTTTAACCTTATATTTAGCAATTGTGCGCCAAAACGCACCGGGATCGGGCGTACCAATAGGTTTACCTTCATACATAATACTGGTCGCGCCGACCAATAATGGACCATAAACAATATAAGAGTGGCCAACGACCCAGCCCACATCAGATGCTGCCCAAAAGGTATTGCCACAGTCGATGTCGTAAATATGCTTCATTGACCAAGTCAGTGCGACCGCGTGACCACCATTATCCCGCACTACGCCTTTAGGTTGGCCCGTTGTACCTGAGGTATATAAGACATAGAGTGGGTCGGTCGCATCAAGTGGCACACAGCCAATATCAGGTGCTGCTGCAACCGCACTTTGCCAATCTCGATCTCGCTGGGGTAAAAGCTCTGCTTCAAGCTGACTTCTATTTAGCACTAAGCAATGCTCAACCTTATGTGATGCCTGCAAAAGAGCATCATCGAGTAGCGGTTTATAGGGTACAACGCCCGAAGGTTCAATACCGCAAGAGGCCGATAAAATCAGTTTAGGTTTAGCATCATTTATGCGAGTTGCCAGTTCATTAGCAGCAAAGCCACCAAACACTACAGAGTGGATAGCCCCAATACGTGCACAAGCTAGCATAGCAAAGGCTGTTTCTGGCACCATGGGCATATAAATCACCACCCTATCGCCCTTTTTAACGCCAATTGAATCCATGTATCCAGCCAGTCTGCTTACCTGCGCGAGTAATTCTCGGTAAGTGATAGAATATTCGCAATCAGTTACAGGGCTAACATATTGCAGCGCGATCTGCTCTCCTCTTCCCTGAGCCACATGTCTATCGACCGCGTTATAGCAAGTGTTCATCTTGCCACCAGCAAACCATCGATAAAAAGGCGCATCACTGTCATCAAGCACGCTATTCCAACAAGTATGCCAGTCGATTTGATTAGCTGCGTCAGCCCAGAACTCCTCGGGTTGGTTAATTGACTTAGCATGCAATTGTTTATGCTTTTGTTTCACAATACTGACTCCCTGTTTGCTTGTGCATGGCGATTAAACGCTCTTGTTGCGATGACTTTTTATTCGCTTAAGGTCTAATAGCATTATGCTCCGACGATTAACAAATCCCCATTAGACCTTAGAATAAGTAAGTGAACTCGCAGTTAAACAGCTTAAACACAGCATAAAAGTAAAAAATAAAACACTTTTAAACAATAACTTAAGCAACAGTAAGTGTTTGTAGCTTGCAGACGAAAATACTTATTCGTATTCGCTTGTGGAAACTGCAATTGACATGAAAACAATGTGAGCTAAACCACACAAACTTTACCTTTACGTAAACTTCATATATCGTGCAGTAAATGTAAATAAATATGGTGTTTTTTGATGGCAGAAACTCAGCTTTCACAAACGACTTACTCGATCAGTGATTTATCAAAAGAGTTTGATATCACCACCCGTAGTATTCGTTTCTATGAAGACCAAGGTCTTCTTAAACCTAAACGTCGTGGTCAAACACGGATCTACAGTCTTAAAGATAGAGTCAGACTGAAACTTATCCTTCGTGGTAAGCGTTTAGGATTTTCACTGGCTGAAACTCGTCGATTATTCGAACTATACGATGCCGATAAAAACAGCAGCAGTCAATTGCACACCATGCTTGAGCTAGTAGAAGAAAAGAAAGTCTCACTACAGCAGCAAATGGACGATATCAAAGTGGTGTTAATGGAGCTCAATTCTGCCGAGCAACAATGCCGCGATGCACTTGCAAACAACACCTAATAATAAAGCCTAAATAAAGGCGATTAACCATAGTTAAATAAGCATCTCGGCAAAGATCGGTGAGCTTTAAACCAAACAAAATTGACAGGACACAAGCAAATGACCCAACTCTACACATCTCTAAATTTCGGCCTTGGTGAAGACGTCGATATGCTGCGTGATGCAGTACAAAGTTTTGCCGCTAACGAAATCGCGCCATTAGCAGAAAAAACCGACCGAGATAACGCCTTTCCTAACGAGCTTTGGCCAGTTTTAGGTGATATGGGTCTATTAGGCGTTACTGTATCTGAAGAGTATGGCGGCGCCGATATGGGCTACCTAGCCCACGTTGTGGCAATGGAAGAGATATCTCGCGCCTCAGCATCTATTGGCTTAAGTTACGGCGCACACTCAAACCTTTGCGTTAACCAAATTAACCGTAACGGTAATAGTGAGCAGAAAGCCAAATACCTGCCAAAACTAATCACAGGTGAGCATATTGGCGCGCTGGCCATGAGTGAACCGAATGCGGGTTCAGATGTGGTTTCAATGAAACTGCATGCCCGTAAAGAGGGTGACAGATACATACTCAACGGCAACAAGATGTGGATCACTAATGGTCCAGATGCCCATACCTATGTGATTTACGCTAAAACCGATCTTGATAAAGGTGCCCAAGGCATTACTGCATTTATCGTTGAGCGTGGCTATAAAGGTTTCAGCACCGCGCAAAAACTCGACAAACTCGGCATGCGCGGTTCAAACACCTGTGAACTGGTATTTGAAGATTGTGAAGTACCAGAAGAGAATATTCTTGGCGGTCTAAACAACGGCGTAAAAGTGTTGATGAGCGGCCTTGATTACGAACGTGTTGTGCTATCAGGTGGCCCTCTCGGCATTATGACGGCATGTATGGATATTGTTGTGCCATACATTCATGAGCGTGAGCAATTTGGTAAATCAATTGGGCAGTTCCAGCTTGTTCAAGGCAAGCTTGCCGATATGTACACCGGCATGAACGCTGCAAAATCTTATATCTACAACGTGGCTAAGTCGTGCGATCGTGGTGAAACTACTCGTAAAGATGCCGCTGGTGCAATCCTTTACTCAGCAGAGCTTGCCACCAAAATGGCATTAGATGCAATTCAACTTTTAGGCGGCAATGGCTACGTCAACGAATACGCCACAGGCCGTTTACTACGTGATGCCAAGCTCTATGAAATTGGCGCCGGCACCTCAGAAATTCGCCGTATGCTAATTGGCCGCGAACTCTTTAACGAATCTAAGTAGCCTAAGCCTTTCTATAAACAGACAAGCATCAAGGCGGCTGCTCGACGCCGCCTCACTCAAACAGCTTCAAAAGGATTGAAATTGTGACGCAACTAAGCAGCCGTATTAATGCCCGTAGCGATGAATTCAAAGCCAAGTTTGATGACATGGCAACTGTGGTTCAAGACTTAAAACTAAAACTCCATCAAATTGAACAAGGCGGCGGAGAAGTCGCGCGTAACCGTCATCTATCACGTGGCAAGCTTCTACCACGTCAACGAGTTGAAAAGCTATTAGATCCCGGCTCTCCTTTTTTAGAGATCTCGCAGTTTGCCGCTTATGAGCTTTATGAAGATGTGGTGCCAGCAGCGGGTGTAATTGCGGGTATTGGTCGAGTTAGTGGCGTTGAGTGCATGATTATTGCCAACGATGCTACCGTAAAAGGCGGCACTTATTACCCTGTCACCGTGAAAAAGCACTTACGCGCCCAAGATATTGCTAGCCGTTGTCACCTTCCTTGTATCTATTTGGTCGACTCTGGCGGCGCTAACCTGCCCCGCCAAGATGAAGTATTCCCAGACAGAGACCATTTCGGTCGTATCTTCTATAACCAAGCGCAGATGTCTGCTAAAGGCATTCCACAAATCGCGGTGGTAATGGGACTTTGTACTGCAGGCGGCGCTTATGTACCTGCAATGGCAGATGAGTCGATTATCGTTAAAGAGCAAGGCACCATCTTCTTAGCGGGACCGCCGTTAGTAAAAGCCGCAACCGGTGAAGAAGTGACAGCTGAAGAGCTTGGCGGCGCTGAAGTGCATACTAAAATATCAGGTGTTGCCGACCATATGGCACAAAACGATGAACACGCATTAGAGCTTGCCCGCAAAGCGGTGACTCGCCTTAATCATCAAAAAGAGATCGCAGCTCAGCTTAGCCCAGTTAAACCGCCCAAATTTGATATCAACGAGCTATACGGCATCGTCGGTACCGATCTTAAAAAACCATTCGATGTAAAAGAAGTGATTGCGCGTTTAGTGGATGACTCAGATTTTGATGAGTTTAAAGCTAACTATGGCAATACCTTAGTTTGCGGTTTTGCTCGCATTCATGGCTACCCAGTTGGCATTGTCGCTAACAACGGCATCTTGTTCTCAGAGTCGGCGCAAAAAGGCGCGCACTTTATTGAGCTGTGTTGCCAGCGTAAAATCCCGCTGTTGTTCCTGCAAAATATCACCGGCTTTATGGTGGGTAAAAAGTATGAACATGAAGGCATAGCAAAGCACGGCGCCAAGATGGTGACCGCAGTATCTTGTGCCAATGTGCCTAAATTTACTGTGATTATTGGCGGCAGTTATGGTGCAGGTAACTATGGTATGTGTGGCCGCGCATTTGAACCAACCATGATGTGGATGTGGCCTAATGCTCGCATCTCGGTGATGGGCGGTGAACAAGCAGCTGGTGTATTAGCCACAGTTAAACGTGACGGCCTCGCCCGTAAAGGCGTTGAATGGTCAGAGTCTGATGAACAAGATTTCCGTAAGCCAATTGTCGAGCAGTATGACAAGGAGGGTCATCCGTACCATGCCAGCGCCCGCTTGTGGGACGACGGCATTATCGACCCAGCGCAAACCCGTGATGTTGTTGGTTTAGCCTTGTCTGCGGCGTTAAATGCGCCAATTGAAGACACTAAGTTTGGTGTGTTCCGTATGTAGTAGCTAAGCGCTATTTCAAATAGAACACCTACTTAGCTAAAACAATGGTTGATAATAAAATGGATCGATAACAATGAATAACCTAGCCACTAGCCAAACAGAACAACTCGCTGAGCAATTACAATTTGTAAACTGCTCCGTCGATAACGGCGTAGCGCAAATGGTGCTTGATCGCAGCGATAAACATAACGCCTTCGATGAAGTGATGATAAGCGAAATGATCCAAGTACTGGAGCATTTTGCGGTTAACTCAGAGTGCCAAGTATTAGTACTTAAAGCCAATGGTAAAAACTTCAGCGCTGGCGCCGATCTTAACTGGATGCGCAAACAAGCCAAGATGGATTTTGAACAAAACTTAACTGACGCCAATGAGCTGGCTAAGCTGATGTCAGTGCTTGATAAATTTCCAAAACCTACTATTGCCTTAGTTCAAGGCGCCGCCTTTGGTGGCGCACTCGGGCTTATTTGTTGCAGCGATATCGCCATTGCCAATGAGCGTGCGAGCTTTTGCTTAAGCGAAGTCAAATTGGGGCTTATTCCTGCAGTTATTAGCCCTTATGTCACCCGTGCTATGGGGCAGCGTGCAGCAAGGCGCTACATGCTAACCGCCGAGCGATTTGATGTGAAAAAGGCGCTTGAGCTGCAAATTATCCATGAAGTAAATGACGATCTCGACGCAGCAGCACAGCCGATTATTGCGTCACTGCAGAGTAACAGCCCACAAGGTATGGCGTGGGCAAAAGCACTGCTATCTACCTTAGAAAATGGTGAGATAAATCAACAGACATTAGATCACACCAGCGAGCGTATCGCCCGCATCCGAGTATCTGATGAAGGCCAAGAAGGCCTAAATGCCTTTTTTGAAAAGCGCGCACCACAATGGCCAACTACGACCGACTTTAACGCGGCAACAAAAAATAATAACCAAAACGCCAGCGGGCAAGGAGCCAAATAATATGTTCACTAAATTGCTAATTGCCAATCGCGGCGAAATTGCTTGCCGTATCATCGATACTGCAAAAGCTATGGGCGTGCGCACTGTAGCCTTATATTCAGATGCCGATATCAATGCTCGCCATGTTGCCATGGCCGATGAAGCCTTTTACTTAGGTGGTAGCGCGCCCGCAGACTCTTACCTTAAAGGCGATTTAATTATTGATATCGCCAAGCAGTCAGGCGCGCAGGCTATTCACCCAGGTTATGGCTTTTTATCTGAAAATGCCGAGTTCGCACTTAAATGCGAGAAAGCTAATATCGCCTTTGTTGGCCCAAGTGCTGCTGCAATTGATTCAATGGGCAGCAAAAGTGCCGCTAAAGAGATTATGGGCGCCGCCAATGTGCCGTTAGTGCCTGGGTATCACGGCGATGCACAAGATGATGACTTGCTGGTTAATGAAGCCAATAAAATGGGCTTTCCTTTACTGATAAAAGCGGCCTTTGGCGGCGGTGGTAAAGGTATGCGCATTGTTGAAAGTAGCAATGAAGTACTTGCAGCGATTAATTCAGCCAGACGTGAAGCCATTAGCTCTTTTGGTAACGACAAACTCCTGATGGAACGTTACCTGAGACAGCCGCGCCACGTTGAAGTACAAGTCTTTGCCGACAGCCAAGGTAACTGTATTTACTTGTCAGATCGTGACTGCTCAATTCAACGCCGTCACCAAAAAGTGGTTGAAGAAGCCCCTGCACCAGGTTTAAGCGATGCCCTAAGAGTAAAAATGGGCGAAGCTGCGGTTGCTGCAGCCCAAGCCATTAATTATGAAGGCGCAGGTACCGTAGAGTTTTTATTAGATACCGATGACAGCTTCTATTTTATGGAGATGAATACCCGTCTGCAGGTTGAACATCCTGTAACAGAGCTGGTAACAGGCCAAGATCTGGTCAAATGGCAATTAATGGTTGCCAGCGGTAGTGAGTTGCCGCTAAAACAAAGTGAAGTGAAAATTACTGGTCATGCTTTTGAAGCCCGTATTTACGCTGAAGATCCGCAAAATGATTTTTTACCCGCCAGCGGCAAGCTTGATTTTTTACGTGAGCCTAAACAAAGCCAATTTGTACGTATCGACTCAGGCGTGCGTGAAAATGACGTGATCAGTAACTTTTACGACCCAATGATCTCTAAGCTTATCACTTGGGATGAGTCACGCCCTCGTGCTCTGCAGCGCTTAGTGCATGCCTTAGATGATTATCAAATCAGTGGCCTTAAACACAATATTGAATTCTTAGCCAATATTGCTAAACACACGGCGTTTAAGGATGCCGACTTTAGCACCGACTTTATCGAGCGCTATGGCGAGGGGTTATTAACACAGTCGGCAGTAAGCCCTGAGCAACAAAAAATTGCCCTAGGCTTAGCAGCACTTTATCAACTTTGTGTTCGCAAACAACAAGCAAAAGTTGCCGCGCAAACAAGCCATGATCCTTATTCTCCATGGAGCAATAACAGCGGCTTTAGACTCAATAATGCCAACAGACATCAGGTGGCGCTGTTAGATGACAATCATCAGATTAATCATCTTGATTTAATCGAGACACAAGTTGCTGGCCAGTCGCAATATCAGCTACAACTTGATGATTGCCTAATTACCCTTACAGGCGAATTAGTGGCTGAGATCCTGCACGCCGAGATCAGCCTGCAAAAACTCGATAGTGACAATACTGAGCAAATGGCGAGTAAGAGTCATAGCGATAAAACTAACGGTCATAAAATCAGCCTGCCTGTTAGCCAAGTAGGCGATGACTTTACCCTGTTTATTGATTCCACCAGCTATCACTACCGCGCACTGCAATCTGAAGTGATTGAAGAGCAAGATAATCTTGAAGATAAACTCAAGGCGCCGATGAACGGCACGATTGTGACGCAACTTGTCGCCGTCGGTGATAGCGTCAAAGCTGGCCAAGGTATTATGGTGATGGAAGCCATGAAGATGGAATACACCATAGAAAGCCCATTTGACGGCATCGTCAGTGCATTTTTCTTTGAAGCCGGTGAACTGGTGAGTGACGGTATGTTGCTAGCAGAAGTAGAAGCTGCAGTTGAAGCGGCTGAATCTGAATCAGCTAAAACCGAGGAAACTGCATAGATGGCTGCTTATCCCAACAAGGTCAGCATCTTTGAAGTGGGTGCTCGCGATGGCCTGCAAAATGAAAAGCCTGTGACGACTCAAGATAAAGTCGTACTCATTGAAGACTTAGCTACTGCAGGGATAAAGCGCATTGAAGCTGCTAGTTTTGTGTCGCCTAAATGGGTGCCACAAATGGCAGATTCTGCTGATGTGCTTTCAAATATTACCCGACATAGCGACGTAACATACAGTGCATTGACTCCCAATTTAAAAGGCTTGGAACTTGCGCTTGACGCTGGCGCCGATGAAGTTGCTATTTTTGGTGCAGCCTCAGAAAGCTTTAGCCAAAAAAATATTAACTGCTCAATTGCAGAATCAATTGAGCGCTTTATCCCAGTGATGGAGCTGGCTAAAGCCAAAAACATCCCTGTACGTGGTTATGTTTCTTGCGTGTTAGGTTGCCCTTATGAAGGCGAAATCGCGGTTAGTGAAGTAGCTCGCGTGTCTGAATTACTTTACAAAATGGGCTGCTATGAGATTTCACTTGGCGACACCATAGGCGTTGGCACACCAGGTAAAGCCCGTAGAATGGTAGAAGCCGTTGCTCAAGTGGTGCCAGTTGAAAAGCTCGCGCTGCATTTTCATGACACATACGGCCAAGCGCTCGCCAATATCCTCGCGTGTTTAGAAACTGGCGTTAGCGTAATTGACTCGTCGGTTGCAGGCCTTGGTGGCTGCCCCTACGCAAAAGGCGCATCAGGCAATTTAGCCACTGAAGACTTAGTGTATATGCTGCATGGGCTTGGAATAGAAACGGGTATCGATTTAAACAAGCTGGTGAATGCAGGCAACAAGATTAGCCAAGCACTGGGCCGTCAGTCTGGCTCAAAAGTGGCCAGAGCGCTAAGTTAAGAGCCATCAGCGAATAGATAGCCTTAAGCGAATAAAGAGCAAGAAGATCCTAGGTCCAAGGTCCTAGCATTGACAGAATATGGAGATAACAAAAATGGCAGGACTAAATCAAGAGCCAAATAAAGGGCTGAATAAGGTAGTAACAAGTTACGAGGAAGCCCTCGCAGGCCTAACTAACGACATGACCGTTATGGTCGGTGGTTTTGGCTTGTGCGGTATCCCTGAAGGCTTAATCGCACAAATGGTTAAAACTGGCGTAACCGGGCTTACCGCAATTTCAAACAATGCCGGCGTTGATGACTTTGGTTTAGGTCTGTTATTAAAAAGCCGTCAAATCGATACCATGATTGCCTCATATGTCGGTGAGAACGCCACCTTTGAGCAACAGATGTTGTCGGGTGAGCTCAACGTTATCTTGACTCCACAAGGCACTTTGGCTGAAAAAATTCGTGCTGGCGGTGCTGGTATTCCAGCATTCTTTACCGCTACAGGTTACGGCACCCCCGTTGCAGAAGGGAAAGAGACCCGTGAAATCGACGGTCGTCACTATGTATTGGAGCCAGCACTAAAAGCCGATTTCGCACTTGTACGAGCCTGGAAAGCTGACACTATGGGTAACTTAGTATTCCGTAAAACAGCGGCTAACTTTAACCCTATGATGGCAACCGCAGGCAAAATCACTGTGGTAGAAGCTGAACATATCGTACAGCCAGGTGAGCTAGACCCTGACCATATTCACACGCCGGGCATTTATGTTGATCGAGTTATTCAAGGCACATTTGAAAAGCGTATCGAGCAGCGCACCGTAAAACCAACCACTGCAGACAAGGCATAAGGAGGCAACACCATGGCATTATCAAGAGAACAACTGGCACAACGTGTTGCTAAAGAACTGCAAGATGGTTTTTACGTTAATTTGGGTATTGGTATTCCAACTTTAGTGGCCAACTACATCCCTGAAGGCATTGACGTGATGCTGCAGTCTGAAAATGGTTTATTAGGTATGGGCGAATTCCCGACTGAAAACACCATCGATGCAGACTTAATTAACGCTGGTAAGCAAACTGTCACCGCGGTTGATGGTGCATCGTTTTTCTCATCAAGTGAAAGCTTTGCCATGATCCGTGGCGGCCATGTAGATTTAACCGTACTTGGTGCATTTGAAGTTGATGAGCAAGGCTCAATCGCTTCTTGGATGATCCCTGGCAAATTGATTAAAGGCATGGGCGGCGCTATGGATTTAGTGGCAGGCGCTGACAATATCATCGTCACCATGATGCACGCCGATAAGAAAGGTAATTCAAAACTGCTGCCTAAGTGCGAACTGCCACTTACAGGTTTTGGTTGCATCAAACGGGTATTGACTGATTTAGCCTTTATGGAAATCAAAGATGGTGCGTTTCATCTTCTAGAACGTGCACCGGGAGTATCGGTAGAAGAAATCGTCTCAAAGACCGCTGGTAAACTAGTGGTACCAGAGCATGTGCCTGAGATGACATTTTAGCCAATGCTAACTAAAACAGCCTAAAGGTATATACCAATAAAAACGCAGCCAATTGGCTGCGTTTTTATAACTAAAGCTATTTTGCAGCTAAGGCTTCATTAACAGTCGGTTTTACAACGTTAACAGAATCTGTTGTCGAATCAGTAGTAGATTCTACTACTGTGGCTGCTACTGGAGCTTCACAATCATATGCGTTAGCAATCATTGTCACCGAGCCTGTAAAACCAAGTGGCTTGTACAGATAAATGGTATCAGCCCCTAGCTTGGCAGCTTTAATGCGCATTTCATTAAGCGTGCCCCACACCATATCCTTATCGGCATGCAGCCAATAGTCATAAAAATGACCTTGTGAACCAATAACAGTGCCTTTATGAGCGCAACCAAGTAAAGCATCGGTGTCATCCCACAGCACTTTTACCGTGTTGGATTCAGCAGTTGGAAAGGTAATGCAGGCAGTAAGGCTCGAACATAAAAGTGCGATCGTAGCCAGTTTTACAAGTTTCATTGTTAACAGTCAAAAATTAAAGGGAGGCGATAATATAGACTTTTCGAACTAAAAGGAATCACCCTATTCTAGTTTTAAGACATCACGCTGAACTCTTTTATTTAGCAGACAGCTTTGAGGTGAGGTAAATTCTCACTTAGATAATCGTTATCAGGTTACAAGATTAGTGTGGTAAAAATCCTCATCAGCTTTAGATTATACTTCAGTGTAAAAAGTTCGCCACATTAATAATACGAACACAAAATAAACATTATAAAATTTAAGGTTGGGCTAACCCAAGTCTAACGGGACACACCAAGTTATTGATAAAAAATGTTTTACTTGAATATACCACTCCTCACTTGCTTATTATCGCTTTACCGCTTTTCTTTAGAATCAAACGCCAGATAACGATTTTAAATGATGTTGAAAACAGCTATCAAGCCATTTTAAAGCCATAAAACCCGCTCCAAACCAAATGATATATCGTATATAAATTACTACACAGGTAATTGTTTACATCTTGTTATGACAGCGTTATCATTTTTAACCACCACACAATAAAATTGTGATGTCGAGGCGAAGAGTGAAAGCGATTTCAAACGGATTTACTTTAATTGAATTAATGGTAGTTATTGCCATTATTGGGATCTTATACGCTGTCGCAATACCTGCTTATACTCATTATGTGCAAGACGCACGTCGCGCGGATGTGCAGCAATTTCTATTACAACAAGTCTCCATTTTAGAGAGACAATTTACTCGCCTTGGCGGCTATCCTGACGCTTTCATCCCCGATGCGAGTGACTATTATCGTTTTGAATATAGCCCTTCAAATGCAGCAATAGCTACACCAGGTAATCTAAATGACTCCACAATATTTACCTTAACAGCAACACCAATAAACGCCCAATCAACTGATGGCTGTGGCAAATTGAGCATAGATCACAGCGGGCAAACAAACGCTTTAATTGATGACTGCTGGAGATAGACATGATTTGGCAGGTGAAACGACTAAAAACAAACAATTTTAATAAGGGCATAACCTTAATCGAAATGCTCGTTGTGCTGGCTATAATCGGTATTTTGGCAATAGTTGCTCTGCCTTCTTTCTCTGCACAAATTAAAAATGACCGTATAACCACCAACGCAAATCAACTACAAAGTGTTGTTAAATTTGCCCGCAGTGAAGCAGCAAAGCGCGATCAACAAATAGATTTAGTTGTTACTGGCAGTAAATGGTTAGTAAAAATAGACAAAGACACCGCACAAGAGCGGACATTAGCGCAGTTTTCACCAACTCATTCATCTATCAACGTCAATAACCTCCAAAATATGACTATCTCCAAAACTGGTGCAATAACTGCCGCGAATTTATTAGTTACAGATAACGATAACCAAACAGATGATAGGCTTCTTTGCATATATATTAGTGGCCAAACGTTGCTAACTAAAGCGGCAAATTGCCAATGAAGCAGTTAAAAAAACAACAAAACGGTTTTTCTTTGGTTGAAGTGATAATCGCTATGTTTATCTCTTCTGTTGCGTTACTTGCACTAGCAGCTGGACAACTAAAGTCTCTGCAATACGCAAATAATAGCTTCCAATATACAGTAGCTTTGATTCAGGCAAACAATGCAGTAGAAAGGGTATGGGCTGATGCCTGTGATCTACAGCATGGCGCTAAAGCATTCAACCAAGCTTACATCGATAATACGTTAGCGCCGGATATCACAGGTTACAGCATGGCGTTAATTGGCACTGCAGCCAATGCATTTAATAATAACTTCACCATCAACATCAGCTGGACGGATGAAAGAGTGAACAACCCAAACCAAGGGATAAATGATAACCAAATCAATATTAACGCTGCATTTCCACAATTGCCGAGTACCTGTAATGCACCCTAACATATCAAAAAAACAGGGTTTTACTATCGTCGAGATACTAATAGCCTTGCTTATTAGTATGACATTAATATTAGGTGTTTCACTTGCATACACCTCAATAAACTCTGTTATCTTAAGCAGCAAGAATATCGAAAACGCTCAAGAGGTATTACGCTTTAGTACCCAAACATTTACTCGCAGTTTAAAACAAGCAAACATTGTCAGCATTACCTCGCCAACAGAGTTAGACGTAAACCAAGCCGCTAACACCATAGCATGTGACGGTTCACGCCCGATTGCCCCTTATACCGAAAAATATAGCCTTAATGGCGTTAATTTACTCTGTGATATCGATGCAAATCCGCAGACAATTTTAACTGGTGTGCAAAATATTCAATTTACTAGAGTCGATGATCTGGTATCCATTACTATTACTCCCCAAGCACAGCAAGGGGAACCAGCAGGAGTCGGTCCAGCCGCTCCAATGCAAATAGATATTGCGTTAACGGGAATAATTCTCACAAAAGCAACTGGAGGTTAGGTTTTGCAAGGATTGCACTTTAAAAACCTTAAGGGTTCACAACAAGGCTTTACCTTAGTCACTGTGCTAATTATGAGTATGATGGCTGGCGTATTAGTCCTTAACTCATTAAAAGATAATGTTGCACAAGAGCGCCTCAGTGGTAATTTTCAAAAGAAAATGAATGCACGGTTAGTCGCAGAAAAAGGCGTATTCGATACCTATAACTATCTAAATGCCCAACTTGCAGCAAATCCTAACCAAACGCTAGATCAACTAATTGCTGCAATGCAAACCAGCGGATCTGCAAGTGGCATTTCTAATATGTCCTATAACCTCATAGCCAATATCCCTGCGGGTAGTAATCAGCTGTTTTTACAAAGTGATGGTGAACGCTTTGATGGTGAAACTAAGTTAAAAGCTAACTTTGAACTGGTCAGTGGCTCATCGCAATCTTCATCAGGCTTTGGCGGTGGAGTTATAGGCTGTGACGGGATATCGCTAAGTGGCAGCGGCATAATTGACAGCTACGACTCAAGCTTGGGTGACTACAATTCAGACCCGGCTCAAGGTGAAATAAATAAAAATGCCAATGTGACCGTCAGAACCCTCAATGATAATGACATTATAACATTATCAGGAGCCAGCATTATTGATGGCGATCTTATTGCTATCGGCAAAGTCAACTTTGGTGGCTCAGCCCATATAGCCGGTAATGTGCACAGTAATGATTCGATTACAATGTTGTCTGATAGCACTATCGGTGGCAATGCATCGGCATTTACTTTTTTTAAGCAAACCAGTGGTTCCATTACTGGAGCTATTCATGCCAATAGTTACGTCAACATAAGCGAAACACCTGTGGGTGGTGATATCACCTCAATGGGCGAAGTCACAGCTGATGGTGAAACAATTGGCGGCGACATCTTATCCCAAGGGGATATCAGCCTAACGCGAGTTACTGTTGCAGGACTTGGACAAACCTACGCTAACTATAAACAGGTCGAAGGGAGTATAAACGGTGTCAAATCTAAGGGAAACGTAACCTTATCTGCCACTCATGCCATCATTAACAATGACAATTTGCGCTTCGCTGGGGCATTTAATGATCCAAGCGATCCATACGCCAGTGCGCCTTACAAAGTTTCACCGCCTCAACCGCAACTGCCACAAGTCCCTTTGGTTGAAAAACAACCGATTGATGACGGAATATTAGATCCAAATGATCCCAACGATTTGACTTGCGATCCACTCGATATTGAAAATGCGGTATTAACTGTCGACAGTTTTGCTGATAGCGCTAAAGACTTGATTATTAAAGATACCGGTAAAGGGGCGTCTAGTACCGTCTATACACTCAGTAATACTCGAGGGGAATACTCCCAAGGGGGAGGTTCTGGAGCAGAATATAATCCTATCCCCTCAACTAACGCGACATTTTTAGGTGATCAACACAATATTCTCATGTATGACAATGTCAAAATTAATGGAAATATTGAAATTAAGCCTGGGCATAATGTAGTTCTGTATGCCAAGGGTGGATTTTATCTACAAGGTGCAAGCACTTTAACAATACCCGATAACAGTAGCTTAACGCTTATCGTTAAGGGAGCGCTTATTATCGGTTCAGGCTCAACGATTAATACCCCTACTAATGGCTTAACACAGGCAGGGATCCCTGTGTTTTCAATATACAGCTCTTATAGTGGCACTGGAGTCGATATTTTAGGTGGTGTAGAGCAAATATACGCTGCGATTTATGCACCGTTATCCGATGTGGAAATAGCCTCAGATGTCGCATTTAAGGGCTCTGTTCTGGGTAAGAAAGTCGATATATCTGGCGCTGGTGGTATTCACTATGATGAAGCTTTGGGTCTAGGTCACGTTGGTAATGTCGTGAAAGCAGCGCCACCAAGCTTAGTATTTAAAGGATGGCAATCTTACTAATCGACCACTAATTTTGTAAAATAAGACTCAATTTCCAGTCTTAAATCACCAACTGAAGTAGATTGTTTCGCGCTGACAATAAAAAGCTCAAGGCACATTATATTGCGCCTTGAGCTCATATTAATCCAGTATCATTAATACGCAAACTTACTCAGTTAGCACCTTACAGACATTAGCCGCAGACTTTTGCTTTCTAAGAAGCACCAAAATCTGACAAATGAACACAAAAAATACCGGTACAAATAGCACTGCAAACACAGTTCCAGTAAACATACCGCCAAGCACACCTGTACCTATCGCGTGTTGGATCTCTGAACTCGGTCCCGTGGCTAAATACAAGGGAATAATTCCGCAACTAAAGGCGAGTGATGTCATCAAAATAGGTCTAAGCCTCTGCTTTGTTGCGAGTAGCACAGAGTCGACTAAATGGTTACCTTCGGCTTGAGCTTGCTTGGCAAACTCTACAATCAAAATAGCATTTTTGGCTGATAAGCCAATAATCGTCACTAAGCCGACTTTAAAGAAAACATCATTGGCGCCGCCGCTCAGCATTACTGAAGCAATGGCACCGATTATCCCTAATGGCACCACTAAAATTACCGCTATCGGTATCGACCAGCTTTCGTATAGTGCTGCTAATACCAGAAAGATCACTAGCATAGAAAACAGTAGTAACCACACGGTTTGAGACTCAGCTTGTTTCTCTTGTAACGACAAACCAGTCCATTCAACACTCGCTGAGGAAGGTAAAGATGCCACTATTCGCTCAACCTCTAACATTGCCTCTCCTGTAGAGATCCCTGGCGCAGGTGATGCAGAAACAGAAACAGCTAATAAGCCGTTGAATCGAGTTAATTGCTGCGGCGCCATTTGCCAAACAGGTGTCACGAATTCCGATAGATAAACCGTTCCGCCGTGCTCATTACGGATCGCTAATTGCAATATATCCTCAAGCTGCATTCTCGACTCAGCCTGTACTTGAACTATCACCTGTTGTAAACGACCATTATTCGGGAAGTCATTAACATAATTAGAGCCCATTGCCGTTGAAATGGTGTCGCTAATGGCATTAAACGGCACACCCAATGCTCGGGCTTTAGCCCTGTCGATTTTTAAATGAATGCTACTCGTTTCAGGGAGCGCTTCATAAAAAACCGATGCGAGTTTTTCACTGGCATAAGCTTGTTCAAGAAATGCTTGTTGTAGCGACTGAAAACGCTCATAACCCGCATTTGCACTATCTTGCAATTGGAAAGACAGATTCGATGAGTTCCCCAAACCATCAATTGCAGCAGGCAAAACACTAAATACTTCACCTTCTGTCAAATCACTTAACTCATCACTTAATGCCGCTAACTCTTGTTGTGTCGAGCTACCAGCGCGCTGCTGCCAATCTTTTAACGTTGTAATCCCAAATGCTGAGCCCGGTCCTGTGCCACTAAAGCTGAACCCAAGTACACTCATATTGCCCTCAACGGCTTCTCGCTCTGAAGTAAACTCTTCAATACGAGTGACAATATCCATAGTACGCTCCACTGTTGCATCTGCGGGTAGTTGGATGGAGGTCATAAAGTAACCTTGATCCTCTTCAGGTAAGAAGGTACTGGGTACTAAAGTAAAACTATAAATACAGGCCGCCACAAGGACTAAATAGCATGCCATGACCCGGCTCACACGCTTCACAAGATAGCCAACACCTAGAGTCACTCGCTCGGTAAAAGCGCTAAAGCTTCGATTGAACCAGCCAAAAAAACCACGACGATGATGTGCATGTTCAGATAACGGCTTTAATAATGTTGCGCAAAGCGCTGGCGTTAAGGTCAATGCTAAAAAAGCTGAAAACAGAATCGATACCGCCATTGCAAGAGAGAACTGCTGAAAAATAGTGCCTATTGAGCCAGAGGCAAATGCCATAGGAATAAATACTGCCGCCAGTACCGCAGTGATGCCAATCACAGCACTATAAATGCTCTTCATTGCCTTTTCTGTTGCCGCCTTAGGTGGCAACCCCGTCTCTGCCATCACCCGTTCGACGTTTTCAACGACCACAATGGCATCATCAACAATAATGCCAATCGCTAGCACCATACCAAACATAGTGAAAACGTTAATAGAAAAGCCCATTAACCACATCACTGCGAATGTCCCTAACAAGGCGATAGGGGCAACAATAGCCGGGATCAGTGTATAACGGATATTTTGCAAAAATAGGTACATCACCAAAAATACCAGTACCATTGCTTCGAGCAATGTCACTATCACTTTTTGAATTGAGATTTTGGCAAAAATAGCCGCATCAGAGGTGATGGAGTAATCCATATTACTTGGCATAGCCTGCTTCAGCTCCACCATACGGTCCCTTATTCCTTGTGATGTTGCAATCGCGTTTGCCCCTGGAGACAATTGAATCGCTGCTGATGTGGATTGCTGCCCATTTTCACGGTTACTAAACAGGTAGTTTTGCGCACCTAACTCGACTTTTGCGACATCACCGAGTAACACCATGCCGGCATTGCTATTTGATCGCAATACAATGGTTCTAAACTGTTCAGGCGTTTCCAGCTGTCCTTGCGCCGTCAGTGAATGCACCGTCTTTTGACCACCGAATGTCGGCGAGTCACCCACTTTACCTGGAGAGATCTGGACATTTTGCTCTGCAATTGCAAAAGTCACGTCTTCCATCGTCAAGTTGTAGCCAGTCAATGCCACAGGATCAACCCAGACCCGCATCGCAAATTCTGAGCCGTACATCTGCACTCGTCCAACGCCAGGGACACGCTTTATCTCCTCAACAACATTACGCACCATGTAGTCACTCAGTTGTTGCTCCGAGTAAACACCATTAGGCGAGATAAGCCCTAAATACATCAAATTATTTGAAGAGGTTGTTTCAACTGTGATACCTATTTGACGAACGGCTAATGGCAATCTTGGCTCAATTGCTCGGATTTTATTTTGAATTTCAACTTGCGCCATCTCAGGATCGGTACCATTTTCAAACGTTACCGTAATTGAAGCGCTGCCGCTAGCATCTGAGGAAGAGCTAAAATAAAGCAAGCCATTGATCCCTGAGATCTCACGCTCAATCAAGGTTACCACGCTATCATTTATCGTTTCTGGACTCGCTCCAGGGTAAGACAAATACAAACCAATACTTGGCGGCGCCACACTCGGGAAGCGTTCTACAGCCAATTTAGGAATAGCGACGACCCCAGCAATACTAATTAGAATGGCAATAACCCAAGCAAATACTGGGCGAGATATAAAAAAATGCGACACAATAAACTTCCTCTTACGCAATCCGTTTGCGTATTACTGCTGCCAATCTGATAGGACCAACGTAGCCCCTTCACGTAAACGATCTTGGCCGGTCACCACGATAATGTCGTTTGCACTCACCCCTTCAGAGATCACATATTGCCGATATTGCAGTCCCTCAATTGTCACAATTTTTTGCTCAAATTTTCCGTCAGAAATAACGTAAACATAGGCTAGACCTGCACTATTACGGCGCACAGCGTGCTCAGGAAGCGTTATCGCTTGCAGCTTCTGGCGTGGGATTTGAGTGCGCACATACATGCCAGGGAGTAACGTCTGTTGGGGATTATCAGCAATAATACGGATATTCAGGTCACCAGTATTTTCATCAACACTGATCCCTGAGAACAGGACCTTTCCGTCAATATTATCAGCGGTATCAGCCGATGGCTTAACAATAACGTTAACCCCTTGCTCGCTATTTCGTTGTTCACTAGCGAGTAATCTGCGCAACTGACCAAGGTTGGATGCAGGCTGACGCACATCGATATAAACCTTATCAATCTGCTGGATCATAGCGAGAGGCTTAGGGTCTGTGCGACTAACTAATGCCCCTTCTGTAACCAATGCCTCACCAATAATCCCTGAGATGGGGGCGGTTACAGTTGCATATTCAAGTTGCAGCTCGCTATGTTTAAGTTGGGCACTATTTTGTTGCACAGTGGCAGCGGCAACCTGCAAATTAAAACTAGCCTCTTCATAGGCTTGTTTGCTAACAGCTTGTGTACGATCTAATTGAGTAAAACGGTCGACTTGACTCTGTATTAACGCTAAGTTTGCTCGCGATTGTGCCAGCGCAGCTTGTTTAATCTCAACATCAATCGTAAATACATCGTCCTCAATTTGGAACAATGCCTCACCTTGAGCAAGGGTATCCCCTTGCTTAAACAGTCGCTGAGTGATGATGCCTTCTACTTGGGGACGAATTTCAGCACTGCGTAATGGTCTAACTCGCCCTTGTAGCTCATCAAACAAAGTCACTTGGGTCAGCTTTGCGGTAACCGTAGCAACATTGGCAGTATTTGAATAACTAAACGATTCATCACCACTGGTTTTATTACAAGCAGCAACGCTAAAAATAACGACAAAGAGCAAACCTAATCGGGTCACTCGCTTTAAATGATAAGCCATGTTTAACCTTTACTCGTACCATATAGAATTGCCCGAACAGCTAATGTAATAGCTATAAAATTCGAGCATTAACATTTAATGGGCATAGAATAAAAGCTGATAGGTAAAAAACGGGTAAATGCCATACTAAAATCCCATGTAAATTTATAAAATCGCTTTACTCAATATTTACCCCTAAGTCGCTAAACTGTAGTCTCCGAGGCTAGATAGACCTTTTGCCGAAAACTAACTGGAATAACCAAGATGATCCGTGTTTTATTGATTGAAGATGATCGCGACCTTGCCGAGACATTAAGTCAATTAATGGAGATCTCGCAGATGCTACCCGATCATGCAAGTAATGGAATTGCTGGGCGGAACTTAGCAAGCAACAATCAATATGAGGTGTTAGTCATTGATGTTGGGTTGCCTAAGCTCGACGGTTACAGTCTCTGCAAACAATTAAGAGCGAGTGGCATCGACACCCCAATACTGTTTCTAACTGCATTTTCGAGTATTGACGATAAACTCGAAGGCTTTGCCTCTGGCGGCGATGACTACTTAGCTAAACCGTTTGATAACCGAGAACTTATTGCACGCATAAAAGCCTTAGCGGGTAGAAAGAGTAGCCGTGTAAAACGACTCGAAGTTGCAGGGTTAATCATGGATTGCGAACAACAAATTGTAACTTACCAAAATGAGCAACTTGAACTCACACCAGCCAGTTACACCCTTTTAGAAGTACTCATGCGTGCAAGCCCTGAAATAGTCAGTCGCCAATCACTAGAAAATAAATTGTGGGGTGATGAGCCACCAAGTAGCAATGTATTAAAAGCACAGGTGTACTATCTTCGTCGCGCGTTAACTCAAGTCAACATTGCCGATATGCTATCTACATATACCGGTAAAGGATGGGCTCTACGCCCAAAGAGTACTCAATGAAACTTCGCCAAAGTTTAACCGCGTTAGTACTTGGAGGTAGCAGTTTTATACTGTTATTACTGGTACTGAGTTATACCTTGTGGGCACGAGAGAACTACTTTCGTGCCCTAGATACTTCTTTTAGCGTGAGCATGCATAAGGCTGAAGAACTCATTAATGCTCAAGGATTTGAACCTGTCGCCCCGGGTTTAGCCATTATAGATGCCCAGTTATTTCGTCAATATCAAGCATTACCAGAAAGCATTAAACTCACCTTTTCTAAACAAGAATTGCAGGTTGGTAAGCATTATTACGCTGACGGTATAACCCAAACAGATAAAGCCCAACATAGAGACTACTTTATCTATACGGCCGAACATACTAATAGTGGTATTTATTACCTTGTACAACAATATGAAGAATCTGAAACGGCTAGCTATTGGGATATTGCAGATTCACAGTTACAGCAGATCTGGACCGTTTCTGTTATTGTTACCCTATTACTGGTCATATTAATTGTGTTTTGCTTTCGTTACTTAGCAAAACCAATTTATCGACTTAATACATGGTCTAAACAATTAAGCAGTAGCGATCTTGATACACCTATCCCCTCATTTGGCTATCGCGAACTTGATAGACTCGCAGAACAAATAATCCAAAGCTTACGACAAGTTGATAATATTTATCAGCGTGAGTCTCAGTTCCTCCAATTTGCAAGTCACGAGCTAAGAACGCCTATAACAGTGATAAAGAGCAACGCAGCTTTACTAGAGCAACTGATATCGCCCGTCAACATGCCTGTATTACAGCGAATAATCAGGGCCAGCAATACCATGCATCACCTGACTGAAACTCTGCTATGGCTGACTCGTAAAGAGATAGCACAATCCGCAGCCAGTGATTTCCAATTAAATTCGCTGATAAATGAGCTTATTGAAGAACACAGCTATTTGCTCAAAGGCAAAGCAGTAAAGCTGCAAAGTGAGTTGAGTACAGTGACAGTCTTACAGCCGAAAACTCTGGTTAGAATCGTTGCTGCGAACCTCATCCGTAATGCGATGCAGCACATAGATGAAGGTATGATTATTATTACGCTCACCAGCAATAGGCTCACCATAGAAAACAATAGCGCGCAAGAAGCGCAGCTAAATAGCGATGCCAGTAAGTCAGACAATTTTGGATTAGGGTTAAAACTGGTTCAGCAAATTTGTGAACAACAAAACTGGCAGCTAACAATACAAACTGAACCACTACGTTATCTTGCAAGCTTAACTTTCTCATGTACTGGAGAGCATATATAGCGGTTTTTCTATACCGCTGCTTTTCCATAATTTTTTATCAGTAAAACCGCTTAGAACTCCCCAATGACAAAGTCGTCGTTAAAGCAACAAATCAATTTTTAGACATTGTATCTGTAGTATTAAGTTCTAGGGTTCTCTCCCTCTTAAGCGATACGTAAATTAAATGTAAAAAATATCATCCTATTAGTTTTGACAACATCAAGCTAGCGACTACATTTTACATATAACCAAAACCTTATTTAAAGGATGAGATAAAAATGAACGCATACAAAATCCCCCTCTTAATAGGAGCTTGCATAGGTTTGATGACCCTAAATGCCACTGCAAACTCCAATCCTGCTGATAATTCCCAATATGAAAAGCGCTTCCCTAAACAATACCAAAGCTGGCAAAAGACAGCAGAAAGTAAAGAAGTCACAGACGCATTAGCAGACGACCCTAACTTAGTGATTTTGTGGGCCGGTTATGGTTTTTCTAAAGACTACAATGCCCCACGTGGACACCAATATGTGATTACCGACCTAAGAAGTACCCTTCGTACAGGCGCACCAATGACAGAAGATGAAGGCCCAATGCCTATGGCTTGTTGGAGTTGTAAAAGCCCTGATGTGCCACGAGTTATTGAGGAACAAGGTGAAGCTGAATACTTTAAAGGTAAGTGGGCTAAAGGCGGCCCTGAGATCGTTCACGTACTAGGTTGTGCAGATTGCCATAAGCCAGGCACACCAAAACTGAGAATTGCTAGACCCTTCGCTGAACGTGCGTTTGCCAAACTAGGCACACCATTTGATAAAGCCGACAAAACTGAAAAACAAAATATGGTTTGTGGTCAGTGTCACGTTGAATACTATTTTGAAAAGAATGAAGAGCATCCAAATTGGGTTAAGTTCCCATGGGATGGCGGTACGTCAGTAGAAGCGATGGAAGCTTACTATGACAAGCTGAAGTTTAAAGATTGGACGCATCAATTGTCTAAAGCACCAATGTTAAAAGCTCAGCATCCAGGTTATGAAACCACAGCCAAAGGTTTGCATGGTGACATGGGGGTGTCTTGTACCGATTGTCATATGCCGCGTGTCACCAATGCAGAAGGCAAAGAGTACACTGACCATAACGTAGGCAGCCCATTTGATCAGTTTGAATTTACCTGTGCCAACTGTCATGACCAAACTAAAGAGCAAATGCAGGCTCTTGTTCAAACTAACAAAGACAAAGTAAACACGCTAAAGCTACAAGCCGAAGACGAACTAGTTAAAGCTCACTTTGAAGCCGCTGCCGCTTGGAAAGCGGGTGCTAACGAAGAGAAAATGACGGCGGCTCTAACTGATATCCGTCATGCGCAATGGCGCTGGGACTTTGCCATTGCCTCGCACGGTATTGCGGCTCACGCACCTGAAGAAGGTATTCGCATCCTTAAAACATCACTTGCAAAATCAGCTGAAGCTCGTAAAAAGCTAGCCGAAATTCTCAATTCGCAAGGTGTCGTATCCACGGTGGCGATTCCAGATATCTCTACTAAAGCGAAAGCTCAAGCTGTATTAGGCATGGATATGGATAAGATGCGCGCCGATAAAGCCATCTTTATCGAAAAAGTGGTGCCAAAGTGGGAGGCAGAATATAAAGCAAACAACGGTGCGAACTAGCAGTAGCTATTGCCGTTAGCTTAGGAGTAAAGTATCAAAAAGAGTGACAGCTCACAGTCTCAAAACCGGGGATCCTCCCCGGTTTTTTTTATTGTCTTTAACTGTCTTCCCTCACAAATTAGCAATCAGTGTTGCCTAATAGTATTCACAATGCTGAGTAAGCCAGTAGCCGTGTTTTAAGTAAATCCAAACCATAAGCCTGCGCCATATCTGAATATGCCTTTGAGCGGCTATTCATAAAGCCATGTTGATAGGGCGTTACTTGTGTGGTGACATTTTCTTTTGTTGCTATCGCCTTGTCTATTTCTGCCACATCAAACGCGCTTTCAAATGCCGGGAAAATCACTTCAGTTGTACTATTTACTTCATGGTCTAAAAACCGATGAATTCGCGTTGGATAAAAACAAATAAACTGCAGGCCATTCGATTGCTTTAAGGTCGATGCCCGCCACAGCGCATTGGCTCCGGCACTAAAGCCAATCACCACATCAGGCTTAAATGCAACTAGCGCAGCGGTTGTAAGCGCAAGATAATCGTCATGTCCACAATGCTCAACAAAGGCATCATAAGCGCCAGTTTCATCGACGAAGTCATGCCGCTGTTTATTGTAGGGCTCTACGATTTCTAAACTATGACCTTGCGCAGTAAGCGCTGAAATCAACAAATCAGTCGACTCACATAGACCGAATATATCACTCACTAATAAAACCCGCATCGTCCCTCCTAGTTGAATCTACCGCCGCATTAATCCATCAACACCTACAAATGCTAAGCAGCGCAAAAGCTCAATAACACGCTAATCAATATGGCGAGTCGCCATGAACTTTAAACTGAATATAAAAGAGTTGCTGTTCACCTGGATAAATTCTCCGAATCAACCACTTTAAAATAAAGACAAACGGCAGATTTTCAGCTTTAGCGTGGCTTCGGTTTAACTCATGGTATTGAATAGGTTTAATATCAATAATCTCAATCTGACAAATATACTGCTCAGTGCCATGGACTCGCGCATCTACTACTTGGCCTGCAAAAAAATGACTATCACTAACATCTCTTATTGTTGCTGTTTTCTTTGCTGAAATAATTTGTCCTGCAAGCTTTGGCAAGAATGTCATACAAGCACTCAAATGAATTAGCCTATAAAGTAATGAGTTAGCTGCTGATATCATATCTAAATTAAATGTAATTTCACAATTAATAGACTAAGACCAACTAGCGGATACCGGCTTAGAACTTAGAATAAGGCTGTCACAGAGATAAGCACCAACACAATGTTTTGAGGTAAGGGATTTGAGGAAGGTAGAAAGCTTAAAAATAGCGTGAGGCCATACTTGTCGCTTTCCACCTGTTTAAACCAGGTGATGCTAGTACATCTTATTTAAGAGCACCACTTAGCAAAGTAAAGTTACGCAGGTACGCCTTCTTTCGGGTTTGCACCATAACTATTCGCATCATGGCTATCTTGTGCCCAGAAAACGATAAGTACGATAGCACCGATAATGGGAATAAGTGAAAGCAGCTGCCACCAACCAGAACGGCCTGTATCATGCAATCTTCTTGCGCCAATACTTAAACTTGGTACGACTAAAGCCAAAGCAACGATGAGTGCAATGGTATCTAAACCCAGTAAAGTTAAAACAAAGTTGATAACAAAATAAATTAGCATGTACATCCAAAATTCAGTTCTACGCGCTCGCCCACTGAATTCAGCATATTTTTTTAACGCACCAATAAAGTGTTCCATATCATGATCTCCTTATAATGTATAAAACCGCCCTAAAGTACCACCCCGCTTAAATGCTATCAATAGCCACTACTAATATAAAAGTTGTATACAATAAATTTAAACAGATACAGTAGCTTAAGCAGAGTTCATCGCTAACTCATCAGACCAGATCCTTAATTGGATAACCCTAAGCAAATACATAAACCGCTTGTGTAATCTACGAGTCAGGCATGCAGCTCGAGTAGCATTGGCTAGAATTATGCTAAGCACATTAACAAAAGGCGTTAACTGTGAAGATCGCAATTTCTGGTGAGCAAACCATTTCGGTATTTCAACTTACAGCCGTCTTTAGTATGTTGTTTGCTTTGGTGGGGTTTAGCTACAACGTTTGGCGCATGGAGATCACTGAGTATAACAACAATGTGCGCTCAGCAAGCTTTGAGCTATTGCTGCAACTTTCCGAACTCGAATCAATTGTCTATGCCGCCCATTACGACAAAGATCCTGTGCAAGGTAATCCACGCCAAGGCTGGGTGAAAGTCAATTTAATTGCCGACTTGAGTATGATAACCGAACCAGAGCTCAGTGTGGCAGCAGAGGAACTAAAACTGAGCTGGCAATCAAATTGGCAGCTGTTGCCCGAGGATGAGACCAGTGCACAAGCTGTTGTAAGTAAAATTGATGATACTCGCGCTCATGTACGTCAGTTACTCAAGCAATTAGAATAACCGACGCATAATGATAGCCATAGCTAATTTTAAAACTAATCCTTAAATTAAGCTTTAAATTAAGCTTTAAAACTAGGCCTTAACCGCAGCCACAAAAGCGATTTCAACAAGGTAGCTTGGATCAGCAAGCTCTACCTTTAAACATGCACGGCTAGGCGCGCATCCTTCAGGTAACCATGCCTGCCATGCTTGGTTAAATACCGCTACGTTGGCAAAATCTGTCACGTAAATAGTCACTGATAGCAAACGAGACTTATCGCTACCCACACTGGCAAGTGTCGCTTCTGCTTGAGCAAAAACTTGCTCTGCTTGGCTAAGCATATCGCCTTCTACATCAGCTGCAATTTCGACAAAATGCACCATGTTATTAAACACGGTCGCATCTGACCAATTTGCACATGGGTTAACACGTTGAATATCCATTGGGGAACCTTAAAATTCATCAAAATAGAGGCAGGATTTTAACAGAAATGTGCCGCAGACCTAGTGAATTTAGCATCTTAATCCGATAATGCTGCACCTAGCACATCGGGCTAATTGCCAAAATGCTAAACTTATCTCTCAGCTTGGTTTAGCCTCTATGATGAGGCTGTTTATATGAGATTTTGATGAGATGACGTTAAGACGTTCTTTAGGGCAACAATGGAGTAAGTCCATCCTTGCTAGTCGCTTAGCCCTGACACTGCAAAAATCAGAAAAAGTGGTGCAACTGTTTGGTGGTGCGACTTCTCTTAGCACAGTGACCAACACGATTTCGGCATTAGTTTTTGCTGAAGGAGAACCTGTGTGGCTGCCAGCTATGACAAGCGATGAACAAACGCCCTTGGCTAATGAACTTGCCCTGCACTGCTTGTTTGCTGCGAGCCGTTTATTATTTGTCAAAGAGATTGAGCAAAGCGAACTCAATCAATCAGAGCATTTAGTGTTAACTATCGGCTACCAATGGAGCCAGTCATTAATCACCCCAAGCGCAGATAATCAAAATCCTGCAGCGCTACTCGATGATAATGCAAAACAACTTTGCCAGTTATTACAGACAATCAATACCCAACTAGAACAAGTACGCAGCGAAAAACGCCAATCAAGCCGCAATATGGGTAGTTTTAACTAAGGTTTTTATCAGGCAACTTACGCCAATAATACGCGAGTCTCAAGACACATAAAAAAAGCCCGTAAATTAAATTTACGGGCTTTTTAGTACTCACATCACCGCTAACGTATTAGCGGAACAAGCGTTTATCCAGTGCTAGCACTTGGAAGTCTTGTTGCAGTTGCAATGAGAAGTCTGTAGTTAGCAAACCAATACCGCGATAAAAATCGGTGTTGGCATGCTCTACAGCTAACTCACAGCAACGCATTGCCCAAGGTAATAGGTGCTGCTGTAATAACACTTGAGTAAAGCGGATCAAAGCTTGGTTATCTGTTTCGCTCTGCAAACGACCAAATGTTTGATCAAGTACAGCGAAAAACAAACCAATATGGTCGATGGGCTGCTTGTAATCAAGCTGCAACTCAACGCCATGAGCCCGATAAAAATCCATCAGTTCAACCGTGGTTCTATCGTTAATTAACTGCTCTTCACACAAGTAGACTGAGCCTTGCGGCACAGCTGTCGGTTCGCCAGGTCCGAAGAAAAGTTGGCCGTAGTCCAGCTTTAAGGTAATTAATGCCTTCTCTGCATCTTCCGCGCTCACGTCACTCGACCATTGCTGTAAAAAATCGCCCAGCAATTGACGACCAGTGTAATTTTGCTCGCGCCCGCCAAACTCTGGCCAACTGCCAGCCACATCACACTCTTTTAGTCCGTCGATAAAACCAGCCTCGGGATAACGAATAAGACAATGATGCAGTATTCGTGCTAGCCCTTGGTACTCGACAAAGTCCACGGCAGCAATAGATGAATGACTTAACGACTCAGATTTTGAAGACATAATTTACCTTACAAGTTAAGCGGGCCTTGCAGCCCGCTGCGCTTGTGATCCTTAAATACGAATGCTTGATAGCTTAAATAACTTAACAGTAAGTTAGATAACTAACCAAAAACTGAAATTATACTTCAGTTGGGTTTAGGATATCGCCGCCTTGTCCACCATTCACGTTCGCCTTGATGATAAGGTTTGGTGAAGTGATTGATTCAGGTGGTAATGGTGCAATGTGACCATCGCCGTTACCATATTTAGCGCGTAGGTTATCCATAGTGTCAAAGTCTAGTGCACGTAGCGGACAAGACTCAACACATACAGGCTTACGGCCTTCAGCGATGCGCTCGAAACAACCATCACACTTGGTCATGACTTTACGTTCACGGTCAATTTGTGGTGCATCGTAAGGACATGCACGAGCACAGCTCTCACAACCGATACATAGATCTTGTGCAACGTGTACTAGACCATCTTCGCGGCGTTTATGCATTGCACCCGTCGGGCAAGCTTTAACACACACAGGCTCAGAACAGTGGTTACAACCAATAGACATATAGTAAGCAAATACACTTTGCTCAAAACAGCCATTTTGACCTTCAGTCCATTGTCCGCCACCGTATTCGTACACACGGCGCCAAGTCACACCATTTAGCGCAGGTACGCCATTTTGTTCAGGGTTGGTATTGTTACGGATCTCGTTACCTTGACGGTCTTTACAAGATACATGACACGCTTTACAGCCAGTACACTTAGTGCTGTCGACGTAAAAACCGTATTGAGTTGCTTCAGTCATAATTAACTACTCTCTTAAATCTTTTTAATGGCAACACGAATAGTGTGCTGTGGGTTACCTTTAGCGACAGGGCTAGGCTGGTAGCGAGTTAACGAGTTGATTGCGCCGCCTTCGTCAACGATATGACCAGTGCTGCCTCGCTTGTTGCCTGGGTTGTACCAAGCACCTTGTCCTAGGGCAAATACACCAGGAGCAACACGTGGTGTGATACGTACAGTCACTTCAATTGAGCCACGCTCGTTGTACATCTCAACCTTGTCGCCAGAGCTTAAACCGTGTTTAGCGCCGTCCATTGGGTTAACCCAAACTGCGTCTTCTACGGCTTCACGTAACCAAGGTACGTTGTGGTAGCTTGAGTGAGTACGGCCCTTAGTGTGGTAACCCGCTAACTGAATTGGGTAATCTTCTTTAGTGCCTTCATCTTCATAACCGTCCCACGTTACTGTGTACTGTGGAATAGCTGTGATGGTGTCACCCTTAACCTTTGTCTCAGACTCTTGATCCCAGTTAGCCGCGCGCCATGCAAGTTCAGCAGAGTAGATTTCAATCTTGCCACTTGGTGTTGAAAGCGCTTTGCCTTCTTTAACGAAGCTTTGCAGTGCAACGTGGTTGTCGTTCATGTTCTTACGGAAGAAACCAATTTCTTGTGCTTCTTTGTAAGTGGCCGGGAACGCAGGAGAAACACCGATGTTATTGCTGTTAGCTTTAGTGCTTTGGTAAAGCTCTTCTAACCACTCATCTTCGTTCTTGCCATCTCTAAAGCCAGCACCAACGCCCATCTTGTCGGCGATCATCGCTGCCGCTTCGTACATAGACTTACAATCCCACATTGTCTCAACAGAAGAAGACATTGCAGTTAGGTAACCTAATGAACCAGAAGCATATGAATCGTTAACTAAGTCGTTTGATTCTAACCAGCTAGTGTCAGGTAGGATGATGTCAGCAAACTTAGCGCCAGGCGTCATCCAGCAATCACACGATACGATGAATAAGTCTTCAGCATTACGGAAGATATCAGCCGTATTGTTGATTTCAGCGTGCTGGTTCAGTAGCGAGCTATCAGATGCAGACAGAATGAACTTGATGTTAGCGCCAAGTGGCGTATCAAGGCCATCAGTGCCGCGAATACCGTGGCTACGCGCCGTCATGGTTTCGCCATGGTTAATCGCTTCAGACCAAGTGAAGAAAGAGATGCTTTCTTTAACTGGGTTGCTACCTGTTGGAATACCTGCACGAGACATACTGCTCATGTATGGCAATTCACCGTTTGATGCACCGCGAGTACCTAGCTTACCGGTTAGCACTGATAGCATGTATAGAGAACGCATGCTTTGCTCGCCGTTTGCTTGACGGTTAACGCCAGCGCCCACAACAATGTAAGGTGCTTTAGCTGTCATTAGCTTGCCAGCGATATAGCGGATTTTCTCTGCAGAAATACCACAGATTTTTTCAGCCCACTCAGGTGTTTTAGCGTCAGTGTAAATACCTTGACCTAGAATGTAGTCTTGGTAGTTTTCATCTGAATTCATCACTTTAGCGTATTCTTGGTCAGTGGCATCGCTGCTCGCTGCAAAAATCGCTTTTTGATCTTCAATTGACTGCTTGTTGAAACCCACTGAATGCTCAAGTACAAACGGTAGCGATTGACCCGCAAAGTTAGCATGGTTGATCATCACATAAGCAACCGCTTCAGCAAACGCAGCATCTGTACCTGGACGAATTGGTAACCAGCTTGATTCTTTACCTAACATAGAGTCAGTGTAACGAGGATCAATCATCACCACTTCTAGGCCGTTGTTTCTTTGTAGCGCCTGTAGGTAATCGTAACCTTCACCAGAACCCGACTGACGGATTTCGCTTGGGTTGTAAGCCACGCCTAAGAAGAAGTCACTGTCTTCGATAGTAATCGTTGACGAACCAGCAGTACTGCCAGTACCGAAAGTGTGCTTCGCCGCTTCCATCTGCTGCGCCCAAGAGTAGTTACCATAAGCATTAAGGTAACCGCCGTTTAGGTTAAATAGACGGTTGAAACACGCATTTGATGCAAAACCGTAGTAAGCACCAGAACCGTAGCTACGGAATACTGACTTAGCACCATTTTCTTGTGCGTAAACAGCAGCAAGCTTTTCAGCGATAATGCTAGTTGCTTCGTCCCAGCTAATTGGTACGAATTCAGCTTTACCACGCTCGCCAACACGCTTCATTGGTGTCTTTAGACGGTCAACAGCGTAGTTTCTTTGACGTAGTGAACGACCACGCGCACAAGCACGTACTTCATGTAATCCGTACTCATCGGTTACTTGGTGGTCAGTTTCGACACGGGTTACGATACCGTCTTTAGTAAAAACCTTAATTGGACAGTTAGAACCACAGTTAACTAGGCAAGATGACCAGTTCACCACTTCGTCAGTTACTGGCGGCTGTGGCGGAATAACATTGGCATCATCAGAGCTTGAATTACAGCCGGTAACTGTTGCGGCGCAGCCCAGCGCGGCACTCATTTTTAAGAAACTTCTACGTTCCATAATCTTGTTTTCCTCAAACTTATTAATATCTGAATCGACTTATTTCAGCTTGTAGCTGAAGGTCAACATCAGTTGATGGGCGTTGTAATTGTGGTTCAGGTCACCCAAGGTCACTAAACCTGGAATGCTATCGGGAGTGACCGCAGCACTGTCGGTATCAAAATAACGTTCAAACTGGTAAGCCAACTTGACAGCCATTTGCTCAGAGATCAGGTATTGGCCGTATAAACTCACACTGTGGTTGTACGAGTAATAGCTGCCATAAGCATTGGTATTTGAGTTACCAGTGTTGTAGCCGTTAACACCGGTGTTGCTTGACGAGTTAGCAAATAGATAATCACTACCTAAAATTAATCTGCCATCCATTAAGCCGGAGTAAGTAGCCCCCAAACCTAAGTTAATGAACTCGTCATTAACTTCAGTGTGCCAAACTGACGCTTGGTCACCGTTTTGGTCTGAATCAATCCACTGCTGACCAGCGAATGCATACACTGACAACGGCTCAGCAACTTGAATATGAACATTCATGTCGTAACCGTAATCTTTAGCCTGAGTCAGACCGATTTCAGTTGCGTCATAGTCATCGTTGGCGTAGTAAGTGCTAACATCGAAAGTTAACCATTCAAGCGGGGTATAGCTTGCTCTGGCGTTAACTTCTGTGCGCTTGCGATCGGCAAGGTTGTACTTACGCATTAACGACTCGGTTTCGTCGCTAGTTAGCTCATTAGCTTGGTAGTCACTACCGCCACGCTCGCCATAGCTGACACCAAAATCTAGGGTAAGCTTGTCAATCGCACGGATGTTTAGCTTGCTCCAAAACTCATTGTCACGGGTTTCTTCACGCTCACCGTAGCTACGCTCAACTTGTTTGTAATCGTAACCTGCTTGTAAGCGGTAACCACTGGCAATACGGTAGCTAGCATTGGTTTTAAAAGTTTGACGCTCAATATCCATTGGCACGTTTTGTTTAAACGCACCTGACATTGAATTGAACTCGTATTGAGCAAAGTCAAATACCGATGAGCGATTATCACGCTTGCTGTAGTCATAGCTTGCACCTAGACGTAAGCGACTGCTTACTCGCGTGCTTGCTGCTAGATTTGAGCTTAAGGTATCAACCTGACCGTCCCAGTTTTGAATTGGGTTGCCGCTCATCTGTATAAGGTCTTGATCTTGGATCATACGACCTGTTACCACACGACCGCTAAATACACTCGAAGCTAAACGGTATTGACCAGACAAAGACACTTGGTGCGCTTGGTTATCTGGCGTTGCGCTATAAACGTCATAGGCATATGGCAGACTTAAATCGCTCATGTTGTTGTCGTAGCGTGAGCCGTTGTAGCTCAGCTCTGACAACCAGTTAGCGCCATCAAGTACCACACCGGCACTGAATTTATCAGTAGTTTCATCAACAGCTTCAGCAAAGTTAGTTGGGCTTGGACTGATTAGACTTGCGCTGCGGTGACCGGTTTTATCTTCACGGTCATAGCGTGCATAGCTGCTTAGGCCAAGGCCTAATACTTCAGAGAAGTCATATTCAAAACCAATACCACTGCGCTGTCTTTGTAAGGCTAAATCCAATACGCGAGTTTGATCGCTTGGCGTTAGCATGCCATTGTTTTGCCAAAGATTGGTCGAAGCATTACTGCCTTGGTTCGTAGTAATCGTTTGGTAATCGACATCAAGCTTATAGTGACCGCTCTTACCTGCTTCCATAGTCACAAAGCCGTTATCCATACCCAACTGATGAGCTTGAACTTTCGCTTTGTAGCCACTTTGCTGATAAGCAAGATCGGCATTCACCCCAGCAATAGCACCGTCTTCACCGGTGCCAAACTGATTGATGGCATGGTTGTCATCTGCATCAACCGCACCAACACTCACGCCAACACTACCTGTGTAGCCTTGGGTTTCAACACAACGCTTACATTGATAGTTTGCGGTTTTACCTGCGGCGATATTGGCGTTTTGCACACCAAAGTCTGCCGCATACACGCTAGAACCTGCACCCAATAACGCTAGGGTGATCAGGTTTAATGAAAAAGGTTTAATTAAACGCATATTTGTCACTCCTAGACTTAACGGGCAAAGTTGCTGCCAGCAGGATGGTTAGAACCATGGATCTTGCTGTGGCAATTTAAACAACTCTTACCAGCACTGAATGCATCTAGACCGGCTTGGCTTGTCATGCGACTTGCGTGGCCATCGTCTGCGTGACATTGCTGACATAACTGTGGAGTACGCGACTTAAGTAAGTTGTCGTTAACACTGCCGTGCGGCGTATGGCAGCTTGAGCAGTCTTCCATTACCGGCGCATGCTCCCAAAGGAATGGGCCGCGCTTGTCGGCATGACACTCAGCACAAGTTTCATTTAGGCTTGGCTTAATCAACGCGCTTTCGGTCATAGATCCGTGTGGGTTGTGACAATCAATACACGTCATCTGGTCCCACTTCATTGGGTGTGATGAGCGCTTGTTCATGTCAGCTTTAGCGCGGGTATGACAAGAAGTACAAGTGTCGTTAACCGTTAAACGGTCAAGAGCAGGATCTTTTGCCGCGTGAACGTTATGACAATCACTACAAGCCACTTCTTCTAGATTGTGAGTGCTGTTATGCCATGCCATCTGCTTAGGGTCATTGTGACAACCTTGGCAAACACTGTTTTGCGTTTCGGCAGGTAACTTACTGTCAGGGCTAAAGCTAATCATTGGCTCTTTACCGCCACGATTATGCTTCCCTAGTGGACCATGACAGGCTTCACATTGAATTCCCGCCATTGGCGATTTACTATTACTCATGTCGCCATGAACACCGTCAAAAATCGCCATGACTTTAGTGCTCTTCTTATGACACATAAGACAAGAGTCAGCGCCTTTTGGAGAGTATTTACCCTCGCTAAACTTTTCTGTTAATTTTTGTTCGAGTTGAGCTGAATCTAGCTTATCCCAGGGAGTCGCTTGTGCAGGCACAACGCTGATGAGCAGAGTGAGTAAACTTGTAGCCATTAATTTGGCCATAAAATTCACTGACTTTATGGTTTTTATGCTGGACATTAACTTACAGGCCGGTTGTATATCGAAGTGGGTATTTTATTATTTAAGAATATCTGAATTCAATATTGTGCATATCTACTAACAAGGTGAGGCGTAAGGCTCGTTTTTATCAAAACCGTTTAATAGCTCACACTAAAAAGATTTATCTCAAAAGAACCTTATAAACACGCAAACAAAACAAAACACTAAATAACAATAAGATAGAGTTCTATCGAGAATGATTATCATCACCATTGGTTACACACTAGATATAGCATTGTTAATAAACCTGTTTTAATTATGGTTATATTCTGAAGCTAGATCACGAATAAATTTGGCGCTAACAAGCAATAACCACAAAATACCCCATAATAAGTATGAAAGTTGTGGATAAAAACAACAAAACACCCCACTTTCACCTGTCTAGATACGCTTAAATCTTCGGTTTATTTGCGTATAAACCAAAAACAACAGACTAAACAGCTGTACACTTTAGGTATGAAAGAACTTTCCCCGCTTCACGCTATTGTCAACATGCCAGCTCATAATTAGCGCAAGGCTATTTATTGATAAGCTTGGTTAGCCTATTATTTTGTTCACATCTTAGATAACTCACAGGACGAGTTTTGCCAATTTTTATTCGCAGATTAGAAAATACTATCCCGCCACCTATTGTCGCATTCATTGCAGCAATCATTATGTGGACAATTGCACAGCTAACTCTCGCGTTAACCCAAGTTACAGGCTCTGACACAAGCCTAACTGCAACGAATGCCTACACAGCTAATATAACCATCATCAGGCAGATAGCCATATACGGTTTGTTAAGTTTAGGCATGGCCTCAGCCATCGCTGGCGTCATTAGCTTCCGACAGGCACGCACCACTGTTAATCCACTCAAACCAGAGTCCACTTCCGCACTCGTCACTTCAGGCATGTATAAATTCAGCCGTAACCCTATGTATTTAGGTATGGCATTAGCTTTATGTGCATGGGCTGTTTATTTAGCCTCACTTTGCAGCATGTTCGGTATTGTCGGCTTTATGCTTTATATGCAGCGATTTCAAATTGCGCCGGAAGAACGCGCACTTGAAACAATATTTGGTCAGGAGTTTATTGACTATAAAAAACGAGTCAGGCCTTGGGTTTGACCCAAATAAAATAGGATAGAGACAAAATAGAAAAGAAATCACATTGCTTGATAAGAGCCGATTATCATCACTAGATATCGGCTCTCAATAACTTTTGAGCAATTAAAAGTCGCGGAAAGTAAGCGACTCTTTAGTTAACTGCAGCTCCTTTAAGCGCTTTTGTGTTAGCTCAAGCTTACAGCCTACCAATACAGGCATTGCCATCGAGCCTTCAACGTAAGTCAGCATTTCCGCCTTACAGACATCATTACGGTACGTTAACCAAGAGGTCTGCGCCTGACGATAGGCAGTGCTTAACTCGCTATTACTTGCCACGTGTTCAAGGGCACTAATAGATTTAATAACCTCGGTGAGTTTCCACTCGACATTAGCTAACTCTCGCTGACCACACTTAGTCATACCTTCTGTGCTATAAGCTTGCTCAGACAGACAATCGATTCCGGCAGCGGGATCATCGCCAACAATAACCGTGCTCACAGTGGTAGGGATATACCAAGCTCCGCCAGCCGCAATCTCTCGGCAGGCTCCGGTAGAATAAGAATCAGCTAAAACAAACTCACTGCCGTTCCAAATATAGCGCCTTCCAGACACGCAATCTCCTACTCCTCGCCCACGCATAAACTCATCAATTACACCATTAGCATAATTCACCGCACTATCAGTCACTAATACAGGTCCAGTCTCAAAGTTATCATCAACCAGCCACACAGCTTCGCCATAGTTATATGCAGCGAACCAACACATAGTTGACACAACAAGCTTATTTGATGTCAGTCTGGCAACCTCAAGCTTTAAAGGCTCGTCTGCTGCAGGGACATTATCACAGGCGTTATCAAGTGCAGATCTCATTCTCAGGATAAAGTCAGTATCTGTGGCCAATGCAAGATCTGCGGCAGTTGTAACGGGTATTGGCTGAGCGGGTACCGAAATAACAGGCGCTTGCTTTGGCTGCACCAAATTGTTGCTACGAACGCCTTTTTTCACAATCGCAAAAGGCGTGTTAACCAAGCCTTGATAATCGTCCATTTTTAATAAAACAGCAGTAGAGCCTTTAGTTGATAATCGCCACACTTTGCCCGCACTATCGATAAATTTAATCGACGCCTGGCCCTTCATGGTTAGTGCATTGAGTAATTGGCTAACTTGCTCCTTGCTTAGCTCATGCTCACCACTAAAGCTAAGCTCCATTTCTTCATAAACTGGCAACTCAGGGCCTAATTGGCTTTGATAGTTATCATTAATGCTCAGGGTGATTGTTTCAGTAGACTTTTCACGGTTGTCAGTCGAATCCATTGCAATCTGACCAAACTTCACTTTCCCCGTAAGCTGGGCGTCAGCTCCCGCAGCTCGTTCCAATATCACAGAAACCGGAGCGTACTCATCAAGTTTATGTTGTTGTTCAGGATTATGGTAACCCACCGTACGGCAGGCGTGAGTATTATCGCAGGTGACTTGCCAGTCACCATGAGAAAAGCTCTGCACCTGTAACGCTAACGTAAATGGAGAGGTAAACATTGAGACAAATATTGAAACAAACATGGAACCAGATCTTACTGTTTTCGAAAACGGCAGCATTAAACACTCCAAACGATAAATTTAATTGGCAATCCTTTGCGTAAGCCTAAACTTCTGTTACTTGCCAATAGCTGATGACTTTTCGATAAAAAACCTATCCAACAAAAAATGATTGCTAATAAGTTAATTTATATCGTATTGCTAAACACCTTACGCCTTAATGACGCCGCCATTGTGAATAGATAACAGCCAAGGGTATTCAAACTGAAAGCATTTTTGTGACGCTCATCACAAAACGCAAGGCGTTATAACAATTTACAATTCATACACTTGTAATCATAAAGCGACTATCGATAAGGTGCCGGCCTCAATGGTTGAACCCAGACTTCATCCAGAACATTAGATAGCATTTATCTAAAAGGCATTTATTAACATGCTATTTAAAACTGCATTAATAGAAAACAATCATTCATAAAAACAAGAAATCGGACTAATAACAATATGCCAAACGCTATCTCAACATTAATGCAGACACGGCTCGGCAAGGTGCTGTTTGTGATTGCCATACCGCTACTGCAATATATCGGCCCCAACTTTTTGATTGGTGTGGCACGGGTCGACCATGAAGGTGTAGGCACAGGTCTCGTGTTTATCTTTAAATGCTTAATTTGGGTAAGCATACTGGTGATTGGCAGCTTAGTGTTTTCCAAGGTTCATTATAAAAGTCTGCGCTACGGTTTATGGGCCAACACGCCGCTAGCAATTTGGATCTTTTACCTATTATCACAAAACTTGCCCTACCTTTTATCGTAAAATCATTCAACAACCTCAAAATACCACAAGCTAAGGAACTGCATGGGTAATATCTTCGCGCCAAAAACCACCACAACGCAAAAAGTACTGGGGTACTTTTTTATGTTGTTATTAGCCTTGATGATGGTTGCCGTATTTAGCGATACCTTAGTTAATGATGTGCTTTACGAGCGACTCAGCCTTTTTGCCGCTGCGCTATCGCTGCTTTTGTTAATAGCCATGTTTTGGGGATTAAAGCAGAAAAATTCATGGCTAAGAGTAAACCTCGATAATCAACCTAGCAGCCCGATAAAAGTTATCTTATCTGTCACTATCGGCATTCCCGTGTTATTGCACTTTTCAATAGCTAAAGGCTTACCTGTAGTGCTACATAGTTTTATTGCCGATAAAGCTGTCGTCATTACTACGATTGATGATAAACGTTTTGGCTATTACAGTCGTACCTGTGATGGTGGTTTATACCTGCAAGGCTACCGTTTCTGGGGCAACGATTATATTTGCGGCATTAGCAAACAGGATTGGGATAGTTATCAAGCTGGCGACAAACTCGCGCTATACGGCGATAACTCGCTATTTGGATTTACCTACCAAAAATACACTCTGCTCACCGATGAGTTATTACAACAGATCATCGCACAATCAGCCGCCTTAAGAGCACAAACCATAACGGGCAATAAAGGCATGAACCTTGAACAAGCACGCAAGTTTATTGCAGATTCAGCCCCTGTTCCAGAATCAAGCTCAGACTCAAAAAGGTTACAGCAATAATCATGTTTATATTAACGAACACAGGGTCTAATGCCTTACTAGTAACTTGTTTTACAAGCATCTGTTTACTCAGCGGCTGTAGCCTGTTGCCAAGCCATGCTGATGCTGAAAATGCGCTAAAAATTCAAACTTTGATGACCGATTTAGGCAGTTGTCAGTTTGATGAGCATGAACGTAAAACCATGTATCAAGCGGCACAAGCAGGCAACCGTATCCCCTTCCCTCTGCTCATTTGTGAAGGCAAACGCAGTGACTCGTTTAACAAGCGTTGGTTGCAAAGCCGCCGCAGTGTTGATTACAACATTCTCGGTAGCTACTTTGAGGCGACAGACACAAAATCGAGTAGCAGTCATTCTGGTTACGGTGCTGCACTGATTGAAATCACTATGCCTGACTGGGGCGCTGTATGCAGCAACCAAGGCTATGACGAAATAACCTGTGACCACATGGTTTATGGCATCAATGCACCGCACATAGAAAAAGTATCGAAAAACAAAGCACTGCAGCTTGAGCTTTATCAAATGAAATTAGCGCAAGTCAAAACCATCCCTGTGATTAAAGACACTATTTTAATGCCGCTCAAGCACAATGCTGCCGGCCAGTTAGTCGCTAATTGGGTAGAGGATGCAGGCGCACATCGATCCACGAAAGCCCTTGCCGACAAAATGGGTGAAGTGGTTAGCAATAACGGTAGGCCATTAGCTATCAGCAGCTATAACCTTAAATATGATCTGCTGCAACAAACGGATTTACCGGCGCAATATCGTGGTGTGTTTTATTACGCCACGCCGCAATATATTGACTACAGCAACCGACCAGCGCCCGAATACGCTATCCCGCTACGTAAAGGCGTACAAGTTAGAGGTTATAAAACCTCGATTTATCGCGCCCTTGCTAATTAATAAAATCACCAGAACAAGTTAATCGACCTTATGAATAAACCATTAATTATTTTTACCGCATTACTATTGGCTACTCTCTGTAGCGCCAATAGCTACGCACTCGGCAGCTTAAAAAAAGACACTCTTGAACAAGCGTTATATGAGCAACAAAAAGGTCAACAACAAGATTGTGGATTGAATCAATTAAACAGCGTGATCGATTTTGATTCCGCACTCCTAAGCAGAAAGCACGGTATTAGCGCGGCAACATACTATCCTGTGTGCTGGGTATTGCCACATAATAAAGAGCAAGCGTTACTATCTTATTTCCAGCCCTACAAAGAAATCGAGCATAACTACACAAGCTATCTATGGCGAGTGATCATCGTTAACCGCTATAGTAATAAAGTTGAAGCACGCTATACGGGGATCATTAATGAAAGTAGCAACATCAAGGTGCATTCTGACACGAATAGCATCGTTCACCGCGAGTACGCGCTAAACGACAATACGCCAGCAGTGGGTTTAATACTCGACCTCGTCAACTACGACAATTCCCCACAAAGCCAGCAACATGGTGACTATCAAGCCTTTAAAACCAACCGCTTTATGACCTTATTTGTACAACAAGGTGATAAGTTACGCCCAGTACTGAAACACCTACCACTGGATTACGAAATTGAAGGCACAGATCTCGCTGGAAGTAACGGTGGCGTATACCTGCACTATGGCGTTGAAGGTGAAGTTGAGGTGTTACCAACAACTAGCCATGGCTACCATGATTTAAAGTTAATAACCCAAGGTCAGCAATACAGTACCGATGGCGAATACGATCAAGTAGAACCAATCAATTTTAGCAGCGAGCTTAAATATGATGGCAAGCGTTATCCGTTTGTCACCGAGCGATTACCCTCCCCTGAGTTTTGGCAAATAAACCAAACTGGCGTCAATTTTTTAAGTGACAGCGACGATGAAAGCGCATCGAAAACAGATCCAAACAGCAGTCAATCGGAGAGCCAAAATGCTAACTAACAAGCCTAAAACCAGCCCATTTTGCTGCAGATTAACCGCGCTATTTAACAGCAGCCTTTTAACTTGCGCTATTTTGACTTGGACGCTAGCGTTTTCGCCAGCAAGTCATGCCAAGCAAGCGTGCAGCATAGATGCCCTGGAAGCAATGGAAAATGACAGTGGTGATGTTCGAGGGTTCAGCGCTGCTGTATGTAAGCAACTGCCGCACCAAGAACAATTTACCATGGGCGCATACTTACAATGGACAGGCGGAAGCTATGCAGGTGAAAGGCGTTACACCCTACGCACCGTCATTATGGACACTCAGACTCATGAAGTTATCGCTCGTCATACAGGCAGTTTATACGAGGGGCCAGGATTAACCATTGTGGCAGGCTCGCTAGATAACAAAGAGCAAAATTCGCCAGCGCCCCTTTGGATTGATACCGCTAACTACAAGCTTAACAGTGATACCCGCGCACTGGGGGTACGAGTACAAGCGCAACAACTCCCAGAGGGCGCAACTGAGTATCAATCTGATTATTTGAATTTATTTGTTCATCAAGGGCGCTTTTTAATTCCAGTGGTAGAAAGACTGCCCCTTTACTATTGGAAAGTCTGGAAAAGCGAGCCAAGTGGCTACCATGTTGCCAGAACACCTGTGGTCATTAAAAGTGAAACTAACGACAAAGCGGGTTTGACAACGCGCTATATCGTTGAGAGCGGCAAAGGTGCGCTGCATATTGAGCCCAAACAATACAAAGGCTTTTCCGACCTTAAACTGCTCACCAAGACTAAGCTGTCAGGTGCTTTGCCCAAACGCACAGATAGCAGCCAAAGCCGTACCACCATTACCCATTTGCGGTTTAATGGTGAACGTTATTACATTCTAGAGTCCAAATTTAGTGATAAAAGAGACTGGCAACACAGCGAGCCATGGTGGAAGCCTAGGTAAGAGTTTATTGCTACCACATTAAATTCGAATTCAATAGCGGTGAATATTAATACCAAAACGCCTACAGATAGGCGTTTTTACACTGTTGGCGCAACAGCGGTACTAGAAGGAATAAAATGAACCACAATAAACGGGTGAAAGCTAATATTGAGCAAATAAAAGCAAATGTTGAAGCCGCCACCTCCGAGGCGCAACTCATTGAAGTTGTCGAATCAGTTAAGCATCACCCCGGCCCACTTGATTACAATGACAAGCTACCTAATTTACTAAAGTGGTTACTGCTTGCATTTAGCAGCTATGGTATTTTGGTAAATTATGTCTACCCGCAATTTACCAGCAGTCTTGTTCATTTAGTGTTTGATGTTATTGAGAGCTCTGTCTATTGGCTACCGACAATCTCGGCTCCCTTATTAGTCACTTATCTCGAACGCCAAGGTAAACGCATACCACTGTTTCGCTCCATAAGCCGCCCATGGCTTAGAATGGCAGCCATTGCCGCCTGTCCTTTGCTCATAGCAAATATTTTTCCTCAATGGCATATGGCTTATTGGTTCGTATTTGAAAAGTTCATTCAGCTCATTAGCCTAGATGGGCAAATTAAAATCCCGATTAACCTAGCGCTATTGGCTGGTGTTATTGTTCCTATTCTGTGGGTCTGGTTACGTATGCGCAAACGTTGGCGCGAGCCAGTATCAGATCGCATCCACCATTTAGACATCCTCCACGACAACAATTTAACTCAGGTCAAGATAACGCCTGAAGCTAAATCTAAAGCACTTGAAGCTCAGTTCAAAGAGTTTCATCGGGGTAATCACCGCCGAACCATCGACGCCTTTTATGAAGGGCAATATCAAGGTAAAGCGCACAGTTTCCAGTTTAATCTGTATCACTTTCATTACGTAATTAAACGCAGACAAACCGATACTGACGCCAATGGTAAAACCACAAGACGCACAGTGTACGACCACTACCATCGTCACGGATTGTTATTTGATTTCCCCTACGTGAAAAGCGTTGCGCTCGATGCAGACGGCATCCCCGCTATTAAAGGCACCAAATACAAAGATGCCTCCAACGCCTTTAATCAAAGTTATAAAACGGTTTGCCAACATAAAATGCAAGCCGCTAAATTGCTAAAACCCGCTACTGTAGAAAAGTTTCTGGAGCTAAAAGATGCATATCGCCGTTTAGTGTTTGAGGTGAACGCCAACGGCCAGTGCTGCCTAGCTATTGACGATGATGATTTACTTAAACTTAAGCGTCAATACGGATTGGCAACCCCTACAGAATTTGCCGAAGAACTAGCAGGTCGCAGTGAATTGAAAAAGTTAAATCATTTACTCGAAGCTGTAGAGCAACTCATGCGGCTCAGCGACAACAATTTTCGATGATGTATCGCTAAAACTCATCTCTCAGTGTAGCGCGGCACTGAGAGATGAACTATTCATAAGTGATGTTCTGCTCTAAATGAAGTGTTGTTTCAAAGGTACAGCACAAATTCCAAAGTGCACGCTGCTCGGCTTGATCTTCAATATCGAGCTTGTCACTATCACTAAATCGACGAACAAACTCAAAAAGTACCCAAGCTTCATCTTCGGTTAGTTTAAGTTCAACTTGCTTGCTCATTTACTTTCCTTAGTAATAGGCTGTTTAAAAAAGATTGGCCGAGAATATGCTGCTTTTAAAACTTGTAGCCCAGTGAAATCATGCCGGTAGGCTCGGTAGCCGTTTTTCCCACATTCCCGAAAGAACCGCCGTCATCCTCCCTTCTAACACCTCCACTGACACCAAATTGCCAACCACCATCAGTAAAACCTTTTGGATAATACTCATATGTCAGCACTGCAAAGCCATCTTCACTAGTAAGGACCTCACTTCCAACACTGAATCCAAACAAATGTTTTTGCTCACTAAATGCATATTGATACCCTAAAGCTCCACCAACTAGACCTAAAGAGCCAAAGAAAACATGGTTCAGTTTTTGATAATTGTACCGGACACCTAACACTCCACCATATTGATATCCTATACCTAGTGAAAAGCTCGTATCCGCTGTGGTTTCAATTGAATTTGAATGGCTTGAAGTGATTGCTACATCATTACCATCAACTCGCGGCTCAGAATAAGCACAGGTAGAAACAACTAACCCTACAAATAGTAAATTTTTATTAAACTTCATTATTATTCCCTGTTTATATTTATAAGTGCTTCATGCACATAGCGCGGAATTATTGCAACTGCACATAAAAACGTAAACAAGAAATACAATTTAAGTATTCACAATTCGTATAACTCAGAACAATTTACTCACTATATTCTATAGGCGTTTATCAGCGATTAATTACAGCTATAGATTTAATGGTAAAAAACCAAGACATCCATAATTATTTAGCACTCCAAGCCGTACCACCATTACCCGTTTGCGGTTTGATAGTGAACGTTATTACATTCTAGAGTCTGGACTTAGTGATAAAAGAGATTGGCAACTCAGTGAGCGATGGTGGAAGCCTTGATAAGCTTCAACGCGAGGCCTTATCGCTTTTAAGCTAGAGCAATCAAACTCCGTTTGATATTTATAAACAGAAGCAGTAACCCCACCCCCACAAAAACTGATTGTCATTTTTAAGCTGAGGATAACAATCAGCAAAAGTGGTTCCAATGGTCTGCAGCCAGCGCATGTGCAGACACTTCTGAGACACGCTTCAAGTACGTCCCTGTAAGCTCTACGATGGCATCCATGCCATCAAAGGCCTCAGCCGTATCTGCACTTGGTTAGAACAGCGTAACCTTTAATATTTAGAGTTACGGCTAAAGGTCTAACTCATTTTTGGACAAAAATGGCTTAGAGTTATTGTACTAACAAAAGTAATACACATTAGATTTTGTAGGAGCGTAATTCCATTCACTCACAATAAACATAGTATGCGCTATGTGGAGTCAGTGATACCTATATTTAAAATGCTACTACAGTCGAACAACAAAGTTGGTCGTGCAAATAAATATCCTTGATAATGTTCACAACCCCGCTGTTCTAAAAAATATTGCTGTTCTCTGGTTTCAACCCCTTCTGCAATTACGGTAACCCCCAGCGATTTCGACACGGCGAGAATAGCGTCTACAATGGCTGCGTCATTTGAATTAGTATTAATATCACGAATAAAGGAACGATCTATTTTAATAGTATCAAATGGCAATCTTTGGATATAACTAAGAGAAGAGTAACCGGTACCGAAATCATCTAACGACATCCCGACTCCAAGCTTCTGTAATTGTTCCATTTTTTCTGAAATTTCATCAATATTTTCAATCGCTACACTTTCAGTAACTTCAAGAACAAGATGGCAATTATTAAGTTCAAAAGAGTCCATAATTTCTTTAACCTGATTAACAAAGTCGATCTGTAGGAAATGACTTGGACTTATGTTTACTGCTATTTTGAGCTTAGTATCACGGACTTCATTGGCGAAAAAGGAAGAGCATTCAGAAAGAGCATTATGTAAAACATAACGGCCTAATTTATCAATTAACCCAGCTTCTTCTGCTATAGGTATAAATTCGTCAGGTCCAATTATATCCCTTGTAGGGTGCTCCCAACGCAATAGAGCCTCTAGTCCAAATACCTGGCCATCACTTGATACCTGTGGTTGATAATGTAAGTAAAACTGTTTTCTTTCCAGAGCGTCATGTATCTCTCTAGCAAGATTCACTCGCTCAATCATTAGGCTCTGCATATCTTCGTGGAAAAAACTGAACCCTCCTTTTATCTTTGTCTTTCCCTTAGCATCATATAGCGCTATATCTGCCTGCCTTAATAAATCGCTAATAATTTCCTGCGTCTGACTTGGGAATAATTTGATGCCGATAGAACAAGATGCTTTTAGTTTATGTTCATATAAGTATATGGGCTTATCGAGCGTACTTATGACCTGTTGGGCCATTTTTGTCACTAATTCTTTGGCAAAATGTAAGTCTGGATGTATGTCTGTCATGACCAACACAAACTCATCCCCTCCGAGACGACCGACAAATCTATTTTTGGTAAGACTTAGGCTATTTAAACGTTTAGCGGTAATTTCTAGCACATCATCACCCAGATGATGACCAAGTAAGTCATTTATTTGTTTGAAATTGTCTAAATCTAAAAAAAATAGAGCACTGACAGAATCATGATTGTCTGGGCTGGATATTTCGTGTTCAAGAAATTCGATGAGAGCAGAGCGATTGGGAAGCATGGTTAGTGAATCATGGAGAGCTTGATATTTGAGTTTCTGTTCTATTTTTTCACGCTCCAATATTTCAATTTTTAAATTGTCGTTGCTCCGCTCTAATTCTATTGAACGCCTTTGGACTCGTTCATCAAGTTCTACTGTTAGCTTATTGAGTGATTGGCGGGTGTTGACCAGTTCATGAATAATAGGAATCCAAAGTCTAAGTCCCGACGATAGGAACACTAGACCTAGGGTCGTCCCCACCGCTTTTTCGAGAAATGCCTGCAACTCAGTATCACCAATTATCACGAGGTAATTAAGTGCGGGGAAATTGTCTGTAATATCTATGAACGAACTTAATAGTAATAGTCCATAACCGATGGTAATTTGTTTGATACCTGGTTGATTTTGTATAAGTGGATGTCTAGCGCCACAAAAAATAGTGTAGAAGATAACACTTATAAGAATAGCACCTGTGACTTCAAGAAGTATATCGAACATTTGACGGTATAACCCTTAATATGGAACTTAAAACGTAGCTTATTCCATTATAATTATGGTTTAAACTAATAAATTCGGATATAGAGTTTTGAGCGCGTTCAATATTCTGTGTCAGGCTAATTTTTAAATGTCTAGCACACTGTCTAAACGCCCTTCAAAATAAATGGCTAACTGAGATAAACGAAGGCTCCAATTATGAATTGGCATTGTCTATTTCTCTGAAGCATAAAATAGCTTCAACAAGCTATTTTCGTTAGGGAACGCTCCCTCCGTTTTAGTCAGCTTTCTAAATTGACGGTGGCCGGCCTCAACCGCATTAGTCGTATAAATCACCTTCCGTATATGCTCTGGATATTTAAAATAATGTGAGAGGTTATGCCACTTCCTGCTCCAGGAATTTATGACCAATGGGTAAGTGCTTCCCCACTTGGCTTCTAGTTCATCCAGTGCAAGCTCAGCAGCGTCATTACTCATCGCCCGATAAACAGGCTTTAAATCTGCCATAAAGGCTTTCTGATTCTTAGAGGCGACATACTTCATAGAATTACGGATTTGATGGATAACACACAGCTGAGTCTCTGTTTCAGGGAAGATAGTCGCTATCGCCTCTGGGAAGCAGCCCATCGACACATATCTTTAACGCCACGATTATGAAGGTCTGTCAACACTGATAATCGGTAATTAGCACCTTCAATTTTAGATAAATGAAGTCCTAATATCTCTTTCTTCCCCGGCATGTTAAACGCCAAAAGTGTGTAAACAGCCTTGCTGATATAGCGGCCATCTTCTTTGACTTTATAGTGGATATCAAACTGCACCGCATGTTGATGAGAGTGCACGATGCTTCAGTCGGGGTTTGTTTTACTTGAATAAAGCGTGACGATGCAGTACTAAGACTTGGCTTTAGTAAGGTTAGATTTTGCAGGTTCTTAGCTTTTAAAGCACGTTGCTTATAGTAAGTGGTAATAGCGACATGATGGTGTTGGCAGAATTCAATATTAGTGCCTTTGAAATTATTGCGTTGCTGCAGTAGTTCCAGCCATTGTGCCGCTGTTCTGTAATTTTCATCGTATGCTCCAAATTTATCATTGGGCAGGTATTTTCATATAGTCAGATTAACGATGCGAGGTGTGGTTCGTTAGACGGTTACTTAGTAGGGCAAAAGTACACAACCAAGATATGAATGAGTAAAAGCACTAAACAACAATGGGGCAAATTTTTTGAGCTAGCTATGGAAGCTAGCTCGAGCGTGGACAATTATCATTTTCGAAAAACCGAACATTAGCAAACCATGAATAACTAGAGGTATGACAAAGCTAGTTGTGAGGAGCTAGTGCGATGAATAAGATCGTACTAGCAAAAATATTGGCTTAGGTGGGCACTAAGTGTAGTTACGTTAAATTAACAATAATCTCATTCATTAAATTGTCAATTTTATCCACGACTTGCTCGCTCGCATCTTCCATTACATTAATTGCAGTAACCATACCTGCCATATTGCCAGAATTGGCTTGATTCATAGCTTCTCGTCCACCTTCATGTACATCTTTGTGAGGATCTTCTAGCAATGCATAGCTTCTTAAATGGCTGTAACCCTTGCCATCGCCACGGTAGTACCATTGACCCAAGCGACACTCAGAGTGGCTATTAACTGTTTCATCGAATGCCCCTTTTCGTAGGAGACGATAGATATTGTTCTTCCAAATCGCGTGATCGAGTTTGACCGTATCCAAGAATGCGCGTGTGGAAGCAATATGGATCACCTGCTGCATGTGTTCCGATTTCACGACCACTTCGTTAACAACAGAACCAATCTGCGCAGAGGAGGCTGATACTTCCTCTGCACAAGTTTGGTTTTCATCAATCGAGGTTTTAATCGAATTCACTTGCGTTAGCACTTGGTTCACCAAAGAGTCAATCTGTTCACTGGCTTCGCTGGCTTTGCCTGCAAGGTTTCTTACCTCGTCTGCCACCACAGCAAATCCCCGTCCTGCTTCACCGGCTCGTGCTGCTTCAATAGCCGCATTTAACGCCAACAAATTCGTTTGGTCAGAAATCTCTTGAATAGTCGATACAAGAAGAGAAATAGAAGTGGCAGTTTTATCTAATATCGCAACAGATTCAATGCTTTGTGAGGCTTGGTTGCTGATCTTCACTGCTCGGTTATCAAGACAAGTAAGAGCTTGATGAGTTTGCTTAAACATTTCATCCAGTTGCTGCAGCTCTTGATTTTCATGCGCCATAGATTGCGCACTCTCCACCATCTCTGTTCGAATGGTTTGGAGCATATCTACACCTTTCAAACTGCTCGACATTAACTCATCACTAATGTGGTGTTCCTGCTGAACGGAGCGAACAAGTTTCTGAGCCTCCTGCAGCTGATTTTTCAGAGCAGCTACATCAGTTTGGTAATTCTGTTTAAGGTCTTCTAATTCTTGCTTTAACACCTCATTTTCTATTTTATTTTTCTTAAATCCAAACATTTAATACGACCTAAATTAATTTATACAACACTACAAATCCATAGCACATCATATCGTTTTTTTACACCGCAATTTGATGTTCGACCTCTCAAAAATAGGTGTTCATTATTCCTATTATGACAAATGTTCAACTTTGCTATCAAAAACAATCCTCAGACCGCCTAAAAGGCTCGAAGCGGATATTTGGACGCTTATTTAGGACTGCTACACTACGCTTCGTTTTGTTGAAAACCACCATGATGACCTCCTTTTTGATTAGTCATCACGATTGTGTTAGAAGGATTTTCGGACATCTATCAGTTTAGAGTTAATGCTCGACTAAAATCACTATAACATTACAACACCATTATTTTAAGCTTCAGTTAATATTCCTTAATTTTAGATGATTACCGCCACTCAAAAGTCATTAATAAGTACTAGCTAAAGTTTTGTATTTACTATATTTAAATTAAATAGCTTCAGAAATAAGCTTGTTAAAAAGTGGTTGTGCTTACATTAATTACCATTCATGAAATCAACAGCCTATTTAATAGCCATCACTCACTTGCAATTGATATTGGTTATCATTAGCATTTGCATCAAGGTAAAACCTCGATAACATAAATTACTTAACTCTTGTCTGCGTCTAACACTTGATATGGAATATCAAAATTAGCTTACGAAAGAGCTGACATCGCAAAGAGCTATAAAGGCTGACCACATGAATACTCAATTAAAGCTAATCTCCGCAATTGTCGCAGCTGTTCTACACTCCAATTCCGCGTTCGCTACCAACACCGAAGATACCAATATTGAAGTCATCACCGTGACCGGGCACCAGCAGCATTACAACACAGATCAAGCTCATGGCGCGATGCGTTCAGATGTATCTCTACTAGATACCCCCCAGTCTGTAGTAGTGATCCCTAAAGAGGTGATGGATGACCAATTGGTTCGCACATTGGGTGATGCCCTCAAGAACGATGCTAGTATTTCAATTGGTCGAGTCACTACCGACAGAGAACGTTTTAGCTTACGTGGCTTTAGTTTGGATGAAAGCACAAACCTACTTAAAGATGGACACCAGCACTTTTCGAAATACCGTTTACCTATGGCTTTGGTGGAAAATGTAGAGGTGCTAAAGGGGCCATCAAGTTTGCTATACGGCCAATCAACACCTGGAGGGTTAATCAATTTAGTCACTAAAAAACCGACCTACAATACATTCTTAACTTTAGGTATGAAAGGCGATGAACACGGATCGATTAGAGGTTCATTTGATGCGGGTGGCAGTTTGAATGAAGCAAAAACGGTTCGTTATCGCGCCGTGTTTGAGAAAGAGCAAAATCAAAACTGGCGCGAATATCAAGATGATAGCGCACAAGAGAGTGACTTTTTTGTTGGCAGCTTAATGACTGATTTTGATATTAGCGATGATCTCACCCTATCCTTACATTATGACAAATCTGATGAACTTGCAGGCCAAGACAGTGGCGCCTTAATCGATGACAATGGCTATGTAATTGGCGGCGATACGATGATATGGGATATGCCATGGACAAAAATTGACGCTCAAAGCGAAAACTATGGCGCAGATCTACGCTACCAGTTAAGTGATGATTGGGAATTTTCTGCAGGTTACAACAAGCAACACAATGAACGTGAGCGCTGGGAAAGTAAACCACAAACTGGCAGCTACGACCCTGATAGCGGTAGTTACAAAAACAAACCCTATAACAAGCTTGAAGATTGGCAACAACAGGCATTTTACTTCGATTTTATTGGCTCAATGGAGCTTGCGGGGATGCAACATGACCTGCTATTTGGCGGTAACTATGTCGATCACCAATACAGCTCACTAAAAGTGAAAGGCAAAATGGATAAGGGTAATATCAACACAGCTATTATTGTTCCCCAACCCGACTTAGACTATGCCGATGCTAAAGCCTCTGGCGAAGAGTACAAGTACTACGGTGTGTTTGCTCAGGATCTGATTTCACTGAACGATGAATGGCAAGTGCTACTAGGTATTCGCTTCGATCAACAAGATAAAACCGATGCCGACAGCCATACCGTTTTGCCTAAACTTGGCATTATCTACCACCCGGTCAATAATGCCTCTATTTATGCCAATTACAGTGAAAGCTTTGAGCCGCAAGGTAGCGTAATGGACGATGAAGATGGTAGTTTTGGATTAGAACTCGACCCAATTAAAGGCAAAATGGTTGAATTGGGCACAAAATGGGAACTACTGTCAGGCAAAATCCGCTTAAATGCTGCTGTGTTTAATATTGAGCGCGAGAATATTCTCACTAATGCTGGCACAGCCGATAACCCAATTACGACCCAAGGCGGTGTGCAACGTCATAGCGGTTTTGAATTTGGTGGCATGGGGCAAATAAGTGATGATCTATCTTTAATCACCTCATTGATGTATCTCGATGCTGAATATAGCTCGCACGACGAGTTCCAAGGTAATCGACCTGAAGATGTGCCTGAATGGACTGCTTCTGTTTGGGCTAAATATTCACTCACCGACAGACTAGCGGTCAATTTAGGCGCATTCTACGAAGGCGACCGTTTTGGTGATGCCACTAATACCTTCGAAAAAGATGCTTATACTCGTGTTGATACCGGAGTTAGTTACGCAATACCTGTGGCAGGGCAAGATCTACAATTAAGAGTGAACGTCGAAAACCTATTTGATACTGACTATTTAGGTGGCGGTGAAAATGGAGAAGTGAATGTAGGCAAGCCCAGAACGGTAAAATTTAGCGTTAGATACACCTTCTAAGTTTCATGTTGTGATTCACACTCACAACAACGAACTCTGACTATAAAGCCCAGATTCAAAATTGGGCTTTTTCATGGCTCAAATTTACAAATTTGCTTTGCCGCTCTCCAACTAATTCAATAAAGGAATCCGTCACATATGAAGCTGCATCAGAAAGTAACCAAGCTATCGTACTTGCAACTTCCTCTAGTTCGCCACCTCGTCCCAATGGGATCTGCGATTGTAAACGTTCAATTCGATTCGGGTCACCACCATTAGCATGCATATAGGGGGGGCGCCCATTTCAGCGAAAAGTCCAAAGGTCTTCTTTAGGCCTCTACTTATAAGGCTTTCGGTATGGTGGTAGCTTATCCATCTCGCTCTGCTGAAGGCCAACCGTTCTCTATTAGTCTTATTTTTGAACTACTAAAAAACACGTGATTTAAAAGCATGACAGCTAATTTTGGCCAGGAATTATTTAATATCTACTATCAGTGGTTCCAATGACCTGCGGTCGGCGTATGTGCAGATACTGCTATGGCTCGCGACGAGTACATCTGACCTCCAAGGATGGAGGAAATGTCAGATTCTGTATGGAACAGAATTGGCCATTTAAGCTCAACGAAAACGTGTTGATGGCCAACCACATCGAAACCTGAAAGTAACCAATGAAACTGCTGCTCAGATAACACCATCTGCTCGGCATTAATGTTGGCTGGCCAGTTGAACTAGTCTCGCTCCAGCTGTTTATACCAAAGCGCAAAGCCGGTTTTATCCCAATAAAGAATTTTGAGCTTATTTCGATTTTTATTTCAGAACACAAACACGCTACCACCGGTGGAAGACAATTCCATTTGTTGTTCAACCACCGCACTTAATTCATTGATGGATTTCCGAGAATCAATGAAGTCACGGTACGCAAAACCTTTCGCATTAGCCTTTCTATAGTCGAAGCTTTACTTGTCCCATTTACCATTTTGATTCGTGAAAATGATATTGGGGCGTGCGACATGAGGTCGTATGAAGCGCTGTCCACCGCTTAATAGAGTGGACCATCTGTATCACCAGATGAACCTAGGAGCCTGAATA
>NZ_JAKILT010000034.1 GCF_023283535.1 Shewanella sairae | reverse complement strand
GTTATAATGGCGGCTTGACCCCAAATGAATCTGAACGAAGATTTTGGAATACGTACAAGTCCGTGTCCAGTTTTACTTGACCACTACACATAGATAAAATTAGAGGTTGCTTCAGAAGGAATCGTTATAACAGCTTGATCATTTACAACAGAATCAGGACTGACTGTTATGGAGCCGATATGGACTACCATATTGGGTTGTAGATTACGCCCGGTAATAGTGAGTTGCTCTCCTGTATAGTTTGATCCGGAGGCTAACTCTTGGATTATTGGAGTCAAGTGTGAAGAGACCCTGAAGTATTTTGAATAGCTTCGCTGCTCGCCATCTGAAATGAAATATTCGAAATCCTCTTCATCTGAAATGGTTTCTGGTAAATGCACATAAAAGCCGTCATTTTCAAAATTAGTCAATTTGAGGTTATAGATTTCACTGTCGTTTTGTATTACCAAGGTGGCATCTGATACAGGAAGATCTTGTCCTTGTATGAAAACCCTTTCACCTGGAAAGCTTCTATCGATCAAGTTGACGCCTAGGTTGTCACTGTATCTTAATGCGAACACTTGAAAATCGTCGGTCAGAGTAATCTTAGCCATTCTTTTATTATCATTAACATCAAATAGCCCATCAGAGTCATCATCTCGATCTAAAAAGTTGAAAACCCCATCATGATCTGTATCAACTGGACTATTTACATCAAGAGCCTCCTCATTATCAGAAATCGTATTTCCGTCTGAGTCGGTGTCGACAAATGCACCTATGCCATCGCTATCTGCATCTGAAAGCAACTCAACATTATCTGGAATGCTGTCGTTATCAGCATCTGAATCTAACCAGTTAGGGATATTATCCATATCTAGATCTAATTGCTGGTCACCAAAGGTCTTAACATAGAATTCATTACCGTCATAAATCCCATCACCATCGGTATCTGGGTTGATCTCGTTGATACTTAGTGCTTTTTCTAGTGCTAGAGGTAGACCATCATAATCTTTATCAATAAAAGCTTTTAATTTATAGCTCGCACTTGAACCACCTGCTAGATTTTGCTCGGCTATTGCAATGTAATACGTCCCTGCTGTTTTAAACTTTACTGTTGCTAAACTGCCTATGGCACCTAATGGAACTGTATTGTTTTTAATTTCAAAAATAGCTCTTCCATTTTTGTCCAAAATACTGATTGTTGGTTTGTATTTCAAATCATCCATTAGTAACAAGAAGGTAATAGGCTCGTCAGCATCAATGACTTCTTGGTCTATTTGGATGTTATATACATCACCATCTCCTCGTTCTTCAAAGGCACCTTCTAAAGTAAATGGAAAACGATATTGTACCTTCGTAGCCACTGCTGGATTATCATTAAAAGTAGACTCTGTTGTTGTTGGATATCTTTGCTTGCTAGCATCAAACGGATAGTCATCTTGCTCATCTGGGATGCCATCATTGTCTTCATCTTTGTTTTCCCAACTGCCCATCTGTGTATTGTTGATTGACTCAGCTTTAGCTGCGTCATGGGCTAATGTCTGACTCTTGCCTGTGGATGTAGAGGCTGCTGGCTTTGCTGCAGTGAGATTGTTAGCTGCAGGGGCGCTAGAGATTGACGGGCTTTGCTCTGGACTGCAGCCAGTATTAATAGCGCTTAACACTAGCAGGGCAGTTAACGTGCGTTTAGATTTGAATTCGAGCGCCAGTAATTCCGTTACCATGAGCGTTTCGTCCTTGTATTATACTGATTGGTATTAGATTCTTTACAAATATGCAGCACCTAAAAAAGCGATACTTTAGCACTAATCCTTTAGGCTCGGTATTGCCCTAAAGGGTGTATCTTGGTAGCAATCATCGCTGTTTGCGTGCTTGTTATTTAGTGTTAGAAACTATCAATATTGCCATCCATGGTTTATTCATATTGTAAATTCCTCAATTGGGATCCGATAGTAAGGGCACCTTACAAAACAGCGAGAGTTGCTGACCAAGTTGCTGCATTCGTGGCAGATTGCCATAGTCAAATTTGAGTTGCTCAATTTGAGAGTCCATTATAATACAAAGCTCATAGCCGTTTGACTGACCAAGGCGTCGACGGATTTGAAATGCACTGATATTTTGTATTGGGATCCGTTGTTGACTCAATGGGTAGAGAGAGCTAATTTTGTTGGTGATCAATTGTTTATCTAGATCAAACTCAACACGACGACGGGCAAAAAGAAAGTGCCAACTCAGCAACGCAGTAAATGACCAAATAAAGACTTCATTGTTTGGCCAGTGTTCAAAACCTGCGGTCACAAACAGTGTTAAAGATGCCACTAATCCTGCAAAAAACCATCGAGCGATAACTTGTGTGCGAGTTTTAGCCATGATCGCTTTGCTTGCTGACAGCTGTTTAAAATACATATCTATAAAGTCCCCAGGTATTTCATGATAAAGCCAAATAGCATTAAAAACGGCAATGGATAAAATAGTCGTAGTATCACTTTGGGTTGCCAAAGAGGCGGGACAAATGGCGCGGCCTGTTTGTTCTTATCTGTATTGTCATTATCTTTTGTAGTCGACGAATTTTGTGGTTTTGCAGTTTGTTTATTGAAGACTGTTTTAGCGTCCGGTATGGACTGATTGTTTGTTTTAGTTAGTTTGCTTGAGGTTTCAAGGGGAGTCTCTGTTGAGCTGGCTATTAAGTTATGGATATGGGGAAAATCACTCACTTGCTCTTTGGCAGGTATGTTAAATGTACTTGCAAAAAACATCGTCACTTGAGTGGCGTCAACTAAACTGCCGATAGGATAAACAATATTATCTAGCTTGAGCTCATACTGGCTGCGGTCGTAACTAGAATGCCGCAATAATAACTCGGTGGACGGCAGCGGCGCTTGGTACGCCTTTTGGCAGTGATAACCGAAGATTTGTAATTGCACAAAGCGTTGCTTACTTGGATTATCGAGCACTAAATGGTGCTTTAGCGTGCCAAGTATGAGCAAGACAGGGAGCAGCAGTACCACTACAAATTGGTACAGAGTCTGCTGAGCACCGTCGAGTGTTACAGCCATCAATAAAGAAGACAGTAAGGGTAATAGCCCCAATATTGCTAAACCGCGACAAACGTAATGATTTTTGGTCGCAAGACGTAATTGTTCAGGTAACCCCTCTGGGCGGATAAATCGTTGTGCCTGTTTAGGCAATTGCGAGTACTGCATGTATGACTTCCTTGTACTACCGGTAACTTATTGGTTGCTCATTGATTTGTTAATACTTTGGTTTTTCTAGGCGCTTTTGGTGGCCTTTTATGCATTGAGTAGACATGTGCGCTATATAGATTTTGGACTTGGAAGAATTTTAAACTGCTCAAGCAGCGTTGGCTCAACAGGTTATCAAGATTTTTAGCAATGTTTGTCAATGCACTATTTGTCAATATAGTATGGCAGCTATGTAATATGGCTAGAAGAAAAGTAATCTTGTTCCGTAAGAGCACTGAACATCCTTTTTAATATAATAAAACCAAGGGCATCAAGATAATACGCCTTGGTTAGTTTGTTAATGGTAAGAGTGTTTACTCTTGTGCTAAACGGAGTAGCGCTCGCGATTAACAATGATGTTTGGTTTACTAGGGCAGTGAAGATAAAAACCAGCCATCAGCAGTTCTCATGTATTTACATCGCGCATAGTATGTTGAAGAGTCACTTTTAATATTGATATTAATTTTTGCTAACTCTATTGCGCCAAATCTATCCTGTTTTGCTTGTGGTGCATCTTCGTAGCTAACACCTGTAATCTTTACCGTGTGAGGCTCATCTTTACCAAAGTTACGCTGATGAGATCGTTGCAATATTTTTGCTAATCGCTTTTCTTGCCCCTTTGTTGACGCTGCAGGCATTTCTGCCATAAAAGCGGACAAATCTTGGCTCTTGATAAAATCAAGCGTGCCTAAACAGCGTTGACTCAACAGGTTATCAAGCTTTTTATCACTGTTTGCCAAAGCATTGTTTGTAAAAGCACTATGGCAGCCAAGTAATATGGAGAGAAGAAAAACAATCTTATTCCTTAAGAGCATGGGACATCCTTTTTTATATAAAGTTTATCTAGTATGGAGGCATATTGTTCCTATAAATTGAACGGTGACACGATCAATACCATCAGACTTGTTAATGCTAGATGTGCTAGTACAGGAAAAATCAATACCACAACATGTAACTGATACTTCATAGTCCAACGTCGCTGAGTCAATTTTACTGGGTAGTTAAAATAAACTAATAAGTAAAGTATATTCTTTAATGGATAATGAAACACATCCAAATTTAAGACTTTACCTGAGACCAATTGAATATTAACTTGATACACAGTGCGTATAGCGTTTCCGCTATTGGTTTGGACGTTGTAAATAGCTTCAATCTGCTTTATATCATCTTTAGATAATACCAATTGCCCATCAGGTTCATTAACCAAGCTGTTTACTGGTAATGATACTGTCGTGGTACTTATGTGACAAAGTAAAGGCGCTTCTATTTTATATTGGCGCTTAATTAAAAAGTAGCGTAACAGTAAGCTTCCTGGAACCAAACACACATTAATAATGACAATGATCAATGGGATCTCCGGAAACTTTGGATATAGCGATATCGCGCTAGGTGTTACAAAAGGCAGTAACCCCATGAGTAGTAAGCCTGCAGATAATACTAACTGTGTCCTCGCCCTTAATGGATAAAAGAATGAAATTATCTTGAGCGTGATATTACTCGCTGCGTTAAGTTGTTTTATGCCTTTAAAGTAAGTTGAGCCAAACCAAGTTGCATCATCGACTGTAAGCTTTTCTTGCATATAGATACCTAAAAAGCATCACCAGTATTAGGCGCTGCTTTATCAATTTAGTGGTGATTATTATGAATAATGACTTATTTATAATAAATTAATCATATACCAATGTTCATCGACTTTTGCAAAGCGGCAATAGCCTCCACCTTCTCCATCAAAATTTGTTTCAGGGTCTGTTGTATCGAAAGTGTAGCCAATCCACACTTCTTCGTCATAGCCTTTAGATTTAGCTTCTGAGCTTACAACATCATTGATTGAGTTTTTTGCATCCTCATAGTAGTAATCATAGGCATTGCTCAATCTAAAATTACTAATCCCCGTATATCTCTTTTTAAAATACTTGTCATGTTTCGTTTTTAGAAGTTGTGCTACTTGTGCATCAGTCGCTGGATTAGGGATAAATAAAGCTTTAAAAAGCTCAACATCCTGATTAATAACCACTTCAGCAGCTTTTATGCAGTTTTCCTTAGGAATGGAAATATCTATATTGTCAGGAATAGGTGGATATTTATCTAAATTCCACGCTTGACATGGTGTTGCAACGACCAAAGCGGCTAAAAACATTGTTCTTAACATAAAGCATCCTTTCCTTACTTTTCGTGAGCAATCTTTTGTAAACAAATTTAACATCGTTATACATAAAAGCACCCCGAAGGGTGCCAGTTTGTTAATTAGTATTGACAGGACATTCAGTCTCTTCCTCAGCACTCTCAGCTTGTAATATCATCTTGCTTTTGATTAGTAGACTGACATAATTATCTCGCCTGTATCTTGGAAGTTAAACCACCTTAAATACATAATTACAGCACCAATTGCCGCCATGACTATACCAAAAATAAAATCGATGATACCGCCAGTAGTTTGCAATACCATGCGTTCATCAGTCTGCTTACAAATTTTATAACCCATTACATCCTTTTAATTATAAAGTCGAGTAAAAAAAGGCCCCACTAATTAGTAAGGCACATTTTTATTCAATTAGGGTTTTTTACCAAAATACCAACGGCCATCCTCATGGCGTTTGAAGTAACAGGAAGATCCCTTATCAAACGTCATGCTTCCTGCTTTAAATCTTATTCTTATACTTTTGGTTTGAAGACCTTTGTGCTCGGATTTCTCAATTTCATTCTTCATTTCAAAAAGGTCATATTCTGTTAACGGCTCACTACCAAAGCGACTCAAATGATTTTCATACCACTTTTTTTCAAGCCTTTCTTCACGTTTTTTCATTGATTTAGGTAGTAAGTGAAAAAATAGCTCAGGGTCATTTCTCAGATAACTATTGACCATATAGTCCTGACAGACCGCTCTTAAGTTCTCATCCGAGCCGTCAGTAAGCCCTGCGTAACGCTCAAGGGCGGTAGCTGAAAAGCTTAGCATCGCTACGCTAGTCATTGTGAGGATTTTTACTGCTAGTCTCATTCTAATCTCCGTTTAAAGCGCTTATGCGGGACAAAGCGCTATTTGAATTTGCAGTACTACATGTCGTCATGTTGTCACCATTACCGGTTTTAACATTAATTACGATTGAACTACTAAATAGCCCTGACTGATTTTCTTCTTCGGTAGTGTCGACTCGGCCACTGCTGTCTCCAGTAATAACCTCAACATTATCCGATAAGCACACATAGTAGGTTGCTAGCTTATCTGGTGCAACTAACCCCTTAAATTCAAAGGTATGTTGTCCTACTGCTAGGTTGTAGTTAAATACCTTATTACGCTGGCCAACAGCAGTTTTGTCTATTTCAGCACCGTTATAATAAATGGCAAATTGGTCATCATCGAAATTACCGTTATCGCCATAACGTACTTGTACAAAGCTTTCTTTGATTTCAATATCCACAGGCTCTGATTTAACTACCTCTGGAATATTGTTTTTAATACGTGCGACTTCTAACGTTAACGTCCCAGTCACGGCATCACTAGGCATTTTTATCTTAGCAATATTGTTTTGAGGATCACTTAGCAATGGGACTCTGGTTTGTCCGCCACTGGCGTTAGTTATGTAGAAGTAATTACGATTAATAAAGGTCGACATACCAATTGCGCTCACTTCAACTACTTGCCCTCTGTAAGCTGGATTAGGGCTGATTTCACCAATTTCTATTCCATTACCTATTTTTATGAATTCAGGCTGGGCAGGCGCTTTATTTAATGAAGGAATACCCGCTGACGAAGCACTATCCCCTAAATGGTCAACCGTGATTTTTACTTGCTTGCTGCCTGATGTTTCCACCAGCTCTAAATAATCTTGCGGGATTCGGATATTAACACTGCGACAATCTTCACTTACATCTCCTTCCTCTATTTCATCTAGAATATGAAATAATTCATCATCTTTATAGTCGAGTGCCATAAACTGTGGTTTATCGTCTTCTTCAAACCACCAACCCTCTTCAATACAAAAACCAACTCCTTGCACTGTAATAATGGCATCTTGCTCTGAATTGACAATCGCAGGTGTAAGACGCTTGATTTCTATGCCCCATGCGATATTAAACTCAATACGTGAAGGAACCGTCATTAAGTCAAAAGCAACGCCAAATGGCGCCAAAATACCATCTATAACATCTGCTATATCTTTTAACGCTAGCGCTTGCCCTACATAAGGTATGGCATAAGCGGCCTTTTCAGCGGCAGCAATGACAATAGCTGCTTCAAGATTTCTCACTATGATTTCTTCGATAATTTGTGAATATAACCTAAAGTCTTTAATGTCTTTAACTTGAGCCGCATCGGGGTCCAGTATTAACGCTAGGATCACTTTGGTTAATGGCCCAAACTCACCTGAAGCTAGTTTTTTCACTTCATCATCAAGCATCTTTGTAATTTTTGTATATCCAACTCTAAACGCACTTGAATCATTACCATTTGTATTATCTATAGTCGTTAATGCATCGACGACATCTGGATAATATGCAGCCAAGACATCATAAATAAATTCGACAGGTACACGCTTAAATTTTGAGCTGTCAGTAACTAAGCCGCTCGCTTGAAGTGCAGACTTGAGCGTGCCTATCACTATGCGGTCGAGGATAGTTCTTATTTTTAAGCTAGATGAAACCTTTATTTGCTCTGGGGTCACTAATGTATGTGAATCTTTATAGCCAGCAGTTACTACTTCAATTCGGCAATCGTCAAAATGGCAAACACGCAATGCAGTGTCTTTATCCAAGATTTCAACCCCCCAATAGGTGAAATGAGCGGGGTTAACAATATTCCCATCACCTAAATTGGATATATGTTGATAGGTTTTTGTTTTACCTGAATCATCTTTACCTACTGCAGGCGCTGTATCCACAGTTCCATCAGGTAAGTGCTTAAACGCTGCAACACTTAAATATAATTGAGTATCATTGTTTAAATTGGTATATCCGTAAGCAGCTTCGTCATAAAAACTATCCCAACAACTACCTGTGAAGTAGCGAGATAGTTCAGTTACTGATATATCAGCTACTTCATCCGGAGTTATCGTTGCTGATAACTCCCTGTTTGATGAATTCGCTTGTAATTTATTACTATTTAGTGACCTTACATTGAAATTACTATTTTTTTTTACACTAGCTTTTGAAATTACAATACTATTTTTAAATTTTTCTAATTCGTCAAAGAATTCATTTTGCGAATTTTCAGCTTCAAAACTAAAATAATAGATATCATCTACAAGCTTATTGTAAACATAATCATAAAGAGTTGAATAATTGGGGCTCTCCATCATCGATTCAAGGGTTAATTCAGGGTTGCTGTATGTAATAAAAGAAAACAACGTAGTATCTAGGGAAATTGTTTGAAGTTCATTACCTGCAATCGGTAAACTAAACAGCCTTATATAATCACTATCCTTTTTTACATTCAATATTAATAAAGGATCACTGAGCGCCGGTAAATTAACGGTTGTAACACCAGACGAGTCAAACTTAATTATATTGCCATCAGCGTCATCATAGTACAAATTTTCATATCTACTAGAAATGGCATTTGGAACAGACAGTTGAACTGAGAACTCATTCTTAATCTTTAGTTGGTGAGTATTACCTTTACCCCAACCATTTTGTAGTTGAATTGAGAATTGGTTTATATTTTGTGGAATTTCAAACTCGATTTCAGTACTACTTAAAAAATTACTTAATGGCACATTTATTTCGCCAAACCAAGCCGAAGTGTGATTATTAAAGTTCCAACCATTGAGTGTTATGATTTCTCCTTTAGCATAGGTTCTATTATTAAATTCTGTAATAATTGGTACTTGAGGTGCTAAAAGTTCAAAATTGCTCGCGTTAGTTCGTGTATCTATTGAAGAATACACAAATACACTACTACTTAGGCTGCTAGTTTGAATGGTCGATAATTGCGGAATTTTTAACTGTAATTTACCATTATTGTCACTGACTATTCGTTCATTAAATAGCTCGTTTCCAATACGTAATACAAGCGTATATTCAGTGTTCTGAGAGAACGTACCTGATATAGCTATAGTTTGTCCCTGCAAAGACTGTTGAGAGAGTTGTGTTTGTTCACTTAATACTGTATTTATGCCATATATTTTTAGGTTGTCAGCGTTAAGAACGGGCTGATCAACTTGAACGAGTCTATTATTATCAAATATATCAAATACTTCATCAGAATCATCGTCTAAATCAATATAATCTGGAGTACCGTCTAAATCAGTATCTAACGGGTTACTGACATTGATAGCTTCAACAGCATCAATTATACCATTGCCATCACTGTCTATATCAACAAAGTTACTTAGACTATCGTTATCAAAATCTGAATATAGCTCCATGTCGTCGCGTAAACCGTCACCATCAGAATCATCATCTAAAAAATTTGGTATACCATCATTATCTATATCCGTTATTAGCTGGTTATCTTTATAAACATAATACTCGTAACTGTCTTTGATACCATCATCATCAGTATCCGAGCTGTATGGGTTCATACCCAATGCAACTTCTTTAATATCTGCCATACCATCAGCATCATTATCGATAGAGATTTCTGCTATGTAAGAGGCATCACCGTTTTGCTTCAACGAAGAAATACTTAAATAAGCGACTTCGTTACCATTTGGTATGTAAGTAAAGTGATATTTTAGCCCATTAACGGGTTTAAATTTATCTTCACGATATGTTTCAAGTTGTGTACCATTTTTATTAAACAAGTTTGCCGTAGGATAAAAATGATTGTTACTCGATATGATCGTTATACTTAATCTATCATCAGGTTCAATTTTTTCTATTGGCAACTTTATTTTAAATACATCGGTATCCCCCGCATTGGGTAAAGCACCAAAAATACGAAATGGAAAATTTCCTTCGACATCATTAGCAGTTTCTACAAGGTTATTTTGCTCACTTTCTTGAATAGAAATGAATGCATTTTTTGTTGCATCAAACGGATAATCATCCTGTTCATCTGGCACGCCATCACCATCTTCATCTTTGTTTTCCCAAGTACCAATGTATTCTTCAGGATCTGGCTGGGGATCTGGGTCTGGCTGAGGATCAGGTTGAGGATCTGGCTGAGGATCCGGTTGTGGCTCAGGGTTTGTCACTGGATCTTGGCCTTCACCTTCTTCTAGCTCACTGTTACAACCTGTCATGCTCAAACTTGCGGTGAGCAGGGCAACCAACCACAGCTTTGGTGTTGGCTTAAGTGTATTGTGCTTCATTTTCATGTCCCTATTAAACGTCCTTATGTCCTAATTTTTACTTTATGTCTAACAATGTTATTACGTAGTATTGAGTGCTAACGTTTCCTTCATATCATGTTGTTATATGTGTTTAACCTGTCGATTTCATCTAGATAGATTTCATTTTGTTATCCTTTGACTGACGTTTAGAATTACATTCTAAAAGGTGTTTGCATGCGCATTAACCCTTGAGATGTCAGCGCTAAAAATATATCCCCGGTAGCAACTCCAAGGGCATTACAAGCTATTTGATCTGCACTCGGAGCATATAAAGGAGAGGTGACGATTTCCCTAATGACATAGTTCGCGAATGGTACAATCAGTTTTTGGCACCAGCGAACTTCTATTTGTAACAGGTTGGCATCTTGAATATTTAATTGTCGATGACTACCGACACTTTTGGTCGCTGGATTACGGTACATGAGATTATTATTAGGGATCTCATATATGTAACCACTGGTGTATCTGCTGCGAACTTTGAATTCATCGAAGGTTGCACGATCTGGACTTAGCACGCGTATTTCACTTTGCGCTGCGGTAGCTAGTGTTGATTTTGCCACTGCTGCAGCTGTGTCTGCTATGTCTGTGCCGTGAGCAAATAAAGGCATCATACCTGCCGCTAAACCTTTACTTATTTCAGAGGGGTGACCGTGGTGTAACGTTCCAGCTCTGACAGCTTGAACTGTTGCAGCATCTAACGTGCTTTTACTTGAATAGATAAACCCCCATTGTGCGATCATCATCATGGTGACCAGAATGATAGGCATTAAAAAAGGCAGAGCGAGGTTAAACTCGACCATGCTTTGCCCTTTCTGGTACTGGGGGAGTTTTACAGGCATCATCGTTTAGCTTGCTCGGTTGTTGCATTATTCAATGTGGGTTTATGCGTGTCACTTTGAATGGTGTTCAGCGCTTGGAGCAAGGCCTGAATCTGCAAGCCTACAGGGCTATTTTTATCACCCTGTCTTACGGCGGTACTGAGTACCTGAGTAGATTGTTTTAACCTAACGAGGCTCATGTTATACATGGCCTTTTGGTTATCGGGTTCAAGCTCTATACAGCGCAAATAAGCTGCTATTGCTGCCTCGTTTCTTCCGGTTCGAGTATAGATATTACCTAATCTAAACCAGGCTGGGGCATAGTTAGGTACGCTAGCGAGCACCTCAAAATAAAGGCTTTCAGCTTGATCGAGCCTTGCCATTTTGTAGGCTTGTTCTGCTTCAGCCTGAATGGTCATTATTTGTTGATTACCTTGAGGTGTTTGCTCCTCAGGAGATGAACTACAACCTGTTAAACCTATAGTGCCAAATAGCAGCAGGCTGATGCATAAATGTCTTACCATGACAATATATCTCCTTGATTTATATTTTTTTTACTAGCATTCCCAGCTGTTAGTTCTAAAACTTTAGTTGCGTCTTTACAGCCGCTACTTCTCCAAGGCTTTAGATTTCTGGTTATTTTAAGTACTTGGTTTTTATCATTTAGGTACACAATGTCGAGTGGGTATGACATACCTATGGTGTGCACTGAGTTACAAGGGGAAATAAGCATTCCTTGGTTATCAGTTAGCGTAGATCTGCCTAGCAATCCCCTTAGTCTTAACCACGGAGTATTTGCAAGGAAAGCTTCATCTAGAAGTCTTCCGCTTTGGCTGCTTAAATGAGCGCTGTTCATTTTATAGCTCATACATAAACTTCATTGCGATAGGGAACGCTAGGATCATGAAGGTGACCGGGAAGATAAAAACAATCAATGGGAAGACCAGCTTTACTGGTGCTTCTAACGCTTTTTTCTCGGCGCGTTGGAAGCGCTCGACTCGGCGCTGATCAGATTGAACTCGTAATGTTTGCCCTAAACTGGCACCTGTCTTTTCTGCTTGAGCGAGTGCACTAACCAAACTGTTTATTTCAGTGACTTGAATTCGGTCCGCCATATTTCTAAATGATTGTGCTCGGGACATACCAGCGCGCATATCGCGGGTTACTTTTTCAAATTCAATCTTAAGTGGACCATCAGGTCCCCGTTCAACTGCCTGAGTAATTGCACCAGTCATATTGAGCCCTGCTTCAATCGACATCGTCAGATAATCTAGGTAAACGGGTAGGGCTTTTACAATTAAACCTTGGCGTTTTTTACGTAGGTCGTTGAGTGTCATCACCGGCAGGAAATACCCTAAAACACCGGCAAGGAACAGGTATTTAAAGCTAATATCTTCGAGCAGTAACCCACAGATTGTAGCGAGCATTAGCGCGAATAAAGTACTGATTATCCTAATGGCGAAGTATTGCTCGGCAGTCATCATATAAGACAAGCCGGATACTTGTAGTTTCTTAGATACTCTTTCTAAATAGTCAACACTGAGGTTTTCACTAATATAAAAAGCAAATAACCTGACTAAAGGCCACATTAACTTGAGGCCTGGAGAAAGCGGATCCATGAACTCGCGGTTTGTTGCTGGCACTCGTCGATAAATCCGAATGCAGCTAACTACGAGAAAAACTAACGCAATGGTGAAAAAGCTAACAATTAAATTGACCATAGTAATCACCTATACATCAATTGAAACGATTTTACGGATGGAGAGGTAACCACTGGTAAGCATAATGACAATCAATGCAATGAGTGCCCAACCTAAAGGTTCTGTGAGGATCCGTCCCATGGACTGTGGCTCCATATGGTAGAGCACAAAACCGATGAAAATAGGCAGCAACGTCATTACGACTCCCTGCATTTTTCCTTGAGAAGTTAGTGCATCAATTTTGCCTTCCATTTCAATTTTTCGTCTTAGAGTTGTTGATAGTCTCAGCAATACTTCAGCTAGATTGCCACCCACTTCTCTTGAGATCTGCATTCCTGCGGTGACGAGCTGGAATTCATCTTCAGGGATCCGTTTTAGCATGTTATCGAGTGCGGTATTAAATTCGACACCTAAGCGCTGCTCACGTTGAAATAGCAGAAACTCTTGCTTCATCGGTGCTTCCATCTCCTCAGCCATAAACTCAATTGCACTGCTAACGTTGGCGCCAGACTGCATTGATGAAGCTATCATGTTGAGCGCATCGGGGAGTTGGTGAACAAACTTACGGCGGCGACGTGCGTGCAAAAATTTATAAGCAAAGCGGGGGATGACCGCGAGGATAATACTTATGATTATGCCCAGCACCCATGAACCTAAAAATATCCTGACAATAAAGGGGACTGAGATTAGGGTGATGACATTAATCCAAAATATTTGATGGGGTTCAATGAATAAAAACATATCAAATAAGTTGGTTTTTGCTGATGCTGTAAACTTTTCTTGATAATTAGCGGCAAATTTTTCAGACAAATGCTTTACTGACCAAACAAGAATTGTGACAGTAAGAAATGCAAAAATAGCGGCAAAGAGTGCACTAGACATTTCTTATCTCCTTACCGAAGATATCGAGTTTTACTTTAACGCCTTGTTTGCGCAGTTGTTCGTAAAATTCAGGCATAGTGCCGGTTGCAGTATAGTAACCTTGTATTTTCCCTGCTTCATTAAACCCAGTTTGTTCAAATTTGAAGATCTCTGAGAGCTGAACAACATTGCCCTCCAATCCTGTCACTTCACAAATACTGGTGACTCGTCTAGAGCCATCAGAGAAACGAGACTGCTGTACAATGATATTGACTGCTGAGGTAATTTGCTCCCGGATAGCGAGAACGGGCAAATCCATTCCAGCCATCATGACCATCACTTCTAGACGCGATATACAATCTCGTGGGGAGTTAGAGTGCGCGGTGGTTAGCGAGCCATCGTGACCCGTATTCATAGCTTGCAGCATATCTAGCGCTTCGCCACCACGACACTCACCAATGACTACTCTATCCGGTCGCATACGCAAGCAGTTTTTAACTAAGTCTCTAATTTCAATTGCACCTTTACCTTCTTGGTTAGGTGGACGCGCTTCAAGTGAAACTAAATTAGGTTGGTAAAGCTGAAGCTCCGCTGCATCTTCTACGGTTACAATGCGCTCGTTATCAGGAATAAAATTTGACAGTACGTTAAGCAGAGTTGTTTTACCTGAGCCGGTTCCGCCTGAAATAACGATATTACGTTTTTGCTTGACGGCCATTTCTAAAAATTCTGCCATGCCTTGGTTCATTGAGCCAAAGTTGACTAAGTCGTTACAGCTGAGTCTTTGCTGCATAAACTTACGAATCGTTATGCAAGGCCCTTTAAGTGCCAGTGGTGGAATAACAGCGTTTACGCGTGAGCCATCTTTTAAGCGTGCATCGACCATAGGTGAACTTTCATCTATTCGTCTACCAATAGGAGTGACGATTCGTTCAATGGCGCCGAGCACGGCTTGATCATCAGAAAAGGCGATATCAGATAGATAGAGATTTCCTGCTTTTTCATAAAATATTTGGTCATGGCTGTTGACCATAATCTCTGTAACTTCTTTATCGGCAATTAAGCCTTCTAGCGGACCTAGACCGATAGTTTCATCAAGTACTTCTTTAATTAACGAATCTATCTCAATTTCTTTAGGTAGCTTAAAGTTAGAGATAATTTGGTTGATAAGTGAACCGCTTTGGCTTCTAAGCTCATCATCACTCATTTCATTAACGTTGACTCGGCGCAGATCCATTTGCTTTAAGAGCTCAGTATGCACTTTACGGCGCCAGTCATTACGCACTTTAATTTGTTCTAACAGTTTCGGATCTGTTATGGCTTTAGCGCTTTGAGCCTTACTTTCCACCTCATTATTGTCACTTTGAAGACTTGGTTCTGCCGCCGAGTTTTGTGAAGGGCTTTGTTGTTTTGCTACATTAGCGCTTGGTTTAGTTTTGGCATATTCTGGATCGGTGCTTTGCACTCTAATTTGATAATCTCCTATTTGGATATTATCTGATAGCGTAAGGGGACCAAACTCGATTTGCTTTTCATCATTGACCTTGAGTCCAGTTCGGCTTTTATTATCTTGGACAAAGATCCCTCGCTCATCTTGCGTTAAAATGGCATGGTGCTTTGAAACTTTAAAACCCCTTAAAACGATTAATTGCTCAGGGTCTTTGCCAATTTTACATTGAGAGTGAATGCACTGAAACTCACCAACTTTGGTACCTTTTGTGGTACTCACAACTATGCTAAACATCCCACTCTCCTAATCTAAGATATAAAATGCTTCTAGTTCATTAGCTTCTATTGCCATCTCTCTGCCTCGTTCAAGTTGCTTTTCATGGCTTTCTTCACCGGGATAAACAACAGTAGGCGTCACAAAGATGACAAGTTCAGTTTTATTATCTTTAAAGTCTCTAGATTTGAAGAGCTCACCTAGGATTGGGATATCACCTAAGATTGGAAACTTATTTACTATTTTTGACATTTCGCTATTGACCAAACCTGAAATGACAATCGTTTCATTATTTTTTACGTTAATGACGGACTCGGTACGACGAGTTAACATGCCAGGAACACCATCTACTGCAACTGAAGGGTCAATCGAGCTGACTTCAGCCATAACGCGGCTAACAATATTTTGCTCACTATCAACAACGGGCTCAATATCCAGTTTGATGCCATATTCTTTAAATTCCACATCAACTGCCCCCAAGCCGCTTACGCTGCGTATTGGAAATTCACCACCTGCTAAAAACGATGCTGACTCGCCGCTGCGAGTGGTTAGGTTTGGCTCTGCTAGCATACGAGCGTCGCCTTTCTCAGACAGTAATTGAATTTGTGAGCCGATGCCGGTCACAATGCCAAAATAGCTCCAGCCCCGAGTATCTAACACACCAATACTGTCAGTAATGGCCCCGCCAATGGTTTCGGCAAATTGCCCAGGTGATGCGACGCTGAAAATAGGGTTGGCACTAAAGGCTTTTGCTGCACCGTAGGCTGGCCCTGCCATAGCCGTATCCCATTTAATACCGACATTATTGAGTGTAGATTTATTGAACTCTACGATTTTGACCTGCATTTTTACCATCGGGGATATTGCTTTTGCAAAGCGCAGATATTTAACTAAAGAGACTACATTGGGGGCGCTACTGAGGATTTTTTCTAATTGGTCTTTTAAAGAAAGATCAGCTTCGCCTTGTACAACAATCAGCCCATCACTTTCTTTTACCGTGAGTGAAGGGAATTCTGCGAGCATTTTTTTCACTTTTTCAGTGGTTTGAACGCTATTGTCTGGCGTTACTGTAATGCTCAGCTTAATTAGCTTACCGTCTTTTTGCCACAGCTGTAAGTCAGTATTACCAGCTTTCTCACCAATTAATAGTACGCCTTTTTCATTAATGACTTTTGCGCTAAGAATGCTGCCATTACCAACAACAATACGTTCAACTTCAGTCGTTTTATAAAGCTCTACTGCTCCGACATAAAGTTTAAGAGGCTTATTATTATGAGCGATGCTAAAGAAGGGAATGAATAGGCATACCCAAATGAATTTTAAATATTTATTAGTTTTCATAGTACCGTTTTATTTTTTAGTTGGCTTAGTTGCTCTAACATTTGAGGAGGCAATGGGTAAGCTTGGGTTGATGTTTTAATTCCACTTCCACCGGTAATTATTTCTACTTCTCGAGTTAGGCCGTCTTCATCTTGATTGAAAAGTTGGCCTTCATGTAAAGAGACGAATTCAAGCGGTAAGCTTTCTTGTTGATTGCGTAACAAAGTAACAAATTTACCCTTATCTTTAGCAAGCGTGACTCTCGCTGCATCGTGTACATTCAGTGCAAGCGTGACAGTGTTATATGCGTTTGGGTTATCGTATAAAGTATCAACAAGTTCCGGGTTAACATCTATACTGCGTCTACCTGTTGCCAATACGATTACGTCTTCTAGAAGTAGCTGCAGTTTGTTGCGATCATCACCACTATTATTTTCCTCAAATGATAAAAGTAGGTCGATATGATCTGATGGTACTAACATGCCAGCTGTTGAGTTGAGCTCGTCGATATCAATAGTTACCGCACGCTGCCCCTCTTTGAGCATGTCTGAGAATTGATCTATTTTATGTCCTGGCAAGTAAGCGCCAACAAGAGGACGACCCGGTGACATAGGCTCGAGTAACATTTGTCCTTCAATTTGAGCGAAATCTCTTGGATGAATAGCATCAAGAGGTAAGGTGTCAGCTTGAATTTGTCTTACTGACATATTTTGTTGTGAAACTATGTCGCCTTTTCTTAGCTCTTGAGTGGCGACTACTACATCTGCCATTACAATATTAGTGTTAGAGAGCTTGTCTCTAAGCTCCTGCTCTTTAGTTATAAAATAATTTTTAGTTGCCCAGGCTGCGATACTGCCGAGCACAATTGCTATGACAAGAAGTACCCAGTTGAAGTCGATTGATTTTAGTTGCATGAGTAGACCTAGTTTAGTTAGGTAGGGTAGGTAAAGACTTGCTGTAAGCAAATGCGGTATACCAGTCTTTTAGTGAATCAAGGCACAAGTCCATGACATTTTGATTGTTTTGTATTGGGGTTAATAAGGCGGCAACAAGTGCTGAACAAACGACGATATACTCGACGCTTGCTTGGCCATCTTGCTTGCTTCTTACGAGATATTTATACATTTTAAAGTCCTTCCTTGACTTGATTTGCAACGATATAAGTTTTTGATTCTTTTCTATTGAAGCAGATATCTATTAAATCCGTCCCTTGACTCATTTGTAAGACAGCTTTCCCCGATAAAGTGTCTAGCATTGCGGAATTTTCTATCCACCCTTTTTGCTGAAAGTGGCGTCGATAGTAATGGTAATTAGCTGATAAACTTTGACTATTATTCATAACAAGAGTACGACCTTGTTTATAAATATCAGTAGATTGAATATCTGACATTACAACGGTTTGAGGCAACTTTGGGAATCGAGTTGCTGTTGCTTTATTTAACTCAGAGTCGCTAATGTTCTTTGTTATGCCGATATATGCGATGACACCATCGTAGGTTTGATTAATTCGGGCTGTTAATAAGTAAGGGTCTTGCAGACTATTAATTACATAATCGCCATTAAACATTCTTGCATCAAAACGATCGCTTGAGTCTAACCATTGTTGCTTAAAGAAATTAGCCATCATCATTTGGCTTTGCTTATCCTTTAATACCCATGTTTTCATTGGATATCCGTGATAACGCATGCTATCAGCTACGACCTCTACTTGAGATGACTTTGGGAAGTCAATTTCAGGCCATTCGCTGGCGAAACCTTGAGTGGTAAAAAACAGAGCTATAGCGGTTGTTAATACTTTCATCATCTAACCTCCACAGTTCGCTGTACCATAGGTACAGAGTCGGTTAGTTGGTAGGATGTTAGGGTCGACATGCCCTAGCCTTAGACTGTTTGGGCGAAGCTCTTTGCCAAAAGGTAATATGCCCAATATGCTTTGGGCTGTTTGGATTGGCGCGATATTCATGTAGTTTGTTAGTACTAGGCGCTCGACTCTGTTTTTTACGTGATGAGGGCCTGCCGCATTCCAGCCTGAGGCTAGAAGGGCACTATTACCATTCAAGTTAAGATTCAAATTGTTGAAAGGTTCTAAGTAATGGTTTTCAATATTTGTATTAATACCTGTTCGATAGAATTGGTCTTGTTCTAATGAAAAGCCAGTCAATGAGAGTAAGTTAACAGCATTTTCCACAATTCCCCCCATGCTGCCCGGAAGCCGCTCTCCGTTATGGGTTCTAGTAAAGCGGCTAAGTTCTTCATCAACTGACGCTGAACTCTGTTGTACAGGTTTTAGGAGTGTGGTTTGACTATGGTTTCTCTGAGTTTGATGTTTAAGTAATGGATGAATATTGTTCCAATTCCATTGATTAGTGTTGCGGCTATTTAGAGCCAGACCATCTTTTTGATAGAATCGCCAGGGGAGCTGTTTTGCATTTTCGGTTTCGCTCTTCTTCGCAATATATAAACCACTAACGTTAGGAAGTAAGCTTGGATCTTGCTCTTTCCAAACAGTTCTTTCCCAAGCTAAATAGTGAGAGGCTTGGTGAGACTTATGTTGCAAGCCACTTACCTTAGACATGAATGGCATGATAATAAGTAATGGAATAATGACATAGCTTAAACCCAGAACACTTTCTATCAGTGCTTGTCCACTTTGTTTTCTATAAACCGTTTGCATCACAGGTATCTCGTTAATGTAAGTACTGCTTGACGCTCGTTGTTTGAGGATTTCGATAACCTTGTTTGCCAAAATGGATTGTAGAGGTTTCCGTACTCGTGTCTGGAATCATTACGGCTCCATGCGAGCGTTGATTGCATCAAATCATTTGGTCTAGAATAGTAGACTTGAGCTGTTGATAGCGCTGACATCCTATCGCCGAGCATGTTCTCGTTTTTAGCTGGATTTGTGTTGGCCTCGCCAACAGCAACGCTGCTGCTAGTTCGTATTCTTTGTTGCGATTTAGACACCACTACAGCAATATTGTCAGTGCTATTTATAGATAGAGATTGATTAGATAACCCGTAGAATGGCTGAATTCCACTGAAGCTTCCTCTCGTTTCTTGCTCATATCCTGCGTAGTAAGAAGCACTTCTGTTTTTGCTTCGACTTGAACCCCATGAGTTTGAGTTTCCTGATGAGCTAATTTCTGCTCTGCTATCGGAGCGAGTCGATGCCCAGCCTAGTGGCCATTCCCAATTGCATGACCTATGTCCGAAGGTTCCACAGCCATAGCGAGTCCAGCCGTGAAAGCTAAGAGTATCCATCGCTGTCCAAGTTTCAGGCTCGTTTTGACCGTTTGAGATCAAGTCGCTGCCACCGGCTTTTATGGTTTCCCATTTAACTAGATCAAAATCCTTAGTCCAAGGCGACTCAAGCGAATAGGTTCTTCGCTTGGAGAAGTCGTCTCTTGAATTTAAAACAACGCCAATAAAATCTTGATACTGTGTTCGCCCCTGGTTTTGGTTATTTCGTGCATGCTGTTCTTGAAAGTTGAGCCAAAGACCTGAAACAGAGTTAAACATCTGTGCGTTTTGAAGCCAATCAAATTGAGCGTCCGGGTCATTGGCACGTACAATCTCTGGCGCGGTAGATATTGTTGAAAAGGCACCCGCAAAATGAATAATTTGCTGTGATGCACGTAATGTTATTAAGGTTATGTTCTCGAGGTTTATTAATACCTCAAATACTGGTTGGGCAAATTGGTTAATACCAGCAACAGCTTGATTGATTCCTGAAACAACTGGTCCAATATAGGGCCAGCCACACAGGTAATTACACGCATTTTGTGCAAAAGTTTCAGTCATATTAAACCAAGAAGATAAGCCGACCATTTGGGCGACGGCAACTTGATTCGCGACTGAAGCGCGATTGGTATAGGCTTTAAAGTTAAAGTCTCTAGCAGCAATAGTGGCAATACTGTAAGCGGTATTATCTGCAGTATTTTGCAACCTTGTGCTATTTAAGTTTAGCTGAGAGGCATTGAAGCTAAATATCACTACCATTAATGCAAATGACATTAATATTAATGACAACACCATAGCTTGGCCTTGTTGTTTTAGCATACGTCCATGCTTCATTATAATTTTCCATGTGCTAACAGAGCACTCTGATTGAGTTTAAATAAACTCTGATCTTTCTAATTATTAATGTTTCTAAATTTGGATAAAAGTTTTAGATTAAACTAGTCGACGCCAGAACCTCCGCCAGAACCTCCGGTTCCACCTGCAGAACTATTTGCTCCTTCATTGTATGTGCCTAAGTTATAATCATTATTTGCAACAGTATCCGCAGCACCTGCAGATGTTTGCGCATTAGTTATTTGAGCTGAAGCATCTTGTCCTGCCATTTCTGCTGATAAACCAGCAACTTGATTACGAATTGTTTTGCCAAAAAAGCTATAGACTCCAATTGCGGATACGGAAATTAATGCCACAATAATGATGTATTCGGTCATGCCTTGACCAAGCGCTTTAGATATTTTCATCTGCGAAATCCTTTTTGCAAAAAAGCAAGAAAAGAGGTTTTCTTGCTTTTATCGGTTTTAAATATAGAAAACTAAAAGTTTAGTTTCCGCCGCCTGAACCACCTGTTGCGCCACTATTACCACCGTCGTTATAGTTTCCTAGGTTGTAATCTTGGTTTGCTACGCCATCTGCTGCACCAGCAGAAGTCTGTGCATTAGTTATTTGTCCTGATGAGTCTTTACCTGACATTTCTGCAGATAGACCTGCTACTTGGTTACGAATAGTTTTACCAAAGAAGCTATATACGCCAATTGCAGATACAGCAATTAATGCTACGATAATGATATATTCCGTCATACCTTGACCGCGTTGTTTTACTCTTAACATTTTCTATCTCCTGAATAATGTATTATTAAAGCTGCGTCATTTTAACGTTTGCCAAATAGTTCTCAACTACCCAAGGGGATACTCTTTGTTTGTTAATATATACTTTGGTATAGCATTTATACTTCACAGTTAGCGTTAGCTAATAGCAGGTGAGTTCTATTTTTACATTTAGTTTTACGGTAAATGTTCTGTAAATGCATTTTTACAGTATTAATGGATATGTTCAGCTCATTAGCGACTTCGTCGTTACTTAGACCACTACAAACTTGTGTCAACACTTCTTTTTCTTTCTTAGTTATATTCTCTGATAAGGAGTAATAGTTTTTAGGGTTGTTTATTTTTCTATTTTTTTGGATGTAGTCAGAAAGTGTTTTTGGGCTAAAGTGCAAATTATTGCTAATAACGTCGTTAATCACCTCTAAGGTATTATGAGGTGGAGCTGACTCTTTTGTTGCAGCAGAAAACCCGACACTTAAAAGGGCTAGTTCGTCGGTTGTAGATAAAGTCTTACAGATAGCGACATGCTTGCCGTTTTTAAGTAGTTCAGCGTCAATTTCAGCGAGGCGCAACTGAACATCATTAATAAAATGAATAAGTATTTTATTATTTGAATCACTATTGTACCAAGAGTCAATGTGATTGCTTTCTGTATTGATTTTTAGGTTAAGAAGTTCTGCGCTATGCTTCAAAAGCCTTAAATTCTGAGAATCCTTTGTCTCAGTAAATAGTTCCGCCCTAGACATCTCATTTCCTTATGATCTCTATTTGAGCGCTACTTTAACGATCGACTGATTCATCGTCAATATTACTTACTCAATTTATTATCCGTTTGGTGCGAATCAGTGTTTTATTAAACTATAGTCGGTAGATATGTACTTTTATATTATTTAATACTAGTACTTTTGTACTAATTAATTGGGCTTGTTAGCCAGTATTTAGGTGCGTGACGGTTTGCGATGTGTAGAAAGTATAGTCTTATAACGATTCGGAATTTATTATGTCTTTGCAGTGATTTCTAGTACACTTTATATTGTATACTTAATTGTGAGTTCATTAAAAATATATTAATTCATTATTAAGCTGGCATGGTCGTAAGTTGTTTTTATTTGATTTAGATTTGAATTTAATATCCTTTAAACTTACTTTTAGTTTCGGTCAAAAATAAAGGCGATTATTCAAATCCTTGTGTAGTTTTTACTGAACGTTATTTGTGTAAATGCGACAGGGATTAACGTCATTTTTTCGATTTTAATGCAGTTCACCAGAGCGCCTAAAGCAGATATAAAATTACCTAACCGATGTGTCATTTTATGTTAAAATGCGCAAAAATAGCGTATGAGAAAGCTGTTACTTTGGATTGTTGTCACTAAAGCCCAAGGCTTGAGTCCAATTGCTTTACTTTAATCGCTTTACTTTAAGCTATGTGCGGAATGTTAAATGAAATTTAGTCCTCTCGTTGATGAGTTGATCCAATCTCTTCGTTGTTTACCGGGCGTTGGCCCCAAATCTGCCCAAAGAATGGCATTTCAACTATTAGAGCGCGACCGTAAAGCGGGCGCTAAGTTGTCAGAGGCTTTAGGTAAAGCGATGTCTGATGTGGGTCATTGTCAGTCATGTCGTACTTTTACCGAAGAAACCTATTGCCCAATTTGTGTCAGTACTAAACGCGGCCACTCTGAAGTGATTTGCGTGGTAGAAACGCCTGCTGATGTATTAGCAATTGAAGCTGGTGGACACTTTACTGGTCGCTATTTCGTTTTACTTGGGCATTTATCACCGCTTGATGGTGTTGGTCCTGATGAACTGGGGCTTGATTTACTTGAGCAGCATTTAGCGACCGGCGATGTCAGTGAGCTTATTTTAGCGACCAATCCAACCGTTGAAGGTGATGCTACCGCACACTACATTGCTGATATGGCGAAGCGTCATCAGTTAACGGTTAGCCGCATCGCCCATGGCGTACCAGTTGGTGGTGAGCTTGAATATGTAGACAGTACTACCTTAGCTTTATCCTTTAATGGACGTTTACCTATCTAATATCATCCAGACTTGTTCTACATTGTTGAGGCTTAAGTCTAAACTACAGTGATAAGCACTTGTTTGAGAATGAAATGCTTTTAAATCCAGTTTGTGATTATCACCAACTGGATTTTTTTTGTGCAATTGAAATCAATGCGCACTCTTTCCCTTGAAAAGCGATTTTATAGCCCCATCTTATTTGTAGGCTTTATTTAAACTGATTTTTAAAGGGAACATTTCATGTCACAACAAGAGACACATGGCTTTCAAACTGAAGTCAAACAACTATTACATTTGATGATCCATTCTTTGTACTCAAACAAAGAGATCTTTTTACGTGAGTTAGTATCGAACGCGGCAGATGCTGCAGATAAACTACGCTATGAAGCCCTAACAAATGACGATCTTTATGAAGGCGACGGTGAACTGCGTGTTCGCATTAGCGCTGATAAAGAAAAGGGTACTGTTACGATTGAAGATAACGGTATCGGTATGACTCGTGACGGTGTGATTGAGCACTTAGGTACGATTGCTAAATCAGGTACTGCAGATTTCTTTAAAAACCTATCTGGCGATGAGTCAAAAGATTCACAGCTAATTGGTCAATTCGGTGTTGGTTTTTACTCAGCCTTTATCGTTGCTGATCGCGTAACGGTTCGCACTCGCGCTGCAGGCCATAGCGCTGATGAAGCTGTACTATGGGAATCAGCTGGTGAAGGAGACTTCACTGTTGAGACTATCTCTAAGCAAACTCGCGGTACTGAAATTACCCTTCACTTACGTGATGATGAAAAAGAGTTTGCTGATGACTACCGTCTACGCTCAATCATTACTAAATACTCAGATCATATCTCGGTACCAGTAGAGATGTTTGAAGAAGGCACGCCAGCTGTTGAAGCCACTGAAGATTCAGAAGCTGTACCAGCAACTGAAGGTAGCTGGAAGCCTATGAACAAGGCAACAGCACTTTGGACACGTAACAAGAGTGATGTGTCGGACGAAGAGTATCAAGAGTTTTACAAGCATATTTCCCATGACTTTGCTGATCCACTTTTGTGGAGCCACAACCGCGTTGAAGGTAAGCAAGAGTACACCAGCTTACTGTATATCCCAGCTAAAGCGCCTTGGGATATGTGGAACCGTGACCGTAAGCATGGCCTAAAACTGTTTGTACAGCGCGTATTCGTAATGGATGATGCTGAGCAGTTCATGCCAAGCTACCTGCGTTTTGTGCAAGGTTTGATTGACTCAAACGACTTACCGCTAAACGTATCTCGCGAAATTTTGCAAGATAACAAGGTTACTACAGCGCTGCGTACAGCTGTGACTAAGCGTGTATTAGGCATGCTTGAAAAGCTTGCCAAGAACGATGCTGAAAAGTATCAGTCGTTCTGGACTGAATTTGGCCAAGTGCTAAAAGAAGGACCTGCTGAAGATTTTGCTAACAAAGAGCGTGTAGCTGGCTTACTGCGCTTTGCATCGACTCACACTGGTGAAGCAACGGCTAACGTATCGCTAGCAGATTACATTGAGCGCATGAAAGAAGGTCAGTCTAAGATCTACTACATTGTTGCCGATAGCCATGAAGCTGCAGCTAACAGCCCACACCTTGAAGTGTTACGTAAGAAAGGCATTGAAGTGTTATTAATGTCTGAGCGTATCGATGAGTGGCTAATTAACCACTTAACTGAGTTTGATGGCAAGAAACTACACTCTGTTACCCGTGGCGATCTTGAGTTAGGTGAGCTTGAAGATGCTGGCGAAAAAGAAGCGCAAGAGAAGTTACAAACTGAATCAGAAGGCCTAGTTAAGCGTGTTAAAGACAGTTTAGGTGATAAGGTTTCTGAGGTTAAGGTGACAACACGTCTAACTGATACGCCTGCATGTGTGGTTGCCGGTGAAGGCGAAATGTCAACGCAAATGATCAAGTTGATGCAAGCTGCTGGACAAGACGTACCTGAGTCTAAGCCGACATTTGAGCTAAACCCAGAGCATCCGTTAGTCGCGCGTTTAAATGACGAGCAAGATGAGCAGCAATTTGCGCAGTGGTCTGAGCTTTTACTGCAACAAGCATTGTTGTCTGAAAAAGGTAGCCTTGCTGACCCATCTGCATTTATTAAGCTAATAAACCAAATGCTATTAGCTAGCGTTAAGTAATCAACAGCTATGATTAAAGAGGCAGTTATACTGCCTCTTTTTTATGGTCACTCGCTAAAAGCGAAGGAAATGTTATGCAATCGATTCTAGAGCTGACAAAAGAAAATATACAGCAAGTGGTCGACGCTTCGATGGAGAAGGTCGTAGTGATGGCGTTTTGGGCAAGTCAAAGCCCTGAAAGCTTAAGCTTAATGCAAACCCTTGAAAGTATCGCCCAGCAACAAAATGGCCGTTTTGTGTTAGCTAAAGTTAACTGTGAAACGGAAATGGAAATTGCCAATTACTTCCAGATCCAAAGCTTACCGACAACCTTGGTTTTACACCAAGGTAAACCGGTAGACGGTTTTGCTGGTGTGCAAGAGGCTGAGCAAATTACAGAGATGCTGGATAAGCATTTACCTGCCCAGTGGCAATTAAAGCTTAATCAAGCGCGAGTATTTTTAGCTGAAAATAATGCTATTGCTGCATTGCCACTATTAAAAGATGCTTACAACGAAAAACCGCTTGCTGAAATCGCCTTAGCCTTAGCCGATGTGTATTTATCGCTAAATGTGCTAGAAGATGCACAGGCTTTATTAGATTCAGTTGGCCTTGCCGATCAAGATAGTTATTACCAAAGCTTAAAAGCCAAGCTTGCGTTAGCGCTTGATGCAGCAGACACCCCAGAAATTAGAAAGCTGCAGCTAGATGTTGAAAACGATCCATCTAACTTAGGTTTAGTGATTGAACTTGCCAAAGCATTGCATCAAGCAGGGCGCAATGATGAAGCGCTTGAGTTGCTTTTTGCGCCGCTGCAAAAAGATATCTCTGCACAAGATGGCAAAGTAAAACAGGCATTCTTAGAGATCTTAACGGCGCTAGGGCAAGGCAACACACTCGCTAATCAATACCGACGTAAGCTCTACACCTTACTTTACTGATTAACGTCAAAGTATTTTTCAGCTAACTGATGCTAAAGTCGAAGGACAAATAGCTTCAAAATGGCGGCCATTTATGCGAAGATCGCCGCCCTAAACATATAATACCCATCACGCTGACGGCTTTTTGCTCGTTTCTAGACGATGTGGGTATCACAGTGCGAAATTAAGAGGAAGATTCAGATGCGCATTATGCTATTAGGTGCCCCAGGTGCCGGTAAAGGTACTCAAGCCCAATTCATCATGGAAAAGTACGGTATTCCTCAAATTTCAACAGGCGACATGCTACGCGCTGCCGTTAAAGCAGGTACACCGCTTGGTTTAGAAGCGAAGAAAGTGATGGATGCTGGTCAATTGGTATCTGATGAGCTAATCATCGGTCTAGTTAAAGAGCGTGTTGCACAAGATGATTGCGCTGGTGGTTTCCTATTAGATGGTTTCCCACGCACAATCCCACAAGCTGATGCTATGGCTTCAAGCGGTATTGCTCTTGATCATGTGATTGAAATTGATGTGCCAGACGAAGAAATCGTTAAGCGCATGAGTGGTCGTCGTGTTCACCCAGGTTCTGGCCGTGTTTACCACATCGTATTCAACCAACCAAAGGTTGAAGGTAAAGATGACGTAACTGGTGAAGATCTAGCAATCCGTCCAGATGACGAAGAGTCAACTGTGCGTAAGCGTCTTGATATTTACCATGAGCAAACTAAGCCACTAGTTGAATACTACGGCGCAGTTGCAGCTAAAGGCGACGTAACTTACAACAAGTTTGACGGTACTAAGTCTGTAGCAACAGTTAGCGAAGAAATCGTAACTATTCTTGGCTAATACTTAGCGTCAATTCCATAGTCACTGAGTATAAAAAATACTCGAGTGAATATGTGTTTATGAGCTAGTTCTCATATTTTGAAAAGCCCATGCGAATGGGCTTTTTTTATGCGTTTTGCGGTGATAGCCTGAGCTGAATATCTTGCTAAAAAGAGAATTCATGTGAGTGACTTAGCCCCTCCATTCGGTGTGTTATTAGTTAACTTAGGTACGCCTGATTCACCGACCGCTCCTGATGTAAAAAAATTCCTCAAACAGTTTTTAAGCGACCCTCGTGTTGTTGATCTTTCGCCTTGGATCTGGAAACCGATCTTAAACGGCATCATTCTTAATACTCGTCCTGCAAAAGTGGCCAAGTTGTATCAGTCTATCTGGTGGGATGAAGGTTCGCCGTTAATGGTAATAAGCCAAAAACAGCGCGATAAGCTTAAAACTCAATTGCAGCAAACCTTAGGGCAAAATATTCCAGTTGAACTCGGCATGAGCTATGGCAACCCGTCTTTGCAATCGGGGCTGGATAGCTTAAAGGCGCAAGGCGCTGAAAAGATTTTTGTACTGCCACTTTATGCGCAATATTCTTGCTCAACCGTTGCCCCGGTTTACGACGCGATTGCAGAGCTTTTAAAAGCAGAGCGCAATATTCCAGAGCTGCGTTTCAATAAACAGTATTTTGATCACCCAGATTATATTAAGGCATTAGCTGAGTCTGTTAAAAACCATTGGAAAGCTAAAGGTCAGGCACAGGTTTTATTAATGTCGTTTCATGGTGTGCCGCTACGTTACATTACCGAAGGCGATCCTTACCAAGCCCAGTGCCAAGCAACAGCTGAATTGTTAGCTGCCGAGCTTGATTTAACTCAGCAGCAATGGCGTATTTGTTTTCAATCGCAATTTGGTAAAGAGCAGTGGATTGGTCCTGCAACTGATGCACTACTTGAGTCGTTACCAACAGAAGGCGTGAAGTCAGTTGATATCATGTGCCCAGCGTTCTCTTGTGACTGTCTAGAGACTCTTGAAGAGATCTCACAAGAGGGTAAAGAAGACTTCTTATCGGCTGGTGGTGAGCGTTATGAGTTTATCGAGTGTTTAAATGACTCTGCTGGTCATATTGACTTATTAGCTAAGATTGTTGAGCTGCAAACCCAAGGCTGGCATTAATTTTTATCCCTTCTGTAGTGATTTCAGCTAGCGAAAGAGGTGGGGTGTGGTAAAATCCCCCACCTTTTTGCGTATATAGCCCACTAAGCTCACTATTTTGCTTAAGTTGTGACTAAGCTAAATAAATAGTGGCGGCATAATTTTTACTATAGCTAACCTTTACTATAGTTAACCGCTTAAAGTGTCGTTTTGTTTATTCACCATTGGATAAACAATGAGAGATTACTTACCCGTTTAAATTGATATTTTGCATGGATGCCGAATGAAAGAGAGCTCAATATGAAGTTTCCAGGTCAGCGTAAGTCTAAACATTATTTTCCAGTTAAAAACCGTGATCCACTGCTGGCGCAGTTGATCCAGCAGCCTTTACCAATCTCTACTTACATTTCTGGTATTGACCAGACGTTAGTAGACATTGAGGCTAAAGTGGAAGATGAGTTATTGAGTCGATATGAGCTGCCGAAAGGTAACTCAACCTTGATTGACGATGACAAGGCCCATGCACTTTATACCGAGCTTAAAAGCAATGAACTGATCAGCGATGAGTTTGCTGGTGGCACCATTGGTAACACGGTACACAATTACTCTATTTTGGCGGATGATCGCTCAGTATTATTTGGCGTAATGAGCAAAAATATTGAAGTGGGTAGCTATGCTTACCGCTATTTATGTAACACCTCTTCTAAAGTAGATTTGAACTACTTGCAACCCGTAGCGGGTCCCATTGGTCGTTGCTTTACGCTAATTTCTGAGTGCGGTGAGCGTACCTTTGCGATCAGCAAAGGCTCAATGGATCAGTTAACGCCGACATATATTGATAAAGACGTGGTTCAAGGTGGCTCTGCGCTAATTCTGACGGCTTATTTAACGCGAGCTAGCGGTGGCGATCAGATCACTGATGCGGCAATGACAGCGATTAACTACGCTAAAGAAGCTGAAGTGCCAGTAGTCTTAACATTAGGTACCCGTTTCTTAATTGAAGAAGATCCAAAATGGTGGCAAGAATTCATTAAAGAGCACGTGACCATTCTTGCTATGAATGAAGATGAAGGTGAAGCGTTAACAGGCTTTAGCGATCCATTGCTAGCCAGTGAAGCGGCACTTGAGTGGTGTGACATGGTGTTGACCACAGCAGGTCCTCTAGGGCTATACACAGCAGGTTACACTGAAGACTCAGAAAAGCGTGAAACTAGCCATACGCTATTACCAGGTTCTATTCCTGAGTTTAACCGTTACGAATTCTCTCGCCCTAAATTAAAGGCTGATTGTGAGTCTCCACTTAAGGTTTACGCGCACATCTCGCCATATATGGGCGGTCCTGAGGTTATCCGTAATACTAACGGTGCAGGCGATGGTGCATTAGCTGCACTATTACATGATTTGGCTTCGAATACTTTCCACAAGACTAACGTGCCAGGCTCAAGCAAGCATAAGCGTGATGGTTTGTGTTACTCATCATTCTCGCAAATTTGTAAGTATGCTAACCGCGTAGCTTATGAAGTACTTGCACAGCATAGCCCAAGACTTTCACGTGGCTTACCAGAGCGTGAAGATAGCTTGGAAGAGTCATACTGGGAAAGATAAGCTGAGAAGCCGCTGAAGGCTTGCAGTGACATAATTTTAAAAGGCATAACTTAGCATTCTGAGTTATGCCTTTTTTGAATCTACTCTAAATAACATAAGAAAAATAAAGCGATGACCGAATACCAAAAAATGCTCAATGGTGAAGTGTTTGCTGGCGCAGATGCTGAGATTTCAGCTGTACGAGACAATGCTTATTTATTGCAAAAGCAAATTAATAATAGCTTAGGCTTTAGCGAAACTCAGTGCTTGATGAAGCAGTTACTTAATATTGGTGAAGGTTCGATTGTGCGTGAGCCGTTTAATTGCGAGTTTGGTAAACAAATTACCATAGGGAGTGGCAGTTTTATCAATATGGGCGCAGTGATGCTCGATGGTGCCCAGATTACCATTGGTGATCATGTGATGATTGGCCCTAACTGCCAATTTTATACAGCATCTCACAGTGTTGATCATATGAGTCGACGCCGCTGGGAAACATTTTGCTTACCGATCACTATTGAAGATGATGTGTGGATTGGTGGCAATGTAGTGATTAATCAAGGTGTGACAATTGGTGCGCGTTCGGTTATTGCTGCTGGTGCCGTAGTCAATAAAGATGTTGCACCCGATACTATGGTGGGCGGCGTGCCTGCTAGAGTATTAAAGCAGCTGAGTTCAGCTAATTAATTAGTTTGTTAAATTATGCTGCAATATTAAAAAGCTTTCTGTAAGCATCTGCGATAAAAAAAGGCATCCATTTGGATGCCTTTTTAGTTAAATCGCGTCGGTACTATCGATTAACTTTATGCTCTTCAGCATGCACCTCTGCATTAAAGCCTGGAGCGACTTTACCTGCTTGAGTATCGTTGAACAGAGCTTCATCAAACTCGCCTTCAGATTTTGCAATCACAACAGTAGCAACGGTATCACCGGTTACGTTAACTGCAGTACGGACCATATCAAGCAGTCTATCGACACCAATAATCAGCGCGATACCTTCAACTGGCAGACCCACTTGGTTAAGTACCATAGCAAGCATGATAAGGCCTACGCCTGGTACACCTGCTGTGCCGATTGACGCTAAAGTTGCAGTGATAACCACCATCGCATAATCAGTAATTGTTAGTTCAATACCAAATACCTGCGCAATAAACACAGTTGCCACACCTTGCATAATCGCGGTGCCGTCCATGTTAATGGTGGCGCCAAGCGGCAAGGTAAATGAGGCAATCTTGTTGTCTACGCCCATGCGGTGTTCAGCTGTCTCAATGGTTACTGGTAGCGTCGCATTCGAACTAGCAGTGCTAAAAGCAAACAATTGAACATCGCGGATCTTACGGATAAAGGTGAATGGGTTTAGCCCAGAGAACAGTTTAAGTAAAGTAGGGTAAACAACAAAAGCATGAATAAGTAATACGCCGAGTACAACGAAGAAGTACTTAACCACGCTACCAAATGTTTCCATGCCCAGAGTTAGCGCAAGTTTCGCCATCAAAGCAAATACACCATAAGGTGCAAGCTGCATGATAAGCGTTACAACACGCATAATGACTTCGTTTAGGTCATTAAACAGCGCTGCAACACGCGCACCACGCTCTCCTATGTGGGAGATAGCAAAACCAAAAATCACCGCGAAAATGATGATTTGCAGCATGTTGCCTTCACTCATTGCATGTAGAGGGTTAGTCGGTACTAAGTTGATTAACACATCTGAAAGGCTAGGCGCTTGTTTGGCATCAAACTGCATACCCTCGACCACCATGCTGGCATTGCCAGGATGGACTGCAACCGCAACAAGAATTGCCATCGAGAGTGCGATAGCTGTTGTGAATAGATAAAACGCAATAGTTTTACCGCCTAAACGGCCGACTTTAGAAGGTTCGCTTAGCGAGCAGGTACCGCAGACAAGTGAAACAAAAACGAGGGGAACAACTAACATTTTTAAACTGGAGATGAAGATGGTACCAATAACATTGAGTACGCCTTCGGTAATGTACTCTTTAATAAAATCACTCTCTGGAAACAGATTGCGTAATAACAACCCGAGAATAATACCGGTAAACATACCGATTATAATCTTACTCGTGAGGCCGAGTTTTTTGGTTTTCGTAGCAGACATAGTGCTTCCTGTATAATTTTTATGCTTTTCAATTTGCGCATTAAAGCCTACCAAGAAAGTGCCCCATAAGAAATGCTCCAGAAGTTAAAGTTTTCGGTATTCGTTGTAAATAAACGCATTTTGTTGTGGTAAAGTTGCATGTAAATTGTGTAATGTTACGCAGTGCGTAGCCGTAAGGTTATCAGTAATAATAATCAGAGTAACAGGGAGTCTGACAATGAAGTCAGCTTATAGCATTTTTATCGCTTTTATATGGACGTTTATACTCGTCGGTTGTGGTGGCGGAGGGAGTATTTCTACGGACCCAGATGGTGGGGGTACGCCTGATCCTACAACTATCTCTATTACGCTCAGTGCAGATAAGACGCTTATCTCTGCTGAAAGTAAGGCCATTATAACTGCAAAAGTTACAGATTCTTCTGGCGCTCCAGTGAGTGCATTGGTGAGCTTTTCATTAAACAACGTTAATTACGGCACGTTTACGCCTGGAACCGGTGAAGTTGCGACTAACTCAGATGGCGTTGCAGAAATAACTTTGGATACAGCATCAATTAATACTGGTGCTACCGTTACTGCAGCAGTTCCATCTGGTGAATCTGCATTTATCAACGTGACCATGGTTGGTGATGGAGGGGATGCTGGTAGTGGCGCTCAAGTTTCATTGTCTTTGACCGATAATGAAGGCAATTCGATAGAATCAATTACGACTTTATCACCTGGACGCTTAACGGCTGAAGTTACAGGGATCTCAAAACCTACTATTGTTACTTTTGATAGCCCGCTTGGTGATTTACCGATAAAAACTGCGGTAACAGATGCTAATGGTCTAGCATCAGTTAGTATTTTCGCTGGCAGTGAGTTAGGCGCTGCAGAGGCGACAGCTACGCTGCCTACTAATGAAATTGGTAAAACCATTGTTGTGCTAGGTGCGACCAATGTTTTAATGGGAAGCGGTGATCCCTTTAAAGAAAATATTGCGAGTGTTGAGCATGCTGGAGAGAAACTTTCAGCTGGCGGAACTGCGACGATTTCTGTTTTGATTCAGGATGATAAGGGCAATCCTTTTTCACAGCCTATTGATGTGTATTTCTCGTCAACTTGCGGAACTAAGACCCCTGCTCAAGCTATTATAAGTTCTCCAATTTCTTCAAGTAACGGCAAAGCGACTACAACTTATCTCGCACAAGGTTGTGTGGGTGAAGACCAAATTAACGTCAGTGCTAATGCTGGCGGAATAAGTCTATCAGCTTCGGCGACACTTGAAGTTTCGCAAGCTGATGTTGGTAGTATCGCTTTTGTATCAGCCATGCCTGAAAATATAGGTATTTTAGGTACAGGCGGAACGGAGTCATCGGTAGTTAAATTTCGTGTTCTTGATGAAAATAGTAACCCTGTCACTAATCAAAATGTGTTATTTGAACTCAACACTGTAACTGGTGGAGTGGAGCTTAATCCTAGTGCTGCCACAACAAATAGTGATGGTATAGTGCAAACTGTTGTGACTACCGGTACAGTCGCTACCTCGGTAAGGGTAACTGCAACTGTAGATAATAGTGCGGTTCCTGCAATTACTAGCCAGTCTAAACTACTTGTCATTTCCACAGGTATTCCTGATCAAGATAGCTTCTCGCTTGCTGCTGAATTCGTCAACGCCGAAGGATGGAATAGAGACGGTACTGAGGTGGAAGTGACAGCGCGTATGGCGGACGCATTCAATAACCCTGTACCAGATGGAACAACAATTTCCTTTACTACTGAAGGTGGTTCAATTGAAGATGCTTGCCAAACTACAAATGGTGCTTGCTCTGTCACTTGGACAAGTCAATTATCACGTCCTGAGGGTGCAACACTGTTTAATGAACAGGGAATTCAGATTAATAATCCGACAGCGATTCAAAAGTGTTTTGTATTGAAAAAGTCGGTTACAGACTCTGATGTTTGTGATTTAAATAACAGTAATCAAGTAAGGGTTTACGGTAACTACTATGGTCAGCCTTTTGGTGGGCGAGCGACTATCACCGCTACAGCTATTGGTGAAGAAACATTCCCTGACTTAAATGGTAATGGTCGTTTTGATTATGTGCCTGGTGATTATGAGGATGAGAAAGACGCTTTCTTAAATGGAACCGACGTTACTGGTGAGCCTTTCGACTTGAACGATGCCTTTAATGATTATAATGAGGATACAGTATTTAACCCTCAACCTGATGAGCAACTAATAGGATTAGTTGGAGGTGAGTTAGAAGAGCTTATTGATTTTGATTCACAGGGAGATTTTGATACCAAGGATAAGAAATATAATGGTGTGTTATGTGCGTCTCCTGCTCATGATTACTGTGCTGACGGTATCAGTGATTCAAAGTCCGTATATGTTCGTAGAAGTCTCACTATGGTGATGTCAGGTAGTGCTGCTGTAGCAACAAAGCATGAAGACATCGTCATTGTCGACCAGGAGTTGGTTGATGATGTTGATGATAAAGGAGAGCCAATTACTGTTATTGCAAGAAGGGAGCATAAAGGTGGCTCAATTCAGATCTATGGTAAAGGTTCAGCTACAGTGCATTTCACTATTTCAGATCTTCACAATCAGCAAATGCCTGCTGGGTCGATTGTAAGCTTCTCTACGAGCGCTGGTTCTATTTCATCAACAAACCCTATTATATGGCCTAGCTCAAACTATAATGGTGGCCGCCAGTTTAGTGTTTCGCTTAAAGGTGTTGATGAGCCGACTTCAGGCGTATTTAGTGTGGTTGTTGAAACGCCTAATAAAGTGACGACAGAAGTCGTAACAATAGATGTAAATATTTTGTAGTTTATTGATTAGTAAAAAAATGCCGCTTTTTAGCGGCATTTTTTATGGCGGGGAATTTATCTAGTCTTACTTATCTCTGGAACTGATAAACACTGCCTAGTTGCATAATTTGTGTCAGCTCATCTAGCGCAGTTCGAGATTCAATTAATAGTTGTGGGTCGGCTAAGTCAGCGACTAATAAACGATCGCGGTAATGTTTATCTACCCACTGATTTAGGCGGTTAAAAAGCCCATCATTCATCAAGGTATGCTGATTAACTGCCGCCACTTCATCTTGATTCATTGCAACACGTAGGCGAAGACATGCTGGACCACCGCCATTTTGCATGCTCTGCTTAACGTCAAAGTAAAGCACTTGTTTGATAGGAGTATTTAGCGTGACCAGTTCGTTAAGGTAGGCAAAAACGGCTGGGTTTTCTTGACAGTTAGTTGGGGCAATAATCGCCATTTCACCAGAAGGTAAGGTCACTACTTGAGTATTAAACAGGTAACTCTTGACTGCATCTTGAATAGCGACTTTTGACGTTGGTACTTCGATAAAATGCAATGCAGACTCACCAAACTTATTTTTAATTTCAGTGAGCTTTGCTTGAGTATTTAAAAATGCTTGCTCGTGGTAGAAGAGCACGTTTTGGTTGCCTACCGCAATCACGTCATTGTGAAATACACCTTGATCAATCACATCTGGATTTTGCTGTATATAGACAGTGCCGTCATCGTCAAGTTGATGCAGGCGAGCTACAGCTTGCGATGCTTCTAATGTTTGGCGTGCAGGAAATTTTTGTGGGCGTGGTGCACTTGGATTGGTCGCTTCTTGTCCATAAACGAATAGCTCAACACCTGCATGACCATATTCACTGCATAAACGAGTGTGATTGGCTGCGCCTTCATCACCAAAGCTGGTATGTTCAGGTAAATGTTGGTGATGTTTGAAATAGCGGCTATCGTTAAACGTAGCTTGAAGTATGTTACCTGTCGTCGTAGGTTCGATGCTGCGGTGTAACTTATCGACTAAGTTTGCAGGAGTGAAATGCAGCTTACCATCATGGGTGTCCGCGCTAGGAGACACTGTTGCAGCATTGGCTGTCCACATACTTGATGCACTGCAGCAGGCACGTAATAAAGCAGGGGCTTCTTTAGCTGCTTTATTCAGAATATCGCTATCAGTCCCAGAAAACCCCATACGGCGTAATGAATGGATGTCTGGGCGCTCTTGTGGGGCAAACATACCTTGTACTAGGCCTAAGTCGGCCAGCGCTTTGGCTTTTTTTAGTCCCTGTTTGGCGGCATCTTTTGGGCTTGAGGTCGCGGCAGCGTTGTTTAGAGAGGCAACGTTACCAAATGATAACCCTGCATAATTATGGGTTGGGCCAACGAGTCCATCGAAATTCGCTTCAAAATGCTTCATTGTTGTTTTCCTTAAGGGTATCTCAGGTTGTTATATCTTTTCTGAGTTGTAATTATTGTGGTCAGTATACTTAAGCGAGTGCACCACACAAGCGAGCTTTATTTAGTAAAAACACTGTATTTGCATCGAAATGCACAACTAATACTTGCTTGATGACTAATAATGAAATATTAGTTTTTAAATAAGCACTATTTTTTTTCACATTTTTTTCAAAAATGGTTAAAAATTGGTACTCCAGTACAAATAAAAGAGGGATTTGCTTGAAACTCTGTACACAACCCTCTATATATGGAGCCAAATTTCCGATTTTTGAGACTCGTTGGCGCAAATTAATCTATGGGTAAATCGCTAGTAATCGTCGAATCACCGGCCAAAGCCAAGACTATTAATAAATATCTAGGCAAAGATTTCATCGTTAAGTCGAGCGTAGGTCACATCCGTGACTTGCCTACATCGTCGACTTCAGACGCTAAAGTTGTCAGTAAAACAGCTGCTGAAGTAAAGAAGATGTCTCCAGAGGAGAAGGCTGAATATAAGAGCTTGAAAGCTAAGCAAGCATTAGTTGCGCGTATGGGGGTTGACCCAGAAAAAGGCTGGAAAGCTAAATATCAAACTTTACCTGGTAAAGAAAAGGTCGTTAAAGAACTTCAAACTCTGGCTGCTAACGCTGACCATATCTATCTCGCAACCGATTTGGATAGAGAGGGAGAAGCGATTGCTTGGCATTTACAGCAAGTGATTGGTGGTGACGAATCGCGTTATCAGCGCGTCGTGTTTAATGAGATCACAAAATCTGCGATTCAAGATGCATTTAGCCAGCCATCAGTACTTGATACCAATATGGTCAATGCTCAGCAGGCACGTCGTTTCTTAGACCGTGTTGTGGGCTTTATGGCATCGCCACTATTGTGGAAAAAGGTCGCTCGTGGTTTGTCTGCCGGTCGTGTGCAATCTGTTGCAGTGCGTTTGGTGGTTGAGCGTGAAAGCGAAATTAAAGCGTTTGTGCCTGAAGAGTTTTGGGACGTGCACGCTGAGCTAAATACTTTAACGGATGACTTGCTAAAAATGCAGGTAGTCAAGTTCCAAGGTAAAGCATTTAGCCCAGTAAACGAAACTGAAGCGCAAACAGCGGTTAGCCAACTTTCTCAGTCTAGTTTCGTTGTTGCAGCTCGTGAAGACAGAGCGACATCAAGCAAGCCATCAGCACCTTATATCACTTCGACACTGCAGCAAGCGGCAAGTACGCGCTTAGGTTTCGGGGTTAAGAAAACCATGATGATGGCGCAGCGTTTATACGAAGCGGGTCACATTACCTATATGCGTACCGACTCGACTAACTTGAGTCAAGAAGCGCTTGATAGCGTGCGTGAAATGATTGGCAATGAGTACGGTGATAAGTATTTGCCAGAATCGCCAATTCGCTACGGTAGCAAAGAAGGCGCACAAGAGGCTCACGAAGCGATTCGTCCTTCTAATGTAAAAGTTAGTGCCGCATCGCTTTCAGACATGGAGCGAGACGCTCAGCGCTTGTATGAGCTTATTTGGCGTCAGTTTGTGTCATGTCAGATGACTCCTGCGAAATATGATGCAACTCGTCTTACGGTAAAAGCTGGCGAGTATGAGTTAAAAGCGACAGGCCGTACACTTCGTTTTGATGGTTGGACACGTGTTCAAACTGCCATCAAAAAGAAAAATGAAGAAGATAATACTCTGCCATATGTAGCACAAGGTGACTCAGTTACCTTAAAAGAGCTACTTCCTAAGCAGCACTTTACTAAGCCAGCGCCGCGTTATAGCGAAGCTTCATTGGTTAAAGAACTTGAGAAGCGTGGTATTGGTCGTCCATCTACTTATGCAACGATTATTTCAACGATCCAAGATCGTGGTTACGTTAAAGTTGATAACCGTCGTTTCTTTGCAGAAAAGATGGGTGAAATTGTCAGTGATAGCCTAGTAGGCAGTTTTGAAGACTTGATGAGCTATGACTTTACCGCAAGTATGGAGCAAACATTAGATGATGTAGCTCATGGTAAGCTTGACTGGAAAAAAGTACTCGATGGATTCTATAAAGATTTCACTAAGCAGCTAGAAGTTGCCGAGTTGCCACCAGAAGAGGGCGGTATGCGCCCGAACGAAATGGTGATAACAGATGACATCAAGTGCCCAACTTGTGGACGCCCTATGGGGATCCGTACCGGTACTACCGGTGTCTTCCTAGGTTGTTCTGGTTATGCATTGCCGCCAAAAGAGCGTTGTAAAACCACGTTAAACTTAACGCCAGGTGAAGAAGCTGTTAGCAGTGGTGAAGATGCTGAGACTGAAGCATTACGCGCAAAACATCGTTGTGGCATTTGTGGCACAGCGATGGACAGCTACTTAATCGATGAGGCGCGTAAACTGCATGTTTGTGGTAATAACCCAACGTGTAATGGTTACGAAGTCGAAGCGGGACAGTTCAAAATCAAAGGCTATGAAGGTCCGATTCTTGAGTGCGATCGTTGTGGTAACGATATGGAGCTTAAAAACGGTCGTTTTGGTAAGTATTTTGGTTGTACAAACTCTGAGTGTAAGAATACCCGTAAACTGCTCAAAAGCGGTGAAGCGGCGCCACCAAAAGAAGATCCAATCCATCTTCCAGAGCTTAAGTGTACTAAGTCTGATGCATACTTTGTATTACGTGATGGCGCGGCAGGTATCTTCCTTGCTGCAAGCACTTTCCCTAAATCACGTGAAACCCGTGGTCCATTAGTGGAAGAGCTAATTAAGTACCGTGAACTATTGTGGCCAAAGTACCAGTACCTAGCTGATGCACCCGTTGCAGATGATGATGGTAACTTGGCGTCAGTGCGCTTTAGTCGTAAGACAAAAGAGCAGTACGTGGCTACTGATGTTGATGGTAAAGCGACGGGTTGGTCATCGAAGTTTGTTGATGGCAAATGGGTGACGGAAGCTAAGGCTAAGGCCAAACCTAAAGCCAAGGCAAAGCCTAAAGCGAAAGCCAAGCCTAAGTCGAAAAAAGAAGAATAATCTTGATGGATATTAAGAAGCCCCGTTAATCGGGGCTTTTTTGTATTCATTCCCTTTGAGATGGAAGAAATGGGTTTGCTCAGGATTTTTGTGTGCGTGTGGAAGCTTATTTAGTAGTTAAATCTTGAATGTATCGGCGGGTCGTTTTATTGCAGGTAGAAGGGGGAGTTATAGATATCGCAAATGCTTAGCCATTTATACCAATCAGTATAAACATTTAGTCACTCAGCGAGAATTTAGCAGCACTGAGACAAGGTCATTAAGTGCTCCTGCTTTAATGACATTCACCACATCTATGTGGTTTGCAACGAGTGAAGAGCATAGTTATTCTACGTTTTAGCTCGTTAACACAGTATCAGAGCCGCTAAAACTCGCCATTCTGGAGCGTTTTTGGCTGCCTACTTCTGCGTTGATTAGCTTTATAAGGGAATAACCATTATTGCAGCTATTCGCCTTGAATTAGTTTGCCAAAAACCGCTCTGAGTAGATCAAATTCTTATACTGATTGGTATTATGTGAAGGCGCTGCTTGCTAATAAGGCTGGTTAATATTTTCTGAGATAACCACCTTCTTTTGAAGGTGGTTATCTTGCTTTGAAGATAAGCTCAAACAGTTAATCAGTGTGTTTTGTTACCACTTTCTCTTCGGCTGAAACAGCACATCAATATCATCGTCATCTTCTTTTGGTTTTATTCGCGCAGGCTGAGCTTTTTCTTGTGCACCTGTGATTTCAAGGAGCATAGCTTTAGCTTCTTCGACTTTACGCGCAATAAATGGGTCGTTGGGGGTCTGCGCTTTTATGGTATGTAGCGTTGCTAGGGCTTTCGTTACCATCTGTTTGGCTGAACCATATTGTTTCATAAAGCAGGCTGCTCGACCTCTTCCTAGCATTGAGTCAACGTTAATACGCAGTTGCAGGCTATCGATTCGGATCTCTTCTTCACTGAAAATACTCGGGTCCACTTTGCCTTTTTTATGTTCAGCTCGAAGAATAGCTTTCATTTTTTTAAGTGTTTTAACCAAAGTTAAAATCTGTCTATCGCTATCGGGTAATCGAAATTGCTCAATGGCAGGAGCAGGTTTTTGATTGGCTTTTAAGACTTGCATTTGACCGCGTAAATCAGTTAAACGGCGTTCATAATCATTACTTTGATTACGTGCGAGCGGAAGCGCACTCTCCAGCGCATCTTCAACCCTTTTGTAAAGGATTAATACAATATTTGAAGAGCAGGGAATTAGCCCACTGTTTGATAGCACTTCTTCCGTTTCATCAATAATGGCTCTATGACGAGCTAGTTCAGTTCGCCTTTCAGCTTCAACTCGGGCTTTTTGTTGTTGGATGATGCTGATGCCTATTACTAAAAGTAGTAATACGCCAATCAAAACCAAGACTGAAATAAATATCATAGCAGAACCAATAATTTTACAATTCGGTCAATGCTACTATAAATCAACAGTATAAGGTAGTAATCTTCATCAAGGATTATCGATTACTGTTTCGTAGAGATAGACTATTGTGCTATATTCCATTTGATATAATTATTCTGTTGTACTATAACTAATAATTATATTTAAAAGCGTCATTACTTATTTATTAGACAGGTAATAAGCCTGCCACAAGGAAGGATAAAAGATGAAGTTGCAGCAACTTAGATACATAGCTGAGGTGGTTAACCACAACCTCAATGTTTCCGCTACAGCGGAAAATCTGTATACATCTCAGCCTGGTATAAGTAAGCAAGTACGTATGCTTGAAGATGAACTAGGGATCCAGATTTTTGGTCGTAGTGGTAAGCATTTAACTCATGTGACCCCGGCTGGTCAGCAAGTGATTAGTATCGCGAATGATATTTTAGGTAAAGTCGAAAGCATTAAAAAAGTAGCTGAAGAGTATACCAAACCTGATCAAGGTGAGCTAAATATCGCCACTACAGACACTCAGGCACGTTATGCATTACCGCATATCATTCAAGGTTTTATAGACCGTTACCCTAAAGTTAACTTACACATGCATCAAGGTACGCCATCACAAATTAGTGAGCTTGCGGCAAGAGGTGATGCTGACTTTGCCATTGCGACTGAAGCGATGCACCTTTATAGCGATTTGATCATGTTGCCGTGTTATCACTGGAACCGCTCAATTGTAGTGACTCGTGATCATCCATTGGCAGCAAGAAGCAATATTAGCATTGAAGATCTCGCTCGTTTTCCGTTAGTGACATATGTATTTGGTTTTGATCGGGCGTCAGAGATTGAAAAATCCTTTAATCGTGCAGGGTTAGAGCCAAGAGTCGTATTTAGTGCTACCAGTGCTGATGTGCTTAAGACCTATGTAAGGTTAGGCCTTGGTGTTGGTGTGATAGCCTCAATGGCAATTGATGAGCATATGGATAAAGATTTAGTCGCTATCGATGCGAGCCACCTCTTTGGTCACAGCACCACTAAAATTGGTTTTAGAAAAGGTAATTTCTTACGTACTTATATGTATGACTTTATCGAGCATTTTGCACCGCACCTAACGCGAACTGTGGTTGAGCAAGCCGTGGCATTAAGAGATGCACAGCAGATTGAAGCCATGTTTAAAGATATTGAATTACCGGTTAGGTAGCCTTCTCTTTAAACCAATAAAAAACCTCGCAATCGCGAGGTTTTTTTATGGTGTACTAAGCCACTTTAGTTACTCAATGCTAGATGATTCAGTGATTTAACACTCGACAATATTTACAGCTAAGCCGCCTTTAGCGGTTTCTTTGTATTTACTGCGCATATCTTTACCAGTATCCATCATGGTCTTAATCACTTTATCGAGTGAAACCTTGTGGTTACCATCGCCGCGCATAGCCATGCGTGAGGCGTTAATTGCTTTTACGGCTCCCATAGCATTACGTTCGATGCAAGGTACTTGTACAAGGCCGCCTACAGGGTCACAGGTGAGTCCAAGGTTATGCTCCATACCAATCTCTGCTGCGTTTTCTACATGCTCGACAGTACCGCCCATAATTTCGGTCAATGCCGCTGCAGCCATAGAACAAGCTACACCCACTTCACCTTGGCAGCCCACTTCAGCACCTGAAATAGACGCGTTCTTTTTATAGAGAATACCGATAGCCGCAGCAGTTAGCAGGTAACGGCTACAAATATCTTGATCCACTTCTTGCACAAACATATCGTAGTAACATAATACGGCAGGAATAATGCCAGCAGCACCGTTAGTTGGTGCGGTGACAACGCGATCGCCTGCAGCGTTCTGCTCATTGACCGATAGCGCGAACAGATCAACCCAATCCATAGCGGTTAATGGGTCAACACAGTTTTTACCTTCGGCTTTTAGGCGGCGATGCAGTGATGGGGCTCTGCGTCTAAGCTTTAATCCACCAGGTAACATGCCTTCTTTTAGGTAGCCACGTTCGACACAGTTTTTCATGGTTTGCCAAATCAGCCATAGTTGCTCGTTGATCTCATCTGCATTAGCGATACTCAGCTCATTAGCCATCATTAATGATGAAATACTAAAACCGTTAGTGGTGCAAAGTTCGAGTAATTGTTGGGCTGAATTAAAATCATAAGGGGCTGATTTAATTGGTGCGGCAGGTGAGGCGTCCTGTGCTTGAATTTCATCTTCATCAAGAATGAACCCCCCCCCTACAGAGTAATAGGTGCGCTCGTATATGCATTTACCTTCCTTGTAAGCATATAGCGTCATGGCATTGGCGTGAGCAGGCAAGCTTTTGCGTCTATGGTAAGTAATACCGTTTGCGCGGCTAAAGAGTACCTCACGACCATCTGCAAGCTTGAGTCGCTCAGAGTCACTCACTTGCTGTAAAATATCATCAATTGAGTCAGTATCAACCGTATCAGGCGCTTCGCCCATCAGGCCTAGAATAACCGCTTTACCTGTACCGTGACCTTTGCCCGTTTGGCCTAAAGAGCCAAATAACTCAGAACGTAATTCATCAATGCTATCTAGATGATCTAGCGTTTGTAATTGATTGATGAAGATATTGCCGGCTTTCATTGGGCCAACAGTGTGCGAACTTGACGGCCCGATGCCGATTTTGAACATGTCGAATACACTAATCATGCTAAACCTTAATTGCTCTAGTCGTTATAGTTATAACCAACTTCACTAAGAAATGACTGGATGGAGGAATGACGCTTTTCTTGGTATATTTCGTCTATCCAGCGTGTTAAAACAATGCTTGCTATTAATCTTAGTTGCTTGAGTTGTTGGTGCAAAAAAGTATCCCATACTTTAAGGTCTTCTCTAGCATTAGTTTTTTTGTATCCAATTTTAGAGCATTAGATAAACTAATTGTAAGCTAAGCGGTGATATTATGTGTTTGGGTTTGGTTTATTTTATATTAGTTGACGTTTAACATGGGTTTATAGCGTGTTTTTGCTTATAGCTGAGGCTTATCCTTGCTAGGGCTAATGTAGATAAAATCTACAGATTGATAAAAAATTTAGAGGGTAGTATGAGTTATTTGATGTTAGATATTGAGTCCACGACGTTAGATGTTGCTGAATCGTCGCAGTTAACTCACCCTATGATAGGCGGATTAATATTATTTAGTCGCAATTATGTTGACCGTGCACAATTAGTTGAGCTGATAAAATCGATACGGGCGATTCGCCCCGATATTATTATTGCTGTTGATCATGAAGGCGGCAGAGTGCAGCGCTTTCGAGACGGGTTTACCGTTCTACCAGCAATGGGCGATATTTTACCGGCAGCGAAAGGTGACATGACCCAAGCAAAAGCGTGGGCGACAGAGCTCGGTTACTTAATGGCGATTGAATTATTAGCTGTCGATATTGATTTAAGTTTTGCACCTGTGCTTGATTTAAACGGCATCAGCCAAGTGATTGGCACGCGCAGTTTTAGCCCAGAAAAAAGCGAAGTGATTGAGCTTGCGAGTGCATTTATTGATGGTATGGAGCAAGCAGGAATGTGCGCTGTAGGTAAGCATTTCCCTGGGCATGGCAGTGTCGAGGCGGATTCACATATTGCAAAACCTGTTGATGAACGCAGTAAACAACAGATTTTCGCTGAAGATATGCAGCCATTTGTGAATTTGATTGGAAAAGAGCGCTTGCAAGGCATTATGCCTGCACATGTTATTTATCCAAAAGTAGACAGTCAGCCTGCGGGCTTTTCCCCATTTTGGTTACAAGAGGTACTACGTAAGCAACTCTCATTCAATGGCGTGATATTCTCCGATGATTTAGGAATGAAAGGCGCTGCAGTGGCTGGTGGGTATGCAGCTCGAGCACAAGCAGCACTGGATGCAGGTTGTAATATGATATTAGTGTGTAACGACAGCGCTGGCGCTACCGAGGTGTTAAATACGGTTAACTGGCCAACAGATGACAAAGGCTTAAGCGCTAACTTATTAAAGCCAGACGCTAAAAAAGTCGCTAAGGCGCTGGAAGACAACACTCGCTGGGAACGTGCTAAAGCAATCGCGAAAAGTTTGACTTAGCGCAACATAAAAACAGGCGCAGCTTGATAGGTTAAGTCATAATTACCGTTGTATTTATTGTCTGGGGGACAAAATGATCCTTTATCTTCATGGGTTTGACGCAACTAGTCCGGGTAATCACGATAAAATGCGTCAGCTACAGTTTATCGACGATGATGTGCGTTTAATCAGCTACAGTACGCAACACCCTAAAAATGATATGCAGCATTTGTTGAATGAAGTCAGTAAGCAAATTGCTTCTTCAGATGATAAAGCGCCGTTGATTTTAGGTGTCGGGCTAGGTGGTTTTTGGGCTGAACGGATTGGTTTCTTAAACGGTATTAAGTCGGTTCTGATTAATCCTAATTTAAAGCCTGAAGACAATATGGCTGAACATATTGATCGTCCTGAAGAATATGCTGATATCGCTAATAAATGCGTTAAAGATTTTCGGGCACTAAATGCTGGTAAAGCATTGTGTATTTTGGCTCGTCAAGATGATGTGAATGATAATGCGAAAGTTGAATCTACACTTAAAGAGTATTACTCGATAGAGTGGGATGAAGCACAGCAGCACAAGTTTGTTTCCTTAGCTGGTCAGTTACAGCTTATTAAGGCATTTAAAGCAAGCTAACTGTTTTGTCGTAAATATAAATAGAGCCGCCACAAGCAATTGATGCTTGTGGCGGCTTTTTATATGCAGACTGAAGACTTTTAAAGTATCAAACACAACAATCGCTAGATAGCAGCAGTCGGCAGGTTAATGGTTTAGCTTACTTTGCTGAACTGTGTGCTTTAGGCTATGTTATTCCTTATACCAATTAGTATAAAGATTTGGTCGCTCAGCGAGAATTTAGCGGCACTGAGACAAGGCAACGAGTGAAGAGCATAGTTATTCTACGTTCAAACTTGTTAACGCAGTATCAGAGCCGCTAAAACTCGCCATTCTGGAGCATTTTTGGCTGCCTACTTCTACGTTGAATAACTTCACAAGGGAGTAACCATTCTTTCAGTTATTCGCCTTAAATTAGTTTGCCAAATACGCTCTGAGTAGAGCAACTTCTTATACTAATTGGTATTATACAAACAGATATTTGTTTGAGATCAGTAATGACTATTGTAGGCAGTGTCTAAGTTGAGTGATTCTTAAAAGGAATACGTGATGAAACGTGTGGTGATAAAAGTGAAAGGCAGGGTGCAGGGCGTTTCCTACCGGCAAAATACACTCGCTCAAGCAAAGGCTCTGGGAGTCACGGGGTATGTCAGTAATCTAAGTGATGGCTCAGTGCAGATTTTAGCGCAAGGTGGGCAACCCGCTGTCGATAAGCTGATTAGTTGGTGCCATATCGGTTCGCCATCATCACAGGTTGATGAGGTCTTTGTAGCAGAAGACGAGGCAGATGATATCTACCTCGATTTTTCAATCATTCAGCTTTAAAGTGTTGTTGCAGGTAATTCAGCAACGTCCTTTGTTGGCTCAACGACTTTAGCTGTTGGTTGTTCCATTTTACGGATCTGGATAATCATGCCCATTTTAGGATGATCAAAATAATGGACTTCATCACTGCGCACCCGGCGATTTTGCGTCATCGGAATAGAGTACAGGTACGGTGTTGTGACCGCTTGTGATTCTGAACTTTCCCCAGTGTTTGCCAATGTATTAGGATTAGCTCTTAACTCGTTGTTAGCGAGTAACACGGTTTTACTGCCCGCTTCACGTAATCTAAAGTCTGTTTCGATAAACAGATAGTGCTGCAGATAAATATTTATCGTTCCGTCAAACTTCCAAACAGGCTTGTTGCTATCAGTTGCAAACTGACTGCCCATAAAATCAAAGTTACCAAACTCTGATGTCGTTGAGCTTGCCTCAATAGGCTGGCCATTAAATTCAAACTCTTCAGAATAGTCATGACCAGAGAATAATTTAACGGGTACGGCACGGTTTCGCGGTAACATCGATTGTTGCCATGTCATGTGTAATAGGCTTGAAGTACCTTTTTCACGTGAAATGGTTGCCATAATATCTTTAAATTGACTTTGGCTCTGGGCAAGTAGCACTGCACCATCGCCTAAATGAGCAACCGCTGGCGTCGACGCAGAAATTTGCATTGGAACATCGGCCATCGCTTTATGGTTAGCGCTGCTTAGTTGTTCATTACAGTTCACGCTATCGGTTGCCCAATCAGTTGAGGTACAACCGTTGAGCCCCATATTCAGGGCAGTTAAATCAGTGCTGATCATAGGTGTAATAAAATCCACAGCCTTACGATTCTGTTTGGTCGCCGCGGTTGTTGGCCATTGTTCGGTCGTTGGAGTATCCCGTTCAAAGATATAGACTTCGACCTCAAACCAGCGTTCAGCTGCAGCAACGGTACTGGCAGATAGGCTAGATAAAAGGCTAACAGCTAAAGCTGCGCTTAGCTTGTTTTTAGATAGTCTTAACACGATCATTCTCCAAGACGATGTTGAAACAACTGCTCAATTAACAGTTTTAGTAGTGCAAGCCTGTCTTTTGCTGTTTCAGACGGCATAGCAAATTTTAGCTTATTGGGCCCGTCCATTCGATATACTTGGGGCTGAGTTTGCAGTAAGCCGATGATAAAGGTTGGATCAACCTTATTATTTTCACCAAACTCTATACTACCACCTTTAGCGTGCATTTCGATTTTTCTTAAGCCTAACTGCGTGGCTAAGTGCTTATAAAGTGTCATTTCCATCAAGTTTTTGGTGGCGTCAGGCAACATACCGAAGCGATCGATTAACTCGACTTTCAATTCATCCAAAGCCTTGGCTGTTTCACAGTTTGCGATGCGCTTATATAAAGATAGGCGCATATTCACATCAGCAACATAATCTTCAGGTAAAAGTGCTGGGATTCTTAGCTCTATTTCACACTGATGGCGTAGCATCTGGTTAAGCGAAGGCTCTTTGCCTTGCTTTAACGATTTCACTGCATCTTCGAGCATTTCCATATAGAGAGTGAAGCCGATTTTCGAAATATGGCCACTTTGTTCATCACCGAGTAACTCACCGGCGCCGCGGATCTCAAGATCTTGAGTGGCAAGCATAAAGCCTGCACCGAGATCTTCTAACGCGCCAATGGCCTCAAGGCGCTTGCGAGCATCTTTGGTCATTCGCTTTGGATGAGGCGTCATGAGATAAGCATAAGCTTGGTGATGCGAGCGACCAACGCGGCCACGTAGCTGATGCAGCTGCGCAAGACCAAAGTTATCGGCGCGCTCGATTACAATGGTATTGGCTGATGGTACATCAATACCAGTTTCGATAATGGTAGTACACACCAGCACATTAAAGCGCTGATGGTAAAAATCAGACATGACTCGTTCAAGTTCACGCTCACGCATTTGACCATGGGCAGTAACTACACGCGCTTCCGGTAGCAATTCACTGATTTCAGCAGCGCGTTTTTCAATGGTTTCAACACTGTTATGCAAGAAGTAAACTTGGCCACCCCTTAATATTTCACGCAGCAAGGCTTCGCGAATTGTCGCTTCATCGTACTCTCTAACAAAGGTTTTTACTGCAAGACGTTTGGCTGGGGGCGTAGCAATAATCGATAAGTCACGCATGCCCGACATCGCCATATTCAAAGTACGCGGAATAGGCGTAGCCGTAAGCGTTAAAATGTCTACATTGGCTCGTAGCGCTTTAATTTTCTCTTTTTGTCTGACGCCAAAACGGTGTTCTTCATCAATAACGAGTAAGCCCAGGTTTTCAAACTTGGCTTCAGATTGCAGCAGTTTATGGGTACCAATCACGATATCGACTTTACCGTCGAGCAAGTCTTTCATGACTTGGGTTTGCTCTTTGGCTGTTTTAAAACGCGACATCACTTCAATCTTAAATGGCCAATCGGCAAAACGGTCTTTGAAGTTTTCATAATGTTGTTGAGCAAGCAGGGTGGTGGGCACCAATATCGCGACTTGCTTGCCATCGTTCACCGCAACAAAAGCGGCGCGCATCGCGACTTCTGTTTTACCAAAGCCCACATCACCACAAACGAGTCGGTCCATGGCTGTTGGGTTACGCATATCTTCAAGAACCGCCTCAATAGCCGTTTCTTGGTCAACGGTTTCTTCATAAGGAAAGCTATTGGCAAACTGGGCGTATTCTTCTTGGTCGATACGGCAAGCTTCACCTGGACGGGCTTGTCTGCGAGCATAAACATCGAGAAGCTCTGCTGCTACATCACGAATTTTTTCAACGGCTTTTTTCTTCGCCTTAGCCCAGCTTTCATTACCGAGTTTATTAAGCGTTGCTTCCTCATCGGGCCCAACGCTGTAACGACTAATGAGATGCAGAGATGAAACCGGTACATAAAGTTTATCGCCGCCTGAGTATTCTAATACTAAATACTCTGCAACTAGACCGCCGGTATCTAAGGTTTCTAAGCCTTGGTAACGGGCAACACCATGATCTAAATGCACGATGGGCTGACCGACTTTAAGCTCGGCAAGGTTTTTTACTAATGCGTCAGAGCTGATTTGGCGCTGCTTATCACGGCGACGGCGCTGGGATATCCGCTGACCAAATAGTTCGGTTTCACAGATTAAGCTAAACTTACCGCCAGTTTTCTTTTCAATCACGCAGCCTTGGGCTAGTGGCGATACGATTAAGCCGACTTTGGTTTTGCTGCTGGCAAATTCATCAAAATGTGCAAATAGCTTAGGTTTGATATTAATCTTGCCGAGCAGCTCTAATAGCGCTTCTCTACGACCTTCAGATTCGGCGCTAAATAGCATACGCTCACCCAGCGTTGCGTACTGCTCTAGTTCTGCAAGTGGCTGTTTAAGCTTATGGTTAGCTGTGATATCTGGCAGCTTGCTGACCTTTGCCGGTATAGCGGTACCGGTATAACTGAGATCTTTAAGTCCAAAGCGAGGTAAGGCTTTAAAGTTAGCAAAAATTTGCTCTGTCAGTAAATACAGCTCTTGCGGCGCTAATAAAGGTCTTAATGGGTCGACGCGTCTATCTTCATAGCGGGTTTCAACCTCTTTAAGGTGCGACTGCGTCGCGGCTTCAATATCGCCGACGCTAACAAGCTGAGTTGAGTCAGGCAGGTAGTCAAATAGCGTTGCCGTTTCGTCGAAAAACAATGGCAGGTAATTTTCAATACCAGCCGGCATGGTCTTTTTACTGACCATTTGGTAGATAGAACCCGGTTCTTTGACTAAGACTTCAAAGCGGCGGCGATATCTTTGCCTAAAGCCTTCAATCGCAGCGTCATCAGTTGGGAATTCTTTAGCCGGTAACAGGCGGATTGAATCTATCTCTTTACTTGAGCGCTGAGTTTCCGGGTCGAAATGTCGAATGGTTTCCACTTCATCATCAAACAGCTCAATTCGATAAGGTTGGCTAGAGCCCATAGGGAAAATATCGATAATCGAGCCGCGTACTGCAAACTCGCCGTGCTCATAAACCTGCTCAACCACATGGTAGCCGGTATTGATGAGCTGCTCGCGCACGTCTAACAGGCGATATTTATCGCCTTTTTCTAGCATTAACACATTGCCAGTTAAGAATGATTGCGGTGGCAGGCGCACCATCAAGGTGGTGATAGGCACAATGACCACAGCTTGCTGGGCTTGGGGAATACGCGATAATGCCTCTAAGCGTTGAGAGACCAGATCTTGATGGGGTGAGAAACTGTCGTAGGGCAGCGTTTCTCTATCTGGAAATAGCCAAATCGATATTGATTGCTCACTAAGCAGGTAGCTAAGCTCGGTATCGAGCGCTATAGCCGTTGGCGTGTCGGCGGTAACAACAAGGGTAATTCCTTGGTGTTGCTTAGAAATATTCGCGATGGTTAGCGCTTGGTCAGCGCCGCCGAGTGTACACAGCGTTTGTGCCAATTTGGCACTTTTGACAGCTGGCGGAGTCAATACAGAGAAAGCATTCATTAAGGCGAGGGAACAAGTCCATTTGCAGTAAAGTTGCTAAGTATTGTAGAGGCTTGTTTCAACTCATGCCAGCGAAAAATCTTTTTGTGCTAGCGAGCCTGTTGACGTAATTTGAGTTGCTTTTGTTGCAAACTTAAACTGGCTTTGACCAATTGCTCGACATCATTTTCTTGGATCACCCTAAAGCTGAGTTCACAGACATAAGGCGTAGCTTCTAATAATTGAGTCGTTGACGATTCAAGGGCTTTTTGTTTACAGCTTTGCACTGTAGCAATACATAAAATAGCAATCAGCTCTTCTTTGATATGCAAGGTCACTTGAAATATTTGACCAACTTCAAGCGCGATAGGGCTAGCAATGGCAAATCCACTGCCGCCAAAATGACTGCCTTGATAACGAGTACCTTCGTACTGTTCTTTGGCCATAACATGCTGCAAAACCATGTCTATTTTGCGTGATTGCAGTTTTAAAAATTCCACTACTGTTTTTGCATCATCGTCTAAATGACGCAATTGCAATAAACAATCTGACTCTAACGCTTTTACATCGCTGATCAGCTGTAAACTTGTGGGCAGCAACATGTTTAACTGCTCAGCGGTTGGCAAAGGTTTAGCGCTGTCCCAAGGACTCAAATAGGCATCAAATGGGTGAATAATACTAAAATAGGCGGTAGAGTCGGATAACAAGGGAGTTGCCTCTTGTTTTTAGGGGGCTAATACCCCTATTATCGTGCGCATCTTTATGATTTAGCAAGGTTAGACATTAAAATGTCTTGCTTTAGCGCTGAGTTCTACAGTTCTGATTACAAGTTATGCAATGATTCTTCATGCAAATGGGGCATTCGTGGGTAACTAAATCATCGGCGCTTAGGCTCTGTATCAGTCGATTTTATTTGGGTTTTTTAATGAATTTTTCATTATCGTTTTATATAGGTTATCGCTACTGGCGCGCAAAGAAAACCAATGCATTTGCATCCTTCATTACCTTGTTTGCAGTATCAGGCATTTTATTGGGTGTGGCGGCATTAATTGTTGTGAGCTCGGTGATGAATGGCTTAGAAGGCCAACTTAAGCAGCGTATCTTAGGGGCGGTGCCGCAATTAACCGTGCACGCTTCTAGCCCTATAGCTGACTGGCACAAGCAAGTTGAAAAGCTTAGCCTGCTTCCTGGCGTTGTGGGCGCTACGCCAAGTATTTCGACCCAAGCTATGGTGCAGTCAGCCAGTAATATTGGCGCGGCGCAGATTTATGGGATCTACCCAGACCAAGAAAAAAGCTTATTAAAAACCACCCAAAATGTATATTCGGGCAATTTTGATTTACTTGAGGCTGGTAAGTATCGAATTATCTTAGGCGCGGAGTTAGCGCGGATACTTGATGTGGCTCCGGGCGATAAAATTCGCGTATTAAGCGGTGACGGTGTGGTATATACCCCGTTAGGCCCTGTACCTAGTCAGCGTAAATTTACCGTTGTTGGCATGTTTGAAATGGGCTCGCAAGTTGATGGCACGCTTGCTTATGTTCATCATGATGACGCGCAGCGCCTAATGAGACAAACACCGGGCGAAATTAAGCAGTTACGTTTGTATCTTGATGATCCATTTAACGCTAGCAAAGTGGCGCCAGAGGTGGTTAGCCAATTTGCAACGCCTGTTACCACAACGGATTGGCGTGATACCTATGGTCATCTTTTTGGCGCAGTGAAAATGGAAAAAAATATGATGAGCTTAATGTTGAGTCTTATCATTGCGGTTGCTGCTTTTAATATTGTCTCTGCATTAGTGATGATGGTGGTCGACAAAACTACCGATGTTGCCGTGTTAAAAACCCAAGGCCTGACAACGCCAAATGTGATGGGGGTTTTCCTTATTCAAGGCTCGCTCAACGCTATTCTTGGCCTGATTTCCGGCGTTACAGTTGGCGTGTTGTTAACCTTTAACTTAAATAGCATTACCCATTTTTTAGGGATCTCTATTTTAGGTGCAGGGCAGAACTTACCTGTGCAATTAGAGCTTAGCCAATTAACTTGGATTGTCGTCGGCACGTTAGTGATGACGTTATTAGCCACCATTTACCCTGCGATTCGCGCTGCTAATGTGCAGCCAGCTACTGCGCTTAGGTATGAATAAGCTTAGGTACGAATAAGCCTAGATACCAAGAATCGATGATACGAGTAGATTAAGATTTAGATGAATAGCGAGTTAACAATGACGCAAGAATTATTGCTACAAGTCAGTAATGTTAGTAAACGATACCAAGAAGGGGCGGTAGACACTCTGGTGCTACATAATGTTGACCTGCAAGTATTTAAAGGTGAGCAATTAGCGATTGTTGGTAGCTCTGGCTCAGGTAAAAGTACCTTGCTGCATATTATGGGGACACTCGATAGCCCTACAAGCGGCACAGTGACTATGTTGGGCGAAGATTTGTATCAGTTATCGAGTCAACGCCAAGCTAAAGTCCGCAATGAGAATGTTGGTTTTATTTATCAATTTCATCATTTATTGCCAGAGTTTACAGCGCTTGAAAATGTCTCTATGCCCGCACTTATTCAAGGTCAGCGTCGTAAACTGGTGGAGCCTAAAGCGAAGGCGCTGCTTGAGCGGGTTGGTTTAGGTCACCGTTTAACTCACACTCCGGCTGAAATGTCTGGTGGTGAGCGTCAACGAGTGGCGATTGCTAGAGCGTTAATTAATGACCCTAAATTGGTTCTTGCTGATGAGCCAACAGGTAACCTTGATGCCAATAGCGGTGAAGCTGTATATGAACTCATTACTGAGCTTGCGGCGCAGCTAGGCACCGCTTTTGTAGTGGTGACTCATGATCAAAAGCTAGCCGCGCGAATGGATAGACAACTGCACATGAAAGATGGCCGCTTAGTTAAAGCGGAGGAATTGACTGCATGAGAAGTTTGTTAGCCATGTGGGTCGGTTGGCGCTTTTATCTTGCGCGCCAATCAAACCGATTTATTAACTTTATCTCGTTTGCTTCAACGGCGGGTATTGCCCTTGGCGTGATGGTGCTCATTGTTGTGTTATCGGCAATGAATGGTTTTGAAAAAGAGTTAGAGCAACGCTTATTAGGCGTGGTTTCGCATGGTGAACTAGTTGGGGTGAATGAGCCGATTCATCAGTGGCAATCAATTGTGGATGATGCCAGCCAAGTGCCTGGTATTGTTGCTGCTGCGCCATTTGTGCGTATGCAAGGTTTAGTACAAAAGGTGGGCGGTTTTCAGGGCCTCACCGTGATGGGCATAGATATTGGCAATGAAGCCAAAGTGTCTAACATCCAGCAATTTATGTCACCTAAGAGCTGGCAAAGCCTCAGTGAACATAACAGCAATAACATTGTGTTAGGTAAGGGGCTTGCTAAGAGTTTAGATTTAACCGTCGGTCAGTCACTCAACCTTTATATGCCCAATCTGAATGGCAAGTCACAAAACAAAATCGGTGCAGCTAAGAGTCACCGTTTTGTTGTGTCTGGTATTTTTGAGCTGGGTGGTGAACTCGATATGAGCACCGCTTATATTCCGATGCAATATGCCGCTAAAACATTAAATTTAGGTGATAGCGTTTCAGGCGTGCGGATTAAGGCTGATGATGTGTTTGCTGCGCCGCGGTTAATTCGTGATTTGGGCTATAGCCAGCAGCAATATGTGTATATTTCCGACTGGACTCGCACCCAAGGGCATTTATACCAAGATATTCAATTAGTGCGTATGGTGATGTATTTAGTACTGGCATTGGTTATTGCTGTGGCATGTTTTAATATCGTTTCAACCTTGGTTATGGCTGTACGAGATAAACAGTCTGAGATTGCGATTTTGTTGACTATGGGCATGAGAAAAGCCTCTGTGATGCTAATATTTGTGGTGCAGGGCGCTTTTAACGGCATTTTAGGCTGCGCTATTGGTGCCGTATTAGGTGTGACAATTTCGATAAACCTAAGCGCTATTGCCCGTGGTATTGAATCAATATTAGGTATTCAATTGTTATCGGCGGATGTGTACTTTATTGACTTCTTACCTTCACAGTTACAAGTGAATGATGTCATTACCGTGGTGTGTTTAGCGTTTGTGATGAGCGTGATAGCCACGCTTTACCCTGCGTGGAAGGCAAGCCAGACACCGCCTGCAAGAGCCTTGGCTGGTAGGTGATTATTCTAGCCTAATATTGTGAGATTAAAATAAAAAACACCAGCATTTGCTGGCGTTTTTTATTTGATTAAAGGGCTTATTAATCAATTGGTATTATTCATTTAGCCACGCAAATGCATCAGCTTCATTGTCAAAGTATTTCATTTCACCCGCGACAAACCAGCGACCAATTTTAGTCGCGGTTTCTTGCCAGCCTTTATTGCCATAAAGTGCAATTTTTATAAATTGATTGCCATGTTTAAGCCCCAGTTTAAGGTCATCCCAAGCAGCGCTAAGCTCCCAGCCTTCAAGTTCTGTTGCATCGAATAGCGCTTTAATTTTTGGCTGCTTAACTTCTGATAATGCCGAATCAATGACCGGTGTGATAGCAAGATAGTCACTGTGGGTTAACTTACCTTTTGCTTTGAGTGTGAGGAAAAACTCATCCTCAACTCTTTCTATTCCAATTGAAAATCCATGTCTTAATGCATTCATAAAAATCATCCTTGTAAATGAGAAATAGGTTGGCAGCTCTAACTACCTGATTGAAAACTATTACGGATAACGACATTGATATCAATCTATATCACGTTTATGCTCTCGAGTAATTTAACGCTGGAGTAAAAGGCGCTGAAAAAAGGTTAGCCTTTTACTGCATTAGGTATAGAAGAGCTTGGAGACAAAACCAAGCCAAAAGGAATCAAAAATGGATCAGCAAGTGTACGCAATCGGTGTAAAAGGTCAGAAATGGGGCGACGCTGAAAAAGCCCTGTGGCTGAATGTTCAGTCGATTAAGCGTTCTTATCAAGATGAAGTGCTAGCCAAGGTGCTGGCGTTAAAAGACCGCTTTGATGTTGAGCAGTATGGTGCCCTCTCTTATGATGTTGAGCGTTACCCATTGTTGGCGGTTAAATCAAAAAATTGGGATGCCAATAAAGCGACGATTTTAGTGACTGGTGGCGTGCACGGTTATGAAACAAGCGGCGTGCAAGGCGCCATCCGTTTTGCTGAAACTAAAGCGGCTGATTATGCCAAGCATTTTAATATTCTAGTGGCGCCGTGTATCAGCCCTTGGGGATATGAAACCATTAACCGTTGGAACCCAAAAGCAATCGACCCGAACCGTTCATTTTATGCTGACAGCCCAGCTGAAGAGTCGGCAGCGTTAATCAAGCTATTAGCGGATTTAGATGTTGAGATATTTGCTCATATTGATCTACATGAAACCACCGATACCGATAACAGTGAATTTAGGCCAGCACTGTCGGCACGTGATGCTGTTGAGCATACTAACTGGAATATCCCGGATGGTTTTTACCTTGTTGGTGACACCATTCATCCGCAAGAAGAATTTCAAACAGCGATTATCAAATCAGTAGAGCAAGTCACCCATATTGCGCCAGCCGATGATGACGGTAAGTTAATTGGCGTTGATTTAGCGCAGTTTGGCGTGATTAATTACGCCACTAAAGCCCTTGGTTTATGTGCCGGTGTCACGGATGCCAAATATGTGACGACCACAGAAGTGTACCCAGACAGCCCATTGTCAGATGATGAAAACTGCATTGTGGCGCAAGTCGCGGCAATCACAGGTGGTTTAGACTACTTGCTGAGCTTGTAAATCATCTGGTATTGAAGATCGTCTAAGCGCGAGAGCAAAAAAGCCTGAAATGAAGTTCAGGCTTTTTATAACAACCAAAGAGTTAAGGGATATAACGTTGATATTTTTCAAAGGATTTTGGTTTTGGTTCGGTTTGATTATTTGTCGGGTGGACGACACTTGTTGCCAAGTGCCGTCTCCCTAAGAACCCAGCGTGCAACTTTCACTGCACTGGGCTCAAGCCTCATATAAAGTATCGTTTGATACCCAGCAATTAAAACAAAGGCGAGACTGGTGAAGACCAAGCATTACGACACTTATCAGGTTGTTTTCGCCTTTTTAAATAATCAGCGAACTCTGGATTATAAGCTGTAACTGGGCTTTTTATCTTCACATGCCTTTTTATGGGAGTTTGGGCTATCTGAACAAGATTAAACTGAGAATCTATATTCGCTATTTTACGCCAACCGTGAAATTGCCATTGCCCTTTACGATTGATGAAGTATTTCATAGCGATCCACCGTCTAGATTTAGTCGGGTGGCGTCGTTTAGCCCAATGCCATAGCATCTCGAATAGCTTATGACTAATGTAGTTGAAAGTTTTCTTGGCAACACTATGACGATAGTAATTCGCCCAACCACGCAGCTTAGGATTCACCAATTTGATGAGGTCGTTCACTGGTATGGTTGCGTGTTTCTTGATGAGTTCACGCAGATTTCGCAGAAACAATAGCACATTGGGTTTACTCGGTTTTATGAGTAACTTCCCTTTGTACTTTCTAAGGTTGAAACCCAGAAAATTAAAGCCATCGTCAATGTGTGTTACCTGTGTTTTCTCTTCAGAGAGAGTCAAGCCACGTTCTTCTAAAAAGCCAGCAATCAGCGGTTTGACTTCATTTACAAGAAATTCCTTTGAATGCCCTGTAACGATGAAGTCGTCAGCATAACCAATAAAGTTGACTCGTTGACCTTTACTCAGTGCAGTGGATTTGACATGTTGTTCCAGCCCTGCAAGGGTCATCACCATCAAGGTGGGCGATATTATCCCACCTTGTGGTGTTCCCTCGTCAGTTCGATGAAACACGCCTTTATCCATAAAGCCGCACTTGAGCCATTGCGATAACATTCGCTTATCGATAGGAACGTTATCTAAGAGCCATTGATGTCCAATCTTATCAAAGCAGGCTTTGATATCTGCCTCAAGTACCCATTTAGCTGATTTCTTCTGGCCTAGACAGATAAAGCATTGCCCAATGGCATCTGCTGTACTTCTATTAGGGCGAAAGCCATAACTATTTGGATCGGCTAATGATTCAGAAATAGGCTCTAATGCTAATAAATGCAGTGCTTGTTGAGCTCTGTCTATTATGCAAGGAATACCTAATGGCCTGAGTTTGCCGTTTTTCTTGGGGATATAGATCCGTTTAAGTGGTTTTGCTTGATATCCTTTACGTGAAAGTTTATCAACCGCTTTCATGCGACGAGCATCTGTATTTAAGATGACACCGTCTACCCCAGATGTTTTACTACCTTTGTTTTGTGATACACGTTTGACCGCTAACAGCTTAGCCGAACGTGAGTGAGTCAATATCCACTGCAATGCTTTGGCTTTGCCGTGTCTACCTTCTCTTATTGCCTTTGCAATACGCATTTGAAGCTTTAATACATGCGCCTCTACGGCCT
>NZ_JAKILT010000033.1 GCF_023283535.1 Shewanella sairae | reverse complement strand
AGTTACAATAATTACATGACACCAACAGCGGCTGAAACGGCTGCGTAAATACGTATCCCCTATTGGTGTACAGTTTTAGTTGACCACATCAGTTCCCTCCTGTGTTTTATAACACATAGTTATAGTTTCATGACCTTGCCTCAAAACCGCTAAAGCTTTTTAATTCAAGGTGCTCATCCCCTAGTGAGTCAATGCAAAGCAGAAGTGGAATGCTGAGTGCTCCCCTCTGGGGTGGCTGATATTTTAAGCAAGCAGCAATGCATAGTATGCAGTGCCAGAAACTCTCGATATACTACTAAAAGGATTTAGGAGGTAGGGCGAAGCAAGATGTCAGAGCCGAGAATAACTATTAGCTTCAAGCTCCCTGCTTGCCTTCAGTGCTTTGAATTCCAACTGAATGAACAGATTATTAATGCAATTAGTATAAATTGATATTATTCATCTTTAACTCATTTAACAGCAAGTATCGGTAGATAAACTGTTTGTACAGTTTTGTCCTCTGAACATAAATAATGCTCATTCAGTACATCTCTGGATACGCTTCTTCATCTGAGTCGATGCTGCTTCTGTTACCTAATAGAAACATTCGTTCATTTATTCGTCGCGTGCTTATAGCCCAAAAACCTTAATTTAAACCGTTTCTTGTATTAAACAGCACCCTTGTTCAACTGATTCACTATTTGCATAAATATTTTGTGAGCCAGTTTGGGTTTTGCTGTTCTGTTTTATGAACTCATTTTCCAGTGAAATAGCAGGCAAATTATGAAGAAAGTCTTCCTAAAATGAGGCTTTTGAGGAATGTTTGTTTTTTGCGGTTAATTATTATCGATTTGTCATTCAAGCAAAGTTAATGATGATTTTTATGGTATGACCAATTTACAAGTGGCTCGCTATTTTGTTATAGATTGGTTATTGTTTTTTATTGCAGTTCATTATTTACCCGTAAAGCTGTATCTAAAATGAATGGAATAAACTGCATAACATGTGAATGGTTGGTGAATATTTATTGGTGTAGCACCAAGGTTGTTCACAACAGGATACCAATGAGAGGAAAAGATGGCTTCAATATCTGAGCAGTTATATGACGCACTAGGGATCATGGTTCTTGGCATGGCACTGGTATTTATATTTTTAAGTTTTCTTATTTTAGCGATGACCATCGTCGCTCGAAAATTTGGACCAGAACCCAAAGCGGCTAACGCGTTGCCATCGGCAGAACCTCAGGTGAGCAATACTGCTGTGAGTCCATTAATGACTGCGGTAATAACCGCTGCAATTCATCAACATCGTAAAAAAGTATAATAAAAGTAGGGAGTATTTGTATGAGCAAGCCATTGGCTTTAACTGATGTGGTCTTAAGGGACGCGCACCAATCTATTCTCGCTACTCGTTTGCGTACCGAAGATATGTTACCCATTGCACCTCTGCTTGATAAAGTGGGCCTTTGGTCTATTGAATCATGGGGTGGTGCGACATTTGACTCCTGTATTCGTTATCTGGGAGAAGATCCTTGGGAACGTATTCGCGAGTTGAAAAAAGTGATGCCTAATACACCGCAGCAGATGCTACTACGCGGGCAAAATTTATTGGGCTATCGTCATTATGCCGATGATCTTGTACACCGTTTTGTTGAACGTGCACATACCAATGGCGTTGATGTGTTCCGTGTATTCGACGCAATGAACGACGTGCGTAACCTAGAAACTGCGGTTAAATCAGTCATTGAAGTTGGTGGTCACGCCCAAGGTACGCTGTCTTATACAACTAGCCCAGTACATAACTTAGATACTTGGGTCGATATGGCTAAGCGTATTGAAGACATGGGTTGCCATTCACTCTGTATTAAAGATATGGCGGGGCTATTAAAGCCTTTTGAGGCTTTTGACTTAATCAGTCAAATTAAATCAAAAACTGATTTAGTTGTGTCTCTACATTGTCATGCGACAACAGGCTTAAGCACAGCGACTTATCAAAAAGCGATTGAAGCGGGGATTGATGTTCTCGATACTGCTATTTCATCAATGAGTCAGACCTATGGTCACAGTGCAACCGAAACATTAGTGGCTATGGTTGAAGGCACAGAGCGTGCAACAGGTTATGACATGGCACTGCTCGAAGAAATTGCCGCTTACTTTAGAGTTGTACGTAAAAAGTACGCCGCATTTGAAGGTGAGCTCAAAGGTATTGACTCCCGCATTCTGCGCGCGCAGGTACCTGGTGGCATGCTTACGAATATGGAAAGCCAATTAAAAGAACAAGGTGCAGGCGATAAGCTGGATCTCGTTTTAGAGGAAATTCCACGCGTACGTGAAGACTTAGGCTACTTGCCACTAGTCACCCCAACCTCGCAGATTGTAGGCACCCAGTCGGTGATCAACGTTCTAACAGGTGAGCGCTATAAGTCGATGACCAAAGAGACTGAAGGGGTATTAAAGGGTGAGTATGGCGCAACGCCAGCCCCCGTTAACGCTGAACTGCAGCAGCGTGTATTAGCCGGTAAAGAGCCGATTACTTGTCGCCCAGCAGATCTGCTTGAATCTGAGTTAGAGCGTATTCGTATCGAGTTAAAAGATAAAGCCGTTGAGCAGGGGATAACGTTAGCTGAAGAGTTTGATGATGACGTATTAACCTATGCGCTATTTCCACAAATAGGTCTTAAATTCTTAAATAACCGTAATAACCCAGATGCATTTGAACCAAAGCCTGACGTCGCAGCTAAGGCATTAGAAGCAGCGAAAACAGCAGAAGCAAAAGTGACAAACCAACAAGGTCCTGAAACTTACACCGTGACTGTTCAAGGGCAAAGCTTTGTTGTTGAAGTTGCAGAAGGGGGGGATATCAGCCAGATCACCCCAAGCGAGAATGTTGTGCCATTTACTGGGCCTTCGGCATCAGCAGCACCAGTCGTTGACTTATCTGCGGTTAAACATGAGCAAAATGCACCATTGTCAGGCAACATTTTCAAAGTTCACGTATCGCCAGGTGACACAGTAAAAGAGGGCGATGTGGTGATTATTCTTGAAGCAATGAAAATGGAAACTGAAGTCCGCGCTGAAGCCGATGGGGTTATTTCAAAGGTTTGGGTGAAAGAAGGTGACGCAGTAGCTGTTGGTAGCCAATTGTTGGCATTAGCTTAGGAGTCATCATGGACGGATTAATTGCATTTTGGGCTGAATCTGGCATAGCAAACTTTGATGGCGGCCAATTGTTCATGATGGCAGTCGGCTGCATATTGCTGTATCTCGCAATTGCGAAAAAGTTTGAGCCATTACTGCTGCTGCCTATTGGTTTTGGTGCCATATTGGCCAACATTCCTAACGGCGGATTTACTGACGAAGGCGGTTTACTGTACTTAGCTTATTACGTTGGTATTGAAACTGGTATTTTCCCGCTGCTAATTTTTATGGGAGTAGGGGCATTAACTGATTTTGGTGCGCTTATCGCGAACCCTAAAATGTTATTGTTAGGTGCTGCTGCGCAGTTTGGTATTTTTGCAACTTTGCTCGGAGCGATTGCACTTAACTGGATCCCTGGCTTTGACTTCTCAATGACCGATGCTGCAGCGATTGCGATTATTGGTGGTGCAGATGGGCCTACAGCTATTTTCTTGGCCTCCAAACTCGCACCTGAATTACTTGGCGCGATTGCGGTTGCTGCCTATTCTTATATGGCATTAGTACCGTTAATTCAGCCGCCAATCATGCGCTTGCTAACAACTGAATCTGAACGCCAGATTAAGATGGAGCAGTTACGTGAAGTGAGCAAGAAAGAGAAGATTATCTTCCCGTTAATGGTGCTTGGACTAACCATTTTGTTCCTACCTGCAGCTACGCCACTCGTGGGTATGTTTTGCTTAGGTAACTTGATGCGCGAGTCTGGTGTTGTTGATAGATTATCTAGCACTGCGCAAAACGAGTTAATTAATATTGTGACGATATTCTTAGGCTTAGCAGTTGGCTCTAAGCTATCTGCAGATCAGTTTTTGCAGATGGAAACCTTAGGTATCTTAGTGCTTGGTGCTGTTGCATTCTCTATCGGTACGGCATCAGGCGTACTGATGGCGAAAGTGATGAGTAAACTATCGGGTGGTAAGATTAACCCACTACTTGGAGCAGCAGGTGTTTCGGCGGTACCGATGGCGGCGCGAGTCGTTAATAAAGTCGGTTTAGAGTCGAATAACCAAAACTTCTTATTGATGCATGCAATGGGACCAAACGTTGCGGGTGTACTAGGTAGTGCGGTAGCGGCTGGTGTACTACTTGCTGTTTTGGGTTAGTGCTAGTTTACAAACTGTCTTAATTCTAAAAAGTCCTGCTCTATCGCAGGACTTTTTTATGTCTGCTAAGCGAGCAAGTCTTTACCGATTGGTATAGCGAAGTATTAAGAATATAAGATCTGGACGGAGACTTAAAGACCTCTTACATTTTGCCCTGCTGTTAGCCAAAGTAAAAAGGCGAGGGCAAATATAATGGTGAGACTGATACCAATGATATAAAGAAACCCAGTTTTACCTTGTTTCAAGGGGATACCGTTGTAGTTAAGGAAGAGTGCCCAAGCAAGAGAAAGCAATATTGGCAGAATGAAAAGTTTAGTCATGTTATAGCGCTCCAATAAAGTAAGATGTTTACTAGAATATTGAAAAGTATAAAGTAAAAAGACCGCAATTGCGGTCTTTTTGTTGGAGCTAAAGTGAATGTTAGCTGCGAACTTGCTCTACCTGCTCATTTTCCTGAGTATAGAACTGCTGTTCATCAAGCTGACCTTCAGACTTACCAATCACTACCGCTGTCATCATGTCGCCTGTCACGTTTGTTGCGGTACGTATCATATCGATAATACGGTCAACTGCTGCAATAAAGGCGATACCTTCAAGTGGCAAACCCACAACCCCTAACGTCACCGTTAGCATAACCATAGCGCTGCCAGGCACGCCTGCTGTGCCGACTGACGCAACAGTGGCAGTGACTGCAATCAGCATATAGTCGGTCATATCAAGCGGAATGCCATAAATCTGCGCGATAAAAATTGCTGCGATAGCAGGGTAAATACCGCCACAACCATCCATATTCATGGTCGCACCCAATGGCAATACAAACGAGCCATAGCGCTTAGATACGCCCATTGATTCAGTGCAGCGGGTACTAGCGGGTAAAGTGCCAAAGCTTGAGGCCGTGGTAAATGCCACAATTTGCGCAGGAATGGCCTTACGGAAAAACTGCACAGGGCTTAGCTTGGCTGCAAATTTAACTAGGCCACCGTAAACAAAAATAATATGAATAAGCGCAGCTAAATAAATGGCACCAATAAACTTACCTAGTGGCAGTAAAGTCGATAAACCATATTCGCCTACAACCCAAGCCATTAAACCAAATACACCGATTGGCGTTAATTGCAAAACCATACGAGTTAGCTGGAACATCACTTCTGCGCCAGCTTCAATGGTGCGCTTTAATGGCTCGGCTTTTTCACCAACTTTATTAATTGCGATACCAATAAGCGCAGCGAAGATGATGATCTGTAAAACCTTACCTTCAGCCAGTGAGGCAAATGGATTGACTGGGATCATGTCTAACACCACTTGGGAAAAGCCAGGAACGTTGCGCTCACGTACCTCAGTTGCCACTAGTTCCATAGAGCCACCCATATCAATCATTGAGCCAATTGTTAGGCCTATGAGCGAGGCTATGGTGCCAGTAAACATAAACATGGCTAAGGTTTTAAAGCTGAGCCTTTTAAGGCTGACTTCCGAGCCTAGCGAAGTAATACTAACAACGATGGCACAGAAAATGAGCGGCGCAACTAGCATCTTAATTGCACTAATAAACAGGTCGCCCAGTGGTTTTAATACTGTTGCCGACTCACCAAAGATGACACCGACACCGGCGCCTAAGATAAAGGCAGCTAATACTTTCTGCCAAAACGGGATATTTTTAATTGTTTGCCACATTATCAAAATTCCAAATATTTTATTTTTCTTTAAACAACTTCATATAGGTGAGCGCTTGCTTATTGCAAAGTCTAGTCTGCCGATAATCACCCATAAACACTATCGAGATTTACATTTCGTTACCCAATAGTCTTATTCTATAGATAGTGATACTTGCATCACAAACCGATTTGGTTATAACTTATCGTAATATAAGAGTTTGTTTTAATAACTTTAAATTTTAACTCTGTTGCAACATGGTAAGTGCTTTGTCGGTGCAAGTGTAAAAAATTAAGTAAATTCACTAGATAATGAAATTTTGTCGCTTCTCTATTGTCGATAAGGCAACTAACTGAGGACTAAAAGTGTTACAAAAACAGATAGCTTTTTAATCCTTTAATTTAAATATCATCGCTGGTTGTTTTTTCTGATGTGGGTAATACTAGGCGCAATATCAAGCAAGTCAGAAAAGTAACGAGCTGTTAATAAGGAGAGCGTCATTGAAAAAATGGATATTAGCTGCGGCTGTGAGTGCGGCATTAATGGGTTGTGCAGGACAACAACAGAACGAGTCTAACTTACCTGCAGGGGTTAAGTTAATTGAAAGCGTTTCTTTTAGTGGTGATCAGGTAGGGATCCCTTACCGTAAGTACCAGCTTGCCAATGGCTTAACGGTTGTTTTGCATGAGGATCACTCTGACCCTTTAGTCCACGTCGATGTGACCTACCATGTTGGTTCTGGCCGCGAGCTCGAAGGCCGCTCTGGCTTTGCTCACCTATTTGAACATATGATGTTCCAAGGCTCGCAAAATGTTGGTGATGAGCAACATTTTAAAATTATTACTGAAGCGGGTGGAACCCTAAACGGCACCACCAATACCGACAGAACTAACTATTTTGAGACGGTTCCGAATAACCAATTAGAAAAAATGCTTTGGTTAGAATCGGACCGTATGGGCTTTTTTTTACCAGCGTTAACAGAAGAAAAGTTTGAAGTTCAAAGAGAAACAGTCAAGAACGAACGCGCCCAGCGCATCGATAATCGCCCTTACGGCCGTATGGGTGAGCGCTTTAACCAAGCATTCTATCCTCAAGGTCACCCCTATTCATGGCCTGTAATTGGCTGGCCAGAAGATTTAAACCGTGCAGATGTTGAAGATGTGAAACATTTCTTCCAGCGCTGGTATGGTCCTAACAACGCTACCTTAACAATCGGTGGTGACTTTGATGAAATGCAAACTCTTGCATGGGTTAATAAATACTTTGGCGAGATCCCGGCTGGTCCAGAGGTTAATGCGCCGGTAAAAGAATTGGTCACGCTTGATCAAACCCGCTACCTATCGATGGAAGACCGAGTGCATTTGCCTCTGCTTCGTATTGGTATGCCTACGGTTTATGCACGCCATGAAGATGAAGCTGCCCTTGATTTGTTATCAAATATTCTTGGCGGCGGTAAAACATCACTGTTTTACAAAAACCTAGTTAAAGATGGTCTTGCTGTGCAAGCGGGCGTTAGTCACCCATGTCAGGAGCTTGCGTGTCAGTTCTCTATGTATGCGCTAGCGAACCCTGCTCGTGGCGGCAACTTAGCAGAAATCGAGCAAGCCATGCAAGATTCGATAAAAGAGTTTGAGCAGCGTGGTGTAACCGATGACGATCTTGAAAAGGTAAAGGTTAACTTTGAAGCTGGGACTATCTTTGGCTTGCAAAGTGTACAAGGTAAAGTGTCTAGTTTAGCCTTTAATGAAACCTTTTCTAATAATCCAGACATGATAGGTTTTGATTTAAAGCGCTACGCAAACGTTACTAAAGAAGACGTGATGCGGGTGTTTAATCGGTATATTAAAGACAAACCTATGGTTGTAATGAGCGTGGTACCGCAAGGTCAATCACAGTTGATTGCCAAACCGGATACCTTCACACCAGCAGTTGAAAAAGTTGCTGCAGTTGCGGTTGAAGGCCTCGATGTTAAACCGCAAATCGTGTCATCGTTTGATCGCAGTATCATTCCTGCAGAAGGTCCTGCGCCAGTGTTGACTATGCCAGCGCTTTGGCAAGGTGAGCTTGCTAATAAGATTGAAGTGATTGGTACTGAAACCAGTGAGACGCCGACGGTTGAAATTGTGATCTACCTTAATGGTGGTCACAGGCTACTCGGCGTAGAACAGGCTGGTCTTGCTGGCATGACTGCGGCGATGATGAACGAGTCTAGCCAAAAGCGCAGCGCTGAAGAGTTAACTCAAGCATTAGAGATGTTAGGAAGTAACGTAAGCTTTAGTGCTAGCGGTTACCAAAGCCAAGTTAAAATTTCATCACTAACAGCAAATTTAGATAAAACCATGGCGATTGTGCAAGAAAAGCTGTTTGAGCCAGGTTTTAAAGCGGCAGACTTTGAGCGGGTTAAGCAGCAAAAATTACAACATCTACAACGTGAGCTTACTGAGCCAAACTATTTAGCCTCAACGGCGTTTAGTGAGCTGCTGTATGGTAAAGGCAGCCCATTTGGCATAAGTAGCGGCGGTACCCTTGAAACTGTGTCTGCTATGACGTTAGAGGATGTAAAAGCATTCTACAAAAAGCAGTACACAGCGGGTAATGCACAAATCGTTGCCGTGGGTAATTTAAATGAAGCGCAAATGCTCACAAAGCTTGCTACGCTTTCTACTTGGAAAGGCACTGCAACGCCACGCCCTGAGCTTGTAGAGTTGCCTAAAGTGGATGGTGGTAAAATTTACATTGTTGATAAACCAGAAGCGTCGCAGTCAGTGATAAAAATTGGTAAGCGCGGGCTAAAGTACGACGCAACTGGAGAGTTCTTTAAGTCATACTTGATGAACTACCCACTAGGCGGTGCGTTTAACAGTCGCATCAACCTCAATCTTCGTGAAGATAAAGGTTACACCTATGGTGCAAGAAGTTACTTTACTGGCGGCCCTGAAGAAGGTTTCTATCAAGCAACCGCAAGTGTGCGTAGCGATGTAACTAAAGAAGCGTTAGTTGAATTTATTAACGAGATTAACGCTTTCCAAAAAGACGGTATGACGCAGAAAGAACTCGACTTTATGAAGAGCTCTATTTCACAGTCAAAAGCACTTGATTATGAAACGCCGTATCAAAAAGCGGGGCTAATGCGTAATATTCAGCGCTATAATTTGGATAACAATTACAGTGAACAACAGACTGAAATTACCAATGAAATTAGCCGTAATGAGTTGAATCAATTGGCTAAAGAACAGTTGAATTTAGACGATATGGTTATTTTGATTGTGGGTGACCGCGCCAAAATAGAGTCTGAATTATCAACACTTGGTTATCCAATTCAAGTTTTACAGTTGTAAAAGCTTGATGTAGACCATATATCCGGGAGATGGTGTCGATTCTGTGGCATCATCTCATCGTTTATTATGTTGGCAGTTAAATAAACGCTAATTTGGTACGACTTGAAATTTAAGTTGGCTATGGCGGGTCTGACTGACATGCTATTAAAGTTAGAGTCACGTACTAGAGAGTAATATATTGAAATCTTTCAATGAATTGTTAGGCAAACTGTCGGATACGGCAAGTCGTCAGGCGCTAAAATCAATGCAACGTGGCATTGAGCGTGAAGCGTTAAGAATTGAAAAGTCAGGCCATTTAGCCCAGGACAAACATCCACAGGCGCTAGGCTCTGCATTAACGCACTCGCGGATCACCACTGATTACAGTGAGTCACTGCTTGAGTTTATTACGCCAGTTTTTGAAGATATCGATGAATTAGTCGAAGATCTGACTCTGACCCATGCCTACAGTGTACGCCATCTAAATGGTCAACGTTTATGGCCAGTGAGTATGCCGTGTTATTTAGGTGACGCCGGCGATATCCCAATCGCTGATTATGGCAGCTCTAATACAGGGCAAATGAAGCGACTATATCGAAAAGGCCTAACCTACCGATACGGCGCGCAGATGCAAATTATCTCCGGAGTTCACTTTAACTTTTCTGTATCAGATCAGTTATGGAACCGACTCTATGAGCTTTCAGATAAGTCATTAACGCTTGAAGATTTTATTTCTGAGTCTTACTTTGGATTAATCCGCAATTATCGCCGCTTAGTGTGGGTGCTGCCGTATCTGTTTGGCGCATCTCCAGCACTGTGTAGCACCTTTATTCAAGATCCTAAGACCAATAACTTCCCGTTTGAAGTGATTGGCAATGGTACCTTATACCTGCCTTATGCAACGTCTCTACGCATGAGTGATTTAGGTTATACCAACCAAGAGCAAGATAATTTAAACATTAGCTACAATGGTTTACCTTGTTACTTAGAGGGCATGAAGTCGGCGATTAATATGCCGTCAGCTAACTTTGCTAAAATCGGTGTCAAAGTTGATGGCGAATATCGGCAGCTTAATGCCAATATTTTGCAAATTGAAAATGAATTTTATTCGCCGATCCGTGCCAAACGAGTTGCTAAAGGCAATGAAAAGCCATCAGAGTCTTTGGCTCGCGCCGGTGTTGAATATATTGAAGTACGCGCACTAGACGTTAACCCATACAGCTCTGTGGGTATTGAAAAGTCACAAATTCGTTTCTTAGATCTGTTCTTACTTAACTGTTTATTACAGCCCTCTAAAGCGACTGATGCCGCTGAAGAAGCTGAGATTTCTGCCAACCTAAACTCGGTGGTATTAGAAGGGCGTAAGCCGGGATTAATGCTAACCCGTTCAGGTGAAGATATTAACCTCAGTAGTTGGTTAGAGTCGTTATTTGGCAATTTAAAAGATATCGCAAAACTCCTTGATGATGAGCAAGATGATTATCAAGTCGCTTTAGCTAAGTGGCATAAAGCTGTTGATAATCCAGATGAAACCCTATCAGGCCAAATCATAAAAGGTTTGAAAGAAGATCAAATGGACCACAGTGATTGGGTGTTGCAACTTGCTGAAGATTATCACCAACAGCTAAAAGCCTATCCGCTATCAGATGCCATGACAGCTCGCTATGAGCAAGATGCAAAAGCATCTCTGGCAAAACAAGCGGCTATCGAAGCTGAGCCGAGTGTCAGTTTCGATGCGTTTCTAGCTGATTACTTTAAGGCGTAACCTGGGTGGTTATCGGCGCTAAAAATGTCTGTAAACTCGCCGCATTGTTATTGCTTGTATCAGGTTGTGCATCGCAGCCTGATACCGCTAATCAGTGCGGTATTGTATCGACCTTTTCGGAGCCTGACCGCCAAGCGAATATTTATCGAGTCGTTGTCACTCATCTCGATGGTAAACCGGTTATCTCACAGCCTAATTACCGTTTAAGCCCTGGGTTACATACATTTGTTGTTGCGGAGCTTATCGATGCCCCTAGCTTAAAGGTGAAGTTGAGTGCCCGCACGCCTAAAGAGTTGACGGTAAATGTTAGCCATAATGAGCGTTATCATATTGGTGCAAAGTTTAATGTTGATAAAGTTTACCGTGGTAACGATAAAGGGTTTTGGCAGCCAGAAGTCTGGCAACAAGAAGCCTATGAGTGTGAGTATCCTGAGCCCTTGTACTTAGTATTGTAAATTGCTTGTCTCTGCTTGATTTGTAACACAATTTAACCAAACCTCAATTGCATATTCTGCTCATCAATGTGACACTATGATTTTGCTATCACTGTCTGTTGGTATCCCCTTTTATGAAATGGCCTGCATTAATTGCGACTGTTATTCTAGCTAGCTTATTAACTGGCTGTGCAACCCCGCCACCCAAAGATCCTGAGAACCTTTGTTCTATCTATACTGAAAACCGCTCATGGTATAGCGCTGCTAAAAATACCCGTGAAAAGTGGGGCGTACCAGTGCATGTGCCGCTAGCTATGATGTACCAGGAAAGCTCTTTTAAGCATAATGCTGCGCCGCCAATGGAGTACTTTTTAGGCTTTATTCCAATTGGTCGTGCAAGTTCAGCCTATGGTTATGCCCAAGCTAAAACCATGACCTGGGATGATTACGTTAAAGAAACCGGTAACTCATGGTCTAGCCGCAGTAACTTTGATGATGCGATGGATTTTATGGGCTGGTTTATTTACAAAAGCCATAAAATAAACGGCGTTTCAAAATGGGATGCCCGTAATCAATACCTTAATTACCACGAAGGTTGGGGCGGTTATAAACGTAAAACCTACAATCAAAAGCCTTGGTTGATTAAGGTTGCAGGTAAAGTTGATGCTCGCTCTAAGCGCTACGCCGCGCAATATAGGCAGTGCCAAGAAGATTTAGATTCTTCTTGGTTATGGCGACTGTTCTTTGGTTAACCGATAGCCTTAAATCCATAAGATAGAAACATTTAGCCCCTGCAATGCAGGGGCTTTTTGTATTTTAACCATAGATAGACTTAATCTTTTTCTAGTGCGACCGATAACTATGTAGACGAGTTGTTAAAATACTTTTATTCTGCAGCTGAAATTACCAATATGCCAATAGATGGAACCTATATGCAAACGAGTTATGACAATAAACTGCAATTGAAACTGACACTTCCGATGCTTGGTATTGCCAGCATAGCGACTTTTATTTTGCTGTTTTTTTTCTCTGCCAACGTCAGTAAAATGGATATGCTGCTGTTGCTTGTTATCACGGCAACAGCTCAATTTGGTGTTTCTTGGCTGTTGTGTCGGCAATTAGTGAGTTTGCGTTTAGCAAAGCTGAAGCTGTATCTCGCGCTCGTAGTTAGCATTGAGCAAGCTCCTGAAGGTAGAATTGTTGACAATACTAATGACGAGTTAGCAAAAATATCAATCAGCTTGTGTGATTTTATTGAAGGCTTAAAAGATGTGCTGGATAAAATTCGTAATGATGCAGAAAGCTTTCGTCGGGGCTCGGAGCAACTGTCAGAGCAAATGACATCTGCTGAATCGGCGGTTGATAAAAGTGTGACTGAAAATGAACAGATAAGCTTAAGCCTGACAGAAATTGATAGCACAGCCCATGAATTAACGGGCAATGCACAAGAGCTCAAGTCGACATCAACACAGGCGAATGAATTACTGCAACTAGGCACCAATGATGCCCTTAGAAACCAGCAGTTTATGCAGGAGTTTACCCAAGGTATTGAAAGCTTAGTGAATGATTTAGACATCTTGCATCAAGATAGCTTTAAAATTGGTAATGTACTTGAAGTCATTAAGAGTATTGCCGAGCAAACTAATTTGCTGGCATTAAACGCTGCTATTGAGGCCGCGAGGGCGGGGGAACAAGGACGTGGATTTGCGGTAGTGGCCGATGAAGTCAGAGCACTTGCTCACCGCACCCAAGAGTCAACGGTCGAAATTCAAAGTATTGTTGAAGGCTTTCAAGCTAAAACCAGTCAAGCGGTAGCTGCGATAGGTGAGAGTCAAAAAGAGAGCCAAGAGAGCTTATTGCAATGCGACAGAGTTTCTAGTGCATTTAGTGAGATAGATAGCGCCTTTAATCAGTTAGACAATCTTGCGGGTAATATTCGCCATAGTATTGAGGGGCAACAAAATGCCACTTCAAGTATTAAAGGTCGTGCGACAGAAATTGCACGCTTAAGCCAAGATATACATACAAGCTTAAAATCTATCTCCTTGCAGGCGCAAGGGCAAAAAACAACGTCTGCGATGTTAGAGAAAGTGTTAAAGCGAATTTGTGTATAGGGAGTTATCTGGTGTTTGTTGTCGCTCGCAATAAAGCAAGTTAGCATTATCGTGAAGCAGCAAGGCGAATCTGAGACTCGCTTACTTTGCTGCTCTCTGTTTAAGGCGTTTGTTTTGATACATCATCTTATCAGCAATCTTAAAGCTTGCGTCTAAGTGGCCATGGTAATTGGCAATACCGTAACTGAAGCTGATTGTTGAGTGCGGCTGAGCATCTGCAGTTGATGTTGGCTGGGTAATCTCGGTGTCGAGTAATGTGCGTTCTAGCTGTTGCAAATCTGCTTCAATCTGAACTTTCGGTCCATGACAAAGGGCAATAAATTCATCACCGCCATAGCGCGCAATAAGGTGCTGTTTATGCCAGTTTTGCTTTAAAATTTTGGCAAAAGACTGTATCGCTTTGTCGCCCGTTTGATGGCCATAGTTGTCATTGATAACTTTTAAGTTATCTAAGTCTAAAACGATTAAGTAGCTGCCAAAATGGGGTTTTATCTTCCATTGCTTCACCCCTTGTTCAAAGCGCTGACGGTTATAAAGTTCTGTAAGGCTATCATAGTTAGCCAATAGGTTTATTTGGCGGCCTTTTTGGTAAAGGGCGATGGCGTTAGCGGCTTCATGAGTCAGTATTGCCACTAGGTTTCTATCGTAATGACTAAAGGCTTTTGCTCTAGCACTATCTAAGTTCAGCATGCCATAAAGAGCGCCATCAATATGGATAGGACTCGATAGGGTTGAACGAATAGGGCTGAGCGGCGCGGTTAATAGTACATCTTGCTCGGCAGCGGACAAGCTGCTGTGGGCATTGATATTCGCCATATCATCAATGACCACTACTCTGTCGCATTTACCTTTTGTCAGTTTATATTCAAACGATTGATTAAGATTAAACTGCACACTTCTGAGCTTATCGATATCAATGCCAATGGTCGATTCAAATTGTAGTTCACCCGTTGTGCTGTCGACTTTGATAATGGAGCCCATTTCCGCACCATCAATGCTACTAACAGCTTTTTTTAATAAGGCTTCAAGAAACGCGCGTTCATCTTGGTATTGATTAGCAATATTGACCAGCTCAAAGGTGGTATCACTGACATGAATAACTTGCTGTAAATGCTCCCAAAGTCGATTCAGGCGCCCTTGGTGAAAATAGTAACTTAAACTGTATCCAAGTAGATAAATAATCGCGACGAGTATGAGGTTGGCAACGGAGTTAGTTGTGGGGTTAATACTGAAAAAAATACTCCAAACAATGAGCAGCAATAGCATGGGCGTGCCTAGCAGTGCTAGATGCGCTTTTAGGCTAAGTGAGTCTATCTTTTTTTTCTTTAAGCTGTCTTTTATGGGCGTCATGAATATCCTTATTCGTATAGCTCACCGTGTAAAGTTTGAGTCTTACATTTAGAGCGACAGAATAGTCAGAATTCTAAAGTGCTATTCACCGACTATGTCCATCACCATAGGTAAAAAACGACACTGGTAAAGTCGAAGTAGACTTAACCGGATTATTATTCATTTATTTACTGCTGAATAATAATCCTATTTCATGATAATTATAGCCAAACATGCTATTAAAAATATTAATCTACTTTTTTGCCGGTTTGTTATACATATGTATGAATAAGTTATTTGCAGTTCTGCTAAAGCTTAGGGATAATTGCCTCGCAGGCTTGGGGGAAGTCTGTTTACTAAGTGCGCTAAATATCATTATAATGCGCGCAAATATAATAATGTACCGCCCTACTCAAGGACTTAAAATGAGCAAACCATTTGTTGCAGTATTAATGGGATCTGATTCAGATCTGCCTACAATGCAAGCCACCCTCGATGTGCTTAGAACTTTCGAAATCGACTTTGAAGCCAAAGTAACTTCAGCGCACCGTACGCCTGCAGCTACACACGCTTACGTAACTGATGCAGAAGCGCGTGGTTGTAAAGTCTTTATTTGTGCCGCAGGTCTTGCTGCGCACTTAGCTGGTGCAGTTGCTGGTATTACAACTCGCCCAGTAATCGGTGTTCCAGTTGATTGTGGCCCACTACAAGGCCATGATGCACTATTATCAACAGTAATGATGCCTGGCGGCGTTCCTGTAGCTACCGTTGCTATTGGCAGTGCTGGTGCTAAAAACGCAGGTTACCTAGCCGCGCAAATGCTTGCAGTAGGTGATGATGCCCTTGCTGTTGCAGTAAAAGAAGAGCGCGCTAAGTCAGCTGAAGCTGTACAAGCGAAAGATGCTGCACTACAAGCTAAACTAGCTTAAGTTAGTCGTCTATATCTAACTTCGCCTGTTAGTAATGAAATGCCGCTAAGCGTAATGCTTTGGCGGTATTTTTATTTATCCTCCCTTTTTGCAAACACTTCTTTAAGCGCTAGACAAAGCGCAACAGCCCATGCAGACTTAAGCTGAAGATATTTTTAGCTAAGGAAGATGCTGTGGAGCAGTCTTTGTCATTAGATAATCCCTCGACTGATGTCGATACCGACCAAGCGCTTATGCTGCAGTATGCAGCGGGCAGCACCCGAGCATTTGAATTGCTTTACAGCAAGCATAAAGGCCCCTTATATCGTTACTTTGTTAGACAAGTTAATGATCAGCAATTAGCTGAAGATCTATATCAAGATACCTGGAGCCGAGTGATTAAAGCTGCCAGCACTTATGAAACCAGCGCTAAATTTACCACTTGGTTATACCGTATCGCGCATAACCTTATTATCGATCATGTGAGAGCAGTTAAGCCGGTTGATAGCTTTACTGAAGTGTTTGAACCAGAACAAGATTGCGAGTCGCAGCTTGGCAGTGATCAAGCCAGTCTTGAAACCCAATTGCTCGATAGCCAAAAATCCAATTTGCTTAAAGGCTGTGTGGCCAATCTTCCGCAAGTACAGAAAGAAGCATTTTTACTTAATGTTGAAATGGGTTTTACTGCAGCCATCATTGCCGATATTGCAGGTGCCACATTAGAGGCGACTAAAAGCCGCATTCGCTATGCCTATAAAGGCTTAAAAGAGTGCGTGGATTTAAAGTGGCAAGGAGCGAATCATGACTGATAAAGAGCAAGTTGCACTTGAAGCTGAGATCCAGTCTTTGTATCGAAAAACAGCGACAGAACAGCCATCAACATCATTAGATAATGACATAATAGCCTTGGCAAAAGAGCAAGCCTCTAAGCAAAAAGTAAAGACGCAAACAAGTCAGTCTTTCTGGCGCCAACAGCGCTGGTCTCTTGCATCAGCAGCCTCGGTACTTGTCGTTGTAACACTGTTTATGATTAATCCTGCGATGCAAAATAATGACGTGTTAGAGCAGCAGCAACCAATGATGATGTCAACGCCAGAGCAGCCACAAATGATGCGGGCAATGCCAGAACCTGCTGCTAAAACTGATGAGGCAGTGCAAACGTCCCAGGGAAGTTTACCGGCAGAAAACCGTGAGCGACTTGTGCAGTCAACCGAGCTTTCTGCTGATGTTAGTTTAGTTTCAGCGCTCGATAACGTGGCAGGGTTAATTGAAGCTAAACAGATTAAGCAAGCAGATGAGTTACTCAAGCAAACTGCCAAACAGTGGCCTGAAATTATAGATGAAAGCCACCCGCAGCATGCAAGGTATCTTCGCCTGCAACACGCACTGATGTCTGGTCACTAACAATAAGTCAGATTGTTTAAGCCAGATTTTTTAAGCCATAGCAAGCCTGCAGTAGCAGGCTTTTTTATGTCATCATAGCGTTAAATTGACTTAAACCAATCCCAAATCCCCAATGACGAGTCGGCAAATAGATCGATACCCAGCGCAGATTTAAGTAAATAAAGCAGTAATAAACCAAGCAGCAGTGACATCAAAATAAATCCGCTAACACAAAGCACAAACACTAATAAAGTCAGCTGTTTCTCTTTACGACTATAGGCTCGTTTATTACGGCCAATTAACACCACATAGAAAAATCGCCAGCCAATAAAGGGTAAGTAAAAAGTGCCTCTGCTATCGATAAAGTGCTTCTGCCATTGATGACCAATCAATGCCATCCTAATCGCGTGCAGTTGCGGCTCGGTAAAACTCTCTGCGAAGTGCTTTGGCATACTATTAAGTGCGTTACATACTCTGGGGTCATCCTTAAGAGAAGGGCGCATATAATCAGGTGACATATAAACCTCTTAACTTCCTTATCTGTGAGATGGTCGCTGTATGCAGCGTTAGTGGCACTAAGTCATTGTTAGTGCTGAACTGTATACACTTGTAATTAGCTTAGCTGTTTATTTCATAATTTACGTTTTTTTGATCACGGCTTTACATATTTGCTAATACTTAATAGCGAATAATTTGCTGATGCTTTATCAAAAGTTTGCTACCTTGTTGGCCTAAAAGATATTGCCCGAATAAAGGCATTACCCGAATAATAACAATAGGATTGCTAGCTAGATGAAAATTCGTCATTCACTCGCATGCTGTATGCTTGCTCTCGGAACTTTAACTCTTTCGCCTACACACGCCTCAGAAGCCACTATTAAGCCCGGTTACTTTCGTGCGCCGGCGCTAAACGAGCAAACCTTAGTGTTTACCGCTGAGGGCGATTTGTGGACTCAAGCGCTGTCAGACACCCAAGCAAGGCGTTTAACCAGTTTGCCGGCTGAAGAGCTTGGCGCAACCATTTCAAAAGACGGTCAGTTTGTGGCTTACGTTGCCAATTATGAAGGCTCTTCTGAAGTTTATGTTATTCCAATTAATGGCGGTCAAGCTAAGCGCATTAGCTTTGAAAATAGCCGCGTGCGGGTGCAAGGTTGGACAGCTGATGGCAAAGTGCTTTACGCCACAGATAATGCTTTCGGTCCAGCTAACTACTGGGTATTAAGAACGGTCGATCCACAAACCTTACTGACAGAAGACTTACCTTTGGCCGATGCCATTGAAGGGGCGATTGATGATAAAGGTGAGTATGTTTACTTCACCCGCTTTGGCCTCCAAACAACAGGCGATAACGCTAAAGTGTATCGTGGTGGCGCAAAAGGTGAGTTGTGGAAATTTAAACTTGGCAGCAAACAAGAAGCGACGTTATTAACGGCTGCGCATCAAGGCTCAGTAAGACAACCTATGTTATGGGATTCTCGCCTTTATTTCGTTAGCGACAGCGATGGCAATGACAACATTTGGTCAATGGCAACAGATGGCAGTGATCTCAAGCAGCATACCGAGTACAAAGAGTGGCAAGTACGTAATGCGCGATTAAATCAAGGCCGCATCGTATTTCAGCAAGGCGCCGATATTAAGTTGTTTGATATAGCAACTAACCAAGAGCAAACCCTTGCGATTGATCTGATTTCAGACTTTGCCCAAAAGCGTGAGCACTGGGTGAAAGAACCAATGAAATACGCAACAGCCACTAACTTATCGCCTCAGGCTGACAAAGTGGTGATCACCGCCCGCAGCCATGTGGCAATTGCTGGCACCGATGGTCAACGTTTAGTGGAGATATCTTTGCCGGGTCATAACCGCGTACGTAACGCAGTGATGAGCCAAGATGGCTCTTGGGTATACGGTATTAGCGATGCAACGGGCGAGCAAGAAGTGTGGCGCTTTGCGGCAGATGGCAGCGATAACGCCAAGCAGCTAACTAAAGATGGCAAAACCCTAAGACTCGATCTGCACTTGTCACCTGATGGACGCTACCTTGCCCATGACGATTATGAGGGCAATGTATGGTTGTTAGATTTAAACAAAGGCAGTAATAAAAAAATCATCACTCAAGGCGAGGGTCTGGGTCCATATGCCGATATCGTTTGGTCTGGTGACAGCCAATTTATTGCATTAACCAAAGCGGAAATGGGTAAAGCGCGCCCGCAAATAGTGTTGTACTCATTAGACGATAATCGCGCTGAATCACTGACTAGCGATAAATACGAGTCATTTTCGCCAAGCTTTAGCGCCGATGGCGACTGGCTGTATTTCTTATCAAATCGTCAGTTTGTGTCTACACCGACTTCACCTTGGGGAGACAGAAACCTAGGGCCAATGTTTGATAAGCGCACCCAAGTGTTTGCCATAGCCTTGAATGAAGACGCGCGTTTTGCCTTTCAAAAGCCAAATGAGTTGTTATCAAAACCTGCAAAAGCGGATGATGACGAGATTGAAACCGAAGTCGATTGGAAAGGTTTAGCCAATCGTTTATGGCAAGTGCCAGTGCCTGCGGGTAACTACAGCTCACTGCAAATGGCAGACGATAAGTTTTACCTGCTTGATACAACAACTAGCGGTAAATCTAGCTTGAAAGTGGTTAAGTTTGATCCGTTAAGCCCTAAAGTTGACACCTTTGCTAAAGATGTTGGCGAGTATCAATTGTCTCAAGACTCAAGCAAATTATTTATTCGTAAGCAGTCTAAGCAAGGCAGCGAAATGCTGATTGTTGATGCAGGCGATAAATTGCCTAAAGAGCTGACTAACGCCAATGTACAAACCAATCTATGGCAACTGGCGATTGAGCCTGCGAGCGAGTGGCAACAGATGTTTGAAGACGCTTGGTTAATGCACCGCGATTCTTTTTATGACAAGAGTATGCGTGGACTTGACTGGCAGGCAACCAAAGCCAAATACCAACCGTTAGTTGACAGACTAACCGACCGTCATGAATTGAATGATCTGTTTACGCAGATGATGGGCGAGCTAGATTCTTTGCATTCACAGGTGCGCGGTGGTGATGCGCCAAAAGATGCCGATAAAGCAAAATCTGCCAGTCTTGGTGCACGTCTTGAGCAAACTAAGGCGGGAGTGGTCATTGAGCACATTTATCAAGGCGATCCAGAGTTACCAGCACACGCTGCGCCACTGGCGCAAATGGGCGTAAATGCCAAAGTCGGTGATGTGATTGTCGCGATTAACGCGAAGCCGCTCACTAATATTGCCGATGTGACTAAGTTGCTGCGTAACCAAGAGGGTAAGCAAGTACTACTTACTCTAAAACGTGGTCGTAAAACCCATCAAACAATTGTTGAGCCAGTAAGCCCATCTAAAAGTGCCAAGCTGAGATATACCGACTGGGTGCAGCATAACAGCGCCAAAGTTTCTAAAGACAGCGACGGCAAGTTTGGCTACTTACACCTATACGCTATGGGTAGCGGCGATATCTCAAGCTTTGCGCGAGAGTTTTACGCTAACGTCAATAAAGACGGTTTAGTTATCGATGTGCGCCGTAACCGTGGCGGTAATATTGATAGCTGGATCATCGAAAAGCTACTGCGCAGAACTTGGGCATTTTGGGCGCCAACCCATGGCACGCCATCGGGCAATATGCAGCAAACCTTTAACGGCCAGTTAGTTGTTCTGACTGATCAGCTAACCTACTCTGACGGTGAAACCTTTTCTGCAGGCGTTAAGGCGTTGGGCATGGCACCATTAATTGGTAAGCAAACCGCTGGCGCAGGTGTGTGGTTATCTGGCCGAAACTCACTTACAGATAAAGGCATGGCACGTGTGGCTGAATATCCGCAATATGCAATGGACGGTAGCTGGATTATTGAAGGGCGCGGTGTCAGTCCTGATATTGAAGTCGACAACCTGCCTTACGCAACATTTAGCGGCACAGATGCCCAATTAGATAAAGCCGTTAGTTATCTAAAAGACGCGCTTAAACAGCAGCCTGCCCCTAAATTAGTACCGAAACCAATGCCAACTAAAGGCATGGCTGAGGATGTGCGTAAAGCATTCTGATAAACCGCGAATTCGCTCACTAAGTAAGATGGCGTTATAAGCCTGCAATAATGGCTTATAACGTCTGTCTTTCATCCCTCGCTTCCTTAGCAATCTTCTTTCTCCCTTTAGCAAGCTAGACAATTAATCTCGAATGATTCCATCTGGGATCTTGTCTCCGCGATTTTGTTGAATTTATTTTACAAAAACATTGAATATTTACAGTTAGAGACACTAAACTGGATAAAAAATAATGTGAGTAATCAAGCGTTAATTCATACTAAGTTAAAGAATTTATTGCTTAATTATTTAATACGCCATTCGCGCTGAGTTTTTATTTCAGCTTGCCAGTCGGTTACCAAAGGGATGAGTATGACTGAAGAAAAAAGTGCTATCGTAAATGATGAAGTCAAGAGTCAAGAGTTAGCCAATACTGATACTCAAGCTAAGGTTAAAAATAATAAAATTCGTAAAGCGACTAATATTATTTTAATCGTCGTAAGTTTTCTATTCGTGTTCCACCTTATTGCCGACCGTTTTATTCCCTCTACCGATTTAGGCCGAATTCGTGGCTATGTTGTGCCGATTAGCCCGCAGGTTTCCGGTGAAATTATTGATATCTTGGTTGATCCCAACACCCTAATTAAACAGGGGGATGTGCTGGCTAAAATTAACCCGCAAGATTATGAAATTGCGCTGCAGCAAGCTGAGCAGTCCCTTAAAAAGGCGGGGCAAAATGTAGGCGCGCAAACGGCGAATGTTGCCGCAGCACAAGCTAAAGTGACCAACGCCCAAGCCAACCTAAAGAATGCTCAAGTGCAATCTAAACGTATCTTTACCATGGTAGATAAAGCGGTGATGTCACAGGCCGATGCGGATAATGCTAGGGCTGAACTCACCAAGGCTGAAGCCGGGGTTGCCAGTGCTAAGGCAGATCTTGCCAAGGCAGAAGAGCGTTTAGGCGCTGAAGGTGAAAATAATACCAACGTTAAATCCGCATTATTGAGCCTTGAAAAAGCCCAGCTTGATTTGGCGCGCACCTCTATTACCGCACCAACTGACGGCGTGGCGTCAAATTTCAGATTAAAAGAGGGGATTTACGCCAGTGCGGGTCAGCCGGTAATGACCTTTATCTCATCGGAAGATGTGTGGATTGAGGCTTATTTTCGTGAAAACAGCCTAGGTAATATGCAGCCCGGCGATGACGTTGAATTTGCGCTGGATTACGCGCCTGGTGAAGTGTTTAAAGCCAAAGTGGGTAGCATTGATTATGGTATTGACTGGGGGCAGAGCGAACAAACGGGCAAGCTTGCACAGGTGTCTGGTCAAACGGGATGGCTGCGCCAATCTCAGCGCTTTCCGGTCACTATAGTGTTATCTGCTGATGAGGCGGTCGGGTTAAGACGCGTTGGTGGTCAAGCAGACGTGATTGTTTATACCAGCGATAGCAGTGTCATTAATCTATTTGGCAAGTTTTGGATCCGCTTAGTCAGTTGGTTCTCTTATGTCAGATAGTGACAGCGCTTTACTAAACACTGCTGTGGCGTCAGAGGAGGCCATTTACACGCGGCGGGTGTTACGCTTTACCTTAGGTATAGGTTTAGCTGTGGCGGTTTCTGCGATTTTTGCGTGGCCGCTAGCCTTTATCGTGCCGGTATTTGTGGCTAAGTTTTTGGTTGATAGGCAAGAGCCTACAGTGCAAACGGTTTACGAGCTGCTTATTTCAATGATATTTACCATAGGGTTAGCTTGGCTGGTTAGCTTTGGGCCAACGCAATACCCTATGGTGTTATTGCCACTATTAGCCATGATGATGCTATGGGGTTATTACCTATTTAGCGATCCGCGCTGGAACTTTTTTGCGACCATATTCATTGTGGCAACATTACTTTTGCCTTACATGAGCTTGCTGCAGCCGGGAGCCGCTATTTTAGTGGGGGTTGGTTTGAGCTTTTCGGGTGTGGTTGCGGTGGCTATTTTTGCATTATTGCACGCGCTATTGCCCGATCTCTCGCCCAACAGAGAGCAATTAGCCAGTGCGGCGCAAAGTCACGACGAACGCACTCATGAAGCGTTTAGGGCGTTGATTATTGCCTTTCCTGTGATTTGCTTCTTTTACTTCTTGGAGATCTCTGGCGCGCTGCTAACGATGATTTTTATTGCCATTTTGTCGTTGCAAGCAGCAGGGGCAAAAAGTATTAAGGTCAGTTTGTTTTTATTGATCACCAATGGTATTGGCGGCACCTTGGCTATTGTGTTTTACAACATGCTTACCATAGTACCCGAACTGCCTTTTTACATTGGTATGTCGATGTTAGCTGCACTATTGTTTGGGCAAAAGATATATGCCAATCCAGAAAAAGCGCCGCTTTATGCTGGTATTTTATCTGCATTACTGGTTGTGGTTGGCTCAACGGCATCTTCGACTGATAAAGATGTTGCAGTGAATTTCTATTTAAGGATCTTACAGCTGTTTCTGGTTGGGGTTTATATGATCTTCGCATCCTTCTATTTAGAATCTCGCGATTGGAAGTTTCTTAAAAAGCGTAATAGCCTTTAGCACTCATCATCAGCTTAAGTGATGTTACAAGCACATTTGAGCAAAAGTGATAGTGATTAAACTTGTATCAAGTCGCGGTTAAGCTTTGAGGTGATATATAACTGAATCAACAGCTTGAATTTTGTGCTATACGTTAAATAGCTCGAAAAGCTCTATGTAGAGTGCTAGCGCTCTTAATGATTTTGCTAAGGATTATAATCCATGTTTCGATTTAACAGCTTCAAACTTGCCGCGATTGCCGTTCCAGTCTTTTTAGTTGGCTGTGCAACCGGTGATACACCCGATGCTAAAAAAATGCATGCGCGAGAAGAAACTCAATCTGCGTTACAAGAGATATATAAAGAACACCCTGGAGCGAAGTCTGCAGTGGTAAACTCAGTAGGTTATGTGGTTTGTACTGGCAGTAATAGTTATCTGTTTGCACTGTCTACTGGTGGTGGTGTTTGTGTGCTGCATGAAGGCAGCAAACGATCTTACTATCGTTTTGCTACTGGTGGCGTTGGCGCTGGTATTGGTTGGAAGCAAGTGGCGTTTGTGCAAGCATTCACTGAGCGTTCAGCATTAACGCGTTTTAAAGAGTCGGGTTACGAAGGCCAAGCGCAAGCAGAGGCGAGTGCTGAGTATGAGGGCAGTGGTGAGCAAGCATCTGCAAATCAGTCGGTTGACGTTGCCGGTGTAAAAACTTACCAAGTGAACTTAATGGGCGCGGCGGCGCAAGCAACAGTGCAGGGCTATAAGTATTGGGAAACTGACTTTACAGATGACTTTATCGAAAATGATGCTGACTAAGTTAGTTTATGTCAGTCTGAGTTTCTATAAAGCGCTCAGGTGATTTCCGCTAGATTTAAAGCGAGGTGATTGTAAATCACCTCGCTTTTTTTTGCGTTATAAACGCCAGCACATAAAGACCTAGTATTTGATTTCAAAAGCCGTTTCGCTGCTAAGGCTGTTAGCAATAAAACAGTTGCTGTGCGCCTTATCATGCATTTTAGTTATCACATCGTCACTAACCTCTGCTGCAAACTCGACAACGGGTTTAAGGACGATTTTACTCAAGTAAATTTTGCCTGCAGAATTTTTACCAAGCTCGGCGTAAGCCTTATCTTGGTAACTTAATATAGGTAAGCGCTTAAGGTGGGCAATCGTCAGAAACGTCAGCATATGGCAGCTGGCTAGGGCGGCTAGTAAGCTCTCTTCTGGATTGACTTTGTCGCTTGAGCCACTGTACTCAGGGGCGGATGACCCTTGAATTTGCTGACCACTACCAAAGATGATTTTATGATCACGACTGAAATTTTGCGGCTCTGTTAATGGCTCGTTCGAGTGGGACCAACTGAGGTCGATATTAAAACTCATAGTGCGGACTCTTATGGTTGATAAAGCTACACAAAATCTGTGTAGCAGCCTAACTTTGCTCAAGTCAGGCTACTCTCTAACTTATTATAGAGAGTTGATATTAATCAAATAAGCGTCATTAGTGAATCAAGATTAATAGGACATAAAGTACGTACTATAAAAGATTCACTTATAGCGTTGGCTGCCTGTTTGAGGTCACAGCTTAAAGTGTGTCTTTGTTATTTATCGTGCTGGTGGTTGCCGCATAGGTCTGCATTGTGGCGACTTGTTGCTGCTGCGCTTTTATATCGACGGTTGCCGCTCGAGCTTGATCATTATGACTAAGGTAATGCGCGGTTGCTGGCGACATATGATTGTTGTTACCCGTAGCAACATTCGCCATGTCGGCATAGATCTGATATTGGACTTTAGCTTTTCTGTATTCAACGTAAGCAGATGCTTTATCGCCATCGTTGGGTAATTCAGGCTTAGCGATAGGAGCGTTTTCAGTGCTCGTCATTGCAGTCTTTTTACTCTCTGTACTGCTAATGTCAGTAGTAGAGGTACTTTTAGCTGAAAGAGTAAGGGCTGTTGCACTTAAGGTTACCGTGTCTTGGTGTTGATGACCTTTTGTATTGGCAGCGCTATTTGCTGTTTGGTTGGCTTGATTAACGTCAGCTTGTGACTGAGGTAAAACGTTAGCGCTGGGTGCTGGGGGATTGCTGTTAAGCGGTGAGTTAGCATGGGATACAAGCATAGCGCCTCTGATTTAGTTAGCATAAATATCAATGTCTTATACTAACGTGTTTTGCAGCGCTTAAACTGTACCTAAGCTGAATAAGGTTCTTATAACGATTGGTATAAAAGATTAAAATCCAAATCAAAGTAGAGTCGTGCAGATACAAAAAAGCCTTTTGCAAAAAAATGCAAAAGGCTTTTTCTTTACACTGTTATTTTCATAAACGTTAAACGAACTGGTACTGGTTCATCACCACTAATACTGAGCTTAACAATGTGCTGATTGCCATAGAGTAAGGTAAAAGCTTGGCACGATAACTGAGCATTAAAATGACCAGTAAGCCTGCAAATGACAGTAGACCGAAAAACAAAATGCTGCCATAAGCGGCACCTTGAGTGGCTATACAGCCCCAGAATGTGCCTGCAATACCAATCCAACCAGCAACATAAAGCGCTTTTGCTTGTTGCGGGTTAGGCGCTTTGGCAAACGTATCACGATAGTGCGAAAACATAGCCAGAGCTAATAATCCAAATGCGAGATAGCTAAATCCTAAAAGACTTAAAATCACGGCTTATGCTCCCTCTTTAGTCGCGGTTGAGGCATGGTTAAATCCCTCTTTTGGGCTGCGAACGGCTGCAGCCTTCTTTGGTCTGACAGCAGTTTTGTTGATGAGTTTCTTACGTGCAAAAAATAGTGCAGCGCCCATGAATACGCACATCAGGTCAAACCCAACTAACGGCCATTGCTGTAAATTAATATTATCAATTAAATTGCTGTTAGAAGTTAGCGCATTCAGCACTGGGATCGCGCAAAGACTCGCGCCGCCAAGTGCTAAGGCAAAGCGCCAAGCTGATTTACTGCGATTAAAGAAGGCTAAAACGCCCATGGCTGCAAGGGCAATGAAGAAGCAGTTAACTTCCCATTGAGCACGATTAGCAATATCAGTGGGTAATAGCCTATTGGCATAGAAAAATGCAGCCGTTGCCAGTGGTAGACCAGTAATAAAGGTTAGGTTTAAGCCTTCAACCAAACGCAACCCAAAGCTCGCTTTCGCACCTTGTTTAATTTGCTTTTGCTGCTTCTGACGAATTTTAACCGCCCAAAGCAAGGTGCCTGTGGTGATCATTGCACAGCCTAAAATGCCACTGATAAAAAACAGTGCACGCAACCAATGTTCTGCAAAACGGCCAGTATGCAGCGCAATGAGCACATCATAAGTATTTTGTGCGCCAGAATCAGGGTCAATGCCACGGCTAGTTAACTCGCCTGTTACGCCATTGAAGGTAATAGCAGTGCGTCTATCGGTTACAGCTTCTTGAGTATCTCGGTAGAAATTAATCTTACTATTTTGATCGCCAGGGTTATTGATAACTACTTGCTTAATCGGTTCATCAGTCCAGATCTGCTTAACTTGTGGCAACAGTGTATTAAGTGAAACCAATTGCGCGTCAATCCCCACAGGTTTGACTTGCACCCGACTAGGGCTTAGCTGTTGTCGAAAAGATTTAGCATCACCATCAAATGCAGTCATTACGCCCCAAGGCATATACATCATCATTAAAGTGACAAGACCTGTGTAGGTGATCATCAAATGGTAAGGCAGGGCAAGCACTGAGCTGACGTTATGGGCATCAAGCCAAGAACGGCTGCCTTTACCGCGCCTAAAGCTAAAGAAGTCTTTGAAAATACGTTTATGAATAACGATACCGCTAATAAGGGCGACCAGCATAAACATGGTACAAAAACCCACAATCCAGCGGCTGATTTTAGCGGGCAGGTAATGTAAGTCGAAATGTAAGCGATAGAAAAAGTGCCCGCCTTTAGATTCACGCACATCTGTGATGAGCTGATCACCGGTAAGTGGTGCAATATGCTCTACAAACTTACCACGACGTTGGCCCTCTTCGGGTTGAGTTTGCCAAGCGTAGCTAACATAAGGCTTACGGTCGGTAGGAAAGTACACTCGCCAGTCACGAGCATCTGCAGCATGTTCAGCTAAATAACGCTGTGCTTTATCAAGTTCGCTAGCGACCTTGGTGCTGTCATATTGTTGGAAGACGTTTTTGTGTAACTCTGGTTTACTCCATAACGTCATTTCATAGCGGTAGTAACTTAATGTACCTGCAAAAAATACCAGGAGTAAAACCCAACAAACGAGTAGGCCAACCCAAGTGTGCAGCCAAGTCATACTGCGGAAAAATGAATCTTTCATTGTTTAACCTATAGCTAGAATAAGCAGATAAAAAACTCCGCTAAGACAAAGTGGGTCAATTAACGCTCGCCATTGGTTTGATACGCTAAATGCCCAAATACCTGCACAGGCATAAACAGAAAATGACAACATAGTGGCGGTTAATGTACTTTCGGCTGGTGGTAATGGTAGGGCTAAAGCAAGCAATCCAGTTGCTGTGGCTGCTAAAAGGTAACCGACAAAAATAGCTGAAAATGCACGCAAGCCAACATTGAAGTTGTTTGAGTCAATCCGTTGCAATAACTTGGTTTTTATTGTTTGCACTGAGTGGCACACCTAAAGACTTATGATTGTTAACTAATAAAATATTGCCGGCATTCTACATTAAATTTATTAAATGATAACTCTTTTCATTCGCGTTTAAGTGTAAATGTGCCAGACTTGAGAGTTATGTCGCAGATACAAAGCGCGAAATAGAATACTGATCTGGCTGTATATTCACCTGAGCTAGAGCGGGGAGCTTGAAAGCTTGTTGCGTTTTTAGCGTGTAAGTGTCTGATGTGAAATTTGTATATAAATAAATTTAAATTTATTTAACTAAATCGTGACTGAAATCAAGCCAAAGCGACGATTTTTGTCTAAATTAGTAGAGGAGCTTTTGAGGGTTAGATTGCTGTTTGCTAATTTTTGAAGTGCTCAAGGAAGACTGCTTAGCTTATGTTTTAACCATGTAAGCAGGCGGTGTGATTAAAATTATCAATATAACAAAAATTGTTTTTACCCTATGTACACTGGGCTGTAGCGATGAGTTGATTATTTTGCCAGCAAGCATTAGATAAATTATTTTTAATAAAAGCTTGTAATTTAACGCTAAAAACCCAAGTGTAGTAGGTGAAATCATTGTAAAAAGGAAAACCTATGAAAATAAATCTTTCTGGTCACCACGTTGATGTAACTGACGTAGTAAGACAGCATGTCCAAGAGAAGTTTTCGAAGATAGAGAGTCATTTTCCAACCCTGATCGCCCTAGATATTATCATTGCTAAAGAGCACGGCGACTTCCAGGTTGAAATTAGAACGAATTATGAGGGAAGCAGTATTTCCGCTTCTGGTAATGATCCTGTTATGTACCCAGCGATTACCAGCGCAGCTAAAAAACTCGATGCGGCACTAAAGCATCGTAAAGGACAACTGAAGGCTGATTTGCATTCTAAGCCAGTTGTAACCACACCAGAAATTGCACATGAGAAAGTGCAAGAGATGAACTTGGTATAGAGATTCAGTAAGCCTTTAAAACATGGTTTAAAGGCTGACAGTTAAAAGCCCCGCTAACTCAGGTTAGCGGGGCTTTTTTATGTTTATATCAATAGCGATTAATCACTCTCAGATTGCGAGAACTCAGTGGTGTCATTTTTCGGTGGTGGTGTCCAGCCACGCTCCAATTTAGAAAAGCTACGATAGCGCTCATTTTTCATCGCGGCACTAAGTGTTTCTTCTAATTGAATAAACATATCGCGATAGTGGACTAAGTACTTATCGTCCTCAGTGACTTGTTTCCACGCTTCATACAAGGTGTCTTTATGGGTCACCTCTGTTTCATAAAACGTTGCCCGCTGTTGTTCGGCCTTAAATGGGTGTACCCCAAGCCTAATTAACGCATGCTTACCTAGATTTAGCGCCGAGTGGAAAGTTTCACTGACCATAAAATCTGCCCCTGCATTACGCAGGCGGTATAGATGACGACGGTCAAACGCACGCGCCATTACTATCACATGGGGGTGGGTGTGCTTTATGTACTCTACCAAACCCACAGCGCGCTCAGGATCGTCAATGGCTATCACCAGCATTTTGGCTTTATCAATACCGGCGGTATGCAGAAGATCTGGCTGAGTGGCATCACCGTAATAACTCTTGGTATTAATTTTTCTTAAATTCTCAACCTGTTGTACCTCGTGATCCAGTACCACAGTTTTTACGCCATTGGTCACCAGCAGGCGGTTAACAATCTGACCGAAGCGGCCAACACCGGCAATAATTACTGTGCCTTTTTCATCGATATCATCGATATCATCGGGCTCGCGGGTGTTTTCGGTTTTTTCATAGCGCGGTAAAATCACTTTATCAAACAGGATAAATAACCCAGGTGTAAGGAACATTGATAGCGCCACCACCAGAGATAGCAGCTGCGCCAGCTCTGTTGGAATAACATGGTTTTGTACCGTGTAACTGAGCAATACAAAGCCAAACTCACCAGCTTGCGCCAAACTCAGGGCAAACAGCCAGCGGTCACTGCCGCGGATCTTAAAGATAAATGCTAACACTAATAGCACAACGGCCTTAATGAGCATTACCGCAAAGGTCATGGCTAATACGGGGGCAATATTGGCAAACAACACTTCAAAGTTAATCCCCGCACCTACGGTGATAAAAAATAGCCCGAGTAATAGTCCTTTAAAAGGTTCGATATTGGACTCTAGCTCATGCCTAAATTCACTGTTAGCCAATACCACACCGGCAAGGAAGGTGCCTAAGGCTGGCGATAAGCCGACTAAACTCATCAACGCCGCAATACCAATCACTAGCATTAGCGCAGTGGCGGTAAAGATTTCACGCAGCCCTGAGCTAGCAACATACCTAAATAACGGCCGACTTAAAAAATGACCACCCACCACCACACTGGCAATGGCTAACAGCACCACTATGGCGTAAGCCCATCCGGGTAAACCCGCAACTAAGGATATCTCTTCATGGTGAGCAGCAGCGGTTTGCGCTAAAGACTGGGCTTTTTCCACGAGCTCAGGCAAGGCGAGCAGTGGAATAAACGCCAACATGGGGATCACGGCTATATCTTGAAATAACAATACTGAAAAGGCGTTCTTACCGCCTTCGGTTTTCGTTAGGCTCTTTTCATTAAAGGTTTGCAGCACAATGGCGGTAGAAGAAAGTGAAAATATCATGCCCACGGTAAGTGCTATGGTCCAGCCGTAGCCAAAGGCCATGGCGATCCCCATCACCACTAAAGTGGATAAACCGACTTGTAAGCCACCTAAGCCGATTAATTTATTGCGCATGTCCCACAGCATTCTAGGCTCAAGCTCAAGCCCCACCAGAAACAGCATCATCACCACACCAAATTCGGCAAAGTGCTGCAAGGTGTTGGTTTCAGTGCCCACTAAGCCAATAATCGGCCCAATCACCACACCGGCAATCAGGTAGCCCAGCACGGAGCCTAGGCCTAAGCGTTTGGCAATGGGCACTGCAATAACCGCAGCGCACAAATAGATAAAAGCTTGAATGAAGTAAGCTGTCATTAGTGCTCCCGGATCACTTGGTCGAGATGATCATTTAGTTTTTCGACGTTTTGGGCTAGTGCGATATCAAGACGATCTTCACTTAGCGCAGTTAAGGTTGTTAGCCACTGATTAACATGACTATCAACGCGGTTTTCTTCAAAGGCACTACGAGCGCAAAATAGCGCAAACGGCGCAATAAAGTTCATACCAGTTAGGTTAGCGGTTTGCTCTAGCGGGCGAAGTAATTCTCTGAGGGTAAAATGATTAAAGCCATCTTCTTTATAGGCTGCTTCACTGCCGCCAGCGCTAATAACGCACATAAAGGTTTTGCCTCGTAGCGCATTACCATTAGCACCATAAGCAAAGTTGTACTCTAACACTAAGTCTTGCCACTCTTTTAAAATTGCTGGGGTGGAGTACCAATACAGCGGGAACATAAATACCACTACATCATGCTCGACAAGGCGTTGTTGCTCCTTGTCTATGTTGATCCTAAATGTTGGGTATTCGGCATACAGATCCACTGCTGTGACGTTGGCGTGCTGCTTGGTCGCATCAAATAGCGGTTTATTGATTTCAGAACGCTCTTGAGAGGGGTGAGCATATAAGACGAGGATTTTTTTTGCCGCGGTTGTCATGATTGTCCAGTCACTTTGCTTAACAGATTGTTATTAAATCTAGCATAGACATTCCGTTGAGCTAAATCTTTTTTCCGATAAGGGATTGGTGCAGAAATAATTTATCGCGAATACGCTACAGCGTTAAAAACTAACTGAGCTGTTGCTCGCAGTTCTTGCAGGCTAAAGGCGATGATACTGTTAAAAACGGCTAACATTAACAATATGCAAAGTGTTGGGGATAAGGGCTGAGATTAACGAGTTCGCTTTGCAAACTCTTTTTTACTACGATTTTACTCAGGGTAACGCAGTGCTTTTATGCAGGAGATACCTCTAAAGTTATAAGTGAAAACAGTGGGATAGTAACCTAGCTCACAGAAGCCATAATCGTTTTTAATTTCCATTGTTATCGAAAAATGACCTAGTTAAACTAAAGCTGTATTTTAAATGCAAGTTTTGTGTAAGGTTTGAACTATGCTTAATATTGATGATCCCAAAGAGACTGAAAAAATCCCTGCCATTTTTAGATTAGGTTTTCGGCCTTTCTTCTTAGGCGGCGCAGCGGTGGCTATGCTGTTTGTGCCGCTATGGTTACTCACTTGGTTTTATCCGCAATACAGCTTATTTCAAACTGACTTCTGGGTGAAGGTGGTGCCTTTATGGTGGCACCCACATGAAATGTTATTTGGCTTTGCCTTAGCCATAGTGTGTGGATTTTTGCTTACCTCGGTACAAACTTGGACCAATCAACCCGGTATGAAAGGCTGGGCGTTAGCGCTAACTTTTGGTTGCTGGTTACTGGCAAGATTGACCTTACTGCTGCCGGTCTCCATCCCCCTGTGGTTACCTGCAATACTCGACTCACTGTTTTTAAGCTTTACAGCCATTAAGCTATGGCGCTGCATTTATAAAGTAAAGCAATGGCATAACATTGGTTTCCCTATCATGTTATTGGTGGCGATGAGCATTAACTTATTGAGTTATTACGCACTAAGTCAGCGAGATTTCTCTTTGAGCCAACAAATTTGGCAGTCTATGTTGTGGTGGCTTGGTTTGCTGATCACTATAGTGGGTGGTCGTGTTATTCCATTCTTTACCGCTATTCGTATTAAGCAAACCAAGCCTAATCCTATCCCTGTGCTGGATAAAAGCCTCATTGCGATTATGATTTTATTGGTAGTGCAAGCAATTAGCCAAGCGTTGCCAAAAGAACTTGAACAGATCTTGTTGTTTGCCGCTGCAGCACTGCATTTTGTGCGCTGGTCGCGCTGGTTTCCCCATAAGACCTTAGCTGAACCTATGTTGTGGTCTTTGCAGCTTAGTTATCTATTCTTGCCTATTACCCTATTTTTACTGGCCTGGAATATCCATGACTCAATGGCATATAGGCACCTATTGCACCTGTTTGCGATCGGCACCTTAGCTGGGATCTGTTTATCGATGATTTCACGGGTGTCATTAGGCCACACCAGTCGTAATATTTATCAAGGGCCAAATATGATTGTCGCCTTTGCATGTTTACCGATAGCGGCAATTTTGCGAGCCGTGATGCCGATATGGCTGCCAGAGTTTTACCAAACTTGGTTGTGGCTTGCTGGTGGCCTGTGGTCATTAGCGTTTGGTTTGTTTGTGGTTAACTATGCCGCAATATTATCTAAGCCGCGGATTGATGGAAGACCGGGTTAGCGCTATTTGTCGTATTAAAAGTTCGCCATTTTTTATCGTAAAAAGAACGCAAGAATTTAAAAGTAGTAGTTATAAAAATAAAAGGTTGATAGTAAAAAATGATGGTACATAAGCGTGTGAAATTAGCCAGTACATTGATGATAGGCCTGCTTTGGCCAATGGGCTCAGCACTTGCTGAGAGCGCTGCGGCTGATGATAAAAAAAGCCTAAGCAAAGCAGCCGTAGAGCAACAACAACGTGATGCTGCGCTACGTGAAGCGTTTCCGGTGCAGTATCAAAGTTGGCAACAAACTTCAGAGCAAACTGAGCGCGAAGATATGCTGGCAAGCTACCCCGCAGCAGTGATTTTATGGGCGGGCTCATCGTTTGCTAAAGAATATAATAGCCCACGAGGCCACCACTTTGCGGTTGCGGATGTGACCCATACTTTGCGTACAGGCGTGCCACCAAAAGACGGTGAAAAAGGATTATCAGCAAGCTGCTGGACCTGTAAAACCCCAGATGCTACACGTTTGATGAAAGAGTTAGGCGTTGAAGGTTTTTCTGCTAAAAACTTTACCGATTTAGGCACAGAAATTAATAGCGTGGTGTATTGCACAGATTGCCATGTTGATGGTAAAGCTGAGCTAGCAATGCCGCGCCCCCATGCACAAGATGCGATGGCGAAAGTGCATATTCCATTTGATAAGCAAGACGTGAATATGCAAGGCGCGCAAACCTGTGGCCAATGCCATGTGACCTATTATTTCCAGCCAGAACGCAGCGACAAAGTGAATATTCCTTGGATCTTTGGTAACACCGTTGACGATATTGAAAAGTATTACGACACTCGCCGTTTTTATGAGTGGATCCATCCCATATCGCAAACGCCAATATTAAAGGCGCGCCATCCTGAGTTTGAGCATTGGAGCCGCAGTAAACATGCTGAAGCAGGGGTAACGTGTATTACTTGCCACATGCCAGAAGAAACCGATGCTAAGGGTAATAGCTTTACTAACCATAAGATCAGCAAGGCGTTAGACCATTTCGACGCAGTATGTCAGGACTGCCATAAGAGTGAAAAAACCATCGTAAAATCACTTGAACGCAGCAAGGCTGAAATCGATGCAAAAGCGCGTGAAGTCGAAGGTTTACTGGTTAAGGCACATTACGAAGCTAAAACTGCGTGGGATGCTGGCGCGACTTGGCCGCTAATGAACGATGCGATTATGGCAATTCGTCATTCACAGTGGCGTTGGGACTTTGCTATGGCATCGCATGGTCTGTATGCCCATAACCCAGAAGAGGGCAATGCCTTACTGGATATGTCGATTAGACAAGTTAACTACGCGCGGGCGTCATTGGCTGAGATTTTGAAAAAGTTTGACATCAGCAAGATTGACTATCCAGATATCAGCACTAAAGCGTCAGCTCACAAGGCGGTAGGTATTGAACTTGATAAACTCACAGAGCAGAAGAAACAGTTTATTAAGCAAGACGTCGATAAAAAGTGGTCTGAAGTAACCCACTACGGTTACGAATAAGCGAGCGTGTTAACGACCATTTTTTAAACGAATTAGTTAAGACGGGTTAGTTAAGGCTAGTTACTTAAGGAAATTAAGCTAACCAATAACGTTTAAGGCTCAAAGGTTCTCCTTTGAGCCTTTTTGTTTTTAAAATTGGCTAATGCCCTTTAATAATACTGGTCAGTCACGTAGTGTCTTAGATAACAATAGAAAGCCAAAGCTGATAGTCTGTTATTGGCTAATCAAAGACCTGTAGGGAAGAATCAGATTATATGCCGACTTCATCTCATCCTATTAATACCCAAGCTGTGACTCGATACAGCACGATTGCTGCTTGGTCTTTGGCGATAGCCAGAGCGCTCAGCGTGAGTGGTATTGAGCCAAATGGGCTATTTAAGCAAGCAGGCTTATGTTTACAAGCGCTTGAAGCCGCGCCCGAACAGCGGGTTAATATTGATAACATGACCCAGCTTTGGCAGCTGGCGCAAAATGCCACTGGTGCGACGGATTTTGGCTTAACCGTCGGTCAATATGCTTACCCAATTCATTTCCATTCTCTAGGCGCATTGATGCTCAGTAGCGATTCACTCGCACAAGCATTTGAAGCGTTACCTGATTACTCGGCACTGGTCAGCAATAGCGGCCGTATTCGTTTACAGCGTACTCCTCAATGGTTGGGTTTCACTATTACGCCGCTTAATGGGGTAGCAATTAGTGAGCTGGCAATAGATGCGTTTTTTAGCAGTCTAATGCAGCATGGAAAACAGATGGTCGGTCATCGCCATTTTGTTAAACGGGTTGAACTGATGCGCAGTGCACCTAAAAATGCCCAGTTATGGTATGACTACTTTGACTGCGAAGTGGTTATGAATGCCGCTGATAACTGTATGTGGATGGATAGGGGAGTATTAGAGCAAACTGCTGTGACTAAAGATCCAGTACAAGCGCTGCAAACTGAAGCGGATGTGCGGCAGTATCTACATAAGATGCAAGCGCTCAGCTGGCGCGAGAAAACCAGCCAAGGGATCCATGCCGTTTTAATTAACCAAGAGCCGACAGCACAGATGATTGCGCAGATGTTTAATGTTAGTGAGCGTAGTTTGAGTCGCTATTTGAAGGCGGAAGGCACAGGGTTTAGAGAGTTGCTTAAGTTAAAAAGCCTAGAACTTGCGCTGCATTATTTGACCAATACCGATATGGCAGTGAGTGAGATTTCAGATACCTTAGGTTATACCAGCGTGAGTAACTTTACCCGCTCTTTTACTGCTTGGATGGCTATGAGCCCGTCCAATTTCGCCTGCAAAAAGTGGCGTCAATAAAATAAACAATTGCCTTATTTACTAAAATAGAGTGCTTAAAGAGGGTGATTAAAAGGGGGGAATTAAAAGAGAGTGATTAAAAACCGGTGGCTGACAAGCGCATCTTTGATATTGGCGAAAAATGATAAACCCTGTGTTGCTTTTATGTAATAAGTTGGGGGTATCCTGTTAATTGACAAAGCGGTTTATTATGTCAACGTCTTTGATTTCTGTTCAACAAAAGCATCAACAGCTTACTCGCACTCAAGCCCGCTACTTTTCCGGCACTTATTTTAGCACTCGTTTACCCAGTACTTGCACTAAGCGTACGTTCTCCCCACCAGTTAAACTCAGCTCTATCGCTATGATGGGCACGATGTTGGTCTTGACGTTGCTCACAGGCTGTCAGCCAGATCCAAAGGTTAACTCAGTGCAAGCATCTTCAGAGTTACAAGGTGCTGATTCTGCCGGTTTTACTGCCGCAAGTTCACACACGGTTGCCGCCAATCAAGCGGTGCTTAGCTCACTGCCATTCGATAATGTACAAGACTTTGAAGACGCCAAACGTGGCTTTATCGCCAGCATGCCAGAGCTTAAAGTGGTTGATGATAAAGGCAAGGTAATTTGGGATAGAACCGCCTATGACTTTATTCAAGGGGATGCGCCCAATAGCGTTAACCCAAGTCTATGGCGTCAAGCCAGCTTAAATAATATCGATGGCTTATTTGAAGTCACCAAAGGTGTTTACCAACTGCGTGGTTTTGATTTAGCCAATATGACGGTGATTGCAGGTGACAGCGGTTGGATTATTGTCGACCCATTAACCACAGCTGAAACGGCAGAAGTGGCATTCGAATTTTTAAATAAAACACTGGGTAAACGGCCAATATCAGCCATCGTCTTTACCCATAGTCATATGGATCACTTTGGTGGCGCACTGGGACTATTTCAAAATAAAGATGGCAGAGATTTAGCCGCACTTAAGTCAGTTGATATTATTGCCCCCGCTGGTTTTATGCATGAAGCGACCAGCGAAAATGTGATGGCAGGCACAGCCATGAGCCGCCGCGCCATGTACATGTACGGCAAGCAGCTACCTCGCTCTAGCCGCGGCCATATCGATTCAGGCTTAGGTAAAGAGCCAGCCTTTGGCGAGTTCGGTATTCTCAGCCCTAATGTGGTAGTCGAGCAAGATTCAGCGATGGAGATTGATGGCGTCCCGTTTGAGTTTCAAATCGTATCGGGATCAGAAGCCCCCGCAGAGTTTACTTTTTACCTGCCAGAACAGCAGGCTTATTGCGGCGCCGAATTAGTCTCTAAAAACATGCACAATCTGTACACCCTGCGCGGCGCTAAGGTGCGTGACGCATTAGTATGGAGCCGAGCCATTGATGATGCCCTTAACGCTCAGCGAGACACCAAAGTGTACTTTGGCAGTCATCATTGGCCTATTTGGGGCCAAGCAGAGGTGAATGAGTTTTTACAAAAGCAGCGTGATACGTATAAGTATATTCATGATCAGTCGGTGCGTATGCTTAACGCAGGCTTTACTCCGGCAGAAATTGCCGAGCAAATACAGATGCCGCCGTCACTGTCTAACACCTTTGCTAGCCGTGGTTATTACGGCACAGTTAAGCACAATGCCAAGGCGGTATACCAAGCTTATTTAGGCTGGTACGACGCTAATCCCGTTAACTTAGACCCATTGCCTGCAACGGCATCAGCGGTTAAATATGTTGAGCTAATGGGCGGCGCTGACAAGATCATAGCAGCTGCCAATAAGGCGGTTGCTGCTGGCGAATACCGCTGGGCGGCAGAGCTGGTAAATCATCTCGTGGTGGCCGAACCTAAGCGTAAACAAGCCAAAGCATTGCTTGCCAGTATTTATGATCAGCTGGGTTATCAGGCAGAGTCTGCACCTTGGCGTGATGTGTACCTAACTGCTGCCTATGAGCTAAGGCACGGCAGCCCAGAGGTGGGCATTGATTTAGCTTCTATGAAACAGATTTTACTGCAATCGCCAGTCGAGAACTTTATGCAGTCGATGGCATCAAGAGTGATTGGTCCTGAAGTATTCGGCGAAGCGTTTATCCTTAATATCAATTTTACCGATCTTGATAAAAACTATGTGCTAGAGCTTAAAAACTCAGTGCTACACCATAAGCTTGCGCCCAAATCTGCTAAGGCCAACGCGACCTTAAATATTAGCCATGAACTATTTGTCGATTTGATTATTGGCAAAGCAGGCGTCAAAGAGGTGCTGTTTTCCGACGAGCTTGAAATCGAAGGCAGTAAGCTTGATTTGGTCAGCTTCTTTTCATCGTTGGATAGACCCAAAGGGGTGTTTAATATTGTCACACCCTAGTTGTAGCTATGATGATTGGGCGTCATAGCGGGGCGCCCTTGTTATTGAGGCTAACTGTGGGTCTGCGCTTAGCCATCGACCGAACCAATCAAACTTCGTTTGATAAAGGTCGTGAGCTTCCAGCTCACACTCGGGCAAAAGGGGGACAACAGCTTCCCCCTCTTGCATCACCCGAGCCGCCCCGACGAAGTTACATGCATTAGATACGGGCCTCATACTTATGGATAAATCGCTAACGCTTCCGATGGGGCATCCTGCCCCGCGAAAGCTACACCGACATCCCTGTCGGCATCACACGATTTATTCCAACGTACTTCGGCAACTTCGATGGGGAATTGGTGTTTTCTGTGAGTTTGTAATGAGCTGATAGCTTTTAGTTATGGCTAAAGCCCTAGCTCGTTGTTGGACTGGAATTGCTTAGAGTTAAAACTTTTAAAGTGATAAGTCTCATTAGGGAAAATATGGCAAGTGGATATACGGTAACACCGCGTTATAATTCTGCTTAACCACCGTATATATAGCATTCAATTGCTTTAGACCAACCACAAAATGAAATTTCTTTTATTAGGAACAAATATAGGTCTAAACAAGCCACAAACAAAAGAAAGGCTACACCAAAGGCGTATACTGGTGTTTTTTTAAACTCAAGAAAAATGTTCGGGTTTTTAATTCTTTTGATTCTGATTCTAGGGAAAAGTCCGTTTATTTTTCTTGGGCCATAATACTTGTAGTAATAAGGATGACTACTGAAATAAATAATGAATGGTGTAATTAAGCAAATTAAAGCGTTGACGCCAGGCTGATTACTACCAAGACAACCCAAAGCTAATGCAATGATAAAAAAGCCAAGCACATTGTTTTGAAATTGAAAAAATTCTAGATGGATGTTTTCAATTTCTTCTTTTAATTTTACATTCATGTACTACACAGCTCACTTGAAGAATTATTACGCCCGCATTTTCGGCTGCTTTGAAGCGCAGCGGAAATCCAGTCCGACAACATGTGCTTGTTAGGCCAAATCACCACCGTGGAAACCTTAATGGCCGACGCACTTGAAACTTATAGTATGTGAACTGCTCTTGATACCAAACAATCATTTCGCGACAGAAGTTTTTGAATTTTTCATCATTCCAAATCATCTTCATTTGTTTTTTTGACAGCCGTTGACTCGTTTCTTCTTGATGTTTTGAGCTAAAAACACGACCTGTATATGGGTTTAGTTTAGGCCATGGTTTGTTTTGACTTTTATAATGTCCGTGAGGTACAGACGGGTATGAGTCTGGGTCAGCCTTCGTGAAAACCCATTTATTAAGAAAGAGAAATTCAAGCCCATCATCTTCATTTCTCCCTGTCGAACTCTTTCCTGAAGCGTTTTTTAATACAACAGCTTCGTTCTCAGATTCAAACTCTTCACGACTATCATTCATCTCCTCTTCTGGAGGTTCTAATCTTGGATCACCGCCATCAAGTTTGCCAGATAGCCAAAGTGCAACATTAATACGCTCTTGATATTTATCCTGTCCAATGAATCCCAGTTCGTAATGAAATTCAGCCAAAGTTATAAGAGTGTTCTCCATTTCTCTCCTTGTGCCTAACGTCTTATTATCCAGAGTCTCCGATAAATCTTTTCACTTTATTAATTTACGTCAAAGTTAGCAACGCAACTCATTGATGTAAAGCAGTTAATTTCACTGGTGCTAACAAAATTTGAATTTACCACCCTCGCAAAGCAATGCAGAACATTTATCGGGTCTCTTGTTAGATTAAAGCGGAAACCTAACTGTATGATAAGCAAATGCTATTTCAGATGTTAAAAGTTTATCGATGCAATTATTTCACTTTCTAGCATTGATAAATCTGTCTGATTCATCAAGGTCATTATACCTGTATAGGATTATAGTTATTTTTGCATAAAGGGGGCGGAGCGAATAAGAGATAGATAATGAACTAGCCTTTTAGCCATTATTCCTAATCAGCAGAATAATGCTTGTCTAACCAAGTGTAGATGCGGCTGAAGCCGTCGAAAACATGGATGTTTTCGTTGAGCCTACACGGACGTACTAGCGGCGAGCTTCAGAAGTGTCTGCACATCCCCCGCTGGAGGCGATTGATAGCTATGAAGCTAAAACACATGTGGGACTTCACCGTAGCAAAAACAAAAATTGAGTTTGCTTATTTCGAAGCTAAAAAAACCACCTTGCGGTGGTTTTTGGGTGACTGTCTATTACTGCTTACAACACAAAGGGGTCCACAAAGGGGTCGGAGCGAATTAGAGACAGATAATGAACTAGCCATATAGCTACTACTCCGAATCATCAGAATTATGCTTATCTAACCAAGTGCAGATACGGCTGAAGCCGTCGAAAACATGGATGTTTTCGTTGAGCCTACAGGGATTGTACTCGCGGCGTGCTTCAGCAGTGTCTGCATATACGCCCGCTGGAGGCGATTGATAGCTATGAAGCTAAAACACATGTGGGACTTCACCGTAGCAAAAACAAAAATTGAATTAGCTTATTTCGAAGCTAAAAAAACCACCTTGCGGTGGTTTTTTGGTGACTGTCTATAGCTACTTCATGGACAGTTATCGAACTCTAATCTAGCTCTTATTTATAAGTTCGCAACTAGTTAGCGATTTTAAGCTCTGCTCGGTCGCTAATTAGGTTTAGGTCAAAATCGAACTCATCGACGCGGATGGCACGTTCACGCTTAAGATTATAGTCTTGCAGCAATTTATGCTCAGTATCGCTAATGACTTTTGCCTCAAGTGCGGCATCTAAGGTGAGTGCAAAACGAACGCCTGGCTTAAATGTCTTGGCACGAATCGCTTTTTTGACTTTTGCCAATAGCGGTAAACACTCCATTTTAGCAAGGTAAGCTTGCTCGTTAATGTCGTTACCATCGCCAGCAGTTGGCTTAACCAGATGAGTTAGATGCTGCTTAAACTCGGTATTAAGCTGCGCTTGCTCTGCTAACTCACGTACTAGATCATCGTTGATTTTTGGCATCTTGGCTGAGTAAGTCACCGTGATTAAGCGCATAAACTTACGTGTCGCTGAAGACGGGAAGTTATCTAAAAAGTCTAGTAACGCTTTTTCAGCTTGGCACAGTGACCAGCGAGTCGCGTAATGGAAGTAGGGCGCAGCTTCTTTTCGCTCGGCAGCAGTTAGCTTTTGCTCGTAGTAGCGAATTGACGCCATAGCAGCATATAAGTAGCTCATTACATCACCTAGACGGGCTGATAGCATCTCTGCTTGCTTTAACTTGCCGCCCAGTACCAGTAACGAGAAGTCGGCATAGACTGCAAGCTTAGAAGCAAGCTTGTGTACTGATTGCTCGTATGGTTTTACTTCCGCAAGCGTTGATGCCGCTGAAGCAGTAAAAGGTAATAGACCCAGCTTAAAGGCACGTAGGCTGTTACCCACACTGTAACCAACCGTTTTACGTAAAATGCCATTAAAGACTTTGTCGGCACTTTTCTCGTTTGAGTGAATAGACTCCACCATAGACTGCAAGTATGGGTGACAACGCATTACACCTTGACCGAAAATCATCAAGTTACGGGTAAGAATGTTGGCGCCCTCTACGGTGATCGCAATTGGCTGCGCCACATAACCTGAGGCTAAGGTATTTTGCGGACCACATTGAATCGCTTTACCGGCTTGAATGTCCATGGCTGAATCGAGTACATCGCGGCCAAGCTCTGTCATATGGTATTTAGCAATTGCGGTGACGACTGATGGCTTTAAGCCAAGGCCTAAACCTTCGGTGGTTAGTACGCGCATCGCTTCTTGCAGATAAGTTTTACCAGCAATATCGGCAAGCTTTTCTTGAATACCTTCAAACTTACCAATAGATAAACCAAACTGCTCACGCACTGCAGCGTATTCTGCTGATGATTTAAATGATGCTTGGCTGACTGATACGCCCAGTGCTGGCAGTGAAATACCACGTCCGGCGCCAAGACAAGCCACTAGCATGGCCCAACCACGGCCGATGTTCTTCTGACCACCAATGATAAAGTCCATCGGGATAAATACGTTTTCGCCGCGGGTAGTACCGTTGTAAAAACGGATCCCCATAGGATCGTGGCGATTACCGAGCTGCACACCTGGGTGCGATTTCGGAATAAGTGCACAGGTAATACCAAGTTGCTCTTTACCGCCCAGTAGGCCATTTGGATCTTCTACTTTAAAGGCTAGACCTAATACGCTGGCAATCGGGGCTAGGGTAATGTAGCGCTTGTCCCAAGTTACGCTTAAACCTAATACTTGCTCACCTTGGTATTCACCCATAGTGACAGTACCAATGTCTGGAATACCGCCGGCATCTGAACCTGCCTCTGGGCTGGTGAGTGCAAAACAGGGGATCTCTTGACCATTAGCAAGGCGCGGTAGCCAGTAGTTTTGCTGCTCTGAGGTACCGTAATGCATCAGTAGCTCACCGGGGCCAAGCGAGTTTGGCACCATTACGGTTACTGCTACGGCAGAGCTTTTAGCGGCGATTGTGGCAACAATGGTTGAGTTGGCATAAGGGCTGAACTCAAGGCCACCAAAAGATTTTGGAATGATTAATGAGAAGAACTTGTGCTCTTTTAAGAAATTAAGAATGTTGTCAGGCAGATGCTTGCTGCGCTGAATTTCAAAGTCATCGACCATGTCGAGTAGGGTGGCAACGGGACCATCTAGGAAGGCTTGCTCATCGCTTGATAGGCTTGCTAACGGAATATCACGTAGGGCTGCAAAGTCTGGTACACCTTGGTAAATCGAACCTTCTAACCACACATCACCGGCATCGAGTGCCTCTTGCTCTGTAGTAGAAATGCTTGGCAGTACTTTTTTTAGTTTAGTTCTAATGCTCATATTAATGCTCGTCCGACCAGAAGTTATGCTTCACATTACGTCACAAAATGAGTCATAGATCAAATTTTCAAACGATAAATTTAAACGCTTGTTTGGATTTTGTTTTGGTCGGTGTTTAGTTTTGCGCTTTTAGGGTAAAAATTTCATAAGCTTACGCGTGTACGCTTAAATGAATTTATTTTTTTAGCAAATTGATTTGATTGGTGAAAAAAGGCGGGGATTATCGATTAAGTCAAAATATCAGCAGGGATACCTATCAAGTTGTAGCAGATCTTAGCTGTAAAAAAAAGGGCAGGTGACTACCCTTATATAGCCATTATTTGTTAATGATGACTTAGCTAACTAGCAGAGTTATCCAGCCGAGTTAGCTAGCCGCGTTTATTGGCTCGTGCATTTCCTTGAACCCGCTTATACATCTTACTTAAGCTCTTATCTTTAGCACGTTTTTCAGCAATGCTTGCGCCATTTAAGGCTTGCTCTCGCATTAACTTTTGAAAACTGTGTAGGCGTCGCTCGCTTAATTGGCCATTTGCAATTGCTGCTTGCACCGCGCAGCCCGGCTCTAGCTCGTGTTGGCAGTCAGCAAAGCGGCATTGTTTTGCATATTCAACCACATCGGCAAAGGTTTCGTTTAACCCGTCCTCACAATCAGCAAGTTGTAATTCGCGCATACCCGGCGTGTCGAGTAGTAAACCCCCACTATGGGTTAAATGCAGTGAACGGCTGGTGGTTGTGTGTCTGCCCTTGCTGTCATCTTCACGAATGGCCGATGTAACTTGATTCGACTCACCTAACATGGCGTTAACTAAGGTCGATTTGCCCACACCCGATGAGCCAATAAAGGCGACCGTTTTACCTTCACTGCAATAGTGGCTCAGCGCCTGAGTGCTTTGCTTATCTAAACCATTAACGGTTTCGATTAACAAACCAGCGTCCAGTTCGCGTAGCGCTTCGATATAAGGCGTTAGGTCGGCACATAAATCGACTTTGGTTAGCACGATGACAGGGGTGACTTTGGCTTCATTGACCAGTGCTAAGTAACGCTCGATGCGATTGATATTAAAGTCGTCATTGAGCGATGAAACAATAAAGACCCAATCTAGGTTAGCGGCTATCAGTTGCTGTTCCACCTTGGAACCCGCTGCTTTGCGACTAAACAGTGAATGACGCTCAAGTAAGGACACAAACTGATGCTGCTTATCGAGTAGTAGCCAGTCGCCTACCGTCATTTCAGGCATATTTTGATGGATAGCTAAGCTTAACTCGCCGCTTTCAGTTAATAGCTGATATTGACTACGATGATGGGCACTCACTCGTGCGATGCAGGCGTAATCTACTGACTCAGTGATAAGCTGCTGCTGAAAAAAGCCATTCCAGCCTAGTTGCTTTAAACTTCTTAGGGGCGCCTCTGTTGGCGATTGAGTTGTTAGCGTATTTGCTGTGCTTGTTTTAGCAAAAGTACTTGATTTTAAATGATTGAAACGATTTGATTTGGTCATATAAACCCCAGCGCAAAGCGCCTGAATATTGATTCTGGGGGACTTGTTTCGATAAGACCCCGGTACTTAGATATAGTTACCGGGCAAAGCGCGTTAAAAAGTCAGCAGATTAGGTTGGCATGATAAATTTCATACCCGCTCGCGTGACCTGCATGATAACAATGCGTAATACAGACTCTTGTTTTGACAAGAGCGGGTACTTAACGTGCTGCAGCTGCCCAGTTAGGGTTTACTACAATCATCAAATTCTCCATTTTCTAAGGTTATCGTTAATAAGGGCGTTAGTTGAGCGTGCTGGGCACCCCAAAACAAACTTTGTCGGTAATTTAGCAACTCCTTAGTTGCCTTGCTAGGTTTGCTGAATAAATGGTGCTGAACTTGTGCTCAATCTCACAATAGCTGTTTAGTTTTTATGTTTGTAGCTGAGCACGCAAATAGTCGATAAGCGCTAAGTAGCATTGGCATACAATATCGGCTTGGTCGGCGTAATCTGGGATCACACTTGGTGTGTACAAGATACTTTTTGTCCCTGCGTTGTGGGCCGTTTGCAGATCAAACAGGTAATCACCAATAAATAAAATATTGGCAGGCTTTATTTGCCACTGCTCACAAATACGTTTAACGCCCTCTGGATGAGGTTTGGCTTTGGCGTCAAATCGAGTCAACAACGGGTCGAAATCGGTGCCGACGGTTAAGTTGAGATTGGCTAGTGTGATGTGGGCGGCTTCTGGCATGTTACGGGTTAGAATCGCCTGCGGTATATGTAAGCTGGTTAAAAACGCCATCAGTTGTTGCGCACCAGCGATCCAGGTAGCGCCGTGTGAGCTTTCAAGCTCATAGTGCTTGATTATGGCATGGGTTTGCTCTGCCTGAGTGGGCTCTGTGATGGAATTAACGTAGCTTAATATGTCGGTCCCGGGCTTGATGCCTAGCTCAGCTCTTAACCCTTCAAAATTGGGGTTTGAATTTGCTAGTGTGCCGTCTAAATCAAAGATCACTCCTTTGATTTGATTAAAATCGACATGGCTATTAATGGTTATGCTCAATGGATCATCCTTTATAAAGCGTTTTTTACTAAGCTGCTTATGATTAAAGAGGCTATGCAGTCAAAGCTGCTACTTGTATTGTTATTCTTCAGCCCTATTGAAACTAATATCTTTAAACGTGAGTGAAAATGCCCCAGGTTGCTTATCAGCCAGTAGAAAACCAATTTGCTTAACCTGACTCAATTTAAGCGCTGGCGCGTCTACCTCACGGCCTCGATATACTGGGGTAAAGTCTTGTGCTTTAAAGGTTAACTGCAACCATTGACCTTGCTTGGTATTAAAAACCTTGGAGTAAGCATAAGCGTCCCATTGCTCATCTGTTCTTAACCTGAGTTGATATTGTCTGCCATCGCCTTTAACTGCAATACGTATTAAATTGTGAGTGGCTGGCACTGTTACGGTTAATTGCGTTCTGGTTGATGCAAACCCGCCGTTTCGCTCTAATGACAACTCGCCAGAAAAGGTTGCGCTGGTGGGATCCGTTGTAACTGTGCTTTGCGAGATCCCGCCCATTACAGTATCGTTAACTGTGCGCCATATGGTTGGTGTGGTGACATCGAAGTTAATTGTTTGTTCTGCTGCGTTAGCTTGGAAACTTGCGGTCATAGTTAAGCCTAAAGTTAAGCCCATCGTTAGGGTTATGATTAGAGTATACGTGGTGCTGAAAAAGAAAAGTTTAAGCACTTTATTGTTGTTTTTACTTGGTAAACTTTCTGTAGTTGCAAGCCTTAAATCTCTGATTGTTTTTAGCATTGTTTGCCTATCATTGTAATGGCGTTTTATTGTTTACGTTGCAGTAACTAGAAAAGTTTACTGTAGCAATTAAATCAATCTCAGTAAGTGGTTTGCAGGTAAGCGATAACAAGTAAATAGCAGTGATGTGTTGGGTTTGTTTTTTATTTTTCCGCATAAAAAGGCTGCGACCCAGTGGAGAGTGAATCGCAGCAAGCTCTAGTATTTGAATTGAAGGTTAATTCATAGTGAGTACTTGTGAATCTTCGCCTTGTAAGTAGCTCCATTCTACAAATTGTGGCGCTTGACCATCATAAAACCAAATGACGGCAATCAGCTGGCTTTCATGGTTAGCGACCTTGATATCTTTAGATAATTTCCCCTTGGTCAAAGGGCCTCTAAATAAACAAGAGTTGAAGTTAACCTTGTAACCTCCACCATTGGCTTGGTAGTCATCACAAAGCGAGAAGTAACCGCGGTTACTATTACCTTTATCAATATCGACGGTTAATGTGTAGGCCGATTGCAGCTTGTTATCCGCATCAACTATTAAATCATCTAGTGATGTAGGAGTGGGTGCAGGATCCGGATCTGGCGTAGTCGTTGCTGGAGCGGGTGTCGTTGCTACCGGCGCTGGTGTTGCAGCTCCGCTGTCATCTCCTCCACCGCCACATGCGGTCAAAAGCAATGTGAAACATACCATCAAGCCAGTTGGGCGATTAAGCAAAGTGTTAAATTGAATATTCATGGCATGCTCCATTTTAGTTATTGAAAATGAGTGAGTTGTCGGCATTTTCATACCAAGTAGGGTTGGTGTTACCTGTGCTATCGGCAGCAAAGTCAACAAACTCAGTGTAGGCATTGTCTAAACGCTCTTTCTCTTTAGGGTGTTTCCAATCAACAGGGATCTCAATTGCCCATGCCATACCGTTACTATCTTGGAAGTATTGCGATGCACCAGGGTTTGAGGCGTCGTCACGAGCGCCAAAGTAGTTGGTTGAGAACTTGTCAGTAGGTGCTTGGTTCTTTAAATGGATCTCTAACTGACGGCCGGGATTAGCACCAACAACGTTTTTAGCCGCTAAGCCATGGTCGGTGTTCGGGGTTGCGAAGATAAATGGATCATAGGGGAAAGCGGGAACGCTGCTTTCGTCAACTGGAGTGTCAAAAGGAATATCAAATGACCAAGTGGTTCTAAACGCGGTTTCACAACCGGTTTCTGTACGCAGGTACTCACAGCCTTGCTCTAGGGTGACGTAGTCAGACAAATCTTGGGTAAATACAAATACTGCGTTGGTTTGTCCTGTTTCTAACGGTGAGCTCGTTTGAGCAATGTTATCAATAGACCAGCTGATTAAAGATTCTTTAATTTTTCCTCGACCCACCCCCGGTAAATGCACGGCAAATCCGTTGTGGTATGCCGCGCCCATAGCGGCGAGCTGAGCTTCAAATCCAATACGTCTGACCTTGTTATTTTTGACATACTCGATGATGCGTAACTGAACTACCACATCGTTCATATCAAAGTCACCTTGGTCGGGGTAGAGATCCTCATAGGCCAGCGTGGTGTAGGTTGAAGAGGAAGGGTAGTAGTTAATGGTGACGCCTGTTTCGGTAAGGGTTACTGGATAATCTTCGACCTCACCATCACCGATACCACCTGTAGGAGTGATGTCACGCTGGGTACTTAAACGAAAACGTGCCCAAGTAGGCCCCGGTTTTGCCCAGCTTGGTACGTCAATCGTCAGGGTGTTTTGACCGTCATCAATACGTTCACCGAGTATAATTTGTTCTTCTAAGTCAAAGGTGCCACTTTGATCCCAATCAAACCATGCATTGAGGAAGCCGTCGCCACCAGTTGCATCAACCAGTAAAACAGCACTTTCACCGAGCTCAAATCCGGTTGGCATTGAGATCCCGTCTTCATCATCAGCATTATCGCTAGCATCATCAGATAGAGGAGAGGCATAACCGTCTGATTCATTATCGACGCTGCTACCAAGATATAAACTATTACTTATGGTATGGCGAGCACCGTTAGAGGCTAGCAAGGTGCCGTAGCTGTCTGGTGCATCACCAAAATCGACTGTGTTGCCAACAACAACCTCGGCTAATGCACAGCGTGCACCGTCATTACTGGAAGAGGATGGACCATAAGCAAACAACACCGCGCTAGGAGAGGCTGAATTGACGTTAACTTTGTAGATATTACCGTTACTGTTGTTGCTGACGTAAAGATTACCGTCTGGATCAAAGAACTGTGCACCGAAGATAAAGTTACCTGAAGTTGATGTGATAACCGTACCTAAGTTGGTCGCTTCTGCTGTGGCGGGATCGATACGAAGCAGTTTACCTTTTGAGCCATTACTAATGCTATATATATAGCCGTCTGTGGGGTGAAAGGCTAGGTCAGTAATGTTATAGGTGGCGTTAGCTTTACTGCCAGCGACTATTGTCATGTTGTAGCTACTGGGGTTATCCAATGGGATTTTGAATAAACCTTTACCTTTACGGTAGCCGTACCAAACATTCTCACTAATGGCGACATCACCCACATAAAAGTTACCGGCAGAGGCGGCTGATGAGTCTTTGTTTACGGTAAGAGCCACAATCTGATAATCGTCACCTGTACGTCCTAGTGAGCCTGAGGCGTAATCCCAACCGTAGAGATAGTTGTCATGGTAGTTAAACCCCACACCGTTGTAGCCGTTGCCTGTCCCCATATCATTAGAGAGCACCACATAGCTACCTGTTGCTAAGCTAACACCATAGCTTTTTGGTGTGTTGGATTGTTTCTGGATGACAAAGGCTTCTGTGGGACATGCACTAAAAGGATTAGAGGCGCTCACATTCGCTGAGATCAGCACGCTTAAAATTAACGGGGAGCAGCGTAATGTCTTCTTTGTGGATATTTTCATAATGCATCTCTCGCAGTCATGTTATCAATGTATCCAGATAAAGCATAAGCTGTGCCAATAAATTTAAGTGTTACTTATCAGTGTTTTGGCTGTTTTTGTGGTTTTGTTTTTTACACTTATTCGCAATTTGCAAATCAGCAACGACAGAGGTTAATTGCTGTTTTTACTTTTATGAAGGTAAATGACTAATGTTATTTACGTGGTAGATTGAATGGTTATTTAAGTGCGCGGATTGAGTCTATATAAGCGGTTAAATATGGGTGAGTGGTATTCATTATGTAGAAGTTTACTAAATGGATACAGGCATACTGAGTACAAATAGTATTAAAAACAGCTAGATTGGCTGATGATTAATCTTGTATTACACTCACCAAAATAAGTTTCGCCATCATTAATGAGTGCGCGTTCAATACAGGGAGTGTTGTTAGTGAAAAAACTGACCTTAATGGCATTGTTATTGGTATCTACCTCAATGGTAAATGCTGAGGACCAATATGAAATTGGTCCCGATTCATCAACTGAAGATGAATGGAACTACTTGATAGCCTTACCTATGGTTTGGGCGCCGGATATATCGGGCACCATCAATGCTGATGCAGATCGTGTTGATATTGAAGTACCGTTTAACGACATCATTAGTAATCTTAATTTTGGGGTGATTGGTGAGCTTTATGCGCAAAAAGGCGATTGGCTTTATAGCTTGCGAGTTAACTACCTAAGGATAAAAAGCGATAGTCAAACGGCGGGGCTAACAGGGCCGATAACCGGTGGCGTTATCTCTCCAGGGCACAATATTGAAACCGATATGCACTTAGCTGTGAATGATTTTTTAGCCGGGTATGAAGTTACCCCAGGCTTGCGCTTATTTACAGGTGTACGGCATGTGTTTAGCAAAATAGATTTAAATATTAAGCCGCTTAAAGATGATGGCCTAATCAATATCAATGCCCAAGTACCTATAGCTGACGAGCACCTGTTTGACTGGCTGGTGGGCGCAACTTATCGCCACTGGTTTAGTGAGTCCTGGGGCGTATCTGCAGGGGCTGACACTAAGATCTATGGAGATAACGACAGAGACTTTGGCTTTAACGCTTCAGCCTTGTACCGCTTTGGGCATCTGCATAATGTTTGGATTGGTTATCGTTACCTGCAGATAGGCAACGACTCCGAGGTGGATGGCGTTCATTATGAAATGGACTTTGTCGAAAAAGGCCCGCAAATAGGTTGGGCCTTTAGTTTTTAATATTGTCGCGCACTGAGTTACAGTTGCTTGCTGTAACTCAGTACACCGTAGCCATGCCATTTATCACTGTCTGACTCATATTCTTGAGTATATAAATCAAAGCTCCAACTGACTGACCAAGTGGGAAAAGCCCAAATGACGCCAGTGCTTGCTTTAGCCTGTTGGTGTTTGAGCTTTGCATAGGAATCATAGGGTAAAGAGCCATCTAAGGTTAAATCATTAAATCGATAACCTGCTTGTGCTCGGGCGTAAACCGTCCAACTACCTCTTTGGCGTGCAGTATGGCTATATTGACCATAGTGGCCTGCATGGCTACTTAGTTGGCCAAAGGATTGGGCTAAGTCATCTCCCCAGCGAAACATTAAGCCTAAATTGGCTTCACTGCGAAAGTTACCTAACATATTGTGGTTGTATGCACTTATTTCCCATTGGCTGTCTTTACCTGCGGTTTGCCTAGTGAGCAAGCTGTCGGCTTCATACGCTAACTGAATTGTCAGCTGGTTTTCGACTTGGTATTTCCAGCCATTGGGTGATGTTGAATCGGTAATTCTATGGACGAACTCTTGCATGGCCTGAGCGCCAGAGGCTGGGCCAATGACGCCAATACTGAACCAGTTCTTTTGGGCAAAAGAGTCGCTAAAGCTACCGGTAAAGCTTTCTAGCTCTGCAACCCCGGCGTAGGGGCGATCGTAGGGCTGAGGATAATCAAATTCAATTTCTTTAGGTGTCCATAGCCTTTGATAGAATTTAGCTCCCCACTGGCTTGTTTGCCCAGAGTTTGACATTGGAATTTGCAACTGGCTCTGCCAGTTAAAAGGCCATGGGGCTTGGTTAAAGTCTGCTTGAGGTAGCGCTTGCCAGCCTAAAACAAATCCGTTGGAGTAATCGCCGTCTTGTCCGATGATCACATCATTATCTAAGCTAAGGTGCCACTGATCGGCTAAAGACAGGGTGGGAAAGCATAATAAAACAGCGGTAGCGCTGGATGCTTTGATGGCGCGATAAGAAACTAAGAAAGTCAATGTTTGACCCCTCTACAGTTAGGTTTATTTATGATTTCAGGCAATATCTATAAAGCTAACGCTATCAGAATAGCGGTAAGGCTTCTTATTGTGCAAATTTAAATTCCAAGGGTTGTTTGGGGAAATGTAAAACGAAAGAATGGGTTTTGTGTAGCGCCTATGTTCTAGCTCTATTTTTATACAAATTTAAGTTGACCTAATTTTTAAACAGGCGTAAATTCGCGCACTCTTTGAATTGGTGGCCTAAGTTGAATATCCGTAAGTATAATTAATTATCTATACTAACAAATGCTTATGCTTGATTCGTGGCTGCAAAGGTTCAATTTAAGCAATTTGTATAGCGTTAACATACACGGTTGCAATTAAATTCAAGTACTTACTACTGGTAGTGCTTGGTAGATATTAAATGTTTTCATTTGGCACTGCTTAATGCTCAAGTTTGACCCTATTGCTAGAAAGAAAGATCTTCCTTGGCTCATTATCGCCATGGTTTTGCTTTGCGCTGTGACTTCATATTACCTAGTACACTATCGCGTATTTACGACCTTTTCTGCAAAGGTCATAAAACTCGACAATCTTTATGTTGAGGGGGTAGCGACAGCGAATAAAAACCTGTTAGCGATTCAAGGTGAACTAAACGGACTAGAAACACAAGGCTGTTCAGTGGAAACGGTTAATGTGCTTCGAAATCATATTCTCAATTCTAGCGAGCAAGATATTGTTTGGATTAAGTTTAGTGATGAAAAACTGATATGTTCAGCGTTAGGTGCTAATGAAGTGAATGGACCAGACTACTTTAGAATTGATGAGTCTAAAGATCATGGTTTACATATTTACCAACAAGGTAACTGCAGTAACAGTGAGGCACTGTGGCCGATATACGTTGCTCGGATGACCAGTCAGTATCAACTGTTTGTAGGTGTTGATGCTGTGCAGGATATGGCCGATATTTTACCTTATGCGACATTGTCTGATGGTTTAAGTATTGATTTGGATAATGGTAATAACCTATTGAGAATCGATCATGGCGATCCAGACTCAGAGACAATGAAGTTTCATTCGCGGGTAACGGATTTGCGATATTGCTTTTCAATCGACTCACTCGCTAAGAATTTGCTTTGGTTGAATTACTTTCTATTTTCAATGCTAGCTTATGCGTTAGTTTTGTTTATTGGCTTTATTCTTCGAGGAGCGGCTAAGCAAATATACTTGAATCGATCTTTTAAGCAGGCATTGAGAAAAGAGGCGTTCTTCTTAGCGTATCAACCCATAGTCGATACCAGTGAAGATAAGGCTTTTGGTGTAGAAGTACTGCTAAGATGGCGCAATGCAGATGGCAGTATTCGCAATACTGGCGATTTTATTGGTCAGTTGGAACTGTCTCCGGTTATGCCAGAAGTTACCCGCTGGATTATGTTAACAGCACTTAATGAGCTAAGAGGTTTGCTAAAGCAGCAAACAATTGCTTGGTGCAGTATTAATATTAGTGCCAAAGAGATTGAGCAAGGGTTAATGCATCAGTTTCTACTCGAACTTGCGGAGCAGGGCTACCCGGTTGAATATTTAAGTTTTGAATTAACTGAGCGTATCCCGATTTCTGACTGGGACAAACTCAAACAATTTGTAGATGTTTGCCAACAGCTTGGTTGCAAAATAGAGCTTGATGACGTTGGTACTGGCTACGGCGGAAACCTGTGGTTGCAGAATTTAGATTTTGACTACCTTAAGATTGATCAGCAGTTTGTTAGCCGGCTTGGTAAGCCAGGGAATAAGCTATCGCTAATTTTATCTTATATGGCTATTGCTGAAGAGCTAAATATTAGTGTGATAGCGGAGGGTGTTGAAACCCAAGCTCAAGCGGATATTTTAAACTCATTAGGCGTTAATCTACATCAAGGTTGGCTGTATTCAAAAGCGTTACCAGCACTTGAGTTAGAACATTACTTATGTGATAACGCGATAGCGTGCTAGCCTTTTAAATAGTGAGCCCCTGAGACTTGTATGTTACAGGGGCTTTTTAATATAAAGGTGATTATGAATTAACGTGTTGCTTTAAATATTTGTGAGAACGATGGTGGCTGATTAATATCAATTGGTACATTGAGTTTTCTGGCGACATCGTTGGCGGCAATAAGGCCACGTATATGGTGCAGCTCGTGGTCAATCACCAGCATATGGTGTAGCCCGTTTTCTTGTAGAGCTCTTACAACATCACTGACATTGGCGGTAGCCACTTGATGATAATCAAGCGCCATCAAGCCCTCTCTAGGCACCATTAATTCAGTAACTTGCAGATCGTTAATGGTACAGGCGTTTTTGGCTGCTAACTTCATCATCTTGCTGTGGGACAGTTCGTATTGGGTGATGATCCCCAAGAAGCGATTGGTTTTATCGACGACAAGACGCATAAAAGCGTGGGTCTTGACCATGATTTCTGCGGTATCAACAGCGCTGGCTGACGAGTCGATAACCATAGGTTGGGAGTGGTCAAAGTCGGTGAAGATAGATAGAGCAGGTGAGTCTAGGTTGGCTGAATACTCTTTTTGTGACCACATTAAGTGATCGATTGACGCTGTGCTAAATAGTTCTAGGTTTCTCATCAGAATACTCCATGAATATTAATGGCTGACGGAGATGGCGAAATGTGATCTCTGTACCAGATATTTATTAACCTATTCCTGTACTGGAAATAGATCAATAAAGATGAATTACATTTAATTTTAGCTAAGCTTCTGGCTGACTCGATTGTTTTTTGTTCGCAATTCGTGATTTGTACTAGCCGTATTCATTTAGCTACCAAGATTATCTAGCTGCATTTTTAACTAAAAAATCTTTATTTTTAATCGATTAGCTTGTGGCAGTGTTTTAAGGTAAGTAGGCTGTTATTCAAAACACCGCCAGTAGGTCAACCATGAATCACACCATAAAAACCATACTTCAGCACCGCTCTATTCGTCAGTTTACCGAGCAACAAATTGAGCAAGATAAACTGGAGTTAATTTTACAGTGTGCAAATGCAGCCTCCAGTTCCAGTTTTATTCAATGTAGCAGCATTATTCGGGTAACGAATCCTGCAACTCGAGCGCAGATTGCCGAACTCGCTGGTGGGCAAAGCTATGTTGAAACCGCGGCTGAGTTTTTAGTCTTCTGCGCTGATTTTAATCGTCATTTACAAGTGAGCCCTAATGCTCAGTTGGGCTTTACCGAGCAAACGCTAATAGGTGCGATTGATACTGGCTTGATGGGCCAGAATGCATTACTGGCTGCAGAATCTATGGGGCTTGGTGGCGTCTATATTGGCGGGATCCGTAATAATCCAGATAAGATGAAGTCATTATTAGGACTACCTAAGTATGTTGTACCTTTGTTTGGTATGTGCCTTGGTTATCCTGCGAAACTTCCTGAAACTAAACCGCGTCTACCTTTAAGTATTTTGGTGCATCAAGAGCGCTATCAGGCAATCGACAGTGATGAACTCGCGCAATATGATCTGCATATCCGTGAATATTATGCGGCAAGGAGCAGTAATAATAAGCAAATTTCATGGTCTGAACAGATAAGTGCAACACTCAATAAAGAGTCGCGACCTTTTATGCAGGCATATTTAAAGGGCCAAGGCTTTAGTACTCGATAACTACGGTTTGCTACTTGAGTAAAGGCCCGCGTTAAGGCGAGGTTAAGCGTATTTTTGCTAACGACTTATCAGCATCAATAGTTGCAAGGAGCAATGCGTTTAACTGTTAAAATAAACTGTAACTATCAAAATGGATGTTTAATAAGCTTATTATGATAGTTTTGGGTAACTTTTATATTGTTGATTAACTAAACTAGATGTACATTCACAAAGACATCTAGGATCCATTATGAAGCACATCGGTTTATCTATCGCGTTACTGGCGTTTTCGGCTCACAGCTATGCGTTAGAGCTAACGAGTAATGACATCAACGAAGGGCAGTTGATGTCATCTAAGTTTGAATATAATGGTATGGGTTGTAGTGGTGGCAATTTATCGCCGCAGTTGTCTTGGAAAAATGCCCCTAAAGGCACTAAGAGCTTTGCGATAACCGCTTTTGATCCTGATGCACCCACAGGCAGCGGCTGGTGGCATTGGACGGTACTTAATATTCCAGCAGACACCACATCAGTTGCGCAAGGCGCATCTGGTAAAGTCAATATCGGCCTTGAAACAAGAACCGATTATGGTAAGCCGGGTTACGGTGGAGTTTGCCCGCCTGAAGGCGATGGCATGCACCGTTATCAATTTACGATTTGGGCATTACCACAAGCTAAAATCGATTTACCTAGCGACATATCTCCTGCTGTAGTTGGCTTTACATTGAATAAAATGGCAATAGATAAAGCAGTATTAACAGCAACCTATGTGCGTTAAGTTAGTATCTTAGTTAATGCAGCATGAGCTAGATAAGCCTAAGCGAAATCAACCTGATTTCGCTTAGGCAGTTTAATGATAAATGTTAGCTTGCAGTTGAGGAATAATATTGAGTTCACTGCTGAGAATTGATCGTTACTTTGGTCATAAGGCGCAGCCGCTGCGTAATGTGCCAGTATTAACCCCCAGTATTATTGTCGTTACTGCAGGCGTTAAATTTCTGCAGTGGCAAGGTGAGGCAATAGCCTTTAATCGTCATAACTGGTTACTTGCGGCAGAAAACCAACCATTGACCTTTATCAATGAGCCTAGCCAAGATAAGTTTCAGTCAATTCAGATTTCATTTAAATCTTTGCCGTCAGAAGCACTGCTTAAACAGTTATCTGCAGCAGCTATAGAACAAAGCGATTTACTCAATCCGCCAAGCCTTGCTGTTAATGATAGCCTTAATTTTGCATTGTCGCAGTTGATTACCATGGCTGAATTGTCATTAAGCGCTGCTGCGCAGCAGTGTTACCTTGACGGATTTTACCAACAGCTTTTTGAAGCAGGCGCTTTGTCGCAACTGTTTGCTCATAGGCAATTATCCTTGCGACAAAAACTCAGTCGTTATCTTGCTATTGATCCGGCAAGCAACCACAGTATTGAGAATACTTGTGGGCGATTTGCCATGAGCCAAGCAACCTTTATGCGTCATTTAAGTAAAGAGGGCACCTCGTTTAGAGAAGTATTAGCCGAGGTCAGAATGTTAAATGCCATTAGTGTGATGCAAACCGTTAATGCACGCAACGAGCAGCCGCTTACCCAACTTGAATTGGCATTTCGCTGCGGATATCAATCTGAAAGTCGATTTAGTCAGCGTTTTAAGACTCAATTTGGGATCTCTTTAAAGCAATATGCGCAAACTATCACTTGTTAAAACTATCACTTGTTAAAACTATCACTCGTTAAAAGTACTTAGTGCTTTGTTCTTGGGTAGTGAGTGCTAGATACAGCTGTAATCGCTTTTATTGGCTGAATGACTACACCGTAATATTAGCGAGAGCTGTATCAAGCTATAGCGCTTGCTGTGATCAAAGTGGATATATCAAATGGGTAATAAGATTCACTACGCTAAAACTGTAAGAAATCGCTGGTATTGTGTGCGATTTGACTGGTGTTTTGTTATCAAGATCAAATACTGAAAATAGCAAAGACTAGTGGGTTCACAAGACGGCTTTTTGAACCTAGCTGATAATGGAAAATTTTATTATAATATGTGTTTAAAAGGTGGATCGTTTAATGACTGTTAAAAACGGCGCATTGAGTACGATCCAACAATTTATTTATTCAAAGAGAAAATGCCATGAGCGCTATCCCACCATGCCCAAAATGTGAGTCTATCTATGTATACGAAGACGGTACAAACCTAGTTTGTCCAGAGTGTGCTCATGAATGGAATCCAAATGAAGTTATCGTAGATCCAGATGCGATTATTTTAAAAGATGCAGTGGGTAACTTGTTAGCTGAAGAAGACAAAGTCACGCTAATTAAAGATCTTAAAGTTAAAGGCTCATCGCTGGTACTTAAAGTAGGTACTAAAGCTGTGATTAAGCGTTTTGTTGATGCTGACCACGATATTGACTGTAAAGTTGATGGTCACGGCCAGATGATGCTTAAGTCTAAGTTTGTTAGAAAGCAAAACTAATCAACTGGCTTTGAAGTATAAGCTGCTTTAAAACATAAGTTGATATGAAGAAACCTGCCAAGTGCAGGTTTTTTTGTACCTGAATATCAGTGTGAGATTAAGTTCGGTACAAGGATCTACAGTTGGTATACCTAGATGTAATGAATGCACACTCTATCTACAGGCTATAGCTATGCGGAGTGAATACTTCTGTGTGGGCTAGATGTATTTTGGTCATAGAGAGACTGTTAATTATTTATTAAGGAGAGCGGACTGTATAACCCAAAAAATCATTATGATCTCTAGTACTAAAACTAGACACGGCACTAAGCAATGCTCTTTAGTTCGAATGCTTCTGGGCTGAGATAGCCATTCGCACTATGCCTT
>NZ_JAKILT010000032.1 GCF_023283535.1 Shewanella sairae | reverse complement strand
CATTCCGAACTCAGAAGTGAAACGCAATATCGCCGATGGTAGTGTGGGGTCTCCCCATGTGAGAGTAGGTCATTTCCAGGCGCCAAATACAAGAAAGCCCGCTACTATGTAGCGGGCTTTTTTCGTTATTGGCTGGAAAGATGACCGAACGAACATGGGGAAATAAAAAGCCCGAACGCAGTGAGCTTCAGTACCCATGTGGAGTAGGGGGAAGCCCTTGTGCTTATCAAACGAAGTTTGATGCAAGGGGTGAACGCGGAGAGCTTGCTCGAAGCTGGCCATTTCCAGGCTTTAAATTAAGTGAAGAAGCCACCTACTCTTATATGATAAAAGCAGGTGGCTTTTGTGTATAGGAAGTACTTATCCTCGAATGCCATGGATGGCATAGGAGAGGAGTTGCGTTTGGGCGTTTGTAAAATACTGAACGCTAACTTATCTAAAATACAGCCACCCGCAAGGTGACTACTTCACTTAAGGTAGGCATAAATGCCTACCCCCGATGTCAACCCGCTGCTTAGCGGGGCCAGAAACTGCACCCATGCGTTTCAGGCATTCGGCACATCCGTGTGCCTTGCCTCCAGCTTCGTAACAAGTTACTCGCGCTTCAAAGCCCTTGAATGCGTTGCATCCAGTGCTGGGCTTTTTCACCCCCATGTGTTCGCTGCGCGAACTACGAGAGTAGGTCATTTCCTGGCGCAACTTTGATTTCACTTTTGTAAAAGTGAAGACAAAACAGAATTCTCGAAAGAGAAGCGAGAAAGCCCGTTGCTAATGCAACAGGCTTTTTTCGTTTTTGTCTGGACTCTTTATTACGAGAATTGACCACTCGAACATGGGTAAGTAAAAAGTCTGAATCTAGTGTGGTTCAATATTCATGTGAAGTAAGACGAATCAAGCAGACCATTTTCATATCGCAATTTATGACAAACTCTTAAATTACTCAGCGTATGCTGCTCCATATATTGATTAGTATAAGTATTTTGCATTCTTGATATTTGGGTGTAAGTTTGTAGTTACTGATGGCTAATGAAGAGCCTTGTGAGAGGTCATTGGTCGACAAATCTTCAAAGGGTTAAGCTCGATATCATGAAAAAGACATTACTCACCTTAATACTCGCTTCTACTTTTAGTTATGCTGCTAGTGCTTGTACTGGTATTACTTTATCAACCACAGCGAATGAACAGATCCAGGCTCGAACGATTGAATGGGGTCATAGCGATCTAAACAGTAAACTTATCGTTTCACCTCGTGATCATCAATACACAGCAACTATGCCTGATCAACAGCAAGGACTAAGCTGGAACAGCAAATATGGCTTTGCAGGGATCTCTGTCAGCGATGATCGTTTTATTGCTGAAGGTTTGAATGAAAAGGGACTAAGCGCAGGCTTATTTTATTTCCGCAATTATGGCTCACTTGCTAAGTATGATCCTAAACAAACTGCGGATAACATTACCGATATGGATTTTGTTCGTTGGATGCTAACGCAATTTGAAACGGTTGCAGAAGTCGAGGCAGCATTAGGTAAAATTAAGATTGTCACTGTTTACTTTGATCAGCAAGGCAATACATCACCGACAGCACATTGGCGAGTATCTGATAAGCAGGGTAACAGTATTGTGATTGAGATAATGGATCACGGCAAAATCAATATCCATAAAAATACGGCTAAGGTACTAACCAATTCGCCGGACTATAGTTGGCAGGTCACAAACCTTAACAATTATATCAACCTCCATCCCGGTATCAGTCCGCCACAAAAGATAAATGGCGTTGAGGCACAATCCTTCGGGGTAGGCTCTAACTTTGTCGGCCTTCCTGGTGATATTTCACCACCATCTCGTTTTGTTCGCGCGGCTTTCTATGTCAATACTGCTCCGGTAATGGAAAATGCTCAACAAGCTGTTTCGCAAGCATTCCATATTTTGAACAACTTCGATATTCCAATAGGGAGCGAATTTAACAATAAGTCTCATATCCCTGATTTACCGAGTGCCACTCAGTGGACGTCAGTGATCGATCAAAGTAATGGACTCTTGTTTTATAAAACAATGCATAACAGTACAATTAAAAGAGTGGATCTTAATCAATTAGATTTTACGGCTAAGAGTGAAGTTAAACAAAAGTTAGACAGTGGCCAGTTTAGCTTTCAAGAGGTGAGTGTAAACAGATAACCGTTTATGACGCCCCCAAGCTTTTGGGGGCTTTGTTGCCCTAGCTAGAAACCTCTATGCTTCCAAAAAGCACTAATCTTGTCTTGCTCATCATTCATATGTACTTTAAAGGTCTTTTCGGCAACCACCTTACCTTTGAGTTCTAACGTCATTCGCCAGTTACCGACTTTGTTATGTTCAGGAGCCCAGATGGTGTCGCCTAAATAGAACTTCCAATCGTTTGATTGAACGAATACTTCGCCTTCAAACGGTGGGCGAATATTACCCTTGTCGTCGGGGATATTAGGGTGATAAATGCAATATCTTAGCTTTTGATTTTTGGCTTTTTTGATGTGAGCGATAAAACCGAATTCGATATCGATTTCAGCTGGAACATGCACCGTGGCTTTTAGCTGCCGTGGCAAGTCATCACTTGTATCATCCCACTGGGTGAATATTCCGCTGCGGATAATACTTATATCAGGTTTGAGTTTGGACACTGCTTGTCTTTTTGCTAATGATAATATTGATAGAATACTTAAATTTTCTTAGCTTTTCATGCTTTAGCTCTATCAGTGTAAAGTTGATGGTTTTAATTGTTATCATTTTTGTGGTGCCAATGGCTAGACTTTTTTATCTGTCTAGGTAGGCTAAGGAATATATTGTAGTTAAAGAAATCATTTCATGAACTTGGCAATTCTTTATTATGTTTACGACCCTATGTGTAGCTGGTGTTGGGCTTTTAGGCCTACATGGTTAGCACTGCAATCGCAATTAAAAGCAGCATTACCTGAGCTTAAGGTCGAGTATCGTTTAGGAGGATTAGCGCCAGACACTGACGAGCCAATGCCGAGTGAAATGCAAACATTTTTACAGCAAACATGGCAAAAGATTAGGCAACAAGTGGGAACTGAATTCAATTTCGACTTTTGGCTGCAATGCCAACCAAGACGCTCAACTTATCCTGCTTGTCGTGCTGTGTTGATTGCGCGTGAGTATGGCTTAGAAGAAGATATGCTGTTGGCAATTCAAAAAGCTTACTATTTGCAAGCGCGTAACCCGTCTGATGAAACCACTTTAGTTGAGTTAGCAGAAGCTTTAGGCCTTAACCCCGCATTGTTTACCAAAGCGCTGCGGAGTGAGCAGACCCATGCTAATTTAATTAGTGAGGTTAATCGTACTCGGCATTTACCGCTACAAGGTTTCCCGTCATTAGTGTTATTAGTTAATGGTCAGCTTTATGAAATAGCCATTGATTACACTGACCCGCAAACAAGTTATCAGCAGATCAGCAAAATTGTGGCAGGTTAGTTTGCTTGGATAGCGTTATTGCGGCGGCCTTATTCTATACAATTGACTTGGTCTTCACTATCGACGGTCAGCTCTAATACTTTCATATATTGGTCATGGGTAACATAACCGCATTGCCCCTTGATATAGGCACCAGATGATAGGCGAATTTGGTAAGCATATTCACCATCGGCTTGGTCTGTGTTGTAGTGGATACGCATGGTTTGCGCTGGGGCGATATTATCAAACACTAAGCGATTACTGGGCAGACTCACTTCCACGCGGGTAAGGATTTGCCCTGATTGATTGACGATTTTAACGCTTGGCATGATAAACAGATAAATATGATAGCCAAAAAATAAGAGTAAGCTTGTGACGATAAAAATGATTAGGCTCGTGCGCATTCAATATCCTTATTTATGGTGTAATGACAAGTTAAAATAAGCTTGGGTTTGATAAGTATAGAAAACAAATCATCAATATCATGTTATTTAAATACTTATACTGATTGGTATTAGCTCGCGCTTTTTATTTTGGCTTATCCGCGGTTTATTGTGATATCTGATATGTAGCCATGCTCGGTGCTCAGCAGAGCATGTTTTAACATGCCAGCTGCTTCTTCTGGCTGCATAAAGCTCACTGTATTTGCTTGTTTTCCGCTGGATGGCCAAAAACCTGTATCCATACCGCCGGGGTATACTGCAATCAGTTTCATTGGGCTGGACTTTAGCTCCAGACGCACGGATTCTATCAAGCCTTTTACCGCCCATTTTACTGCGCAATATGTCGACTCTTCAGCTTTAGCTGCCAATGCTGCGGTAGACATAACCATTACTACAGTCACAGCTTGATTCTTGTAGCGTTTAACGGCTTCTCGCAATACTAAAATAGCTGAGGTGAGGTTGTTATCAATTAGCGTCTTGATAGCGTCAGGATACTGGGTCTCGATTGGGCCAAAGTAACCACTGCCAGCACAATGAATGATCATGTTTGGTGTGCTTGGTAAGGCGTCAAATAGGTGCGTAACCGCTTGCCCGTCGCTTAAATCGCAAACATAGGAATTAATCGGACGTTTAATTGATTCCGCGACTTGTTCTAAACGTTCAGCATTACGGCCTGTAATCGCAATATCATCTTGTTCGGCATAAAGTTGAGCTAAAGAAGCTCCTAAACCACTGCTAGCGCCGGTAATTAATATCATTGCATTAGAGTCCTTTATTGAAGCTTGTTCAGCCGAATATTTAGATTGGTATAGCTAACCACTGGGTTTATCGTTTTCGTTATTATTCGATTTCGATTAACGGCTGCTCGAAATCAATAGCTTGTCCGTCATCAACTAAAATGGCACTAATCACACCGTCTTTATCCGCTGCAATACGGTTACTCATAGTCATAGCGTCAATGATACAAACGATATCGCCAGCTTTCACGGTTTGACCTACATGGCAAAGTGGAGCCTGGCTTTGCTTATCGATTAAATAAACTGTGCCGACCATAGGAGAGATTAGCTGGTGTGGCTCATCGTCGTTATAGTTATTGTCAGAATCATTATTATGTTTGAGTTGTTGGCTAGGTATTGCTGCTGCAACGCTACTTGCTGGGGCAAGGTAAGTCTGGTTATTAGCTTGTATAGGTACCGGGCTATGGCGACAAATACGCACAGACTCTTCGCCTTCTTTTATTTCAAGTTCTGCAATATCAGACTCTTGTACCAGCTCAATAAGCTTTTTTATTTTACGAATATCCATTGGGTAAGCTGACCTTAATGTTTGTCTGTGGCATGTAAACGGGCAATGGCTGCTTGCAGAGCAAATTGGTAGCCTTGGGCGCCTAATCCACAAATCACGCCGATGGCTTTATCTGAAAAGTAAGAATGATGGCGGAATGGTTCGCGACTATGCACGTTTGAAAGGTGCACTTCAATAAAGGAAATCGCTACACCAAGTAACGCATCTCGCAGTGCCACACTTGTATGGGTAAAAGCCGCAGGGTTGATAATCACCATGTCGGCATCACTGTTGTGAATAGCCTCAATCAGCAAATGTTCTGCATTAGATTGAATATGCTCAAGCTCCACATTCGCTTGGGCTGCACTTTGCTTAAGGTCATCGACAATTTGCTCAAGGGTATGGTGGCCGTAATGGCCTGGCTCACGACGGCCAAGTAAATTTAAATTAGGACCATTAACGAGTAAGATTTTTGTTTGGCTGCTCATGACTATTCCCTTGGTGTACTTAAGTGCACGCAATCGCGCTAATATCGTTTTGATTTCAACAAATAATCAGTCATTTGTCGATTGCTGTAGTGCGAAAGATAAAATGACTAAGGCATTTGGACTTAGTGCTAAAAACTGCTTTTGTTCTGTCTTAGTGCTTTGGTGGCACCTTTCTGTTTTTTAGCATCGACTCGGCGGCGTTGGCTACCTTTAGTCGGCTTGGTTGCGATGCGTTTTTTCTGCACCGTATTTACGCTTATTACTAAGGCTATAAACTGCTCTAACGCTGTTTGGCGATTAAAATCTTGGCTGCGGCTTTGCTGACACTTAATTATGATTTTGCCGCTTTTGGTAATACGGTGATCAGCTTTAGTGAGTAAGCGCTGTTGATAGTACTCTGGCAAAGAAGAGTTTTTGATATCGAATATCAACTGGGCAGCAGTAGAGACTTTATTGAGATGCTGACCTCCTGCGCCACTAGAGCGGATAAATTGCCACTCAAGCTCGCTGTCTTGAATTGATACTGAGTTTGATATTTTTATGGTTGCCAAAGCAGTGCCCTAATAATTGGTGGTTTACCTAACGCAAAACTAGGCGTAGGCTTTTAATCCTTTGCTCAATATTAACAGACTTTTAGCCGAAATAAGGGCGCGGTGCACTTTTCCTTCATGGCGGGTTTGCTATTATCAAGCAATGTTCCTCTCTAAATTGAGCATTATGGAGACAGAGTATGCTGTGTAAGATCCCTGATATAACGGCTGATGTGATTAGCTTATTTGCCAGTGGCCGTTTATCTACAGAAGATTACGGGCAGATCATGCAGCCGCTAATTGAGCGTTGTCGTGACGATAACGCTAAGATTTGTATCTACGTTGAAGCCGATGTCTTGCTCGAAGGCTGGCAACAAGAGTCATTAGCAGGCAGTGGTGAAGTGCAGTTACCCAATTTTGACGCCCTTGTACTGGTAGGTGGACCTGACTGGTTTGGTAATGCAGTAAGGTTAATGGGCCCATTTATGCAGGGTGAGGTCGCTTGGTACCCGCTAGAGCAAAAAGAATCTGCAATCGAGTGGATTGCAGCAAGAACTTAATTTGAATCTTGTTATAATCCCGTAAAATATATTTTTAGTCATCGTAATAGAAGGATTTACCAATGTCGTTATCTAAGCTGTCTGGGTTGTCTTTAGTGTGTGCATTAGTGTTTGGCTTGAGTGCCTGTGCCCCAGAAGTTGGCAGCGAAGCTTGGTGTAAGCAGATGAAAGAAAAGCCATCTGGTGACTGGTCTGCTAACGAAGCGACTGATTACGCTAAGCACTGCGTTTTTAAATAATAATTTCTTTATCAGACCTAAATTTAAAATGAGACCAAGTTCACTAAGGGCTCTATAAAATCTTGTTTGCAGTGAACTTTTGTTTATGATGCGGGTCTGATTTGCTACGAAAGTATCAATATTTACGCTTTTACATTAATCGATAGGTGAATTTTGCGTCTATTTACTCCTCAATCTCTGTATAAAATGGCAGCTGTATTAATTGCTGTTGTTGTACTGCAATTCGCAGGCGGCAACCTAGGCATGCATCAGTTACATTTAGGAGATCATGAAGAAGAGAGCGCACCTCACCCACATATTCAATTTACTGCTGACGTTACCACGCTATCGCAGTGTGTAGATTGCGCTTGTGCCTTTGACTCGATTGACAGTGCAGCTTCGGATGCCGAGCCTCACAGTCACACCGTTACTAAAACTGAATCAAAAAGCTTTGATCTTTGTTTAGATTGTCCTTGCCATGGTGGCCATGTAACCGCCATGTCTACAGTATCAATTGTGCCTTCTGTGCCAGTGAGTGACGCACTTACCAGTATTGATGGACAGTATTTACCTCCTGAGCAACTTCCAGACTATCGCCCTCCAATCGTTTAATCCTTAAGAGGTTGAAGTTGGCAAGATTTTACATCTTTGCTTGAATGGCATTGCTGCCTTAACTTCCGCTTCGCTAAATCTTTATTTAATTACCGTGTATTTATTGCATCGCTGCTTTTAGCTCAACTTAGCTTGAGTATTAACTGGCTGTAGCTGCAATGTTTACGCGACTGTTATATTGATTTGTACCCAGGCAATATCACGTAAAAGTCAGCCTTATGTTTAGCCTAAGGTTAGGCTAATAACCATGAGTTCGTGATTGCCGGGTCGATAGGATCCGCGATGAAAAAAACCATAATCGCCAGTCTACTCTTGGGCCTTTTAACGGTACCTGTAACGACTGTAACCGCTGCTGAGTCAACTCTCAGTGGTGCAATGAGCCAAACAGGGCTTGCTGCGACAACAAATAATCTTGGCCAATTTAGTCATTGGTTACCTCAAGTGATGCAGCGCTTTAATAGTCTGCCAGAAGTGCAAGCGCAAGCCGCACACCGTCAGCAAGCTTTGTTGAGCGTAGAGGCCGCAGACCAAGCGGTGTATAACCCAGAGTTAGGTTTAGGCTACCAAAATGCGAGTGAAGATACTTACAGCTTAGATATTAGCCAGAGAATTGACTGGGGTGACAAGCGTGGCGTAGCAACACGTATTGCCCAGCTAGAAAGTGAAATTTTACTATCTAACATTACGCTTGAGCGTAACCAAATGTTAGCCGAAAGACTGCAAGCTTTGACCAATCAAAGCCAAGCACGTAAAGCATTAGAGTTTCAAAAGCAGCAGTTTAACTTAGCTAAAGGCCAGCTTGATATCGCCCGTCAACGTACAGAAGTGGGGGACTTGTCGAGCGTTGAATTGCAACTTATGCAGCTTGATGTTGCTAGTAATGCAGCCGATTACGCATTAGCTGAGCAAGCCTCTATTGCGGCGGACGGCCAAGTATTAGCTTTGTTTGGTGAGTTTGACTTGCCGTTTGCAGACTTTGTTAATGCCTTAACAGTGCAAGCGGCCCATTTAGAAATCTCGCCTGAATTACCTGCACTTAAAAGTGCTTATCAGCAAGTACTAGTTGCTAAGGTGACGGCTGAACAAGCCAAGGCTGATGGCAGCGCCGATCCGAGTATTAGTCTAAGTGCAGAGCGCGAAGGTGGCGAAAACAAGTTTGGTGTTGGGGTGTCTATTCCGCTGCAGATCCGCAATAACTATAGCGAAGCGATTGCTGTTGCGAGTCAGGGTGTTGCCATTGCCGAGCAAACCTATTTAGCCCAAGAGCGTGTATTACTACAGCAGCAAAAGCAGTTTTTATTAAGCCTTCCAAGGCTCACCCAGCGCTATCAAGATTGGAGCGAGTTGGTACTGACCTCTGGCACCCAAGCCGCGCAGTCTTTGTCTCAACAATGGCAAGCGGGTGATATCAATACCAGTGACTACTTACAAAGCCAAAGACAGATGAGTGGCAGCTATTTAGCTGGGCTAGCGCTCGAGTCTGCCCTTTACGAGAGCTGGCTTAGCTGGATGGGAACAAGCGGACAATTGGAAGGCTACCTCAATAGCCAGTTATCAACTCAGGGTGCCACTGCGGCAGCACCTGAACGTGCTCAATAAAGGCTTTGATTATGAAAACGAACAATAAAACAGTGGTACCAACAATGATGCTGACTAATAGCACGGCAAAATCTAGCGTATTTGGACTTAACGCCATTACTCGCGCAATGAGCTTAGGTTTATTGATGACCCTAACAACAGCATTACTGATCCCGACACTGGCTACTGCAGGTGATGGCCATGATCACAGCGCTGAAGAAGCGGTGTTAGTTAAAGATGATGGCCACGGCCATGGCGCTGAGGAAGCAGTAGAAGAAGACGTTCACGGTATTGAGTTAACGGCTGAGCAATTAGCGTTGGCAAAGATTGAAGTGGCGCAACTTAGTGAGCAAAGCTTTAGTTTAGAAGCCGTTGCTACTGCAACCCTAGTCGTTGATCGCGACAGAACCGTGACTATTGCACCACAGGTTGATGTGCGTGTACTTAAGCGTAGCGTAGTGCCAGGGCAAGAAGTGAATAAGGGCGATGTGTTACTGACATTGGGCGGTGTTGCCGTTGCACAGGCACAAGCTGACTATATTAATGCCGCTGCAGAATGGAGCCGAGTTAAACGCATGAGCGCCAGTGCTGTCAGTGCGAGTCGCCGCTTACAAGCGCAAGTGGATGCTGAACTTAAACGCGCCACGCTAGAAGCGATGAAGATGACGTCTGCTCAAATTACCGCACTTGCTGATGCACCTGAAACCATAGGTAGCTATCAGCTTATCGCGCCAATCAGTGGCCGCGTACAAAAAGATATCGCCATGCTAGGGCAAATTGTGCCTGCAGGCACAGCCTTGATGCAGTTAACTGATGAGTCTCACTTATGGGTTGAAGCAGAGTTGACGCCTGTACAGGCTGAAAAAGTCAGTATCGGCAGCAAGACTGTGGTTAAGGTTGGTGATAAGAGCCTAGAGGGCACCATTATTGGCCGTTCTCATGAGCTTGATAGTGTAACTCGTACCGAGCAGATCTTAGTGGCATTTGAAAACGCAGGTCATGTATTACATGCGGGGCAATTTGCTGAGTTATACCTACCTGATGCGTCAGAAGGCGGAGTTATTTTGCCGGATTCGGCATTAACTCGCAGCAGTGATGGCCATTGGCAGGTATTTGTTCAAGGCGCAGAAGGCTTTGAAGGGGTTGAGATTGAAGTGGTTGAGCGTCAGCGCGGCATGAACTTAGTGCGCGGCTTAGCAAAAGATGCGCAGGTGGTGATCTCTGGTGCGTTCTTCCTAGCATCAGAGCAAGCTAAATCTGGCTTCGATATTCATAACCACTAAGAGGCGACTGCTATGTTACAAAAACTCATAGACGTTGCTGTGCGCAATCGTCTGATGGTGGTGCTTGCGCTGCTGGCCTTGGTTGTTGCCAGTGTCGCCATGCTACCAAAATTGAATTTAGATGCTTTTCCTGATGTGACCAACGTGCAAGTTACCGTTAACACAGCGGCTGAGGGCTTGGCGGCAGAAGAAGTAGAAAAGCTGATTAGTTATCCGGTCGAATCGGCCATGTACGCCTTGCCTGAGGTAACCGAAGTACGTTCACTTTCACGTACCGGTCTGTCGATTGTGACGGTCGTATTTGCCGAAGGCACCGATATTTATTTCGCGCGTCAGCAGGTGTTTGAGCAGTTACAAGCGGCTCGTGAAATGATCCCTGATGGTGTTGGGGTGCCTGAAATCGGCCCTAACACTTCTGGTCTTGGGCAAATCTATCAATACATCTTACGTGCGACGCCTGAGTCGGGTGTAGATGCGTCAGAGCTACGTAGTATTAACGACTACATGGTTAAGCTGTTGCTGATGCCAGTTGGCGGCGTAACCGAAGTCTTGTCATTTGGTGGCGAAGTCCGTCAATACCAAGTGCAAATTGAGCCTAATAAGCTGATGAGTTACGGCTTATCAATGGCGCAAGTGACTAGCGCGTTAGAGAGCAATAACCGTAACGCTGGCGGCTGGTTTATGGACCAGGGGCAAGAGCAATTAGTCGTGCGCGGCTATGGCATGTTGCCAGCAGGTAATGCAGGCCTTAAAGCGATTGCACAAATTCCGCTAACTGAAGTCGCGGGTACTCCAGTGCGTATTGGTGATATTGCTAAAGTCGATTACGGCAGTGAGATCCGCGTGGGCGCAGTGACCATGACTCGCCGTGACGAAGCGGGTAATTCGCAAGACTTAGGTGAAGTGGTTGCTGGCGTTGTGCTTAAACGTATGGGCGCCAATACCAAGGAAACTATCGACGACATTAGTGAACGCACAGCTATGATTGAGCAAGCACTACCAGACGGCGTGTCGTTTGAAGTGTTCTACGATCAATCAGACTTAGTGAATCAAGCGGTAACGACTGTGCGTGACGCGCTATTAATGGCGTTCGTGTTTATTGTGGTGATCTTAGCGCTGTTCTTAGTCAACATTCGTGCGACCTTACTGGTGCTGCTGTCTATTCCAGTCTCTATTGGTTTAGCGCTGTTAGTGATGTCTTACTTTGGAATGTCAGCTAACTTGATGTCGCTTGGTGGCCTAGCGGTAGCGATTGGTATGCTCGTTGATGGCTCTGTGGTGATGGTAGAAAACATCTTTAAACACCTCACGCAGTCGAGTAAAAACAAAGAGTCAGACGTTGGTTCAAGCAGCATGATCAATCAAGTGATGCTGGCCGCCAAAGAAGTGTGTAGCCCAATCTTCTTTGCGACCGCGATTATTATCGTGGTGTTTGCGCCCTTGTTTGCCCTTGAAGGCGTAGAAGGTAAATTATTCCAGCCAATGGCTGTGAGTATTATTTTAGCCATGCTATCGGCTTTATTAGTGGCGTTGATTGCTGTACCTGCGTTGGCGGTTTATCTGTTTAAGCGCGGCGTTGTTTTACGTGAAAGCCCAGTGCTTAAACCGATTGAAGCGCTATATCGTAAATTGCTGAGCGCTACGATGGCACATCCAAAGGTACTGTTGAGCGCCTCTGTGCTGATGTTCGCCCTAAGTATGATGTTGCTACCAAGACTGGGTACTGAGTTTGTGCCTGAGCTTGAAGAGGGCACGATTAACTTACGCGTCACCCTAGCGCCAACAGCAAGTTTAGGAACATCACTTGATGTCGCGCCAAAGCTTGAGGCGTTAATACTTGAGTTTCCTGAGGTTAACTATGCGCTGAGCCGTATTGGCGCCGCTGAATTAGGTGGCGACCCCGAGCCGGTGAATAACATCGAGATCTACATCGGCCTTAAGCCTGTTGATGAGTGGACCAGTGCCAGTAACCGTTTTGAGCTGCAGCGTAAAATGGAAGAGAAGCTCAATGTCTATCCGGGCTTGTTGTTCACCTTCTCTCAGCCAATTGCCACTCGCGTTGACGAACTACTATCGGGTGTTAAAGCGCAGCTAGCGATTAAGATCTTTGGCCCAGACTTAGATGTACTGTCTGAGCGTGGCCAAGTATTAACAGATCTCGTGGCGCAAATTCCAGGTGCGGTGGATGTATCGCTTGAGCAGGTGAGCGGCGAAGCGCAGTTAGTCGTGCGTCCTAAACGAGATCAACTGGCGCGCTATGGTATTAGCGTTGATGAAGTGATGGCATTGGTTAGTCAAGGTATTGGTGGCGCCAGCGCAGGCCAAGTGATTGATGGTAATGCGCGTTACGATATTTATGTACGTCTAGCTAAGCAATACCGCAGTTCACCTGATGCGTTGGAAAACTTACTACTGACAGGTGTCAGCGGCGCTACTGTGCGTTTGGGGGAAGTGGCTGATGTGGCGATTGAAATGGCGCCGCCTAACATTCGTCGCGATGATGTGCAGCGTCGTGTGGTGGTGCAAGCTAACGTTGCTGACCGCGACATGGGTTCAGTGGTAAATGATATTTACGCTATTGTGCCAAAGGCTGACTTACCTCCGGGATACACAGTAGTGGTAGGTGGTCAATATGAGAACCAGCAGCGTGCACAGCAAAAGCTAATGTTGGTGTTACCTATCTCTATTGTATTGATTGCCTTATTACTGTTCTTCTCTTTTGGTTCGGTAAAGCAGGTTGGTCTGATTATGGCTAACGTACCATTAGCGTTAATTGGTGGTGTTGTGGCCTTGTATGCCAGCGGCACTTACTTGTCAGTACCAAGCTCGATTGGCTTTATCACTCTATTTGGCGTGGCAGTACTCAATGGTGTGGTGCTGGTGGACTCGATAAATCAAAGACGCGCCAGCGTGACTGAAGAAACTGATGCCTCACTTTATGATGCAGTTTATGAGGGCACGGTAGGGCGTTTACGTCCAGTATTGATGACGGCATTAACCTCGGCACTAGGTTTGATCCCAATCTTACTTTCTTCGGGCGTAGGCAGTGAGATCCAGCAGCCTCTTGCAGTGGTGATTATAGGTGGTTTATTTAGTTCGACGGCACTAACTCTATTAGTGCTACCGACACTTTACCGCTGGATTTACCAAAGCCGTAAGGCTTAACAGTGATATTTGGCGTTCTTTGGGGCGCTAAATATCGATTTATATCGATTATATTTCCATTAGGGACAATGGAAAGGACTTGAGTAAGACGACGATGCATTAGTCTGCCCTCGGCGTTACCTCTGGTTTTTTTGTTACGGTTTTCTTGCCAAAGTGCAGTGTGTTATTGATTAAAGTGAGTGACCATTAATGGCACTTACGGTTATGCCTAACCTGTTTGATTAATCACACTGATGTGGCGAGTATATTTAGTACGCGGAGCAGGCTTGCTCCGCTTTTTTTTGTTTTATCAATCTTGGGCTAACGGTTGTTAAGCGTCTCATTCCACTCTCATACTTGTTAACTTTCTAGCAGCTATTTTTTTGTTTAATTAAGCATTAATCAGATTTGCTCATACTTTTATAAATTAGGCGGCCAAACTTGAATATTTGCTTCAAGGTAGAGCAAGCTATACTGATTACACAGAAGAAAAAGTTAACAGCTAAGTAAGCGAGGCCGCACGGTGAGATTCATATCCAAAGGTAAGGTTTCGATCTCGAATTATGACGCTAATCATGACTATTTGGTGTTTATTGGCATTAAAGTCAGCTTACCTTTAATTAAATCGGCATTAATTGCATTGCCGTTGCTCGCTTTTTTGTTCTCGATGCCTTCAGTGAATGCCAATCAATGGGAGGCGTTAAAGACGCCTTTTGGCAATCAAGCGAGTGCCATAGGCAGTTATGCAAATGGATGTTTGCAAGGTGGGCTGGCACTGCCCGTTAACGGCCAAGGTTACCAGGTTATTCGGACTCAACGACAACGCTATTATGGTCACCCCGAGCTAATCGAATTTATAACTCAATATGCGATGGAGTTAAAACAACAAGGTTTAGACGATATCTTAATAGCCGATATGTCTATGCCTAGAGGCGGTAACTTTAGTCATGGTCATAGCAGTCATCAAATTGGTTTAGATGTTGATATCTGGTTTAAGCAAACCGATAAGCGATTAACGGATACCGAACGAGAGCAACCAAAGCCATTAAAACTCGTCAATAAAAAGCAATTCGCTCTAGATACTGAGCTATGGTCTCACGCTCAAACCAATATGGTTAAGCTAGCTGCAGAAGATAAGCGAGTGGCACGCATTTTTGTTAGCCCGGTGATTAAGCAGTACCTGTGTGATTTAAAGATAACCGATGATGCATGGCTTAATAAGGTGCGGCCTTGGTGGGGACACACTTACCATATGCACGTAAGACTGCATTGTCCTAGTGGCGACAAGTCTTGCCTAAATCAGGCGCCAATTGCTAGTGGCAACGGTTGTAATGAACTAAGCTGGTGGAAGCAGCAATACACTCAGATCCAGCCTTCAAAGCCAAAAGAGCCTAAAAAACCTCAAGCTAAGCCAAAACCTAAAGCTAAAAAAGTGAAGCCTAAGCAATGTTCTGTAGTGCTGGCTGCACCTTAAGTTATCGATTCATCGTGTATTTTTAGGTTAACTAAAAGCCACCAGGTAATAGATATCGGATGGCTTTTATAATGATAAAACAAGTCGTTAAATATTTTATTCCATAGCTTCGTTAATATTTAGTGACTCAAGGCGTAGCCACCTTTTAGGTGAGATATTTTAGCAAAACCTAGCCTATGCATCGCTTGAGCTGCAACCATAGAGCGGCTGCCGCTACGACAAACTAATACCCATGGCTGGTCTTTTTGATCTTGGTGATCATGAATAAATTGCACTAGGCGGGTTAACGGCACATTTTGATTAGGGTCTTTTGAGCGAGTTAAGACGTATTCGTGTGGCTCTCTTATATCAATGACTTTTACGCCGGCATTGTTTGCTATCGCTTTGGCTAAGCTTGATGCGTCGTACTCAAGAATTGCTGATTTATCGCAGCTACCGATATAAGCGCCACACATGATTTCACTACCTGTTTGGTCATTTAAATGACTGTCTAACTCAGCTTTACGCTTAACAAAGTCGGTTTGTGATAGCTGATCTTGTAGCACTGCTTTAAGCAAGGTGTTACGCGATAGCTCAGTGGCAAGCGTGGTGGTGAACTCGTTATTATAATCATGGCTGGCACAAATTAATGTGTCTGCTTTTAGCGTTCTATTGAGTAATTTAAGGCTGTTAAATAGCGCAACGCTCGAGCTGGAATCAAAGTTAGTTCTACCTAAGCTGCCCATTAAAATAGTGTCGCCGCAAAAAGCATATTTAGTGCTTGGTTGTTCGCCATTGGTGGAGCATAACATTAGGCTAATACTGTCGCTTGTATGCCCAGGCGTCGGCACTTTAATCAGTTGTAAATCTCCTAAGGAGATAGCTTCTAATTCTGCCCCAGCGTAGCTAACAGTCTTACTGCTATATGGCCAACCTAACATATCGCTATCTTGCTCTGCTAAATAACGGTTAGCTAACACTTCTCGACCTGAAACATGATCCGCATGACCGTGAGTGTCGATTATTGCAATGGGAGTCAGCTGTTGGCATTGCAGTAAAGTATCTAGGCGTTGTTGTAATTCCGGTAGCGGATCGATAATTAATGCTTGTTTAGATTTACTGTCAGCATATACCCAAGTACAACTTGCTCCTGAGCGCAGCTGCAATAAGCCCTCTAGCTGAGTTTTATCACTAATCTTATTATGAGCCAGCACCATACAGCTTTGGGTTAATGCTTGTGATGCCATTTTTATACGGGCGCAAGCGGTGTCTACATCAGCTTGCGTCATTGCAGGGCCAAATGACATGCGAATAGCAGACTCACTTTGCCATGCGGGTAGCCCCATGGCGTCGAGCACAAAGCTACGGGTGACTTTAGAGCTGCAAGCAGATCCTGAGCTGACTCGAATATTGGCGGCATCAAATAGATCCATAATCTCTTTGCTGCTAAAGCTTGGTACAGCAAAGTTGATAGTGGTGGCGACGCTGTGTTCGAAGCTATTATTAAATACAATACGTGGGAAGCATTCGGTGAGTGTTGTGACTATTTGCTGTCGAAATCTGTGCAGTGTTTGTGTGTTGCTAAACGCTGAACCTTCACTGCGTAATAACATGTCGAAAATAACATTAAGTGCTGCCATTCCGGGTAAGTTTTCGGTACCAGAACGCAAACCGCTTTCTTGCCCTCCGCCAGCAATAAAAGGCGTAAAAGGTGCGCTATCACGGATATAAACGAAGCCTATTCCTTTTGGCGCATAGAGTTTATGACCACTAAAAGGTGCGTAGTCGATAGTGGTTGTTTGTAAGTCTAGTTGGGTTTTCCCTAAAGCTTGTACGCAATCAACCATCCAGAAAATACTAGGGTTAGCAGTGCGAATGGTTTGCTCTAATAACTGCAGATCTTGAAATACACCGGTTTCATTATTGACTGCCATAGTACAAATCATTAAAGCATTAGCGGCGTGCTGGCTAATAAACTCGTGATCTAAGATGCCATACTCATCAACTGGGATAGCAATGACTTCAGCCTTGATATCCAGTACTGATAACCAATGTTTTAATGATTCTGGTATGGCTTTATGCTCGGTTGCACCATACAGCACGCAATAACTTTTATCCGCGCTAAGTGGTGCTGCATCAACAAGCGGTTTTGCGGCAATAAGCGCAGATAAAATTGAGGTTTGGATCCCTTCGGTAGCCCCACTGGTAAAAATGAGTTTGCCTTTGCCTGTACCAAGAAGAGTTTGCGCTCGACGACGAGTTTGCTCCATTAAGTCTTTCGCTTTTAAGCCTGTTATATGGCTACTACTTGGATTACCAAAAAGGGTTTGCATCGCAGCCATAGCAGCGGAGGCCGCTTCAGGTAAAACTGGGGTTGTAGCATTAGCATCAAGATAGATCTGGGTTAACTCTTTGTGATTGCTCATTATCTTCGGCTCTTTATTGTTATTCTTAGCGGATAGATTTTATATTTCTTTTTGGTATAACTAATTCTTCGTGGTTATATTAGCAGCTTGAAAATAATGATCAAGATCACATTTTTGATCGAGTTAGGGGTAAGCTGAGTTAGCTTATATATTCAGCGTAATGGCTTTGAAATAGCCAATAAAAAAGCGCCTTGAAAGGCGCTTAACATTCAGTTTTTACAGTCGTTACCGTAGTTACTGTAATTAGTTTAGGCTTTGCTTAACTTGCTCTATTAACTGTTGCCACTGCGGATACTTGGCAAAGGTTTGTGGTAAGTCGCCCCAAGGCGCCATGACCTGTTGTTGGTAAGCTGTTGAGTCGGCTTGGCCTTGCTTTAACTGGTAAAGGTAATAGAAAGCCGATGCGCGGTAGTTGGCTGCGCAATGCACTAAAATCTGTTTATCTTGATTGGCATCCATGATGGCAAAAAACTGTTGCACATTTTCTTGAGTCGGCTGCTGCCAGTCTACATCAATTTGTGCATAGTCCATGCCTGCTTGTTTAACCAGCTCTGCTTCATTGGTATAACCTGTAGGGTTGTCGTTGGGAATAAGGTTAATGACCAAATCAACACCTGATTCTTTAAGCGTCTTGAATTGAGACTCGGTTGGTAACCCTGCGGTTATTACATTGTCGCTACTAAAATGCACCGCTTTAACTTGCTGTAACGCATCCGGAGTTATGGCTGCAAAAGCCAAAGGGCTAAGCAAGCTACTTAGTAATAGAATAAAGCGCATCTTGAATTCCTGTTGTGTACTTATTATCAATTGAAATATAAGAGCTTGTTTCAAGAATAAAGTTCAAGCCTAACGTTTAATGCGGCACTTTATGCTGATTAGTATTAGAGATCATTACTCAATTTAAGAGCTAAGCTAGATAATTAGCTTAGCTCTATATGGCGAGATTGGGGAAAAATTAAACCTTGACCTTAATAACCACTTTGCGCACTTGTGTCGCGTTGTCGCCAGCACCTGGCATATGGATATCATCAGGGAAGAAAAGTGCAAACATACCAGCTTTTAGCGGAATAAACGCCGCATCGTCTTTGTTTGATTCATAGTCATAATTGGCGTAATCGTGTTCAGCAAAATAGGCTTTAGACGGCGTTTGGCCAGCTAAAGGTAAGTAGCCAAATTCTTCTTCACCACTTACCACATACTGCACATCAATATATTGCTCATGGGCTTCAAATGGCTGCTGTTCTTTAGGCTTTGTTTGGTAGTCGTTTACGATAACAAATAGGTTTTTGCCATCTAGCTCATACTTGCCGGCTTCTAGTTGGCTAAAGTCTGTCGTGGCTAAATGCTCTAGCGCGCTAGCAATACGTGGGTTAATCGCGGTGTAGATCTCGCGGTTAGCTAAAGTATCAACAATCATGGTATTTCTCACCCTTGGCCGAACTTGACCGAAAATTCATTTAATAAGGGCACCTAAAAAGTGCCGTTTAGAGGGCGAAGTGTAGCGCTAACTAGCTTTAGAGGATACAAGAGTTGACTTCAAACTCGATGCCTTTTGCTTCGAAAGTCTGTTTCAGCTTTTTGGCTAAGGTTGATTTTGGCCTTAAGGGAAAGTTGACCTTACCTTTGGCTGAATGGATAAAGAGGTGATCGCCAAGAAGGCGCACAGAGTCAATGTCTTGATAGTGTAGACTTAAGGTTGTTGGTAGGCTGAAATCTGAGTTTTGCTGCATCTTAATAAAACTGACTTTTGAATCGCCAAAAATCACTTTTTGTTGCCAGCATACACGTAAGAGAATAAAGCTCGTTATGCATAGCGGCGCTAAAAATGCGTAATCCCAAATGGTGGTTACATCATTGAGCTGAGAGCCGACAAGCCCCAAGGTAATCAAAATGATGAAGTAACCTATCTTAGGAAAAGTGTTAACCACAGTCGTGTTAGAAGCTATTGTATTATCCATAATACTTTCTTTAGTTGTGTCCATTTAGCGTAAAGAATAACCTTATACAAAGGTCAATTTAAAGTAACAATAATAAAAAAATAAGGATATATGTGTCTTCATTACGGTTTATCGCTGGCCCTAAAGCCTGTAAAACAGTGAGCGAAAATGAGTTTAAGCCTGAGCTATTCACTCAATTGTTGGCTGCGTCTGGTGGCCCTAAGTGGATTGGTATTGCCGCGTTAGATCGTTATTTGTTTACTGAATTCTTTAAAAATTTAAGCCAGCCCTTACATACTTTAGGCGCTTCGTCAGGTGCGTGGCGCTTGGCTTGTTTAGCGCAGAGTAATCCTAATGCGGCTTATGACCGATTAGAAGAGCTGTATATCGGTCAACGTTATGATACTAAGCCAACATCAAATGAGATCTCGACTCAAGTTGCTGGGATCATCAGCGGCTTGCTCGGCAGTGACGGCGCCGCTGAGATTATCGATAATCCACATATAAATAGTCATTATATTGCTTGTCAGGCAAGGCATATTAATCGTGCTGGTGGGCGCTTAGCATTAGGTGCGGGTTTAGCTACTGCCGCAATTACCAATTTAGCCAGTCGTAAGAGCATCGCTTGGCACTTTAAGCGCTGTGTGTTTGGCGTTAATCAGCAAAGCTCAGCCTTTGCAGGTCTTAAAGATTTGCCGAGTTGTTATTATGGTTTATCCCGCGATAACATCCATCAAGTGTTGCTAGCTACCGGTTCTATCCCTTTAGTGCTTGCGCCGGTGACTCAAATTAACGGTGCGCCAAAAGGCCATTATTACGATGGTGGTATTACCGATTACCATTTTGATTTACCGTTAGTCCAAAACAAAGGGCTGACTTTGTATCCTCATTTTTACCCACATATGGCACCGGGTTGGTTTGATAAATCACTTGCTTGGCGCTTTGCCAAGCAAAATTATGACAACGCACTGATCTTGGCACCAACCGATGCTTACCTACAGAATTTGCCTTATAACAAATTGCCGGATAGGGAAGATTTTACCCAGTTGGATAGCGATAGCCGGATTAAATATTGGCGTGAGTCTGCTGCCATGAGTCAGGTTTTAGCTGATGATTTAGCTGAGGTTATTAGTAAAGGCACACTGTTAGAGCGATTAGAAACCCTTTGATGTCAGTTTGAGCGCTGCAATAAATTGCTGATAACGCCTGTCTGTTTAGTAAGTAGTTTGAGCTTATGTGTCGCTGGCTGAAATGAGTTCAGCTGCTACACTTTAGCTTTACTTAAGTCGATTACTTGAGCATTGCCAAAATGATACAGCCTACCTAGTAAAGGGGGGAGGTGATTATGCAAACACAAGAAATGGCGTTATTAACACACGACAGCTTGTTGTTACCTGAAGGTCGGGTAGAGATTAGAGTGATTGATCCTCGTTACCTAAGCATGATTGCTGAGATCCTTAAGGGGCATTACTCGTTAGTGTTTGGTATGAGTAAAGCTAACAGTGAATTGCCCTGTTACGAGATGGCAACTCAATGTGAAATTATCGATTTTAACCAGCTCGATGACGGATCCTTAGGTATTGTGCTTGAAGGTAAGCAGCGGGTTAGAGTGCTCTCAGCCGCGCAGCGCCGTGATGGAGTGTGGATAAGCCGAGTTCTTCGCAGTAATAATTGGCAGCAAGAACCTATCTATGGCGAGTTTGAACTGATTAGTGCTGCGTTAGAGCAGTTTTATGAAGTTAATCCAGACCTATTCGGTTTATATGAAAATGATATTCACCTTGAAGACGCTTCATGGGTTAGTCAGCGCTGGCTTGAAGTGTTACCGCTTTATAATCAAGATAAGCTGCGTTTGCTTAATCAACCGAATTGCCATAAAACCATGAACTTCGTTCTTGAATTGATCAAATCACACGCTAGAGATAATCAGCATTCTTGAGTCCGTTAAAAGTCGTGGCAAAACACTGCTTTAAATTGCCTAAGGTGAGCAAGGATTATCAGCTTTAAGTCGATTTTGACAATAGACAGACGTTTGCTACAGTAGCGCCACTTTTGTTTTGACTTTATCTGATATTCGAGTCCTATGAGCTCTTCTGTACGCGCCGCCCAAGCCTCCTACATTGTGCTACCTGAAACCGTCACTGATAAACCGACAGTGTTGAGTTTTTTAGTGAGCCAATTTCCAGCCATTACAGCTACTGTTTGGCAACAACGTATTGTTGATGGCAAAGTACATTGGCGTGACGGCAGCTTGATTACGCTAGAGTCGCAATTTATTCCTCGTGCGCGGGTTTACTATTACCGAGAAGTCACCCAAGAAAGTCTAATCCCTTTTAAAGAGCAATTGCTGCAACAAACTGATGAATTTATGTTGGTGTTTAAACCACACTTTTTAGCGGTCAACCCTAGCGGTAATTTTGTAAACGAATGCTTAGTGAATCGCTTACGCCTAAAAACTAATAATCAGCAGATAGTCGCAGCCCACCGTCTAGACCGAGCCACAGCTGGTGTTATGTTGCTTAGTGTTAATGCGCAAACACGCCATGATTATCATGAGCTTTTTAAGTCAGGAAATATTAGTAAGACTTATCAAGCCATCGCGCCTTTATCGGCCGAAGTAAAGCAACTGCTAGAGCAGAGTGAATTGCCATTGCAATGGACAGTGAAAAACCGCATGGCCAAAACCATTCCGAGTTTTAGAATGTGTGTTGCAGAGGGCGAGGCAAACAGCCATTCAGAAATTCGTTTGATTGAAGTATTCGATGGATATGGGCTGTTTGAGCTAGAACCTGTTACGGGGCGAACTCATCAACTTAGAGTGCATATGATGAGTCTGGGAATGTCTATCCTCAATGATAGGCTTTACCCTGAGTTACTTGATAAAGCGCCTGATGATTTTGATAAGCCGCTTAAATTGATGGCAAGACGTCTATGCTTTATCGACCCAATAAGTCATAAGCAAATCGATGTGAGTTGTGATGGCTTTAACTTACAAGATGAAGTCGCATTGCTATAGCGCGATTTCACTCGATAGTGAGTCAAAAGACGGCATAAATGCCGACCTACAAACAGGTATCAGATTGCTTTTATCTAGGCTCTAATGCCTTGGCGGTAAAAACTCAGTTTCTGTCATATCGCCATGCAGTACTGCAACCTTGGTTGGTGCGCCGCTCGGGGCTATCTCTACAATGCCTATACCGCTTTGGTTGACTAGGCGTTTACTGCGTTCGCCATTAGGGCGGCGGCCTCTAATCGACATGCGTTTACGCTTGGTGAAGAAGTTAAGCGGTGAAAAATGGCCGTAAAGCCAACCGTTTAGCTTATCAAAAACAGGTAATAGCTTTTCTGGGAACTGGTTTTTAAAGCCACTGCAGGTAATTTGATAGATCTGTGGTCCGCCATGACGAAAACGAATACTGACATCGTAGCTAAATGAATAGTGCACATCGCCAGACAAAATAATAAATTGCTCCGGGGTTTTTCTATGCTGGAAAATACTCAGTAGCGTATTTGCGGTGCCTGGGTGTGCCATCCAGTTCTCGGCGTCCACTAATAATGAGCCGCCGCATAAGGTTGCCATTCGTTGTACGGTTTCAATCAGTTTTACGCCATACATTGGCGCTGCAGACACAATAATCACATTGGGCTGATTAACGAGTTCTGCCTGAAACTCCATCAAGGCTTCCCAGTCCATTAATCCAGAGGGTTTACCGAGATTAGACTCACTTCGCCAGCGTCGAGTTCGGGTATCTAGCACCAGCAGTTTAGGCGTGGTTTGCAAGCTGTAATGCCAATGTTCAAACGCCAATAGTTTTTCAATCAAGGCATCCTGTGCTGCTGGGTTTGGGCTTGCAAACAATGCATCTAAATCTGGGGTAATTTCGCTATCAAAGCGAGCAGGAGCGTTACCTAAACCTTGAAATACCGTATAAGCAATTAAGGCATTACCTATGATGCGTTTTGAAAATTTATGTCCGTAGGCTGCGAGTTCCCATCTTGCGGTGAGATTCCAATCATCGGTGACATCATGATCATCAAAAATCATATAAGTCGGTACATGCGCCATTAAGCGGCGCACTTGCTTGAGCCCCGCTTTAAACGCTAACAGGTGGGTCCATTCGCGCTGCCATCTTTGGGTATGTGCCGCGCTAAGACCTGGCACCTCTTTGGGGATATCGATTAACTCCCAAAGCTCAGGTGACCAATAAAGCAGATATAGCGCCATTAATTCATTGAGGCTAACTAAATGATTCTCGGCCAGTGAGGAGGTAAAAATAGGATGGTTAATATACCAGCGAGTAATCGCTGTCTTAGCTTTATATTGGGTCTTTGGCAGTAGATTGAGGTGGCGCTGATACATGGCCTCAGGTTGATAACTTATCTGAGTAGAATCTGCAATTGGCGCATCCACAAACTGCTCTTGCTGCAGGCCAAGTAACTTAATCACTTCGCCAATGGCATACAGCATAGGCCCTGCAATATCATCGACATAAACTTGGTCGCCACTCATCATGAGTAATGCTGGACGTTGGTTTATATCGTTACAGCCTGCTAGCTGAGTATCGGCAGCCACTAACGCATCACTACTGTGGTGGTGGGCGTTACGGCACGAGCCATGCAGTAGCTTATCTATGTGCGGTTTGACGATAAATTCGCCTGAAGGTCTTTGTGGATAACTGAGTTCATCTACATCGGCGAACAGCGAACGCTCAGAATTGGACTCGAACAGCTCATACGTGAGTGGGATATCTTTAGTTAACAGCGCCGTTTCTGAGACGCGAATTAAATACTGGTATGCGTGCTGACCAAGAGGGATGCAGTGGACTTCGCTAGCGTTTAGCTCTCGGTCAAAATCAGCACCTAATATCGCCAAGCGTAAACAAGATAAACGCTCACGGCAAACAAACCACAGGGTAAAGTGTTGCTCATCGCAATGACGTAAAGCGGGCCCTGCAATGATGCGTGGAATAGGTTTAGCTGCTGGCATAAATCAGTTCTTTAGCAAAAAGTTATCTTTATCAAGAGTAAACCAGTGCTTAGAAGATGAAAAGCCCTTAAGCTAGATGGCAAAGTTTTGCACAAGGGAGCAGCTGTTATGGTGAAAATTATGGTTACTGGCGCGACAGGCTTATTAGGGCGTGCGCTGGTAAAGCAATTGCAACAAGTTAATGCACACCAAGTTATTGCATGTGGTTATAGTCGTGTTGGCGAGGGAGAGTTTCAACTCGACTTAACCCAAAATCAGCAAGTAACAGATTTTATTGCTCAGCATCAACCACAAGTGATTGTCCATTGCGCGGCTGAACGTAGACCTGATATTTCAGAGCAAGATCCACAAGCCGCATTAGCGCTAAATGCTGATGCCACTAGAACCTTAGCCCAAGCTGCGCGCGATAATGGCGCTTGGTTACTGTATATCTCTACCGACTATGTGTTTGACGGCACGCAGCCTAAATATACGGAGCAAGCAGCCACTAATCCGGTTAACTTTTACGGTGAGTCTAAGTTACTGGGGGAAAAAATCATTGCTGAAGTTGCGGCGCAATTTGCAGTGCTACGCTTACCTATTCTTTACGGTGAGGTGCAAACCTTAGAGGAGTCTGCGGTAACGGTATTGCTGCGAAGTCTGCAAGATGGCTTAAAGTCGAGCGTTGCCAAACCAGCGACTTTACTTGTGGATGACTGGGCAGTAAGAAGCCCAACTTCGACTGAAGACATTGCATTAGCGATAGAAAAGTTACTCAATCTGCAACTGGCAGGTGAGCCGATTACAGGGCATTACCACTTTAGTGCAGCGCAAACCATGACTAAGTACCAGATGTTATTGCAGATGGCTAAAGTGCTAAATGTATCGACTGAGCACCTGCAGCCTGTGACTTCCCCCACAGATAGCGCTAAACGCCCTAAAGACTGCACCCTAAGCTGTGAGCGACTTATGAGTTTAGGGATTAAAAGCACGTTACCTTTTGCAAGTGGCATAACCAAAGCATTACAGCAGTCGGTCGTTGTTCAACAATGGCTAAAGCAAGCCGATGAACGCCAGAGTTAATGCTAAATATTAATGTTTAAAATCAATAACAATAGATAAAGAAAATTTCCTAATGCTAAACCTGCGCGTTAAAAATTTACTCATCCGCAATCTTGGTGCGGTCGATCAGTTGGCTCTATTAAGATTTGCAGGGCTGTTATTAAAAATTGGTCTGACATTTTTTGCGGCAGACACTTTTGGCTTGTCATTAACAAGCCCTGTGTTGTATTGGGGCATGAGCCTAGAAGCCTTGTATTTAGGTTTTACCTTTTGGCATCGCAGTGCTATCGCGCGGTTAGGCTCAGGTTTATTTATCGTACTCTTGATCGACACCCTATTTTGGATCTCTTGGCTATATTTCACCGGCGGGGCGACGAATGCTTTTATCTCGCTATTGTTACTGCCAACGGCAATCGCCGCGGTTGTGTTGCCAACATGGGCGCCGTGGATCTTAGCATTAATATCCACGTTAGCTTATAGCTTGATGATTTTCTCCGTGCCCGAAAGCCAGATGAAACACCATGGCATGGACATGAGTTCTCACTACCTAGGCATGTGGTTTAACTTCTTAATCTCGTCATTGGTGTTGACCACCAGTGTGGCTTATATCGCCCAGCGTATGCGCAAGCAAGAGGTTGAGTTAGGTTATATGCGCGAAGCGCAATTGCGGCAAGAGCGGTTAATCGCGCTCGGTACTGCCTCGGCGCAAATGGCTCATCAACTCGCAACGCCTTTAGCCAGTTTGCGTTTATTGGTCGATGAAGCTGTGGAAGATGCGGTAAGTGAGCAGCAAGTGCTGCAAGAGATGGATACGGCACTGGTGCGCTGTGAGCAAACGCTTAACTCTTTGCGCATGGCAACGGAATCTATTCGCCAACAAAGAAAGGCGTTAATGAGTGCTGAGCAACTCGCGGCGACGATTAAGCAACAAGTTTTACTACTCATGCCTGAAATCAATTTAGAGTTGAGTTTAGGGCCTAAATTTGATGAGAAGTCTGAATCGAGCGAGAGACAGATCCAAACCGATGCGAGCTTATTGCCTGCTTTATTAGCCTTAATTGAAAATGCCGGTAGTGCCAGTTTGGCTCATTGCGGCGAGTCGCGAGTATTAGTGTCAGTGCAGCTTGACTCTGGTCGCAACCGCTTGTGTATTTCGGTAAAAGATTTTGGCGCAGGGATCCCAAAAGAGATGTTGTTGCAATTAGGACATAAGTTGATTGAAAGTGAACAGGGCATGGGAATGGCACTCTTGTTAAGTAATGCCAGTTTCGAGCGTTTAGGTGGCCAGTTATTACTGAGTAGTGCTGACGAAGGCGGGACGATTGCTAAGGTATGTTTCCCGGCCAGTGAGTCTATATCTACCTCCCCAGTTGGAGCCGCGTAATGACGACTACAACGCTAAATAAGTTGTTAATTATTGAAGATGATATTGCTTTAGCGAGTGTTTTGACTCGGCGGATGAGCAAGCTGGGCTTTGAATGCCAACAGTGCCATGATGCTACTCAAGGTTTATTAATGGCTAGGCAGTTCAGGCCGACGCACGTGCTGCTTGATATGAAATTAGAGTATGAAAACGGCTTAAAACTTATCTCGCCGTTGAGGCAGTTGCTGCCAGATGCCACTATGGTGTTGTTGACGGGCTATGCCAGCATCGCCACCGCTGTTGAAGCAATTCGTCTTGGAGCGGATAACTATTTAGCCAAGCCGGTCGACACCCAAACCTTGCTTAACGCTTTGTCGGTTAATGCCGCTGAATATGAAATTGAGCCATTAACTGAAGAGCCGTTATCGCCAAAAAGATTGGAATGGGAACACATACAGCAAGTACTTACTGCTAATAACGGCAATGTATCCGCTACCGCAAGGCAGTTAGGCATGCATAGGCGTACTTTACAACGTAAGTTATTGAAAAAACCGACAGCTGATCATCGAGATAGTTAAGCATTTATTTGAATGATTTGAGGAGAGCTTTATTTGTGTGGTTATACTGTAATTAAGGAAGCGCTTAAAACAGGATGTACCATAACCGATGAATACTGACTCAATTTTTACGACGGATCTGTTTTTGCTGGACAATCCTAATGACTTAATCTCAATTGATAAGTGGCAGAAAACCGTCAACCTGCTAGCTGAGCTGTTTGAGGCTCCAGCAGGTTTTTTGGTTCAATATACTAAAGAAGGCTTTCAGGTCACCATTTCTAGCGAACAAGAAACCAATCCATATCCCTCTGGTATTGTTATTGACCCCCAAGCGAATATCTTTTGCCGTAAAATTGTTGAAACCGGCGAAGCACTTTACGTTAATAATGCAATGCTCGACCCTTGCTGGGACACTAATCCTGAAGTACATAATGACGGTTTTAGATCTTACTTAGGAGTACCTGTTTTTTGGCCATGTGGATCGGCATTTGGTACATTCTGCGTGATGGATTATCAAGAAACGGATTACAAAAAAAGTTATATCGAATTAATTACTCAGCTAAAAGAGCTTTTAGAGTCAGATCTCGCTTTAATCGGTAGTTATGCGCAAATGCAACAATTAGCCATTACCGATCCTCTCTGTAATGTAAATAACCGACGTGGCTTTAATATTTTGGCTGAGCAGCGTATTAAACTTGCGAAACGTACAGGCGGCTTGCTCTGTTTGTTATACCTAGATATTGATCAGTTTAAATGTGTTAACGATAAGTTTGGTCATGGCGTTGGTGACGCAGTTTTGCAATCTGTTGCGCAAGTTTTAAGTGACACCGTACGCGAGGCCGACGTGGTCGGACGCTTGGGAGGAGATGAGTTTGTTGCTTTGATTGCTTTAGATAATATGTCTGGGCTTGCTAACATCAAACAGCGTTTAACTGATGCTTTTGAAAAGGTACAAAACGCATCTTCTATCCCTAAGGTTACCGTATCTATTGGCAGTACTTTTATTACTGAGTCAGAAGACATTAGTGATTTATTGGATGCTGCAGACCGAGATATGTTAGATAAAAAGCGAGGTTTGGCTAGGTAAAAGAGTCGTTAGTCTCTAATAAAATTGCACTGGCAACACTGTACCAGTGCAGTTTTAATTAAGATTTAATATCAGTAAATATGAGCCATTGACGTCGGCCCATTTCAAGCACTATACCTGTTGCTAAACCAGCAGCGGTATTAACCAGTAAGCAAATCGCTGCCGTTGATAAAATCACAAAAATACAGAAAGGTTTACCATCGATAAATCGCTGCGACCATGCCAGTTGCGTCCCCGCAATCGCCAGTAAACTACCTAAAACGGCCAACGGGATAAGGGATAACACACCTGCGATACCTTGTCCCCAGAACGCAGCTATCAGTAAGCAACTGCTACCGAAAATCGTTGGCGCTAGCCAAGTTCGTGCGCCAAAGTGATGTTGCACCGCAAGGCCGCCGGCACCATGACACATAGCGGTTGCGCCAAAAGGTGCTAGCAATAAATTAGCCCAGCCTGAGCTGGTGGCAAAGCGCTTAGGGGCAAAGGCCGCATCACCATCTTCGGGGAACTTCTGTTTTGCCATAGCAGAGGTGGCAATGACGGCATTGGTGAGTGTTAGCGCGAGTTGCGGTAGCACTAATAAGCCAGCAGCAGAGGTCCATTCATCAAGGCTTGGCCAAATAAATTGCCAAGGGGTTGAGACGGACAGATCGAAGCTAGGTGCCGTGCCGCTATTAAGCTGCCAAACAATGCCGAGCACGATGACTAAAGGCATTGCCAAATAGCGCATAGGCAAGAACTTACTGGCAAATAACGCGATGAAAGCCACAAGACCCACAAGCCAAGTTTGACTCATCATCTGACCGCCCATCCACATAAGCTGCAAACCAATGGCTAGCTGAATACCTATGCTGATGGCTGGAGACAACTGCTTGGCCATCCAAGTGATGGCGCCGCTGTAAGCAAGGACTAATAGAATAAGCCCCATTAACATACCGCTAGCTTGCAGCATTCCAGGTGTTAGCCCTTGCGCAATAACTAGTGCAGTGATGACCTTCATCGGTTGTACAGGAATAGGGCGTCGATAAAAGTAAGCGGTAAATAGCGCAAATAGACCAAAGCCTACAAATATCCCTTGGGGGGAGAAATGATTAAGGGCTATTAGACCTAACGCGAGGGGAAGAAAAGTACCTAGATCGGCAAAAGCGCCGCTAAACTCTCCTGAATACTGGTTAACACTATCAAATTTATTGGTCTTACATCTCATATAGCTTGCCGTGGGAAAAGAACGCTATAACTATCGCAAGATTGATGCCAGATTTTAAAAGGAATAATGGGAGCAAAATGCTGTTAAGGCGGCAATAGTCCAACCGAGTTGAGACAAGTTGGCTCCCGCTTTAATTTTAAATGGTCAATTGGTCTAATATTCGTGAATACTGATTTTTAATGATTGAGAACACAGTAAAGAAAAATCACCTAAAGCAGAAAACTTTAGGTGATTCAGTTACATCAAAGATTGATTAATCATCAATTGATGCACAACTATGGTCAAGATGAACTAAAGTAAGTCTGATTTATGGCTGTTGGCGAGTTGGCGCTAATACGATTTCACGCACACATACATTTTGTGGCTGTTCAAATGCAAATACTGCAGCATCTGCAACCGCTGTTGGGTCCATTACACCGCCCATAAACTCTTTCCAGTCGTTATAACCGTCTTTGATTTCTTCGCTGGTGGTATGGCTCAGCAGTGCTGTTTCAACTGCACCAGGTGCAATTGTTATCATGCGCACGTCATCCATGGCCACTTCTTCACGGATGTTTTCAGTGAGTGCGTGTACTGCAAACTTAGTTGCACAGTAAGCGGCGTGGTTCGGGAATGTCTTACGGCCAGCAACTGAGCTTACGTTGATAATAGTACCGGTTTTACGGGCTTTCATATCTGCTAGTACTGCATGAATACCGTTTAGTACGCCCATCACGTTGATGTTAAGCATACGACTCCATTCTGCAGGATCTTGCACGTCAGCAGCGCCTAGTAGCATTACGCCAGCGTTGTTAATTAGGCAACCTACTGGGCCAAACTTAGCTTCAGCTTCTGCGATAGCGGCTTTCATTGCATCGGCATCGGTAACATCAACACTAATTGATAAGCTGTTTTCTAAACCTAGCGCTTGCATCGGCTCAACACGACGGGCCAATAAAAGAAGAGGGTGGCCTTTAGCGCTAAATGCTTGAGCCATGGCTGCGCCAATACCAGAAGATGCACCTGTAATAACGATTAATTGTTTCATATCAGCCTCAATAAAAAGGTTATGTTGTTAAGTTGCGAGTATTTTAACTAAGGGATGATTGTTGATATATAATCTATAGCGAACAAGATTGTTTACACACAACTCCTAATGGGGCGCTTCTACTTATGTATCAAGATTTAAATCTAGCAGATGTGCGCGCCTTTACCGTGATAGCGGAAAAAGGCAGTTTCACTATTGCTGCAGAGAAGCTCGGTTGCTCTCGCTCTCATCTATCTAAGCAGTTAACTCAGCTTGAACGCTATTTAGGGGTGACTTTGATTACTCGTACAACAAGGGCGCAGCGACTAACTGAGCAAGGGCAGTTCTTTTATGAGCGTTGCCAGCATGCACTTGATGTGATGGAGCAAGCGGTGGCTAAAACGGTTGATGATGCCCATAACTTGCAAGGAAAAATCAATATCAACTGTGTTGGTGGCTACATAGGCGAAGATATCGTCAATCAGTTGGTGAACGACTTTATGAGTCAGCATCCCAATATTCAAATTCATCTCGACTTTAGCAGCCAGCGTGTTGACTTGGTACTGGATGAGTTTGATTTGGTGTTTCGTATGGGCGAACTTGAAGACTCAAGCCTAGTGGCGCGCAAGTTAATGGATATTGCTAATTGCACGTTAGCTGCTCCCAGCTATATCGAAAAACACGGTAGGCCGCAGCACCCTAAAGATCTAAAAGCTCACGCCTGTGTTACTGGCTCTGTTTATCATTGGAATTACCATCGTAAAGGCGATAAAAGCCAGAAAACAGAGGTAACAATTGCTGGCGCCTTGTTATGTAAAAATGGTCGGGTAATGAAAAGCAGTGCACTAGCTGGCAATGGCATTGTTAGGCTACCGGAGATTTATTGCAGTGCGGAGCTGGATAGTGGTGAGTTAGTACACGTTTTTGATGAGTGGACCATCTCTGATACACCGTTATATTTGCTGTACAACAAAGACCAGTTTCAACCCGCAAGACTAAAACAATTTATAGAATTTACCATGCAAAATTTTATGCAGTACGTTGAGTTACCTGAGGTCAGGCGTTAGTGAAAATGGATCATATAAATTGTGATGATTTGAGGGGGAATTGAAATTTTATTTAAAAACGTATTTTGTCGTCCCAATTAGCTTTTTTTGTCTTAGAATATTCTAAGAACAAAAAATAACCTTTTTTCGTTTTTAGCCGTATTGCAGCTTAAAGCGTTAAGGAAATAAAAAAGGTGGGATGGATGAAAGGATATAAAATAGCGTTAGCTTGTGCCTTATTACCCTGCTTTTCAGCGCTAGCAGATCAAGGCTCTTACCTTGTTCATCGTGCTGCCGTGGGGGGCGTAGCTGCGGCTTATATTGAAGGTAAGGCCTTTGTTAATCCTGCTTTATTAGCGCTTAACAGTCACAAAAACAATGCGACAGAGCGGCTAACACCTGCTCAAGGCTCTGCTCTAGATACAGTACAAACGCTGACAAAATCTATCGAGGTTAGACCGCATGATACTTCCGGCTCGGCAAAGGATTATAACCAGCTTGCGTTAACCTTCAATTCAAGAAATAGCACAGACACTCACTCTTACGGCAATAATTTAGGCTTAATCAAAGGTCACTCAACTTATACCAGTGTGGCGCTTGAGCCTGTCGCTTCGAACTCGATAATGTCGTTGACCAGCTTTTACCAAACTGAAGATACAGCGATAGAGCTTGGCGATGCAATTCAATCTGAACTCGGGGCTACAAATCGATTCGCTAATGCGTCTGTTGACGTAGTGAGCCTTGATGAGCAAAGCCCTTTGATCAGCAGTCGGGTTTCTGACTTTGGGGTTGCCATGAGCTTTCCATTATCGATTGTGAATATGCCCATCGCGGTAGGTGTATCGCCTAAATTACAACGAGTTGATACTTACCATTCCCTTGGTAATGCACCACACTTTGATGCTAGCGCTGGCGAGTTGAACGGTTTTGATGATCGCTATCGCAACGATGCAATTCACTTTAATGTCGATGTCGGCATTGCGATGCAGCCATTGGCGGGTTTAACTGTGGAGCTGTCTGGGCGTAACCTCATAGATAAAGAGCACGATACGATAGCATTAAACGGACAGCAATTAACTTACCAAGTCGAGCCACTCGTCAAGGCGGGAGTCGCTTATGATTGGCAGAGCTTGTCAGTTAGCACGGATATCGACCTCATCGAGAATAATCAATTTAAGCAGCTTAAAGGCGCACAGTATTGGCGACTTGGCGGTGAAATGAAAGCCTTTGATTGGATGTCGGTAAGAGTGGGTTATCGCCATGATATGCAAGATGCCGGTGGCGATATTTATTCTTTAGGTTCAGGCTTTACTATTGGAGAGTCTTTCTCGTTAGATTTTACCGGCATGTTTGGTAATGACAATGCGCTAGGAGGTGTACTCAGGACCTCCTATCACTTCTGACACCCGCTTAAGTCAGCTCAATAATCGATTTAATCGTTAAGATTAATGCGCTCACACCACATAAAAACAGGGTTAATGCTCTGGTTTTTTGCTTGTCGACTCGGCCAACTAACCGACCTGCCACCAGGTAGCCTAGCACTACAGATGGCAGCAACATTAATGAGATATAAAAATGCTCAAGCGTCAGTAAACCTGCAAATGCTAATATGGTTAGCGCTATCATTGAGCTAAAGATAAAGAATGCTGATAAAGCCGCGCGAAATTGGCCAGCATCTTTGCCTGACAGCAAAATGGCTAGTGGTGGTCCACCAATAGCGGCAATATTGCCAAATACGCCGGATAAGACTCCGGCGACAAATAAGCTAAAACGATTCACCGGGATACTGAATTTCATCAAGCTTAAAGCCACTGCTAAGCCAACAATGCCGGCGATGGCTAAGCCTAATATGGGTTGCGGCGCGATAATAATCAGTGTTGCACCGAGTATGCCTCCAGGAACTCGTCCAAGTAGCGCGTATTGCAGGCCATTAAACTCTAACTGGCCGCGCTCTCTAAATAGCGTTAACAGCGCAATAGAAAAGCCCATCATGATAACAGGGGCTGGTACTAAGCTTGGATCGATAATATAAAGTAGAGGACTGGCGACGACTGCCAAGCCAAAACCAATAAGGCTTTGAGTTAATGCGCCACAGAAAATAATTAGTGAGGCGAGTAAAAGCGTAACAGGATCGATCATCGGTTTATCCAGCCATTAGCGAGAAACTTATCTAGCCTTGGCATTATTGAAGCTATATTATACCAATTAGTATAAGTAGTTGATCTACTCAGAGCGTTTTTGGCAACCTAATTCAAGGCGAATGACTGAAAGAATGGTTGTTCCCTTGTGAAGTTATTTAACGCTGAAGTAGGCAGCCAAACACGCTCCAGAATGGCGAGTTTTAGCGGCTCTGATACTGCGTTAACAAGCTTGAACGTAGAATCACTATGCTCTTCACTCGTTGCCTTGTCTCAGTGCCGCTAAATTCTCGCTGAGCGACCAAATCTTTATACTAATTGGTATTAGGGCTCTGTAAACAAACAAGGACTGCTTAGCAGTCCTTGTTTGTTTTTAATGTCTTTGATAATCAATGAAGATTATTCAAGTTCTTCCCACTCAATGCCCATCTCATCCATCAAACGTTTCACTTCTGCAGGCATGCTGTCAGGTTTATCTTTGGTAAGATCGGCATCGTTTGGTAATGGCTGGCCTGTATACGCATGCAAAAATGCTTCGCATAACAGTTCGCTGTTTGTGGCGTGACGCAAGTTGTTCACTTGGCGGCGGGTGCGTTCATCGGTAAGTACTTTAAGTACTTTCAAAGGAATGGACACAGTAATTTTTTTCACTTGTTCATTCTTTTTGCCGTGTTCAGCATATGGGCTGATATAATCGCCATTCCACTCAGTCATTGACTCACCTGTTATTTCAAAATTCGGGGCAGATTTTAACCCTTTAAATTGTGCAGTCAAATTATTGCCTCTTATTTATGACAATTGCAAATAGATTTCTATATGCATGGACGTCTAAACGGCTAAAGTGGTTGACGAAGGGGTAAGGCTTCGGTACATTTAGACGTCCAGACATCTCTAATAACAAATCAGTATCATAAGGGAGTAGTACATGACTGAGCGTAAACTCGCCACTGCGGCGGTGCGTCAAGGCATTGAGTCCGATAGCCAACATGGTGCCGTTGTTCCACCGATATACCTATCAACTAACTACTCTTTTGATGGACATAAAAATCCAAGAGATTTCGACTACAGCCGCTCAGGTAACCCAACCCGCTCTATTTTAGGTGATGCGATTGCCGAACTCGAAAAGGGCGCGACAGGAGTGGTAACTTGCACCGGAATGGCAGCTATTACCCTTGCTACAAGCTTGCTTGGCCCAGAAGATTTAATTGTTGTGCCACATGACTGCTACGGTGGTAGTTATCGACTCTTTACTAATTTGGCGAAGAAGGGCCAGTTTAAGCTAATAGTGGTTGACCAAACTGACTCACAAGCACTTAACCAAGCGATTGCACAAAAACCTAAGATGGTTTGGTTAGAGACACCATCTAACCCGCTATTACGCGTGGTTGATATCGAGGCTATTTGTGCGGCGAGCCATGAAGTGGGCGCACTCGTTGTAGTAGACAACACTTTCTTGTCGCCTATTTTGCAGCAACCACTGTTATTAGGTGCTGATATTGTGATTCACTCCACCACCAAATACATTAATGGTCACAGTGATGTTGTCGGTGGCGCCGTGGTTGCCAAAGACCCAGAAGTGGGTGAATTGCTGCATTGGTGGTCAAATACCTTGGGCTTAACTGGCTCAGCATTTGACAGCTATCTCACTTTGCGCGGAATTCGCACACTTGCAGTGCGAATTCGTGAACATCAGGCGAATGCACAGCGAATTCTTGATACTCTAGTCAACCATAAAGCGGTATCAAAGATTTATTATCCTGGGCTTAAAGATCACCCTGGACATGCCATTGCTGCAAAGCAGCAAAAAGGCTTTGGCGCCATGTTGAGCTTTGAGCTTGAAGGTGGCGAGCCGCAGTTAGTGGCATTCTTAAAAAATCTTAATTATTTTTCAGTTGCAGAAAGTCTCGGCGGCGTGGAAAGCTTAGTGGCTGTTCCAGCGACGATGACACATAGAGCGATGGAGCCTGAAGCTCGGGCTGAAGCTGGCGTAAAAGATACGCTAATCCGTCTTTCTGTTGGTATCGAAGATGCTGACGATCTTGTCGCCGATATTGAAGCTGCGCTTAATGCCGCAGCTGCTTGTTAATTAAAGGGGTATACGATGGCACGCTGTCACTTACATAAATTTGGTGGCTCTAGTCTGGCTGATGCAGACTGTTACCGTCGCGTTGCTCATATCTTACTGACACACGGTCACAGCGATGACTTGGTTGTAGTGTCAGCTGCGGGTAAAAGCACTAACTTTTTATATAAGTTGCTTGAGCTAAGTGCCACTAAGCAGTTGTGGCAAGAAGAGCTGCAAACGCTGATTAGTTTTCAGCAAAACCTAATCGAGCAACTGCTTTCTAATGAGCAAGCGCGTTCATTGCGCGAACGTTTATCTACGGATCAGTCACAACTGATCAGCTTGTTATCTATTACATCGATTAATGATTACCAAAGCAGCCAAGTGGTGAGCTTTGGTGAGCGTTGGTCTGCACGTTTATTGGCGGCGTTGCTTCGTGAATCAGGTGTTGCGGCATCCGATGTTGATGCGCGCACTTTGTTAATCGCCGATGAAGCGGCGGTGCCACAAATTCGCCTGCAAGAATCTCGTCAACGTGTGCAAACCATGATCGAGACTCACCCTAATGAGCGTTTGATCATTACTGGTTTTATCTGCGCCAATGAGCGTGGCGATACCTTGCTACTTGGTCGCAATGGCTCGGACTTTAGCGCGACTTTGATTGCGAGTTTGGCAGATATTGAACGTGTCACCATTTGGACTGATGTCGAAGGTGTATTTAACGCTGACCCGAATAAAATCAATGACGCTAAGCTGCTAAGCAGTTTGTCGTTAGCTGAAGCTAATCGTTTAGCGCATTTAGGCTCGCCGGTATTGCATAACCGTACTTTGCAGCCACTGTTTGACACTGAAGTCAGCCTTGCAGTGCGTTCAAGCTACGCTTCGCACACTGATTTTACCTTGATTGCGCCTAAAAGCTCGTCAGCGAGCGCACCGGTAGTGACCAACTTAAATAGTGTGGCGCTATTTAACCTTGAGCTAAAAACCCAGTTTAAGCCGTTTATCGCTTTATTGGATGAAGCGGGTCTTAGCCCGTTAGCGCATTGGGAGCTAGGGCAGAATCGTGTCGAGTTAACAGTCACCCTTGAAAACCAAAAGCAGGTGCTTGCGTTACTCGAAACGAATAGCGAAGCGCTTGGTGTGAGTAATATTAAAATCACCGATAACTTAGGACTTGTTGCCTTAGTGAGCGCCGATGCTAACCTTTATCGCCGAGGTTTTGCACGTTTACTAAGCCGCAATGCTAGACCGCTATTTAACGATGGTATGAGCCTAGTGACGTTAGTGCCGCAAAGCCAAGTTAACTTGCTTACACAGAAAGTCCATCGTCGCTGCGCAGGCCCGCGTAAGCGTATTGGTGTGCTATTGCTCGGTGTGGGGAATATTGGTGAGGCTTGGGTTGAGTTATTTGCTAACGCGCAAGCGGCATTAAATAAAGAGCTAGAAGCCAGTGTTGAGCTAGTTGGTTTAGTGAGCTCGAAAAAAGCCCTTATTACTGATGACGGTATAGAGCTCGATAGCTGGAAGCAAACATTTGCAGCGCAAGCGACCCCGTGGCAGTACAATCATTTGTTTGACGATTTGCATGAGCTTGAGTGCGATGAAGTGATTGCACTCGATATCAGTGCCAGTGCTGATTTAACTTTGCAATACCCAGAATTTTTTGCCCGCGGCATTCACGTGGTGAGCGCTAATAAGCTAGCGGGGTCTGGTCCACTGCCATTCTATTTAGAGTTAAAGCAACAGTTAGATAATCGCCGTTTATTCTGGCGCTATAACGCCAGTTGTGGCGCAGGTTTGCCAGTGCAGCATGCGCTGAATGATTTGCATAACAGCGGCGACAGTATCGAAGCTGTTGGCGGTATTTTTTCTGGCACCTTATGCTGGCTGTTTGAAAACTTTGATGCTAAAAAACCGTTCTCAGAGCTAGTACTTGAAGCCAAAGGTCTAGGGATCACAGAGCCTGATCCGCGCGACGATTTATCGGGTCGAGATATGCAGCGTAAACTTCTAATCTTAGCGCGTGAAATTGGTTTTGAAATTGAGCTTGAAGATATTGAACTTAAGTCTTTAGTGCCGACAGCTTTAGCAGAGTTATCACTTGAGCAGTTCCTGTCGCGAATAGATGAACTCGATGCTGACATGCTGCAACAGTTTATGACCGCAGCAGAGCAAGATAAGGTACTGAGATATGTGGCATCGTTAGACAAGGTTGATGGCAAGTTAAAAGCTGGAGTTGGTATTCAATGGGTCGATAATAGTCATCCTTATGCCAACCTTACACCTGGCGATAACGTATTCGTTATCCGCAGTGAGTTTTATCAAGATAACCCGCTTATCATCAGGGGACCTGGTGCTGGCAGGCTGGTTACAGCTGCGGCAGTACAGTCGGATCTCGCTCATATCTGTCGTGATCTGTTACAAGAATAATTTTCATGTACTTCAATGAATAAACATTAAAAAGGACTCATTTGAGTCCTTTTTTGTTGTCTCAGCCCCATCCTAAATAACGTTTATATATTGTTCCAAGAAAAAAACTCATTTGCCTGCTTTTTAAGCTTGACTTCAATCTTAGTTTCTCTAGTATGTAGACATATAGACGTCCAAACGTCTAAATTAAAATAAAATCTAATGCTGAAGTTGAGGAAGTAGAAATGGGTTTTCATCATGCGCAACATGCTACGTCATTAAACCAGAGCCTATCTGAGCTAAATGGTGATATTAACGTTTCTTTTGAATTTTTCCCGCCTTCAACTCCAGAGATGGAAACATTACTTTGGAACTCCATTCGTCGATTAGAGCCACTTAACCCTAAGTTTGTCTCAGTCACCTACGGTGCCAACTCTGGGGTTCGTGATAGAACTCATAGCGTGATTGAGCGTATTCAAAACGAGACTAACTTATTGGCTGCACCCCACCTGACGTTAGTTGACGCAAGTGATGAAGAGTTAAAAGAGCTAGCGAAGCATTACTGGAACAGCGGTATTCGCGATATCGTCGCGCTACGTGGTGACTTACCAGATGGTAGCCCGAAACCTACGCGTTTTGCCAATGATCTTGTCAGCTTGCTGCGCTCTGTTGCTGATTTTGATATTTCTGTTGCGGCTTATCCAGAAGTGCACCCAGATGCGAGTAACGCACAGGCGGATCTGATTCACCTAAAGAAGAAAATTGATGCAGGTGCCAACCGCGCCATTACTCAGTTCTTCTTCGATGTAGAGTCATACTTACGTTTTCGTGACCGCTGCGCTGCAGCAGGTATTGAGGCAGAGATTGTGCCGGGCATTCTACCTGTGACTAACTTCAATCAAACTAAACGCTTTGCCGCGATGACAAATGTGTCTATTCCAAGCTGGTTACACCGTCAGTTTGAGGGGCTAGAAGATGATCCGACTACCCGCCAGATGGTTGGCGCGAATGTGGCGATTGATATGGTTAAAGTGCTATCACGTGAAGGCGTGAAAGACTTCCACTTCTACACACTAAACCGCGCTGAGCTGACCTATGCGATTTGCCACACATTAGGGGTTCGCCCTGGCAAGTAAATACTTAGCTAGCCTTAAGCAATAGAACCAACAACTTTTTGAGTTGTTGGTTTTTTTGTGTCTTTTGCTGGTAAGTCGCAGGCTCAACTTTCTTTCTATTTTAGGTATTGTGAACGCAGGAAAGCAGCAACTAATAAACCTAGCTGGTATATTCTTATAAAGTTTTGAAGCCAGATAGGCGAGCCTTGAGTGCGGAGCGCAGGCTTATAACGCTAATACTTCCTTGAGCGATACTAATTCTACAGCGGGTAACGAGAGTAAATAAGTGAAGCAACCAACAGAAAATTGCCCTTTATGCCAACAGCTAAATGCTTGTGCGGTTACATCGGGCGCCAATATTAATGATTGCTGGTGTAATAAACAGCCATATTTGACTACAGAGGGCCTAACAAAGGTGCTAACTGAAGAAATGTTAGCGGCACTTGATGGTAAAGCGTGTATTTGTGAGTCTTGTTTAAGTTCGATAAAAGCCGAACTTGCTGTAGAGCATGCTTTATATAAGCAAGTTGATTAATTCTAGACCAAGCTTGACTGTTTAAGGCACTATGCCGATCTTCTTTTATCTGTATCGAGCACATCATGGATACGCTTACTCAGCGTGCCGAGTTCAAACTCGGATTTATCTTTATTTCAGTCGCAGTACTTTTCTGGGGGCTGCTGCCCATCGCACTTAAACTATCGGGGATGTTTATCGATCCGGTAACTTTGACTTGGTTTCGATTTTTAGTCGCGTTAGTGGTGAGTTTTGCCATCCAATGTCTTAGTGGCAGTATTAAGCAGTTTAAAGACTTAGATCAAACGTCTTGGATTAAGTTGACCTTAGCGGGGATATTTTTAATTTTTAACTATGTGTCTTTTGTGTATTCTTTACAGTACTTAGCGCCGGGTTCTGCTCAGTTAAACTTCCAAACCGCGCCGTTCTTTTTAGCTTTCGGTGGCATGTTATTTTTTAAAGAAAAGCTCAATGCATTACAGCTTAGCTGCTTTGCTACGTTAGCATTAGGTATGTTGATGTTCTTCCATCCTTATCTCGGCTTTTCTGCTGGGCCTTCTGATGTATGGAAAGGAGTGTTGATTGTTCAATTCTCGGTTTTATCTTGGGCAAGCTACGCACTCATTCAAAAGTCGATGATTAAGCGATTGTCTCCAAATAACATATTGTTGTTCATTTACTTGTTTGGCATTTTTGCGATGGCGCCTTTTAGTGATTTAAGCCAATTTGCTGCAATGGATAGTAATGAGTGGGCTATTGCTATCTTTTGTGCGATTAATACCTTGATTGCGTATGGCTGCTTTGGTCAGTCAATGAAGTATTGGCCTACGGGGCAAGTAAGTGCGATGTTGGCGCTAACGCCAGTGATTAGTTTTACCTTAACGGCAATCGTGGTCAGTTTAGGATGGTGGAGTGACCTGATTAAAGGCGCGATTATCGACCCGTTATCCTTTAGCGGCATCGTACTGATTATAGCGTCAGTGATTGTTGTGCAGTTATCGCCTATCTGGCAAAAACGCAAGGCACTGAAAGTGAATAAGGCTGCAGCTTAGGATTTCAGCCTCAGCTTTAGAACTTAAAATAAATAGCCACCTTTTTAGGTGGCTATTTTATGCTTGTTGTTAACAGAGGCCTATCGATTGAATGGCTTCAAGTTGCCTGCCTTCAGCTCTTTTAATTCAGACTCAATGAACAGACTCTTAATGCTATTGGTGTTAGGTATTGGGGGATCAGTATAGCGAGCTGCTTATAGCAGACTTATACAAGAAGCATTGCAAGGAGGACTATTGTCAAAATTAAAGCCAAGGAGTGGGGGAGCTCTAAGTTGAGGCGAGCTTTAGTCACTGGTAACAGGTGATGTGAATGGCTTAATGAAAGGCAACAAAAAAGGAGCCATTAGGCTCCTTTTCTTTATCTAGTGATTGGAACAGGATGTTCCAAATACTAAAACTTATTCAGCGTCTTTTGGACCTTTACGGTGCGGCTTTCTGTCACCAGAAGGACGACGGTCGCTACGCTCACCACTTGCTGGGCGGCGGTCGTTACGTGGACGACGTGGTGGACGGCTGTCGCCACCTGAAGTATTAGCAAAAGTTTCGCCAGCAGCTTCACGGATGTTTAGTGGACGACCACAAACACGTACTTTTCTAAGATGCTGTAGCACTTCTTTTGGCATGCCATCAGGCAAGTCAATTGCTGTTACTTGGTCGAACAACTGGATTTGACCAATGTAACGGCTATCGATGTTTGCTTCGTTAGCAACTGCACCAACGATGTTACCTACACCAACACCATTGTCACGACCTACATCGATGATGTAACGGCACATCTTAACGTCTGGATTATCTTTAAGAGAATCAGCTGCACCTAAGTTTGCAGGTGTTGGACGAGACTCACGACGTGGACGGTCGCTACGATCACGTGGACCGCGGTCGTTGCGATCATTACGGTCACGAGAGTTACGGTCGTCACGGCTATCACGTTGACGTTCGTTCATTGCTGGTAACTGCAATGGACGGTCTTTCTGTACTTGGTGCAATAGTGCAGCAGCAAGCATATCTGTATCAACTTCTAGTTCTTGACAAAGAGTTGCAACTGCGCCCTTCATGAACTCAAGATCTTGAGAAATGATTTCAGCAACTTGCTCGCCTAGACGAGAAAGACGACGCTCAGTCACAGTCTCTGGGCTTGGTACGTCCATTGGAGAGATACGGCTCTTAGTTGCACGTTCGATAGTGCGTAGCATACGCATTTCACGGTGTGTAACGAAAAGAATCGCCATACCTGAACGACCAGCACGGCCTGTACGGCCAATACGGTGAACATAAGCTTCAGTGTCATATGGGATATCGTAGTTAACTACGTGTCCGATACGCTCAACGTCAAGACCACGCGCCGCAACGTCAGTTGCGATGATGATGTCTAGTTGGCCACGCTTAAGTTGGTCAACTGCACGCTCACGAGCTTGCTGGTTCATATCACCGTGTAGTGGTGAAGACGCATAGCCACGAGCTTCTAACTTTTCAGCTAGCTCAACACAGCTGTTACGAGTACGAACGAAGATAATGATACCTTCAGTCTTCTCTACTTCTAGAACACGCACTAGTGCTTCTAGTTTGTTGTGTTGTGATACTTGAACGAAACGCTGTTCAATTGTTTCAACCGTTGTATGAGTAGCAGCGATACTTACATGCTGAGGCTCATTTAGGTATTTGTTAGCAACACGCTTAATCTGCTCTGGCATAGTCGCAGAGAATAGCGCTAATTGGCGTGACTTAGGCGTGTGCTCTAGGATCCATTCGATATCATCGATGAAGCCCATTTTTAGCATTTCATCAGCTTCGTCCAAAACCATCGCTTTTAGGGTATCAAGCTTAAGAGTGCCACGACGCATATGGTCCATAACACGGCCTGGCGTACCAACGATGATTTGAGGGCCACGACGCAATGCATTTAATTGCTGGTGCATGCTTTGTCCGCCGTAAATTGGCAGAACGTGTAAGCCCTTCATGAATTTAGCATAGCTACCAAACGCTTCAGCAACCTGAACGGCAAGTTCACGTGTTGGCGCTAGTACTAGAATTTGTGGTGCATTAGTGTTTGGATCAATGCTGTTCAGTAAAGGTAGGGCGAAAGCACCTGTTTTACCTGTACCAGTTTGTGCTTGACCTAAAATATCTTTGCCAGCCATTAAAGGCTCGATACTTGCTGCCTGAATAGGAGTTGGTTTTTCGTAACCTAACTCGTCAAGAGCACGCAACAAAGGCTCGGCAAGACCGAGTTCGCGGAAAGTTTTTTCATTGGATGACATGGGTTGTAGCCTTGTGGAATAGCAGAGCACATAGAATGTGCCGATGTTTAATAGACAGAAAATCAACCCCGTGTCGACTTCCCGCACCGAAAACGTATCAGTAAGCCGACTAGTATAGCAGCACCCAATTGGTAATACCAATTAATCTTGAGTTTTTCTCCAATTTCAAAGCAAATAGTGCGCCAAATAGTGGTTTACGAAGAATGAAAAGTCAGTCTTTGTTCACGTTAATGGGAATTTTGTAGCGATAAAGTGTCTATTTTTAGCAATTGGTACGCGGATTCGCTTACTGCTGCAATAAAGTTAATGTTTAGCTTATCCAGAGTATCTGTTGTTTGATGGTAATCCCTGTGTGTCGGCACACCAAAATAGAGCCAAGGTATGCCAACTTTGTGCAATGGGTAATGGTCAGAGGCTCTTAGGTAATCAATGGCAATCACGGAGCCATCAAAACTTTTTGGTTGCTGAGTTCGCACACATAACTGATTATCTTGTGTGAGGGTATTGCGGATGACTTTTGCAGACGAAAACTTTCTAAGGCCTTCTATATAAATTGCTTTAGTGCGGTTTGGTCTGCCGATCATATCCAGGTTTATCGCGAGTTGTATTTGCTGGATTTGTGGTGTTGTGACAGCTAAAGCGAGTTGTTCGGTCAACGCGTAAGCGCCGTATAATCCGGGCTCTTCGGCGTCAGTTGCGACAAAAAGGAGGTTAACGTCATTTGTTTGCTTTATTGCGTGTTCAGCTAGCTGAAGCAAGCCCGCTATACCAGATGCATTATCGTCCGCTCCGGGATAATAACGTTTACTATTGCCACCTAAATGGTCGTAATGGGCAATTACCATACGCCAGTTATCGCTATGAGTAGTTGCAGGTACTACACCGATGATATTGATGCCGACTTTGTTGCTAAACGAACTGTGATAAGTGAAAGCATGTTGATACTGACCTTGCCATGGCTGCAGGCCGATCTGTTTAAAGCGTTGTTGTAGAAAGCTTCGGGCGAGTGCTGCGCCTTGGGAACCGGTTTTACGGCCGGCCATTTCACCACTCGTGAGGGTCTTGATATCTGATGTAATAGTAGAAGTGTTGGCCCAACTGAGCTGTGGCGCTTTATTGCAGCTAGGGCTTGAAGCGCAGCCGCTAATGCATATACATATAATTAAGCCCAGTAAACGCAACATCCAAATTCGCCTTTTTGATAACTTACTAACAGTAAGGTTAGCAAGTTATCGGCTTAATGTGACCCAAATAGGTGAACTTATATTTTACTGAATTGCATAACGTTTTTGTGAGCCTGCGGTAGGTCAACGGCTTTAACTTTGTACACCTTTACCCGCGAGAACAAGCGTCGCTTGGCACCAACTTGAATTAACGACTGCTCTTTTAGGTTGCCAACAGCCACACTAGAAACTGTACCGTTCGGCAGTGCAATCGTGCTGGATTCTTTATCGCTGCTAATGACTCTAGCGCTATGAACGCTGCAATTACCAATAAGCGGATCAATAACGGCAGTGGCTAAAAGGCCAAGTGTAAACACTAGGCCTAAGCTCAATAAGATATTACCAAAATGCATTTTTGCTATTTAAACTCGATTACTGACCTAAAAGAGGCTTTAAGAAACGTGCTGTATGCGACTCAGTATGCTCTGCAACCTCTTCTGGCGTGCCTGCAACCAAAATTGTGCCGCCACCAGATCCACCTTCTGGACCAAGATCGATAATCCAATCAGCCGTTTTAATCACATCAAGGTTATGCTCAATCACCACGATAGTGTTGCCGTGAGACTTAAGACGATGCAATACATCTAGCAATAGTTGAATATCTGCAAAGTGCAGGCCGGTTGTTGGCTCATCAAGAATGTACAATGTTTTACCGGTATCACGCTTAGACAGCTCTTTCGCTAGCTTAACCCGCTGCGCTTCACCGCCTGATAAGGTAGTTGCACTTTGACCTAGACGAATATAAGACAAACCTACATCCATTAGGGTTTGCAGCTTACGGGCCACCGCAGGAATCGCTTCAAAGAACGGACGCGCTTCTTCAACGGTCATCTGCAGCACTTCGTGAATATTCTTACCTTTAAAGCGTACATCTAAGGTTTCACGGTTATAACGCTGGCCTTTGCAACTATCACATGGCACATACACATCCGGTAAGAAGTGCATTTCTACCTTGATTAAACCATCGCCTTGACAAGCCTCACAGCGACCGCCTTTGACGTTAAACGAGAAACGACCTGGCTGATAACCGCGAGTACGAGACTCTTGAGTTGCAGCAAATAGCTCACGGATTGGCGTGAAAATACCAGTGTAAGTTGCCGGATTTGAACGTGGTGTACGACCAATTGGGCTCTGGTCGATATCGACTACTTTATCGCAGTGATCCATACCAACCACTTTCTTATAAGGTGCAGGCTCATCAACGGTCGCGCCGTTAAGTTGCATATGAGCAATCTTATAGAAAGTATCGTTAATCAGTGTTGACTTACCTGAGCCAGAAACACCTGTGATACAGGTAAATAAGCCCACAGGAATTTGTAGATCTACATCTTGCAGATTGTTACCCGATGCGCCAAATAGCTCGATAAGCTTAGTTGGGTCATACTCAGTGCGTTCTGTTTTAATGTGAATTTGCTTTTCACCAGACAGGTACTGACCTGTGATGGATTCTTTGCAGTTCAGTAAGTCTTGCAGTGTACCTTCACCAATCACCTGCCCACCGTGGACACCTGCACCTGGTCCGATATCAATTACGTGATCAGCCATACGAATCGCATCTTCATCGTGTTCAACCACAATCACAGTGTTACCGAGATCGCGCAGATGAATAAGGGTTTGCAATAAGCGCTCGTTATCACGTTGATGTAGGCCAATTGATGGTTCGTCTAACACGTACATTACGCCTACAAGGCCGGCACCAATTTGGCTGGCAAGACGAATACGCTGGGCTTCACCACCCGATAGCGTATCGGCTGAGCGTGAAAGACTTAAGTAGTTCAAGCCAACGTTCACTAGGAAGCCTAAGCGGTCGCGCACTTCTTTTAAAATCTTATCGGCTATCTGGGCACGTTGTCCGGTCAGTTCCAGTTGCTCAAAGTAATCCATGGCTTCGCCAATAGACCACTGAGTTAGAACTGGCAGGTTAAGTTCTTCAATAAATACGTTGCGGGCTTCTTCGCGCAGGCGTGAACCACCACAGCTTTGGCAAGACTGAGTATTAATGAACTTGGTGAGTTCATCACGCACAGCATTGGATTCGGTTTCGCGATAACGGCGGTCCATGTTGTTTAAAATACCCTCGAATGGGTGATTTCTCACAACGACATCGCCGCGGTCGTTAATGTACTTGAATGCGATGCTTTGTTTGCCTGAGCCATAAAGTACAATTTTACGTACTTCATCGCTTAGCTGCTCAAATGGTTTTTCAATATCAAACTTGTAGTGGTCAGCAAGCGAGGTGAGCATTTGGAAGTAATAGAAATTACGTCTATCCCAGCCGCGAATTGCGCCACCGGCTAACGAAAGCTCAGTATTAGTAATCACGCGCTCTGGGTCAAAGAATTGCTGTACACCTAAGCCATCACAGGTTTGGCACGCACCAGCCGGATTGTTAAATGAGAAAATACGTGGCTCAAGCTCTGCCATTGAATAACCACAAATGGGGCAAGCGAAGTTAGCTGAAAACACCTGCTCTTCAGCTTTTGCCTTACCTTCAACCGGATCCATGCTGGCAATTTTGGCGATACCGCCAGAAAGCTCGAGTGCTGTCTCGAATGATTCGGCTAAACGTTGCTTAATATCACCACGCACTTTAAAGCGGTCAACTACCACTTCAATGGTATGTTTTACGTGAAGGTCTAGCTCTGGCGGATCGGTTAAGTCGCAAACTTCCCCGTCGATACGGGCGCGGATATAACCTTGTGCCGATAAGCTTTCAAGTAGCTTAACGTGCTCGCCTTTACGATTGTTAATCACTGGCGCGAGTAGCATTTGACGGCTGTCTTCAGGTAGCTCAAGCACCTTGTCGACCATCTGACTGACGGTTTGCGCAGCAAGCGGTTTACCGTGGGTTGGACAGCGTGGTTCACCTACACGGGCAAATAGTAGGCGTAAATAATCGTAAATTTCGGTAATGGTTCCCACGGTTGAACGCGGGTTATGAGACGTTGATTTTTGCTCGATAGAAATTGCTGGGCTTAAGCCTTCAATATGATCAACATCTGGCTTTTCCATCAAACTCAAGAATTGACGTGCGTAAGCCGACAAAGACTCGACATAGCGTCGTTGGCCTTCTGCATACAAGGTGTCAAAAGCAAGAGAAGATTTGCCTGACCCCGATAGTCCTGTAATAACAATTAGTTTGTCGCGAGGAATAGTCAGGTTGATGTTTTTAAGATTGTGGGTACGAGCTCCACGTACTTCAATATTTTCCATCTAGCGTTCAGATCTCAAAGCCGAAAAAAGTGGTTAAGTATCTCACAAATTTGGCTATGTAAATAGCCAAGACTGGCTAACAATTGTAGGAGAGAACTAAGATTTTGCCACGCTAACGGTGGTAATCCCCTTGATATCGGGGCTTTGAGAACCAATCACTTAAAACATGGTTCAAGTATACATCTTCAGTTTTTACTTTTGGGCTATGAAAAACTTCGTGATAAACTCCGCGACCTATTTAAGGTTGACAGATCAGGGCGGGGGCATGGCCAACCAAGGACTTTCCAAGACTGAGAAAAAAGTCGCATTTTCTTTAGCCAGTGTATTTGGCTTACGCATGATGGGCTTGTTTATGATCATGCCTGTGTTTGCGCTTTACGGGCAACATCTCGAAGGGTTCTCACCTTTATGGGTGGGGATTGCGATTGGCGCGTATGGTTTAACGCAAGCGGTTCTGCAAATCCCAATGGGGATTTTATCTGACAAATTTGGCCGTAAGCCGATCATATTAGCCGGATTATTAATCTTTGCGTTAGGTAGCTTAGTGGCTGCTAATGCTGAAACTATTTATGGCGTCGTTGCCGGGCGAGCCTTGCAAGGTATGGGCGCGATTGCCGCTGCCGTATTAGCACTTGCTGCAGACTTAACCCGCGATGAACAACGCACCAAAGTGATGGCGATTATCGGTATGTGTATCGGATTCTCGTTTGCACTCTCCTTACTAGTCGGCCCTATTGTGGCGCAGCACCTTGGTTTATCAGGTTTGTTCTTTATGACCGCTGGCCTTGCTTTGCTGGGCATGTTGATTGTACAGCTGCTGGTACCCAACCCTATTTCACAAGCGCCAAAAGGTGACACGGTCGCCGCGCCTGAAAAGCTCAAGCGCATGTTAATGGACCCGCAGTTATTTAGACTCGATGCGGGTATTTTTATCCTGCACTTAGTCTTGACCGCAGTGTTCGTTGCCTTGCCACTGGATTTAGTCGATGCAGGCCTTGCTAAAGAAGCGCATTGGATGCTGTATTTCCCTGCCTTTATGGGGGCGTTCTTTTTAATGGTGCCGCTGATTATTATTGGAGTTAAGCGCAATAATACTAAAGGCATGTTCCAAGTTGCGCTGCTGATTATGATGGCAGCCCTTGGAACAATGGCGATATTTGCTGACAACTTAGTCATGCTCAGTATTGCAGTGGTGCTGTTCTTTACCGGCTTTAATTATCTTGAAGCGTCATTACCGAGCTTGATTGCTAAGTTTTGCCCTGTGGGTGATAAAGGCTCTGCAATGGGCGTTTATTCGACTAGTCAATTTTTAGGTGCGTTTTGCGGTGGTTTATTAGGCGGTGGCGCCTATCAACTGGTGGGCGCGTCGGGTGTATTTGCGGTGGCATTAGGCTTAATGTGCATATGGTTTTTACTGACCTTCGGTATGAAAAATCCAGTGCTGCTGAAGAGTTATACATTAGAGGCTAACGTAACTGATAAACAGAGTGCAGTGACCATGGCGACTGAGTTATCGGCATTAGCAGGTGTGTCAGAAGCGATAGTGGTACTTGAAGAGAAAGTGGCTTATTTAAAAGTAGATGACCATTTCGATTTGAGAGAAGCCAGAGCTGTGTTACGCTCTGTCGATTAGGTAAAATTTAATATACGTTCCAGGAGATTTCAATGGCTAGTCGTGGTGTCAATAAAGTAATTTTGGTCGGTAATTTAGGACAAGATCCTGAAGTACGTTACATGCCAAATGGCAATGCCGTAGCCAACATTACCGTGGCGACAAGTGAGTCTTGGAAAGACCAACAAGGTCAACAGCAAGAGCGTACTGAATGGCACCGTGTTGTGATGTTCGGCAAACTAGCTGAAATCACTGGTGAGTATTTACGTAAAGGCTCTCAAGTTTATCTTGAAGGCAAGCTACAGACTCGTAAGTGGAAAGACCAAAGCGGTCAAGATCGTTACAGCACTGAAGTGGTTGTCGATCAAAGCGGTAGCATGCAGATGCTAGGTAGCCGTAACCAAAATGCCGGTGCTCCGTCGCAAGGTGGCAACCAGAACTATGGTGGTCAGCAGCAACAGCAACAAGGTGGTGGCTACGGTTCACAGCAACAGCAGCCTCAACAGCAAAACAGCTACCAGCCGAAGCCACAAGCTCCAGCTCAGCAAAGTGGTTACCAACAGCAGCAACCACAGCAACAGCAGCAAGCACCTCAACAAGGTGGTTATGCGCCTAAGCCACAAGCTGCACCTACTCCACAGCAAGCGCCACAACAGCGCCCAGCTCCGCAGCCACAGCAGAACTTCACTCCAGATTTGGATGATGGTTGGGATGACGATATCCCGTTTTAAAGTTGAACTGGATAAATAATAAAAAAGCCGCATTAGCGGCTTTTTTATTGGTTTTCTTAGCGCCTATTCGCTAACTTTTGTTGAGTCTTCAAACTCATAGTCACTTAGCTTTTCATTGTGGCTAATATCAACTGCAGCGATAGGGTTACCCGTTGCCCATAGCTTACGCAGCTTAGGATTTTGACTAACATCCAGTTTGCTGATTTTATTATCAGTGATGTATAGGGTACTTAACTTAGGGCTATGACTGACGTCTAGAACTGTAAGCTGATTAAACATAAGCCCTAAACTTGAGATTTGATTATTAACAGGTAGCTTAAGCTCATTGAGTTGATTTGAACCTAAATCAATTTGCACTAGCGCTTTGTTGCTGCTGAAATCCATTGATGTGAATTGGTTTTCTTTAGCAGAAAAGTAACGTAACGCCGGTACATGGCTAACGTCTAGTTCTGTCAGCTGATTACCCACAATGGCAAGATCGGTCAATAAAGGAGTATGGCTAAGATCCAGCGAGTTTAACTGGTTAAATGATACGTTTAACTCTTCTAACTTTGGCGTGTGACTTAAATCAATCTCAGCCAATTTTGCAGACATGACTGCTAATTCTTTCAATTTAGGGTTGTGGCTAAGATCAATTTGGCTAATTAACTTAGCGTCTAGACTTAAAGCCTCTAGTTGAGGTGTATGGCTTAAATCGATTGCGCTTAGTTGGCGAGAACTAATTGAAAGATCCTTTAGTTTAGGATTATGACTTAAATCAATCGTACTTATCAGTGGGCCTGCCAAGCTAACAGTTTCTAGTGCTGGAAAGAATTTTAAATCGCTGACACTTTCCATGGGCAAGTGACGGCAGTTTAACTTTTTAGTTTGGCTTGGATCTGTGACGCGATGTACCTCTACGCACTTTTTAAAATTAGCATCTGCAAAAACAAGCCCTTCTATTGAGCTGGCTGAAGCTGCTTGAGATGAAGATATTAGGCCGACTAATACCGCTATAATCGTTTTACTATTCATTATGTTAGCTGTGTTATGTAAATAAAGTCGCGCATCTTATCTTGTTAAGCAATATGCTTTCAAGTCATTATATTTTAAAGTTTTTTGTCTAAATTAGCTATTCTAAATTAAGTTGTTGCCACTATTTAGATGGAGTGTGAACTTTATCTGTCTTAGGTAGTTAAAGGTATTCGCTCTAATTGGACTAGGGCTAAAAAATTTCATCTATTTCAATTATTTCTTCAAAACTCTACCTGTAACCCAATCCACTCAAAAAAAACACGATCGCGCTCACAATCGTTTAACTATTTGCTTACATTGTTACTGTTAACTGAGCAAAATATAAAGGCACAATAATTATAAGGTTATATGAGTTGCAGTTTACTGGAGATGAAGATAATGAAAAAAATATCCTTTCTCATTGCTATACCGATGATTCTTGGCATAGGGATGTCTAATGCGCTTGCTCAATGGGATGAAAATAAAGGCTGCTTAAGTTGCCATGAAGGTATTGAACAGTTTTCTGATATAGATGGCATGGCAGATTTAACTTGTGTTGACTGCCATAACGGTAATGGTGATGCCACTTCCCTAGAAAGTGCACATAAAAATATGTGGGCAAACCCGACAGATCTGCGAGTGGTTGAGCAAACCTGTGGCAGTTGCCATAGCGATGAAGTCGATAATGCTAAAACTTCTCTACATGCAACTATGGCGGGGATGATTTCGGGTACCCGTTATAATTTTGGTAGTCAAACTCGAGACGCTATTCATGCTACCTACGATGTAAAAGCACTGAAAACGGGAAGGGAGGGGACGGTAGACGCGTTAACTCAACTACCGAGTTACGACCCCACAAAAGCTGAATCTGACAGTAATTCCCCGGGTGATGACTATTTACGTAACCAATGCTTACGTTGCCATATTTGGAGTGACGGACACCAAAGGGATGGTGACTATCGAGCATCAGGGTGTGCCGCATGTCACGTAGAATATAGTAACGCTGCAACTTATGAAGGTGGCGACAAAGCGATTGATAAGACACAGAAGGATCGACCGCGTAAACACAAAATGACCAGAGCGCCATCTGTTGAACAATGTCAGCACTGCCACAACCGCGGTGGTCGTACTGGTGTGAGTTATATGGGGATGATGGAATCCGACTGGTATGGCACGCCATATAAAGCAGACGGCAGTAAGCAAGGTAAGTTGCATGGTAAGCATTACAACTTCTTGCAGGCAGATCTGCACTATGACGCAGGCATGAGTTGTATTGATTGCCATACAAAAGATGAAATGCATGGTGATGGTTACCTGTATACCAAAAAGCAATATGCACTTGAAGTGCGCTGCGAGACTTGCCATGGCACCACATCAGCTGACGCGACGTTAGCAACTGCACGCGGCAATAAGATGACCAATCTTAAGCGTGACGGTAATAAAGTGACCTTAACGACAAAAATTGATGCAAAAGAGCTTAATGTGCCACAGCTTAATGGCGCAGAGTTATCGGAAGAAGGCCAGGTGGCAATGGTCAAGATTGCTAGCCACATGGAGAAAATGGAATGTTCGACTTGCCATGCAGCGTGGGCGCCTCAGTGCTACGGCTGTCATGCTAAACAAGACGTCAGTAAGCCTAATGGCGATTGGTTGGATGGCGAACATAGCGATATTTCACAACTAGGTAAAAAGTCTAACCTTAACAAGCAAGCCTTTAGCTGGAGCGAGTCTCGCTCATATGTGCGCTGGGAGAATCCCGCTCTCGGGATTAACCACCGCGGTAAGGTATCAACGTTTGTACCGGGCTGTCAGGTGTTCTTAACTCAAGTAGACGGCGAGAAAGCGATTGTGACTAATAAAACCTATGTGACTAAAGATGGCACTAGTGGTTTGTCCCATAATCCGATTCAGCCGCATACCATGAGTAAAAAGTCGCGTACCTGCGAAGAGTGCCATACCAACCCTAAAGTTTTAGGGCTTGGCAGTGGTCAATATGATATCAAGCGTAACTTCCCTGATGGTGAGGCCCCTGTTGATTTCGAGTTAGAGCGCTTTGTGGATGAGCAGGGCAACCAACTGCAATCAACGTCTCATGAAGGAGCACGCCCATTTAATAAGCAGGAGATGGATAGGATAAGTCGAGTAGGCGCCTGTTTAGCTTGTCATGGTAGCGATGAATTAGGCGCTGAGGGCAATGCTCCTGATGATGTTACTCATAATAAAGTGATTCAAAGGATGGTTGAGAAAGCCCGTTAGCATTGTTTAGCTATGACTTTAACGAGCCGCAAGGCTCGTTTTTTTTGGTTAACTAACAGCGCTATAAAATCGATATTGTTGCTCCGTAATTGTGTGATTAGTCGCTTAACATAGACACTTAATAGGGTTAATTAAATGCCGACTCGCGAGGCTGGTTTACGGAGGAATCAAGTGGACTCTATATCGCTGACATCTTCTTGTCATATTCTACTAACACTATAGGGATAGCACATAAGCAATGGAAAAGTTGCTTGTTGTGTTTCCTTGACGGTTTGTTGCCTAAGTGGTTGAGTTAGTGAGGTTTGTTAACCGTTGCAATGTTTTTTTGCATTTATTGATAACGAAAAACTTGAATAACCGCTGCTTTGAACTAAATTCGATAAGAGCTGAATAATTTATGTGATTTATTTCATCTTTGAGAGTGATATTTCGCTGTTTCAACTATTGATATTCGGCAAAAATCTGTAAAAATACCGCTTCTGTCCCTGATGAAAAAATATAGGGAAAACGGAGGTAAATGTTAGCGCAATTTATCTCTTATTTATTTTTGTATGTGTTGATTTAAGGGCATTAACATATATGTATAAGACTTCAAAAAAACCAGTTTGGTACGGCGAGCTAAGAACGGCTCGAGGCAATACCATTCTAATTCATGATAAGCAGTTTCCAGATGCATCTGCGGGACGTGTTTACTTCTATAACGCGACTCGAGAGTCAATTGTTGAGTATGCAGAGGATATCGTTAAGCCTAATCTGCATGAGCTTGATGATCAGGCGATAGCGGAAGTAGAGAAAAACTTTGGTGCGGCATGGTTTGCAGCACGTGAAGAGTTTATGGCTAAGCATCAAGGCTGGGTTGAGGCGAATAATCCTAAAAGTGCACCAGCACCTAAGAAAGCTAAAGCTGCACCAGCAGAAGATGACGATGAGCCAGAATTAGAGTCAGCCGATGGCGATGACTACGATGATGATTGGTCGGATGATTACGACGATTAATAAATAAAAAACAGCGCCTAATAAGGCGCTGTTTTTTTTATCTATTAACGCTATTAATTACTTTCAAATTGATAGCGGCTAATATGGTAATAGATTTCACCTGGGGCAATTAAGGCGCTGCCTGCTATATTCGGCTGGTTTGGTGCATCAGGTATTTGTTGTGGCTCTAAGCATACCGCTTGATATTGCTTAAGTGGCTGCTGGTTTTTGCCTATTGTGCCTTGTAAGTGATTGGCACCATAAACTTGCACGCCGGGTTGGTTGGTATACAAGGTTAAGCTGCGCCCACTGAGTGGTGAGCTTAATGTACCAAACTTTTGCAGCTGTGAATCAATCTTGGGTAACAAGTAGCAGTGATCAATTCCTGAGGTTGCACAAAACTCTTCTTTGCCTATTAACGACTGAAAGCTAGTTGGCAGTGGCATAGCTAAGCTACTACCTTCAGTATCGCAAATGGCCGTTGGTATACCGGTGTTATCCATTGCGAGATACTGCTTGGCATCCGTTTGCAGTTGGTGATTGAGGCTGGTATCGCTGGCGTCTAAATTAAAATAGCTGTGTTGGGACAGGCTAATCGGGCTGGTTTTGTCTGAGCTTGCTAAAATCTCTACATATAGATTGTTACCTACGAGGCGATAATCTAACTGAATATTACAATTACCAGGAAAGCCCATATCCCCGTCAGGACTTCTTAAGCTCAGGCGCACGCCATCGGGTAAGGTGCCGAGTTGCCAATTCTTTCTATTAAAGCCTTCATTGCCGCCATGTAAACAGTTACCAGCTTGATTGACATCCAATTGATAGTGTTGCTCTCCAACAGAAAACTGACCCTTTGCTATTCGGTTAACGAATCGTCCGGCAATGGCACCTAAGTGTGCCTCTTGGTTTAGGTAGTCTTCTGCGCTGTCACAACCCAGTACGATATTGGCACGTTCGCCATCTCGATCGGGCACCCATAGCGAGCGAATTATCCCGCCAAGACTAATCACCTCAACGGCGATAGTACCATTATCCATCAGGACTCGTTCAATCTGTCCACCACGTGGATCTGTCCAAGGTTCTAGCGCCCGAATACGTACCATTATGCCGTCCTGTTTACATTAAATTAGTCGTCGATGCGCTTGGCACCATCGCTGGCTGAACACAGATAAATTTCGGCTTCTAGCCCAGTTTTTTCTGTGTACTTCTGTTCAATGATCGCGACGACGGAGTCAGTGAGCTCATGTTCGACCAGCGCCACGACGCAGCCACCAATGCCTCCACCTGTCATACGCACGCCACCGCGATTCCCTACAACGTCTGATACTATCTCGACTAGATAGTCGATTTCAGTGGTGCTGATCTCAAAGTCATCACGCATAGAAATATGTGACTCAGCCATTAATTGGCTTAATTTAGCAATATCGCCAGCTTCCAATGCCCAGGCTGCATTTTGGGTGCGTCTGTTTTCGGTAACGACATGTTTAGCGCGTTTATAACAAGCTAAGCTCAATTCATCTTTAGCACTTTCGAGCGTCGTTAAGCTTAGGTCACGTAAGGATTCAAGACCGAAATGACTTGCTGCTTGCTCGCACTCTTGGCGACGTAAATGATACTTAGATTCAATAAAACTGCGCTGTATTTTTGAGTTGATAACGATCAGGCTTAAATCTTCTGGAATGCCAATGGCTTCGCTATCAAGGTCAAGGCAGTCAATAAGTAACGCGTGATCTTGCTCGCCTAGGGCACTGATCATTTGATCCATAATGCCACAAGCATGACCAACAAATTGATTTTCGCCGCGCTGAGCGAGTTGGGCTATTGCAAGTGGTGATAGCTGAATTTGGCTGCAATCATTTACTGCTGTGCCAAAGGCCACTTCTAATGCTGCTGACGATGAGAGACCAGCGCTCATCGGCACATTGCTCACCACAGCTAAGTCGAGCCCTTTAGGAGCCAAACCTGATGTTGCCATCGCGGCGGTAAAGCCTTTTAAATAGTTTGACCAATGGCTGGCTACCGGCGTGCCTTCTTCACCAAAGGTCCATTCCTCTATTTCACCTGGGAATGCATCCGATACTGCGCGGAAGGTTTGATCATCACGGCGTTTGGCTACAATTGCGGTATGGAAATTAATCGCAGCGGGTAAAACAAAACCATCATTATAATCAGTGTGTTCACCGATAAGGTTAACGCGTCCAGGGGCACAATAAAGCTTATCTGCTTGGGTGCCAAAAGTTTGCACAAACAATTTGTTTGCTCGCTGAGCGGGATTGGACATAATTTTTACTTCCGAATATTAATATTTGCGTTCAGTACAAAGACGTTGCTGTAAACTGGGTGGTTTAGCTGCGGTTTGATTCTGACGACCAAATTAATAACAGCGAGTTACCTAAAAATTAGCTTGGTTTCAAACAAGCGATTGAGCGGCAGTGAGGCCATAGCCATTTAGACTAAATACTGCTTTTTTGTAAAATGTGTTTATTTGCTCAATATCCATCTATTGTTTTATATCATGTCTTTGCGACTTGTGTAACTGAGTTTTTTATTTGGTCGTGCTCAATTAAACCGCGACCACAGTGAGCCTGAATGAGTGGCGGTGGGATTTATTCCTTGCACCGTGAGGGCTTCAAGCTAGTTTTTGCAAAGCGGGAAAGTCAGTATTTAAAGTAGCTGATAGCTAGCAGGTATATCGTTAGGCGAGAGCATGAATATGTTCACCTCTGCCCAGCAATAGGATTACTGACTATGCAGTATTGCTTTGCTGTTGAGGCGAAGTTGGCTTGTTGATTATTTAGGTCGGGCTTTAGATTAACCCCTTATTGCACTGTTTATTGTACCGTGGCGATAAGGGGTTAGTATTGCAGTTTAGTTTCGTTTGATTAATGCGTTTTCGGCTTCATTTTTGTGGTTTACAGCATCCGGGTTATCTGGCGCTTTGCCACTTGGGGTCAGCAGCTCTTTTACTAGATGCTCGACAAAACCGGCACCTGCAGCTTCATAAAGATTGTAGACGCTATCGACACCTGATTCGCTTAAAGACTCTGCATCTTCTTTATATTTGACTATCGCACTGAGTTTTCCGCGGTAATCCAGCTGTTTTAGTTGCTCTACGGCAAACTGATTACCGACGTGATGAGGCATGGCAAGTAGCACTAGCTCAAGATTTGGCGCTCTATCAAGTTTTTCCCAAAAGTCAGTATCTGAAGCATCACCCTGTACAACATTACGGCCTTGGCTGATATGAAAATCCGCTAAGTCTTGCTTATGTTCAACCCCTAAGATTTCACCATCGTAACGGGCTCTTAGCTCATCATAAGCCCCCGAACCAATACGACCCATGCCTAAAATAAGAAAGCGAGGATTGCCGACTGGAATAGGACGGTCTTCAGGGTGCAACGGATGTTTCTCTAGGCGCTTAAGTCGACTTTGATATTTTTGATAAAGCCGACCGGAGGCGGTATTGAGTGGTGCAGCAAACAAAAAGCTAAAGCTTAGCGCTACGGCGAGGATCACCATCCATTGTGGTGGTAACCAGCCTTTTGAGGTAGCCACTGCAGCAACAATTAATCCAAACTCACTGTAGTTACCTAAACTAAAAGAGCTCATTAATGCGGTACGTGAACGTAGCTTAAAGTGAGTGAGTAAGTATAAAAATAGGATAACTTTAATTGGTACTACGAGTACTAATATGGCGGCAAGGCCAATATCTGAGAAGCTTGGTAAACCGTTGAGACCAACCGTTAAGAAGAAAGCGACTAAGAATAGCTCTTTAAAGTAGAACAGTGATTTTGCCAACTCAGAGGATTTTGGGTGACCTGCGAGTAAGATACCAATAATCAATGCCCCAAGATCAGGTTTTAAGCCAACTAGCTCAAATAGCCCCGCACCCATAACAAGCGCCATCACTAAGCCAAATAGTACTAATAACTCTCCGTGGCCTACGCGATCAAATGCTTTGTAAATAAGCGGCTTGGCTAGCGGAAGTAGTAGTAAGCCCAATGCCCAATAGGACGGGATGTCACCTTTTGAAATTGTTAAAAAAGCCACGGCAAAGATATCTTGCATAATCAAGATACCAATAGCGACTCGGCCATATAGTGACTGCATGTCACCTTTGTCTTCCAGTATTTTTACCGCAAAAATGGTACTTGAAAAACTTAACGCAAATGCGAGTAATGCTAATTGGTTTATATCTAATCCGGTTAACTGCTCAAGCCCTAACAGTCCTAGTAGCTTTAACAGCGGAATAAAAAACAGCATTGAACCGAGTAAATGCAAGCTTGAGCCTGCCCACACCTCGGCTTTAAATAAGCTTCTTAGGTCGAGTTTAAGTCCGATAGCAAATAACAACAGGGTTACACCTAAGTTGGCAAGTTGTTCCAGCATCGGCAAACTGGACTCTTCAATTCCAAATAGAAACAGCATAAAGCCCGCAACAAGATAGCCTATTAATGGGGGCAGTCCCACTCGGCTAACTAGCATGCCGCAGGCTAAGGTGATAATGAGTATGGCGGGTTCCATAGTGCTCCTTTTTAAATATGGAATGATGCACCATTGTATAAGAAATTTATGAAGTTGAGCTGAAAAATGTGAACAAATTTGATGTGGGTTAACGCTTTTTGTTTATGTTTAAGCTAGGGCAATAAAAAGCCCCGTTTCAAAATGTGAAACGGGGCAGATATCAGTTTTATCGCGTTAACTTGAAGCGTTAATTCAGGCGATAAAGTGTTACTTAACTAAATGATCTAAATGTTCTGCAAACGCTTTGGGTCGCATAAAACCTGTGACTCGCAGGTCATCACGAATTACGCCGTTTTCGTCAAACATCAGTAAAGTCGGTAACCCGAGAATGTCGTAATGCTCAAGCAGTTCAATATCTATGGCATCATTCTTAGTCACATCCGCTTGTAGCAATACCATTTTATCCATGCGCTCTAGCACTTGTGCATCTTTAAACGTGATCGCTTCAAACTCTTTACAGGCCACGCACCAATCAGCATAGAAGTCGAGCATTACCGTCTTGCCTTCTGCGGTAGCTGCGGCAAGCTCAGTATTTAAATCATCCAATGATTTAATGCGTGTGAAGCCGTGATTTTCAGCTGTGCTGTTAGTGGCGATATTGGCGTGATTATTAAAACCAAGTTTGGTCATTACCGCTTGCATGCCGTAAGAGAAACTTGCGAGTAACGCTAGCATGAGTAGTACAGAACGCACAGTTTGCTTCCAGCTAAACTCGCTAAGTTTGTTTTGGTGCATCAAGTAACCGACTAAAGTAATAGCCCAAATTGACCATAACAGATCTGAGATAAAGTCTGGCCAAATACGGCCAATCATTACAATTGATACCGCAATCAGTAGGAAGCCGAAAATCGTCTTGATGATATCCATCCAGCTGCCAGCTCTTGGTAATAGCTTACCGCCAGAGGTACCAATAATCAGTAGTGGTAGACCCATACCCATACTTAATACATACAGGGCTAAGAAACCTTGCATTAGGTCGCCTGTTTGCGCCACATAAATCAGTGCGCCCGACAGCGGTGCTGTAGTGCATGGTGAGGCAACTAAACCAGAGATAACCCCCATTATGAATACACCAATAACGTTGCCGCCTTTTTGGTTATTCGAGAATGCATTCATCTTCTCTTGCCACTTAGATGGCAGTTTAAGGTCGTACAGGCCAAACATAGATAAGCTGAGCACAAAGAACAGTATCGCAAGGCCGATAAGTACTGCAGGGTGTTGCAACCATGCTTGATACTTCATCCCTGCAGAGGCAACGACAAGCCCAACAAGAGAATAGGTAATCGCCATGCCTTGCACGTACACCATTGAAAGTGTAAACGCTTTAGCGGTAGATAGCTTTTCCCCTTGACCGACAATAATGCCTGACAAAATAGGGTACATAGGGAACACGCAAGGTGTTAATGCCAGACCGATACCTAGACCGAAAAAGATAACTAAGGTCCAAATTAAGCTATCGCCCGATAGCATGGCGCTTAAGCTGTCTTGTTGGGTAATGGGGGCGCTGTTTTCATTGGCAGCGGCTGCAGTATCGTCAACGGCAATCGTGGCATCAGTTTGCGTAAGCGTACCGTCATTGGCTGCAACTTCAGTTAATTCTGCGGTGCGCTTGGTTGGTGGGAAACACAGTTTTCCTTCAGCACAGCCCATAAAAGTCACGTTTAAGCTTTCACCGGTTGCCGCTTGTTTAATGGCAACGGGGATTTCTACAAACGAGTAGTAAACTTGCTGTTCGCCAAAATACTCATCGTTGTGCATTTTGCCTTTAGGTAAGGCGATTTCACCAAGTACAGCGCCGTCGCTGGTTTCAAACTTGAGTTTGTCGCGGTACATGTAGTAACCGTCGGCAATGACCCAGCTAATTTTGACTTGCTCACCTTGCTGTTTAAAATCAAAAACAAAGGCTTGATCAACCGGCATGAGCTCAGGCTCACCCTTTAAAAAGTCAAACTTGTTACTGCTGAAAATCCCCTCAGCATGGGCTAAGGGGGTTAGTAGCAATAACGAGGCTAAAAACAGGTTAATGATTCTTTTCATGGCTGTGTAGTTTCTTTTATCCAATCAAAATAGGCTGGCAGTCCCTGGGTAATTGGGACTGCAATTAGCTCGGGTACATCATAAGGATGCAGTTTTGAGAGAGTGTGCTCTATGGCATTGTAATGCTGCGCTAAGCATTTTATTTGCAAGCTAAACTCTTGTTCTTCGCACAACTCTCCTTGCCACTGGTATACGGATGTAATTGCTTGCGAGATCTGTACGCAGGCGGCAAGTTTACTTTTGACCAATTCACGGGCAAGGCTTTTAGCATGCTCGGCACTGGGGCAAGTTGTGATAACGAGTAAGAATTCGGTTTGCATGTAAACTATTTCTATTGTCCAACAGATTAAAATTGTATTAAGCCAAATAAGTTACAATGGCGGATAATAAAGCTAATTATTACTTTACGTGTTTTAACTTAGCCTTGCATTAAGCTATGGCTAAAATAGTGATGCCAGTAGTTTTTGCTTACAATTACGGACATAAATACAGTCTTAGTTAGCATTTATACTGTTACTTGTCAGTGCGGTTATAGCTATGGCTTGAAAATAGACCGAGTTACCCCAATTTAGTTTTCATCAGCAGCAAGAAATGTGAGGTCAGTGTGTTTTTTATTTTGTTATTAATCTTTGTTGTGGTTCCGGTTATGGAGCTATCAGTACTGATCCGCGTGGGCGAAGTGTTAGGCAGTTGGACGACTGTCGCATTGGTGATTTTTACCGCGGTAGTGGGCGTATCATTAGTGCGAAGCCAAGGCATTAGCACCTTAATGCAGGTGCAGCAAAAAATGGCTCGTGGTGAAGCCCCAGGACAAGAGATTGTTGAGGGCATGATGTTAGCGCTTGCTGGCTTACTATTGTTAATCCCAGGCTTTGTTACTGACTTTATCGGCCTAGTATTATTAACGCCGTTTACACGTATTCCAGTGGCAAAATTTTTCTATAAACGCATGCAGTTAAAAGTGCAGACTAATGGTGGTTTTCAATCTGGTTTTGGCGGCGGTTTTGGTCCGGGAATGGGACCACAGGGGCAAAATCCATTTGGGCAAGGCGGTAACTCACCATTTGATGACGGCAATACTTTTGATGGTGACTTTGAACGTAGAGATGATCCGAGTGACAAACGTCCTGAGAGTCATCAAGTCAAAGGCTCAACCATTGAAGGCGAAACCGTTAATAATGAAACGGATAAAGACGCTAACGATAAGCAATCAAAGCCTTAAGTTAACGCCACACTCGAACCCTAGCGTACCAACTCTTTAGGGTTTCGAGGGTAAAAACGGTCGGCACGACGTTCTATTAGATTAAATTTGCGGGTGTTTTTGTAAGGTAGTTTCATAAAACCAGACACCCCCTTGCCTTGGATCTTATCAACATGAGATAAGATCCTATCTAGACTGGCTCTGAAGGCGGCTTGTTTTCTTGGGTTGAGCAAGCGCAAGTAACTGTGGATCTTCATGTGGTTAGGCAAGACTTCAAAAATAATACAACCTGTATGATGGATTTGGTTTATCCAGCCAAGCTCCGTCATAATTTCTTTTGGCAGCTCTAAGTTTTCCTCGGGATCTCGGCCATCTTCAAAGTAGCTGTGTAACCGCGATTTATCTTCAAGAGAGGGCACATCGCCGACTTCAAAAGGGAGTTGTTGATCGTAAGCGGTGATAAATGGCTGTGAGCTGTCAGTCCGTTCAATATGCAAGGTATCGCGAGCATTAAAAAAGCAGGCTTTAAATACGCCGATGCGGCGGATCCCCCGCGCCAAAGTCACCATATTATTAACCGCTAAAGTAATAGCATGCTTTTGCTCGGCTTTATAGATGGCTAAGTTGGAGTCAATAAACACTCCCGTCTCGCGCCAATGAATGGCTAAGCCACCAACAATAGCATATTGGCTTAAGCGGCCGACTGCAGCAATAAAGCCTTTTTCTGTATCGCCCATACCTGCCATAAAGTTACGGTAGTATTTCTCTAGCTGCAGGTCGTCCATTTTTGCAATTGGGTCGTCAGCATTGTGTTCTTTGAGGAAAGCTTTACGAGAGCTATAGCTGACAGTTTCAACCTCTTTATCTCGTGGTAGGTTCCATACCGGGATCTCGGGTATTAAAGGACCATTATTGACCTCTGGTAAATGCAGTCTGTGACTATGAACCATACTTTTTAAGAAGTAGTCTCCCGCTTTTTTACGCAGGATTGGGTCGTCGCTAAGCATGCCATCTAAAGTGCGGGCAAGTTCTACCGGTAAGCCTATGCTGGTTGGTGGGATAACTTTACTGCCAAAGCGGCTGGCTTGACCTGATGCTAATGCATACAAGGTTGCGGCAACACCTTGTTCATCAAACCTTGGGCTCGATAGCGCGCCGTTAAGCTGTTCGTCACCAATAAAGTAAACATCACCCATGCGCGCATTAGTATGCTGCTGGTCACTGGACATTAAATCCATGACATTGCCGTTGACTGGATTGCCCTCTGTATCGCGTTGGGCGAACACTGCTGAGCCCCAGTCGATAAGAGACAGCTGCTGGGTTTTAATGTCATAGACTAGGTTCGAGGGCTTAATATCACCGTGAATAAGCGGTCGACCGTTATGCAGGTATTGCAATATGGCGGCAAGTTGCCGTGCAATATTCATTATCATGGCTACTGGAAGAGCGCCGACCCTGACACATAGCTGTTCGAGGTCTTCGCCAGGGGCTCTAGCCATCACTAAGATCCCTTGCTTTCCTACGTGTTCAAATTTAATCACTGGTGGCACGTTGGGATGGATAACCTGCGATAGCATAAAGGCTTCTTCTTCAAGCCTATCTTGAATATGTTGCGGCAGAGTAAGCCTTGAAAATTTGAACACATGGGAGTCACCTTGTTGATTTACCCCCGCAAACACAAAGCCGTAAGCGCCTTTGCCAACCAATTCTAAATTTTTATAACCGAGCTTACCGAGTTGCTGTTTGCACAGGCGTATCCACGCCTTGTGTTTACGCGCATCGTTAGCGCCAAGCAAGTAAATAGATTGCTCTTCAGATATATAGAAATGCTGTAATTCGGGCGTTTGCAAATTTTGACTCCTTGGCTATAAATACCATTAGAGCAATAAGCTGCAGCAATGTCCAAATTCATCAATTTGTGGGTGAATAACTTAAGATGTAAAAAGAATGCATAGGTCACACCTAGCCAATATTTTCGGGGGAGATATTGATGTACATCAAACCTAGCGGAATAAGAGAAAGGTAATCTTGATACGAGTACTAGTATACATGGTATAGGCCGCATAAAAGGCTTACATATCAACCCAGAGGTGGCTTTATGTCAGTGTCCCGTCCTGAGATAAGTTGACACTTTGGAGACTTATCTATGAAACCCTCAGGTGCAATCCGCAGTAAACGTACACAACGTGACTA
>NZ_JAKILT010000031.1 GCF_023283535.1 Shewanella sairae | reverse complement strand
ATTATGTAGTCGGATATTACAGTGAGATAAGGCCCCATAGTTATAATGGCGGCTTGACCCCAAATGAATCTGAACGAAGATTTTGGAATACGTACAAGTCCGTGTCCAGTTTTACTTGACCACTACAGTATTGCAAGGCAGTTAAATATTGAAATGGACAAGGACAGCGCAAACCCTATCGATGCCTCTGAATTTGGTTATGGTGTGAGCTTTACTGGGGTTATTCCTGTTGGGCAAGATGATATTAAAATGTCTGCGACCTATGGTGAAGGTTTAGGCCGCTACATGGCGCTAAACTATGCTAATGCCGGTGTGCTCAATGGCAATGGAGATATTGAAACCATCGGTTCTTATGGTGGCTATATTTCTTACCGTCATTGGTGGAATGATAAATGGCGCAGTAGTATTACTGGTGCAGGCTTTAAAGCCGATAATAATGTTGATTTAAGCGGTAATAACGTCAATAAAGACTCATACTCAGGCAATATCAACCTGCTTTATTCACCTGTAAAGCCGTTAACAGTTGGTATTGAATATATGTACGCTAAAAACACCAAAGAAAACGGTGTAGATGGTGAACTCAATCGTGTGATCTTCTCAATGAAGTATGTACTTTAGGTTGAATGAAATAACTTGTTCATCTGGTATACAGATTGACTAAAAAAAGGAGGCTTAAGCCTCCTTTTTATTAACAACGTTTTTTTATGCCGCAGGCATTAAATTATTGTCACGTACATATTGTTCAAACTCTGTGCAACCACCGACATGGTCTTTATCTACAAAGATCTGTGGAACGGTTTCAACTGGTTTGCCAACTGTTTTTTCTAAGTCAGCTTTGCTGATCCCTTCAGCGTGAATGTCTACGTACTTGAATTTGAAATCATCACGTTTTTCAGTTAGTTGCTCTGCAACTTGAACCGCGCGTACACAATATGGGCAACCTGGTCGACCGAAAATTACAACAAACATAATAGCTTCCTCAATTTTAGCTTGAGCACTTTATAACATAGCCATTGCAATAGTTCTAATCGATATTAGAAGTCATTTCAATCGTATTATTGATTTTTACTCAAAGTGTGACTTTTCTGTTTGATAACGGCCCTTGTAATCAAAAATCGTTTCCATTAACTCCCAGCCTTTTTTGCCATTTTTTAGCAGAATCAAATCGGGTTTTCTAAATAGGGCATGATCATCTGCAAGTTGTTGTGGGGTTTTATACTTTTTGTGTTTAATCCCCGGAGTACGACTATGCGGGAAAATAAACAACGCAAATACAGCGCGAATTTGTGCTGGGGTTTGCATTTTAAAGTATCGACAAAAATCGTTGCCTTCGATATCGATATAGCGCACAACCAAACGCTCGGCTTCTGGCTCAAGTAACATACTTTGGCATTTAAAAAGATGATGATGCTTTTGTTGTAATACTTCTTTAAGGCGCTTATCGGGGTCAACTAAGATTGCTTGACAGTGCTGACAGACTTTAGCTGCAATATCATTTTCTTCACCGCAGTTAGGACAAGCTTTAGAACGAAAGCGAAAGTCACACTGTTGCTTACTGCCATCTTTTTCAATCAATGCTTGGCAGCGACGCCCAAAATGTTCAATGATATCGCCATCATTATCGGTGAGCCCCCAAAAAATATTGGCAAAATCACACACGGGGCAGTGCACTTGTACTGGCTTACATTTGCTATTGGGTTTTGGTTGGCCAACTTCCGGATAAAAAAGATCATAACCATTAGCCGCATAATCAATCACAAGGCATTCAGCCTTGTTTTTATCAATTCTTAATCCACGACCAACCATTTGCTGAAAAAGGCTGACAGAGGCGGTTGGACGAAGTATAGCGATAAGATCAACGTGAGGCGCATCGAAGCCAGTGGTGAGCACCGCTACATTGACTAAGAATTTAATTTTTTTGGCTTTAAAAGCATCAATAAGACTATCTCGGTCTTCACGTGATGTCTTAGCTGTGATTAGCGCTACTTGTTCGCCAGCAAGCTTTGTGACAATTTCTTCAGCGTGTTTAACCGTTGCTGCAAAAATAATGATTCCTTGGCGGTGCTCGCCAAAGGCGATGAGCTGTTTAACTATTGCAGTAGTTGCTCGGCCGCAATGATTAAGAATGGAGTTAACCTCTTTTTCATTGTATTCCCCCGTAGGTGAGGCGGTTAGTTCACTAAAATCATATTGTGCACTCAAACCATCAAACATCTTCGGCTGGCTCAAAAATCCTTGTTTAATCAGCGGACGCATCGGTAGTTCAAATATGCATTTTTCAAACACGGGCTTTTCAGTATTGCCTATTTTTCCGTGGTAATGATGGTGATAGATCCAGCCTAAGTCGAGTCGATACGGAGTTGCAGTTAGACCAAGTAGCCTTATGTTGCCGTTTTTAGATCGTAAATGACTCAGTAATTGTTGGTATTGGCTATCTTTGTCTGGGCTTACACGGTGGCATTCATCAATGATCACCAGACTATAGGGCTCGTCGAATTGTTGAGGTTGTTTGACTGCAGATTGAATACTGGCAACAACGGTTTTCCCATCTGTCGATTTTTGATTGAGTCCCGCCGAGTATATTTGGGCTTTTTCGGTCAGTAGGCCAACTTTTTCCGCATTTTGTGCGACCAACTCTTTCACATGGGTCAGCACTAAAACACGGCCTTTGGCTATACGGGCAAGTTCAGCAATAACAATGCTTTTACCTGCTCCGGTTGGCAATACCAGCACAGCAGAGTCAGTACTTGCTTTGAAATGGCTAACGGCGGCGTCAACCGATTGTTGTTGGTAGTCTCTCAGTTGCACGGCAAGCAAACCTAACATAAATCAATTCTATAAATGAAATGATCCCATATTTATTGGAACGAGATAAGCGAAATATTCATTAATCTTTAGCGGATAAAAATTGAAAGAGTTAGTGGCATAAAAAAAGCCCCTCAGAGAGGGGCTAGGAGGTCAAACTTTGTCTATCTGGTAATCACTTACTCGCTACGATTGAGACGGCTTTCAATCAAGGTATCAATAACTGCAGGATCTGCCAGTGTTGAAGAGTCACCTAAATTTGTTACTTCGTTAGCAGCAATTTTGCGTAGGAAGCGGCGCATAATTTTACCAGAACGTGTCTTAGGTAAACCGCCAGCCCATTGGATCAGATCTGGAGTCGCAAGTGCGCCAATCTCTTTTCTTACCCATTGACGAAGCTCTTGACGGAGTTCTTCCGTCTCAACAGTCCCTTTAGTCAATGTGACGTAGGCGTAGATCCCTTGACCTTTAATGTCATGTGGATAGCCAACAACTGCAGCTTCTGCAACTTGCTCATGAGCAACTAGAGCACTTTCGACTTCAGCTGTACCTAGACGGTGACCCGATACGTTAATCACGTCATCAACACGTCCAGTGATCCAGTAATAGCCGTCCTCATCTCGTTTAGCACCGTCACCGGTGAAGTACATACCTCTAAAGGTTTTAAAGTAGGTGAGTACAAATCTATCGTGGTCACCAAATACAGTGCGCATCTGTCCTGGCCAAGAATCTAAGATCACCAAGTTACCTTCATTAGCGCCTTCAACGATGTTACCCATATTATCAACTAGAGCCGGTTGAACACCAAAGAATGGGCGAGTCGCCGAACCTGGCTTGGTATCTGTCGCACCCGGAAGCGGACTAATCAAAATACCGCCAGTTTCAGTTTGCCACCAAGTATCAACAATAGGGCACTTTTCATGACCAATTACATCGTTATACCAGCGCCATGCCTCAGGGTTAATCGGTTCACCCACTGATCCCATAATACGCAGTGAACTACCATCAAAGCCGTCAAATTGCTCTTTACCTTCAGCCATTAGGGCGCGGATAAGTGTTGGAGCTGTATACAGAATATTGACGTTATGGCGATCAATCATTTCACCTAAACGCGCAGGGCTCGGGTAATTTGGCACACCTTCATGGATAAGCACTGTTGCGCCATTAGCTAGCGGCCCGTACACCATATAAGAGTGGCCAGTAATCCAACCTACATCAGCGGTGCACCAGTAAACTTCATTTTCTTTGTAGTCAAATACATACTCGTGAGTCATGGCGGCATAAACCATATAACCACCTGTGGTATGTAACACACCTTTAGGGTTACCTGTTGAGCCAGATGTATAGAGTAAGAATAATGGATCTTCTGCGCCCATCTCTTCAGCAATGCAGTGCTCAGAGGCGGTTTCCATTAGTGATTCCCACCAAATATCACGACCCTCAACCCAATTAATATCGCCACCAGTGCGCTTCATTACAATGACTTTTTCAATACAAGTCACATCTGGATGAGAAAGCGCTTCATCGATATTTGCTTTAAGCGGAATGATGCGGCCACCACGCACGCCTTCATCAGCAGTAATAACGACTTTTGAGTTTCCGTCGATAACACGTGATGCAATTGAATCTGGCGAAAAGCCACCAAATACCACGGAATGTATGGCACCGATGCGAGCACAAGCTAGCATGGCGATGGCTGCTTCAGGCACCATAGGCATGTAGATGGTGACGACCTCACCACGGCGTACACCTTGACTACGCAGTGCGTTAGCAAATTTACACACTTCAGTATGAAGTTGACCGTAGGTCAATGTGCGTTGATCTTTAGCGTCATCGCCTTCCCAGATAATTGCCAGTTTGTCGGCATTGTTTTCTAGGTGTCTGTCTAAACAGTTAGCGGAGGCATTGAGCGTGCCGTCGTAAAACCACTTAATAAATAGATTGTGGTCATCGAAAGATGTTTTCTTTACCTTAGTAAAAGGCTTTATCCAGTCGATACGGTTACCGTGTTCTCTCCAGAAACCTTCAGGATTGACAATCGACTCCTGATACATTTTTTTATATTGTTCGTCGTTTACAAGTGCGTTTTCTGCGATTTCACTTGGAACTTTGTAGAGAGACTGCATGCTCATTGGGCTTCCCTTATCTAATAATGCGTAAGCTGAGTATGAATTGGGATAGGGGACTTTCTCTATTAGACCTTGGTCTAGTAATATATTTTCCTTATTTTTTAGTTGGTTGTAATTTCAATTCGGCTGGATTTCATTACATTTTTACCGCAAAATAGTTTAAAAAAAAGAGAACCCTATGAATTTAACTGTTTTGGTTGGCACCATAGCCATCGTTTATGTATTGCTCTTATTCCTTATAGCCTGGGGCGCTGAGCGTTGGTTTAGCGGCATAACTAAACGCATGCAGACTTGGATCTACGGTTTGAGTTTGGCTGTATATTGTTCATCATGGAGTTTTCTCGGTACCGTTGGTCAGTCAGCACAAGATCTTTGGTCCTTTTTACCTATTTTTATTGGTCCGATAGTGATATTTGCTTTTGGCTTTGGCCTATTACGCAAAATGGTCATTGTTTCCAAAGCACAAAATATCACCTCTGTGGCAGATTTTATTGCCGCTCGCTATGGTAAATCGCAATTACTTGCAGCAATCGTTACCTTAATCGCTCTCTTCGGGATCATGCCTTACATCGCTTTGCAGTTAAAAGCGATGGTGTTTAGTCTTAATTTATTTCAACCGGACGGCGCTTTATTTGATGGCGCAAAAGTCTCACTCATCATTACCGCCATACTAGCCGTGTTTGCAATATTATTTGGCACGCGGAAGTTGGATGCGACCGAGCACAACCCAGGGATGATGCTCGCGATTGCTTTCGAGTCATTAGTTAAGCTAGGCGCCTTTTTATTAGTGGGTATAGTTATAAGCTTTGGCGTATTTGATGGCTTTGGCGACATTTGGCAGCAAGCGTCAGAACGTGAGTTAATTAATAATCCAAACCTACGTCTTGAATCTTTAATGCCGGAGCTGTTGGTAGGCATGGCAGCATTTTTATGTATGCCAAGGCAGTTTCACGTGATGATGGTGGAATGTGAAAATGAAAAAACCATCTTAAAAGCCCGCTGGTTATTCCCTTTGTATTTGTTGTTATTTGGATTGTTTGTCGCGCCGCTAGCACTGGCAGGAAAGCTGCTACTTGGTGATGCCGTTGCGGCAGACACTTATGTGATCAACCTGCCTTTGGCACTAGACCAAACTTGGCTTGCGGTTGTTGCCCTGCTAGGTACGTTATCAGCAGCTACGGGGATGGTTATTGTTGCGGTGGTGACGATTAGCGTAATGGTTAGCAATGAGTGGTTAGTGCCGTTAATGCTGCGAACAGGGCAAATTAAAGCGCGTAATTTTAGTCAATTTTCGCAGTTATTACTTAATGCGCGTCGATTGGCAATTATGCTCATTTTAGGCCTAGGCTACTTTAGTTATTTGTCGTTTATGGACAATGACTCGTTATCCTCTTTAGGCATGCTATCGTTTGGTGCATTTGCCCAATTAGCCCCTGCATTAATTGGCGGTATGTATTGGAAACATGGTAACCGCAGTGGCGTATTTTTAGGGCTTGGGGTTGGCTTTGGTAGTTGGTGTTATATTTTGCTGCAAGGCGCAGTCAGCTCTCCTTCGATTGTTACAGCAGAGTTTGCTTTACTCGATTCTATCACCCCCAATGTACGCGATATTCTTATAGCGCTATTGGCAAACTGTGCTTGCTATATGTTGGGCTCAGTATGGTTTAGAGCGGGTGTTGTAGAAAGAATGCAGGCCAGCGCTTTTGTTACCCCTGGCGCGTTAAAAAAAGATACCAATCGCAAGACAGCGCCAGTTTCTCAGCAAGACTTATTAATCTTAGCAAGTCGCTTTGTGAGTCCCACCCGGGCTTATGAAAGTTTCTCTGCCTTTTCTGAAGATGCCGTTAAAAGTGATAGTTGGCATAAAGCTGCGCCACCGGAGCTTATCGCTCATACCGAGCACATGCTTGCCGGCGTATTAGGCGCATCGAGTGCATCATTAGTATTGGACTCAGTTCTTCAAGGGCGAGACTTAGCGCTAGATGAAGTGTTTAGTTTGGTTGATGAAGCATCATCAAAAATTATTCTAAGCCAAGATATGTTGCGCGGCGCGATTGAGCATGCATACGAAGGTATGAGTGTGGTGGATAAAGATCTTAATTTAGTCGCTTGGAACTATAAATATGCCGAGCTGTATGATTATCCGGAAAACTTCTTACAAGCAGGGATGCCGATTAGTGATGTTGTGCGTTTTAATGCTGAGCGCGGTTATTGCGGCGAAGGTGAAATAGATTCTCAAGTTGAGAAGCGCGTGCAGCATATGCGCAACGGCACGCCCCATGTGTCAGAACGGCAGCGCCGCGACGGCAAGGTGATCAAAATTCAGGGTAACCCAATGCCCGACGGTGGTTTTGTTATGACCTTCACGGATATTACCCAGTACCGTTTGCAAGCCAAAGCGCTGCAAGAAGCTAATGAAACGCTGGAGGCAAGAGTACAAGAGCGGACTTATGAGTTATCTTTGCTTAACAGCCAGCTATTAGAAGCGAAGGCCCAAGAAGAGATGGCAAATGCTTCTAAAAGCCGTTTTTTAGCCGCTGTCGGGCATGATCTTATGCAGCCTCTCAATGCCGCGAGACTATTTACAGCGTCATTGTCGCAATATCCAAATCTCGATCAAGAGGGTAAAACCACGCTTAATCATGTGAATAGTTCACTCAAAATTGCCGGTGAGCTGTTAACGGACTTGCTTGATATTTCAAAGCTTGATTCCGGTATGGTTGATGTAAACCGTCGAGACTTTTCTATTTCAGATTTAATTGATGGTCTTGCCGTTGAGTTTGATGCGATGTCTAAAGACTGCTCTATCAAATTTAGCTGTATTTCAAGTTCTGCCACTATTAACTCTGATCCCAGTTTGTTACGTCGCGTGCTACAAAACTTTCTAACAAATGCTTACCGTTACGCTAAAGGTAATCGAGTGCTGCTGGGATGTCGGCGCAGAGGCGCTGAACTTGAAATTCAAGTGATAGATACTGGTTGTGGTATTGATGAAAGTGAAACTTCAGAAATTTTTAAAGAGTTTAAGCGTTTGGATAATCCAGAAAGTAAGAGTGTTAGTGGATTAGGACTAGGCTTGGCAATTGCTGATCGTATTAGTCGAGTGCTCTCACATGAAATTACTGTGACTTCTGAACTGGGTAAAGGCTCCGTGTTCTCTATTAGGGTTCCTATTGGAGTTAAAGTCAGTACGCCTAAAGTCAAGAAAGCACCATCATTACTGCAACCATTAGCAGGTGTGAAAGTACTTTGTATTGATAATGAGGAAGCTATTTTAGCCGGCTTAGAAAGTCTGCTAAGTCGCTGGCAATGTGAAGTGGTTTGTGCAAAAGATCTTGCTGATGCGCGGATTAAGTTAGGATTAAAAGGTGTGGCCCCCGACATAGTGCTTGCTGATTATCATCTCGATGATGGACAAAATGGTGTTGATGCAATGGATGGTATAAGGAATTTATATGGTGAGCACTTGCCGGGTATCTTAATTACAGCTAATACCCGCAAAGATCTTATCGATGAAATGCAAACTAGGGGATACCATTATATGGCAAAAATGGTTAAGCCTGCGGCGCTAAGGGCATTAATTTCAAGCCTTGTGAAAAAGGGTTAGCTTAAAGAATACAAGCAAAAAGGTACGTAATACCAATCAGTATAAACATTTGGTCGCTCAGCGAGAATTTAGCGGCTTTGAGGCAAGGCAACGAATGAAGAGCATAGTTATTCTACGTTCAAGCTCGTTAACACAGCATCAAATCCGCTAAAACTCGCCTTTCTGGAGCGTTTTTGGCTGCCTACTTCTGCGTTGAATAACTTCAAAAGGGAGCGACCATTCTTTCAATTATTCGCCTTGAATTAGTTTGTCAAAAACGCTCTGAGTAGATCAAATTCTTGTACTGATTGGTATAATATACGTACCTTTTTTACTTTAAGAGACCTAGTTTAGAAGCTTTTTAAATATAAGCTACTCTACTTTGACAGGCGTTAACCCTTTGTCTCTTGACTCTAAAGCGGTTTCTACATCGAAGCCGCCAGTTTTCCAAGCTTTAGCTTCCTCGGGGTTAAAGGATTGGTTTTTCCAGCTCTGCGCATTATCTAAATCGAATCCTGCTTTTGTCCAAGCACTTGATTGCTTTGCATCAAAACCTGCACCATTCCAAGCTTGTGCTTGCTCTGCGTTAAAGCCAATCTCTTTCCATTCCGCAATGTCGCGCTCTGACATTCCTTTCCAAGTGGCAGGAGAAGAAGCACAGGCGCTAAGGGTTAAAATAATCATCAGTAAACCGAGTTTTTTCATGTCACTTTCCTTGCTAGTAAATAATCAGTTTTGCTTATCTTATCCACGAGGAGCTATGTGGTGCTGCATTAGACAATTACAATTGGCTGGGTTATCAAACCTACTATTGAAGATAGTCGCTGAAATTTATCTCGACAAGTTATTGCTTAGAATGGAGTAAATAGATCATAGCCAGCAGGGCCTTTAAGGTTAAAGTTACAGCTATTTTGAGCTTTGTGCTGTTGTTGATGCTTTGGGGGGATGCCTGTCAAAAGGTAAATTGAAATCACTTGAAACAAAAAAGCCGCAGGCTAGTGCTAACTGCGGCTTATAGATTCAGTTTGGTCGTATGGTTAAATATCCACTTTATCCATTTCCAACTGTTGCAGCGCTATAACTGCTTGAGTACGGTTTCTAACGCCAAGCTTTCTGAATATCGCTGTTGCATGGGCTTTAATCGTGGCTTCTGATACGCCGAGATCGTAAGCAATCTGTTTATTGAGTAACCCTTCTGCAAACATCTGTAGCACTTTGTATTGTTGTGGAGTGAGATCCGCCAGTTTGCTCGCCATCTGATTAGTTTCGTCTTCATGGATTTCTTGCAATTCAACGCCTTCCGGCAGCCAAACATCACCCATTAATACTGCTTCTAATGCTTCAGCTAAAGTCTCCATTGAAGAGGACTTAGGGATAAAACCCGAGCTACCATAATGAATCGCTCGACTGATGGTGAGACTGTCTTCATGGGCGGAAATAACCACCACGGGTAACTCTTGAAAATGGGTACGCAAGTGGATCAAGGTCGAATAACCATGAGATCCTGGCATTTGTAAATCTAATAACACCGCATCATATTCAATGTTTTTATTTTCAATTAGGGCTTGTAGCGCGTCAGCGCTATCTGCTTCAAACCATTGAGTATTGGTAAACTCAGACGAGAGTGCTTGTCTAAGTGCGTTCCGAAATAACGGATGGTCGTCTGCAATAATTATATTTAAGTTTTCAGGCTTCATGGCTTTATAGGGTAGTTTTGGTTGCACGTGAAGATAGTTCAATGTAACAGATAAATGACAACTGATTCTATGGCTTTCAGCTGGAAAAGTTATTATTTGTTAAAATAATTGCAGAAGTTAGACTTTAGTCGATAGCATTGATTGTAATTGATTTTTCAATTTTTAAGGTGAGTGCCCCGCTTAAAAGAGGGGCTAGCCCTCCTTTATTATGTATTTTTGCGGGATGATTATTAGATGTGCTTACATCTAAAGTTTAAACACTTAGATTAAGCCGTGTGGAGGCCAAACTGTGGTTGGTTTTCTTTGTTCATCTACAGCAACGAAAGTGAAAACACCGCGAATGGCATGTTCCCTTAGGTCCTGATACATATCTTCTACAAAAATATTCACTTCAACTTTAATTGAGGTATTACCTACGTGGATCACTCTGGCAATGATTTCCGCTAATGTGCCAGCAGGGATAGGCTTATTAAAGTCTATTCTATCTGAGCTCACTGTGACTAAGGTTTTACGGCAAAAACGGGTTGCAGCAATGAAAGCCGTCTCATCCATCCATGCTAATGCCTCACCACCAAAAAGAGTATTGTGGTGGTTAGTAATAGACGGGAATACTGCTTTAATTACCCGAGCTTCAGATTGTTCAATTCTAAGGGCGACATCGTCAGGAAATTGTTGAGAAGTTTCAGTGAGTGGCATACGGCAACCTATGGTTATGCTTTTAAAGAGGCGAGATTATAGCCGTTTATGTAATTTTATAACAGGTTGTAGGCTTTATACACGTATGGAGGTTGTTAATAGCGATTTACACTCTGGTGGTAGTTAGAAGTCACTTTCTTTAGTTTAGTCTAAAACGTAGATATTTACGCAATGGGACCGGCGCAGGGGAAACTGACATAGGCGCTAATGATTGTTAGGACCTATAGGTTTATAAAATCAGGTTATAGGCATAAAAAAACGCACCAGCTCGTTAAGTCGGTGCGTCTTTAATTTGCTACAGCATTAGCCTTACTTTTGTTTTAGTAAATCCATGCGCGCGCGCGATGCCTTGGCAAGATCTTTTAGCAATACCACAGAGTCTTCCCAGTGGATACAGGCATCGGTAATACTCTTACCGTAAACAAGTGCTTCGCCAGGGACAACCTTTTGATTGCCTTCTTCAATAAAGCTTTCTGCCATAATGCCTGCAATTGCAGTAGAACCTTGTGCCATCTGCTGCATGATAGATTCAGCTACGCTTAACTGCTCTTTATGCTGCTTGCGGCTATTACCATGACTAAAGTCAACGACCATGCGCTGAGTGACCCCAACACTGTCAAGTTGTGCCGCTGCTGCCGCAATATCTTCTGCGTGGTAGTTTGGCTCTTTACCGCCACGTAAAATAATGTGACCGAATGGGTTACCATGTGTTCGGTAGACTGCCATCGCACCATCTTTATCTGGCGAGTAGAAAATATGTGGTGCTTGTGCTGCACGTACAGCATCAACTGCAATATCAATACTGCCATTAGTGCCATTTTTAAAGCCGACAGGGCATGAAAGTGCTGATGCCATTTCACGGTGAATTTGACTTTCAGTCGTGCGGGCACCGATTGCACCCCAAGTGATTAAGTCGGCAATATACTGTCCGTTCACCATATCTAAAAACTCAGTGGCAATCGGCAGCTTTAGTTCGGTGATTTGCTGTAATAGATGACGTGCTTTACGAAGTCCCTTATTAGGACTAAAGCTGCCGTCTAAATCAGGATCGGAAATCAGTCCTTTCCAGCCGACCGTGGTACGAGGCTTTTCAAAATAGACGCGCATTAAGATGCATAAATCATCTTTATATTGCTGGTGTAGTTCTGCTAAACGCTTAGCGTAATCAAGAGCTGCTTCAGTGTCATGAATAGAGCAAGGGCCAATAATCACTAATAGGCGTTGGTCGTCACCGTTAATAATGGCTTCGACTTCACGGCGTTGCTGGACTAAGTAGTCAGCTGCGTCTTGCGTTAAAGGATATTCTGCAGCGAGTTGCGCAGGTGAAATTACCTTACATAAAAGGGAGGTGCGGAGTTCGTCTGTTTTAATGGTCATTAACAATACCGAGCGTTCGTATGGCTTTCGCCTTAATTACTCGGATTATAACTAATAGTTTGCCTATGCACAGTGGCAATTGTCGTAAAAATGGGGCTAATTTGCGCGATATCGATATTTATTTGATATAAATTAAAGGCTTTTAGGTTAAAAAGCCTTTAATTTCAGAGTTAAAAATTCACTTTAGATTCAGAACATGTGACGTTTTAATCCGGTAGCCTCAATGATCTTGGTGGCTATTTCTTCAACAGAGTGATTAGTTGTGTTGACGTATGGGATACGTTCCCGTTTATACATCATCTCAACTTCTTTGACTTCTAATCGACATTGACGCAAGGATGAGTAACGGCTGTCTGACATACGGCTTTGACGAATTTCATGCAATCTTTCTGGATCAATGGTGAGACCAAATAGTTTGCTTTTGTTTCTTTTAAGGGCTTCAGGTAGCTTTAAGTTATCCATATCATCTTCTGTAAATGGATAGTTCGCGGCCTTTATACCAAATTGCATAGAAAGGTAGAGACTCGATGGCGTTTTACCGCAGCGAGATACGCCCAATAAAATAAGGTCAGCTTTATCCATATGCTTCATGGTTTGGCCGTCATCGTTTTCCATAGCATAGTTAATTGCATCTATACGTGCTTCATAACCATCATTTGCTTTGCCATGGGTGCGATGCAGTGCTGGAGCAGCAGCAATACCTAGTTGTTTCTCTAAAGGCGCCACAAATGTATTCAAAAAGTCGTAATCTAAGCCTTCACTGCTATAAATGATATCTCGTATCTCAGGTTTTACGATGGAATGAAAAACAAGAGGCCTTTCGCCTGTTGTAATAAAACAATCATTTATTTGGGCCTTAACAGCTTCTGCTTTTGCTTCAGTTTCCACAAATGGAATTGTAAGTGCATCAAATTCAAGTGGAAACTGTGATAACACTGCATGTCCGAATACCTCAGCTGTTATCGCTGTGCCATCTGAGATATAGAATACTTTACGTAACATTTTGACCTCTTGTAGTAATAAAATTACAAATAAAATTATACATTTACGCTTGTTGTCATGGAGTGTAAGATGCCCTTGCTCTCGTGTGAAGAGCCACACTAAAAATATACTTGCGGAGATAAAAACTGTGCAGCAATACGTACTCTGGTATCAAGAATTAGGCATGGGCGATGTTAACAAGGTAGGCGGTAAGAACGCTTCTCTTGGTGAGATGATTAGCAACCTATCAAACGCAGGTGTTCAAGTGCCTGGTGGATTTGCGACAACATCTTTTGCGTTCAATGAATTTCTTGAACAAAGTGGACTAAACCAGAAGATATACGAAATTCTAGAAACGCTAGATGTAGATGATGTGAACGCACTCGCTACAGCCGGTGCACAGATTAGACAGTGGGTTATTGACACTCCTTTCCACCCAGAATTTGAACAAGCTGTTCGTGAGTCATACGAAAAGCTAAGTTCTGAAACAACTGACGCATCATTTGCGGTACGCTCTTCAGCAACAGCAGAAGACATGCCTGATGCATCATTTGCTGGTCAACAAGAAACATTCCTAAACGTTAAGGGTTATGAAGCCGTTCTTGAAGCGACTAAGCATGTATTTGCTTCTTTGTTCAACGACCGCGCAATTTCATACCGTGTTCACCAAGGTTATGACCATAAAGGCGTAGCATTATCTGCGGGTATTCAACGCATGGTGCGTTCAGATACAGCAGCCTCTGGTGTAATGTTCACTATGGACACTGAGTCGGGTAACAATGATGTAGTATTTATTACTTCTTCATTCGGCCTAGGCGAAATGGTTGTTCAAGGTGCGGTTAACCCTGACGAATTTTATGTGCACAAACCAAGTTTGGTTGCAGGCCATAAAGCGGTTGTACGCCGCAACATCGGTAGCAAGCTTATCCAAATGGTGTACTCAGATGATGAGTCACATGGTAAGCAAGTTAAGATTGAAGACGTTGCAGCAGATAAGCGCCGCGAATTCTCTATCAACGATGCTGAAGTACAAGAACTTGCTAAGCAAGCTATGACTATCGAGAAGCATTACGGTCGTCCAATGGACATCGAATGGGCTAAAGACGGTAACGACGGTAAGTTGTATATCGTACAGGCTCGTCCTGAAACTGTTCGTTCTCGTGAAGATGTGCAGCTTATTGAGCGTTACCACCTTAAAACGCAAGGTGATGTTGTTTGTGAAGGTCGCGCAATTGGTCACAAGATTGGTAAAGGCGTTGCTAAAGTGCTTAAGTCAATCGAAGACATGGATCAAATCCAACCAGGTGACGTATTAGTTACAGACATGACTGACCCAGATTGGGAACCAATCATGAAGCGTGCAAGCGCGATTGTGACTAACCGTGGTGGCCGTACTTGTCACGCTGCGATTATCGCACGTGAACTAGGTGTTCCTGCAGTTGTTGGTTGTGGTGACGTGACTGAGCGTATCCAAAGCGGTCAAGAAATTACTGTTTCTTGTGCTGAAGGGGATACAGGCTTTATCTACAGCGGCTTACAAGACTTCGAAGTGATTTCATCACGTGTTGACGCGATGCCTGAACTGCCAATGAAGATCACTATGAACGTGGGTAACCCAGATAGAGCATTTGACTTTGCTCGTCTTCCTAACGAAGGTGTGGGTCTTGCGCGTCTTGAGTTCATCATTAACCGCATGATTGGTATTCACCCTAAAGCATTGCTTGAGTTCAATGACCAAACTGCTGAACTACAACAAGAGATCCACGAGATGATCGCGGGTTACGAGTCACCAGTAGAATACTACGTGGCACGTCTTGTTGAAGGTATCGCAACAATTGGCTCTGCTTTCCATCCGAAAAAAGTGATTGTGCGTATGTCTGACTTTAAGTCAAACGAATATGCTAACTTGGTTGGTGGTGACCGTTACGAGCCTGAAGAAGAAAACCCAATGTTGGGCTTCCGCGGGGCAAGTCGTTATATATCTGAATCATTCCGCGATTGTTTTGCATTAGAGTGTGAAGCGATTAAGCGAGTTCGTAATGATATGGGTCTGAAGAACGTTGAAATCATGATCCCATTCGTACGTACCCTTGATGAAGCGGCGCAAGTGATTGAGCTACTAAAAGAGCAAGGTTTAGAACGCGGTAAAGATGGTCTACGCGTTATCATGATGTGTGAGTTACCTTCAAACGCTTTACTTGCAGAGCAGTTCCTAGAATATTTCGATGGTTTCTCTATCGGTTCTAATGACTTAACCCAGTTGACTCTTGGTCTTGACCGAGATTCAGGCATCATTAGTCATCTATTCGATGAGCGCAATGAAGCGGTTAAAGCGCTATTGTCTCTTGCAATTAAAGCAGCGAAAGCAAAAGGTGCTTATGTGGGGATTTGTGGTCAAGGCCCATCGGACCACCCTGACTTTGCTGCATGGTTAGTAGAGCAAGGCATTGATACCGTATCGCTTAACCCAGATACCGTTATCGACACTTGGTTATACCTAGCTGAAGCACACGCCTAACAGCATTCGTTAAGCGTTAAAATGGGGTGTTTCTTCTGCGCGATTTAACATTTCGTTAAAAACATTAAAAAAGCCGCTATTTAGCGGCTTTTTTTTGTTTATAATGCTGGCATACCTAAAGAATAATAATTGATAGAAGTCCCTATGTTACCCAAGTTATCGCATCAACAAACGCTTGAACCAATTTACCTTTCTTTTTTATCTGCGTTAGAAGAAAGTGCATTTTCGGGGGATATCGACACCCGTTACAGTGCGCGTTTAGCCCAAGCGACCGATAACTCGGTGTATCAATTTTTGCCCCAAGCAGTGATATATCCTAAAAGCCAACGTGATGTGCAAGCTGCGTTAATCCTTGCGGCAACAACTGAGTTTGATGAAGTGGTATTTAGTGCCCGTGGTGGCGGTACAGGTACCAATGGTCAGTCATTGACCCACGGTATCATCATCGACATGTCGCGTTACATGAATCAAGTGCTTGAAGTTAACGCCACTGAAGGTTGGGTAAAAGTACAAGCGGGAGTGGTTAAAGATGCGCTCAATGATGCGCTTAGACCACATGGTTTCTTTTTCAGTCCGGACTTATCAACATCCAATCGTGCCACTTTAGGTGGAATGATTAACACAGACGCATCCGGTGCGGGGTCATTGGTTTATGGTAAAACCTCTGATCACGTGCTGGGCTTAACCAGTATTTTATTTGATGGCTCTGAGCTTGCAACTCGTCCCGTGAGTCGTGAACAGTTAGCCAATATCGATACCATTACCGATAATGTATTGGCTCAGAAGCTTATCTCTACTATTGCTGATATGTGTAAGGGCAATCGTGACCAAATTGAGCAACGTTTTCCTAAGTTAAATCGCTTTTTAACTGGCTATGATTTGAAAAATGTCTGGGATGACAAGCTAGAGCATTTTGACTTATCACGCATCATTGCAGGCTCTGAAGGTACATTAGCGGTAATTACCGAAGCTAAATTGAATATTACGCCACTGCCGACTTGTCGCATGATGGTTAATATCAAGTACGACTCGTTTGAATCAGCGCTGCGTCATGCTCCGACTTTAGTAGAAGCAAACGCGACAGTGGTTGAAACTGTAGACTCAAAAGTCCTTAACCTTGCTAAACAAGACATTATTTGGCATTCAGTGTCGTCACTGATTAAAGATGTGCCAGGTAAAGAAATAGATGGCCTTAATATGGTTGAGTTTGCTGGTGAGCAAGCGGATGTAGAGGCGCGAGTCGCTAATCTTGAAGCCATGTTAACTGCGCAAATCAGTCAAAGTGAAGCCGGACTGCTTGGTTATCAAGTCACTTCCGATAAAGCCAGTATTAACACTATTTATGCTATGCGTAAAAAGGCGGTGGGCTTATTAGGCGCAGCAAAAGGCACTCGTAAACCGATAGCTTTTGCTGAAGATACGGCGGTACCACCTGAAAAGTTAGCTGATTTTATTTTAGAGTTCAGAGCGCTGCTTGATAGCCACCAATTACAATATGGCATGTTTGGTCATGTTGATGCCGGGGTGCTGCATGTTCGCCCTGCACTGGATATGTGTGATGAGCAAGATGAAAGGCTACTGAAAACCATTTCAGACCAAGTCGCTGATCTAACGCTTAAATATGGCGGCTTGATGTGGGGCGAGCACGGTAAAGGCGTACGCGGTGAATATGGCCCCGCGGTATTTGGCGAGCATTTGTATGGATTACTGGAAGAGGTTAAGGGCTTATTTGACCCTAGAAATAAGCTCAATCCAGGTAAACTTGTCGCGCCAAAAAATAGCGGTCCAATGCTATATAACGTCGATAGTGTAAAGCGTGGCGCTTTTGACAGACAGATCCCAATTAAGGTCCGTGAAGCGTTTCCTGATGTGATGAATTGCAATGGTAACGGTTTGTGCTTTAATTACAGCGCTTACTCACCTATGTGTCCTTCATTTAAAGTCACTGGCGACAGAGTACAATCGCCAAAGGGTCGCGCGGGTTTAATGCGAGAATGGCTGCGTTTACTCGAAGCTGAAGGGATTGATGTTAATGAGCTTAGCCGTAGCAAACCACTAGGTTGGCTGCAGCGTGCACAGAACAGCTTAAAAATAGATAAAGAATACGATTACTCCCATGAGGTGATGGAGTCTTTAAAGGGGTGTTTAGCCTGTAAAGCGTGCTCAAGTCAGTGCCCGGTAAAAGTGGATGTGCCAAAATTTAGAGCGCAGTTTTTTGATATTTACTACCAGCGTTATTTACGTCCAGCAAAAGACTATTTAGTGGCAGGTATCGAAGATTCATTGCCGTTAATGGCGAGTGCACCGAGACTGGTGAATGCGGTATCGCAAAATAGTCTAAGTAAATGGGTAATTAAAAAGTCGTTAGGGTATGTTGACGCACCGGCGTTATCTGTACCAACGTTAAAGCAACGCTTAGAAGGGCATCCTAGCCGTGGTTATGACCTAGCGGCGCTACAACAAATCCCTGAAAGCGAACGTAGCCAATATGTGCTGGTGGTACAAGATCCTTTCAATAGTTTTTATGAGGCAGGAACGGTTTATCACTTTATCCAACTTATTGAAAAGTTAGGTCTTAAACCTGTTTTATTGCCATTTAAACCAAATGGAAAACCTATTCATATTAAAGGTTTCCTCGACAAGTTTGCTCGAACCGCTAAGTCAACAGCTGATTTTCTCAATCAGGTGGCTAAGCTTAATATGCCGATGGTCGGAATCGACCCAGCATTAGTGCTTTGTTACCGTGATGAATATGCCGAGGTATTAGGTGGTGCTCGTGGCAACTTCCATGTGCAGCTGGCAAATGAGTGGTTGTTAGAAGTAGTTGTAAATCAACCCAAGCGTGAGGCTGCTGAGTCAGAGTTTACCTGGTTTAGCCACTGCACAGAATCAACCGCTAAGCCTAATACCGCCAATGAATGGCAAGGCATCTTTGCGCACTTTGGCGCTAAGCTTAATACGGTTAATTTAGGCTGTTGTGGTATGGCGGGTACTTATGGTCATGAAGCGGAGAATCTTGAGCGCTCTAAAACACTCTATAGCATGTCGTGGGAACAGACTTTATCCAAGCTGCCACAATCGCAAGTGCTGATCTCTGGTTATTCATGCCGAAGTCAAGTTAAGCGTTTTAGCGGTTTTAAACCAAAACATCCGCTAGAGGCATTATTAACGTTAATTTAGTTTACTGTTTATTAATTGAGTTTAGGCTAATGTTTATAAAGGCTGCGAACTAATAGACTGTCAAAATGGCTTAAATTGAATTTTAAGTATAAATACAAAGAACTAGCTTTGGGCTAGTTTTTTGCTTTTCGCAATACAGGTTCATGTAAAGCTGTTATACCAATCAGTATAAGAATTTGATCAGCTCTGAACGATTTTTGGCAAACTAATTCAAGACGAATAGCTGTAATAATGGTTATTCCCTTATAAATCTATTCAACGCAGAAGTAGGCAGCCAAAAACGTTCCAGACTGGCGAGTTTTAGCGATTCTGATGCTGTGTTAACGAACTTGAACGTAGAATAACTATGCCCTTCGTTCGTTGCCTTGCCTCAAAACCGCTAAACTCTCGCTGAGCGACTAAATGTTTATACTGATTGGTATTATTCGTTAAGCAGGGAAATGAGAAGCCTTATGTCACAGCGGAATTTTGATAACAAGCAAGTTGCTGAAGCGATGTCGTCATTAACGTCAGGGGCATCACTATGCAGCGAAAAACCAATCTTTGTCATCACTGATTGCGGAGAGTGGTTTTATCAAGGTGGTAAGTTGCCAATTAAGTTTTGTAAGCTGTTCGCGAGTATTTTGCATCGCATTGAACGGGAGTACTTTTTGATAACTCCGGTTGAAAAACTCAAAGTCTGCGTTGCTTCTCAAGCGCTTATTCTGGTTGATTATGATAAGCAAGCTGATGGCAGCTTTAGGGTTAAATCAAGTATTAACACCGAGCATAAAGTGGCGTCATTAGCACAATTTGTTGTGACTGATGATTCGATAACATTGCTGTTAGGTAAAGGTGTAGAGGCAAGGTTAAACCGCGCCTGTTTCTATCGATTTATTGAAGAATTTATCATTTAAGGTCATTTGCAACATCAAGGTAAATTGTTCTTATTTAACGCAATGATTTATATGTTGTTTAAATCATTTTGAGTGATAATTGTTCATCTAGGCTAGTTTCTTTTTGTGTAAGTGGTAAGATTAAAAGCAGCTTATAAAGCGAACTGGAGGTGCTAATTGAATCGATTTGAGAGTCTAGGTGACTTGGTTTCTCACTTGAATGTTGATCTACAAAATGAGTTAGATCAGCGTCTTAAACGATACCAGTTAGATATTAAACTTTGGCCAGTGCTATTTTCACTTTGGCAAGAGGAGGGCGTGACTCAAACCGCTCTCTCTAAGCGCTGCGCAGTTGCAAACTACACCATGACTCGCCTGCTAGATCAACTGCAATCACAAGGGTTAATTACCCGCCATCAAGACGCGGAAAATCGCCGCGCGTTTCAAATTTATCTCACTGATAATGGTAAGGCGCTAGAGCAAGATCTCGTTCGAGAAGCTGAGAGAGTGAATGAGACTTTCTTAAATCATCTTGCTGAAGAAGAGCGTGAGCTGTTTTTAGCCTTACTAAATAAGATTAACCGCTACTAAATTTTACTGCCTAGATTGTCTATAGACTTAGCTTACAAATTCGCCTGTGAGACAGGTACTGGTCGCTCTTGAATCTTGGCTATTCACTTAGGCCTATAAATTTTTAGGTTTATGAGTTTAAGCTTATTAACTTAGAGAAATAGTATGCATAGATTAATGGTTGTTTGTGTCGCGTTCTTTATCGCAGGATGCTCGATAAACCTGCATCAAGGTAAAGAAAAAAATGTTGATGATAGGGCCAATGGCTCTGTATCCAGGGTTACAGACAGCACGCAAAAACCGAGTCATAACGCAGGTTATTTACAAACTGTCACCTTAGGCAACGGCAGCAGTTTAATTATAGAAGAGGGACGGCTGGAGCCTCGTTCAATCGGTAGCATAACCGTGAAGTTATACCGAGATTTGAATGTTGGAGATTTTGTCGGTGCGGTGAGTTTTGCTCGTGATGGCACGATTTTAACCACAAAGTTATTAGACAATAGCGTGAATGAACAAAAACTTGCAGTGACTACGGTTACTGCCGATAGCGGTAATTACCAAAACACACAGTTAATTTGTATAACGACTTCCAGCATAGCCCTGTGTGAGTAAATTGTTTTTGAAAGTTGTTTTGATTGTGACTGGTCCTGAAATAGGCTTGAACTAACTAAAAGTCAGTAAAAAAACGATAAATAGGCCAATCGCTAAAATGCCTTGCTGGGTTAATTGGCGGCTACGATATAACTCTTTTTTTCCTTGCTTGAGACTCGCAATTAAGTTGTTTTGCTTGTAGATCTTACAAGTAAGTTGCTCTGTTATAGGATCGAGTAAAAGTTGTAGCTTGGCCGCTTTGCCATCGTTTAGTGTTAGAGAGTGTTCACTTTGCCGACCGAAATTGAGCTTTCTAGAAACCCGTTTACCGTTAATAAACATCTGCTCTAAACCGCACCAGTTACTGGCTTGTAGCTCAATATAGTCTTGATTAAGTGCATACTTAAATATCGCCATTTAATCCTACCTTTTTAATTGATAGCTATTAATTCAAGCAGAGGATGTGACAGTTTGCCAGTCTTAACAACGGCAGGTGATGAAAGCCAGCGTTTAAAAAATGCTGATAATTACTCTATCTTCCAGTAAATAGGCAAAAAAATACCCAGCGCTAAGGCTGGGTATCTCATGAATACAGCTGGTTTATTTTGCGGCGTCAATAATGGCTCGTGCCATCTCATCTGCAACATCACCTGTGGTACGGTTTTGCTCATCTGCATGAGAGAAAACGGTGAGCAACGTGTTATAAATCTCTTCAACTTTCGCTGTGGCAGCAGATGCATCATAATCTTTTTCAAAAGATACGTTGATGATCCCGCCTGCATTAATGACATAGTCTGGAGCGTACAAAATACCTAAATCTTTTAGCATTTCGCCATGGCGTACTTCAGCTAACTGATTGTTGGCACAACCAGCAACAATTGTCGCCTTAATCATTGGAATCGTGATGTCGTTGATGGTTGCACCTAAAGCGCACGGTGCGTAAACATCTACATCTTGATGGTAGATATCCTGTGGAGCAACAACAGTTGCACCAAACTCAGTGGCAACTTTGTCTAAAGAGGCTTGATGGATATCAGTAACAATTAGCTCTGCGCCTTCTGCATGCAGGTGACGGCATAGGTAATAACCGACATGACCAACGCCTTGCACTGAAATCTTAAGTCCCTTCAAGCTATCAATGCCGCGTTGATGCTTTACCGCGGCTTTAATGCCTAAGTATGTACCTAGCGCAGTAAATGGAGATGGATCGCCACTTTTGCCTTCAAGACCAGCCATATAAGGGGTTTCTTGGTGGGCAATCATGATATCCGAAGTTGAAACGCCAACATCTTCTGCTGAGTAGTATTTACCGCCTAAGGTATCAATACAGCGACCAAAAGCTCTAAATAACGCTTCACGGTCTTGTACTTTTGGATCGGCAATAATGACAGACTTACCGCCCCCCATTGCTAAACCAGCCATCGCATTCTTATAAGTCATGCCACGTGATAAACGCAGAACGTCAGTGACAGCTTCATCGTCTGACTCGTAGTTCCACATTCTACAACCACCAACAGCAGGTCCAAGGTTAGTGTTGTGGATTGCAATGATGGCCTTTAAGCCGCTTTCTTTATCATGACAAAAAACGACCTGTTCATGGTCGTCGAAAGAGATGTGATTGAAAATTGCCACTTGTTGATCTCCGCTTTGAGCATCGAATGACCGCCGCTGTAGGATTACAGAGTAGTCTACTTGTTATATTTATTGCAGAACGATAGCATTTAGGGATACTCTCAATAAAGTAAAGATTCGGAATATTTGTGATCTTTCTGGCAATTTTGCTTTCCACTTTACGTTAACGTAAAGTTGTTGCTTAATTTAAAGCTCAGAAGTGTGAAAGTTTTTTTATATTTTCGAAAAGGCAGAAACAAAGATAACAATAAGAAAGGAAGTGTTAGATGGCTGAAGAAGTAGTAGATCAAGAGCAGCAGATCCAAGAGTGGACCAGAGTTCAGTTTCAAAAGGCAAATAAGTTTTTGGCTGAAAAAGGTGTTATGCCGAGTAAGGTTCATCCAGACGAAAGCCGCTTTTTAGCCCCTTATGTTGCTATATGGAAAATCGATTCTAAAAAGCCAACTAAAAAGACTTACTGGGTGATGTCGGGTGACTTACCGTCTGATTATGTTGAAGTGAGTGTCGCTGAAACAGCCCGTGACGCATTACGTCATTTTTCAATGATGTGGCAGATGAAAGCTGAAAACATTCAGCGCTCTGGCTTAACCAAAGATCCGGCACAAGCCAAGTTTGCTCAGCTGTTGGTATCGCGCGCTGAAAGCCTTTACAAGATGCAAGCCGATGATTCTATCTGGGGCCCTAGCGCTTAAGTTCATTTCACCGGCAAGTATTTGTTGTACTAAAAAGGCATCACTAGATGCCTTTTTTGATCGCGATTATTAGTAAGTTAAAGCTATTACTCGCCAAAATAGAAGTAGCCGCGATTGAGCAATTCAAGTAATAAGCTTTGTGTTGCTGTTGTTTGAATCAAGTGTGCAGCTTGTTCATTATCAAAGCTGAAGTGCTCGCATAGTTGCTGTACATCTGCGTCAATCGCGTCGCTATAGCCAAAGGCTTCGCCATTAACAAAGATTCGAGACTCACTATCATCTTCAAGTTTAAGTAACTTTAAACCGCCAATACGGTATAACAGCGCGCCTTGTTCAATATAGTCACTGATATCATCGCTGGTATAAGCCTCTTCAGGTTCGCAAATATCGAGCTCAAAACGGTTTTGGCTTAGCATTTTACCTAGCATGGCTTGGTAACAATTAGGGTTTGCAGCGAGCTCAGTAATCAATGCCATCATATCTTTCTGCTGCGAGCTACTTATTTGGCTAGCAAGCTTTGGTTCATAGCTTGAGGTGAAGCGTTTTAATCCGCTATTGGCGTCAATTAATGCATCAGCCATTTCGCTAAACAGTTCTTGCTGGCTTGGCGCGCGAAAGCCAATCGAGTAGCTCATTGCTAAGGTTAATGTTTGACCTTGATGTGGGAAGCCTGGAGGGATATATAACATATCGCCTTTTTCTAATACCACATCGATAATGGGCTCAAAGCTTTCAATTAGCGGTGTAGTTGGATCGTTATTTTTAGGGGCGTATTGGCCTTTATCACCCACAGTCCAGTGGCGCTCACCTTCGCCCTGAATAATAAATACATCGTAATTATCGATATGCGCACCGACGCCGCCACCTGGCGTGGCAAAAGAAACCATCAAATCATCAAAGCGCCAGTCAGGAATAAAGCGAAATGCATTAATAAATTCGCTTGAATCTGGATGCCAGTGGTTTAATGCTTGAACCAGTAATTGCCAGTTTTCATCACCAAATTGCTCATAGTCTTTAAACGGACCTTCAATAATTTGCCAATCATTAGGCTTGGTCACTACCACTCGCGATGCCACTGACTCTTCACAGGCAAGGCCGGCAAGTTCATCTGCGCTAATAAGATCTTCAAAATTGGGAAAAGCATTCTTTATTAAGATGGGCTTTTTTTGCCAGTATTGAGTTAAGAATTCGCTGATATCAAAGTTAAGACTAAACATAATGAGGAGGCTACTCTTGTTGGATGGAGAAGGTTTAAATGAGAAATATTGCTGTAAGCAGTGGCTAAATCTTAGATAAAATAAAGGCGCTAAGCCTAAGCTTAACGCCTTTATCAATTCTTTAATAGCAAGTTGCTACAAAGGTTATTAGTTTAACTCGTCAACAAATGCTTCAGCACGACCAATGTAGTTAGCAGGAGTCATCTTTTTAAGTTCAACTTTAACGTCTTCTGGTAGCTCAAGACCATCGATGAATACTGCAAGCTGTGCGCCATCAATACGCTTACCACGAGTTAGCTCTTTTAGCTTCTCATATGGCTTTTCAATACCGTAACGACGCATAACAGTTTGCACAGGCTCTGCTAGAACTTCCCAGTTGCCATCTAGCTCTTTACGAAGTTGTTCTTCGTTAACTTCTAGCTTGCTAATCCCTTTTAATGTTGCTTGGTAAGCGATTAGAGAGTGCGCCATACCTACACCTAAGTTACGTAGCACTGTAGAGTCGGTAAGGTCACGCTGCCAGCGAGAAACTGGAAGCTTAGCGGCAAGGTGTTGCATTAATGCGTTAGCAATACCTAGGTTACCTTCAGAGTTTTCAAAGTCGATTGGGTTAACTTTGTGTGGCATGGTTGAAGAACCAATTTCACCGGCAATGGTCTTTTGCTTAAAGTGACCTAATGCAATGTAACCCCAAATGTCGCGGTCGAAATCGATCAAGATTGTGTTGAAGCGCGCTAGGGCATCAAACAATTCTGCGATGTAATCGTGTGGCTCAATTTGCGTGGTGTATGGGTTCCAGTTAATGCCAAGGCTAGTAACGAAGCGCTGTGACAGAGCATGCCAGTCAACTTCTGGATAAGCAGAGATGTGAGCGTTGTAGTTACCTACTGCGCCATTGATCTTACCCATGATTTCAACTTTAGAAACTTGAGATAGCTGACGCTCTAAACGTACAGCCACGTTAGCCATCTCTTTACCTAATGTTGAAGGTGAAGCTGGTTGGCCGTGAGTACGTGACATTAACGGTACTGACTTATGCTCATGTGCTAACGCTTTAACGGCATCAACGACTTTTTGGCAATAAGGCAGAATCACTTGATCACGCGCTTCTGTTAGCATCAAAGCATGAGACAGGTTGTTAATGTCTTCAGAGGTACAAGCAAAGTGCACGAACTCGTCAATTGCAACTAGCTCAGCGTTATCGGCAATACGTTCTTTAATGAAGTATTCAACCGCTTTAACGTCATGGTTAGTTGTTGCTTCAATTTCTTTAACGCGCAATGCATCAGCTTCGCTAAAGTTATCTTTAATTTGATCAAGCAAAGTCAATGCAGCTTCGCTAAAAGGTGGAACTTCTTCAATTTCTGGGCAGCTTGAAAGCAGCTTAAGCCAGTTAATTTCGACTTGAACACGGTATTTGGTCAGGCCGTACTCGCTGAAAATCCCTCTTAATGAGGCGGTTTTACTACCATAACGACCGTCTACCGGAGAGATAGCAGTTAGTGCGGAAAGTTCCATTTGAAGCTCCTTGGTGAACTAGGCTTAAAATTATAGGGTGAGGCTTTTCATAGCTGTATCGACTATTGTTTTTCTTGCGAAGACAAGATGCCTACGCTTGCCTCCTAATTGACGCCATAGCACTGCGCTGCGCATGGCAGACAGCAATAAAGCGCGAATTTTATGTTGTGTTTGGGTACGCTTAAGAAACTCAGGATTGCCAGAGATCTGCAGTTTAGGCCCAAGCTCACTAATAATGTCGCTATAAATACCGGCAAAATTAGCGATGACTTGCTCGTCGGTGATCTCAAAGTGATTGAGTTGACGGTGAACTTGGTTAATGCGCTCGCTTAGCATGCCCATCGCGTTTGAAGAGCGGGTTAGTTTGCGCTCTAAAGCTAGAATGCCGACTAAATAGCGAGTCACTTCCACGTCTTTTTGCTTTACGTCACCAAGCTGGCTAACAATCAGCTCGTAACCTTTTCTTAGCGCAAATTTGTCTGCATAGACATCACTTGTCGACTCTGGATTGGTCACTAATACTGATTGTAGGCTTGCTGCTAATGCGTCTTTATCTGAATCACCATGCCTTGCAATATATTGAACTTGGGCCACTGCTTGTAAAATACCAGCAAAGGCCATAGTGCGTTCAAACAGCTGATCACTCATCAATTAATCTCTTATTAGTGCGTCAATAATACCGCCACCTAGGCAGATTTCACCATCATAGAAAACCGCTGATTGGCCAGGCGTTACCGCAGCAACAGGCTCATCAAAAATCACCCGTAGCACGTCATCGCTATCATAGGTAACGCGACACGGTACATCTTGTTGGCGATAGCGTGTTTTCACTGTGATGTTTGAGCCATCAGCAGGGCCTTTACGGTCAACCCAGTGCAGTTGGTTGGCGATTAGACCATTTGACATTAGGCGAGGGTGGTTACCACCTTGTCCTACAATCAATACATTACGGACTAAATCTTTCTCAACCACGTACCATGGGTCTTCATTACTGTTTTTAAGACCGCCAATACCTAGGCCCTTACGTTGACCTAAGGTGTGGTACATCAAACCTTGATGAGTACCAATGACTTCACCTTCGCTGGTTTCAATATTGCCAGGTTGTGCTGGTAAGAAGGTTTGTAAGAAATCAGTAAACTTGCGTTCACCGATAAAACAAATACCTGTGCTGTCTTTCTTATCGTGGGTGATTAAGCCCATTTCTTTAGCAATTTCGCGAACTTCGCTCTTATCGAGTTCACCAACTGGGAACAATGAGCGAGCAACTTGCTCGTAGCCTAATGTGTATAAGAAATAGCTTTGATCTTTATTGCCATCAACGCCACGCAGCATCTGGCTGGTGCCATCAATATCACGGCGGCGCACATAATGGCCCATCGCGATGTAATCAGCGTCTAAGATTTCATCTGCAAACTCGAGAAAAGCTTTAAACTTAATCTCTTTGTTACACATGATATCTGGATTGGGGGTACGGCCGGCTTTGTACTCTGCTAGGAAGTATTCGAACACATTGTCCCAATACTCTGATGCGAAGTTAACCGTGTGCAATTTAATGCCTAATTTGTCGCATACAGCTTGTGCATCTTTAAGATCGTCTGCTGCCGCGCAATATTCATCCGTGTCATCTTCTTCCCAGTTCTTCATGAACAGGCCTTCAACCTGGTAACCCTGTTTCATTAACAGGTAGGCTGAAACTGATGAATCAACACCACCGGACATACCGACGATGACTTTTTTACCAAGATGAGTGGGTTCGATTGACGTCATAAATCCTAAAAAAACCTTGTGTTTACTGAATATTGCTGCGAATCGGTATCTCAATGAATAACAGTGATAATCGAGATACGTTGTTCAAGCCGCGGCTTTCTGCGGGTGCATATTCTATCATGCATTATAAGGCTGGGCTATCTAGTGAAGAGCTATCTTTTATTTTGGCTGCTACGGCGTTGAATATTCACTCATACTGAACTATCAAAGGACTTAAACTGATGAGTATTAATTGCTGCAAGTAAGGGCATTTCAGATGACAATCCGCCAGCGCTAGTCAAACGGAGAATCAGCGTCTGCACACCTATACTCACACTTAAGCTAGAAATAGTCGTCATTAAGCAGCGCTAAAGGAAAATGTTTCCCCGCTAAGTAATCGTTAATCGATTTAATGACTAACGGACTTCTAAGTTGTGGGCTTAATGAACGAATTTCTTCAAGCGTTAACCAAGCTAAGGCATTAATTGCCGGATCTATAGGGGCTGAGGTTATGATTTTGTCAAGCTGAACGTAAAAGGTGTAACGCACAAAGGCAAGTGATTCACTGGCGCTAAATTGATAAATCCCCACCAAGCCTTGAGGGGCAAGCCTAAGACCTGTCTCTTCATATACCTCACGAGAGCAGGCGCTGATAATCGATTCATGGGCTTCAAGATGCCCTGCAGGCTGATTATATTTAACTTCACCGTCAATGAGCTCTTCAACTAACAAGTATTTACCTTGAGCCTCAATAACGCAGGCGACAGTGGTATTGGGTTTGTAGCGCTCAGTCATGGCTAATTACTCACACAGATTTGTTTTTCATATCAAGTTGACGATATTCACCGTTTTGCAGATCATCTAGACTCCATTGACCTATTTTATAGCGGATTAATCTTAATGTCGGAAAACCGATATGCGCCGTCATACGTCTTACTTGTCGATTTCTACCTTCACAGATCTGTATTTCTAACCAAGTCGTCGGAATATTAGCGCGCTCGCGAATAGGCGGGGTTCTATCCCAGACCTTGGGCTTATCCATAATGCTAATTTTAGCCGGTAGCGTCATACCGTCTTTTAACTCAACACCTTGACGCAATTGCTCAAGCGCCGCTTCAGTCGGTGAACCTTCTACCTGAGCCCAATAGGTTTTAAAGGTTTTCTTTTTAGGTTCAGTAATTTGTGACTGCAATTTACCGTCATTAGTCAGCAATAATAAACCTTCGCTATCTCTGTCGAGTCGACCTGCGGCATAAACGCCAGGCACAGGAATAAAATCTTTTAAGGTCTGACGTCCTTGCTCGTCAGTGAATTGGCAAAGCACATCAAAGGGTTTGTTAAACAGCACGATAATCGGATTGGCGACGCTTTTGGGATTAGCCGTGCTCTTACGTTTAAAGCCTACCCGAGAAAATGAATTATTCGACCCTGTGTTGTTACTACTGGGGCGATTACCGCTATTGCTAGCACGCACACTGCGGAGATTTTTTTTATTACTGGTATTTTTCTTTGAAAATGGTTGCGTCACGCTGGAATACTTTTCATCTATACGGGCTATTTCACTATTGTACTGCGCATTGGCTTTTAGTGGAATTTGAAAATTGCGCGGAATGTTTTATGATGTCGGCAAATTAAAAAGTGTGATCCGCAACTAATTATTTTCATTTGTGAGAGGTGTGCGAATAATGTCGCTGGCTTATTGCACACAAGATCGCATAAATTATCACTAGCAATTCAAAGTGATAACTCAAGACCGTTACAGTTTTTTAATCGTAAAAATACAGAATAATTATTATAAAAATCTTAAATTTAAATCAATGTAGGACACAAAATGAACGATAAAACATCAACGATCATCTATACCGAAACTGACGAAGCACCGGCACTCGCAACCTTATCTCTATTGCCTCTTATCCAAAAGTTTACCCGAACTGCAGGTGTTGACGTAGAAACGCGTGACATCTCTTTATCTGGTCGCGTGATTGCTAATTTCCCTGAAAACTTAACAGCAGAGCAGCGTATTAATGATGCGCTGGCTGAATTAGGTGAGCTGGCTAAAACCCCAGAAGCGAACATTATTAAATTACCAAACATCAGTGCGTCTATTCCGCAGCTAAAAGCCTGTATTTTAGAGCTACAAAACAAGGGATACGATATTCCTAACTACCCTGATGAGCCGCAAAACGACGCTGAAAAAGAGATTCAATCACGTTACGACAAGATCAAAGGTAGTGCGGTAAACCCAGTACTACGTGAAGGTAACTCTGATCGTCGCGCACCAGGTTCTGTTAAAAAGTTTGCCCAGAAAAATCCACACTCAATGGGTAAGTGGCTAGCAGACTCTAAATCACACGTCGCACACATGAACGAAGGTGATTTTTACGGTAGCGAAAAGTCTGTCACTGTAGCTGACGCTGGTAGCGTTTCTATTGTATTGAATAAAGCTGATGGTTCAGAGCAGGTGCTACGTAGCGCAATAACACTGCAAGCGGGTGAAGTGATTGATTCAGCTGTGATGAGCAAAAAGGCATTGCTTGAGTTTTACGAGCGTGAAACGAATCTGGCTAAAGAGCAAGATGTATTATTATCCTTGCACTTGAAAGCAACAATGATGAAAGTGTCAGATCCAATTTTATTTGGCCACGCGGTAAAGGTTTACTACAAAGACGTATTTGCTAAGCACGGGGAGTTGTTTGAACAGCTAGGTGTTGATGTAAACAACGGTGTGGGTGATGTTTACGCGAAAATCGCAACATTACCGGCAGAACAAAAAGCGGCAGTCGAGGCTGATTTAGCGGCGGTTTATAGTGAGCGCGCTGAGCTTGCTATGGTCGATTCTGATCGTGGCATTACTAACTTGCATGTACCAAGTGATGTGATCATTGATGCATCTATGCCTGCTGCTATTCGTACTTCAGGGCAGATGTGGGGTCCTGATGGCCAATTAAAAGACATGAAAGCGATGATCCCAGATCGTTGTTATGCCGGTGTTTATCAAGAAACTATCGATTTCTGTATCAATAACGGCGCCTTCGACCCTAGCACTATGGGTAGCGTACCAAACGTTGGCCTAATGGCGCAAAAAGCGGAAGAATACGGTAGCCACGATAAGACATTTGAAATTGCAGCTGCCGGCACGGTTAACGTCGTTGACCAAAACGGCAATGTATTAATGTCGCACAATGTAGAAGTGGGCGATATTTTCAGAATGTGTCAGGTTAAAGACGCGCCAATCCGTGACTGGGTTAAGCTTGCGGTTAACCGCTCGCGTCTATCAAATACACCTGCAGTATTTTGGTTAGATGCAGATCGTGCCCACGATGCTGAAATCATTAAGAAAGTAGAGCTTTACTTACAAGATCACGACACAAGTGGTCTTGAACTGCATGTCATGTCACCAGTTGCGGCAACTCGCTTTACACTAGATCGCGTTAAAGCAGGTAAAGACACTATTTCTGTTACCGGTAACGTACTGCGTGACTACTTAACGGACTTGTTCCCAATCCTAGAATTGGGCACCAGTGCTAAAATGTTGTCTATTGTGCCGCTAATGAATGGTGGTGGTTTATTTGAAACTGGCGCGGGTGGTAGTGCACCTAAACACGTGCAACAGGTAGAAAAAGAAGGTCACTTACGTTGGGATTCACTTGGTGAATTCTTAGCATTAGGCGCATCTTTAGAGCACCTAAGCCAAACGACTGACAATGCACAGGCGCAAGTGCTTGCTGACACGTTAGATATTGCGATTGGTCAGTTCCTAGATAGCAACAAGTCGCCTTCACGCCGTGTAGGTGAACTGGATAATCGTGGTAGTCACTTCTATCTTGCTATGTACTGGGCACAAGCATTAGTGGCTCAAGCTAACGACGCTGCTCTTCAAGTTGAGTTTGCTCAACTTGCAGAGTCGTTAACTAGCAATGAAGCTAAGATTATTGCTGAATTAAATGGCGTCCAAGGACCTGCTGTTGATTTAGGCGGTTATTATCGTTTGGATGCAGCTAAAGCGTCAGTTGCAATGCGTCCAAGTGCGACATTGAACGCTATTGTTGGCTAGGTTGAGTGACAAATTGTTTGAGTCACATGGGTATTTGATAGCGCCCATGTGATGTAAAGCAATAGATTCAATTTAACCTCTAAGGTCTGCGTAATGCAGGCCTTTTTGTTGTTTACAGTAGTGGCGAGATGCATTTAACCAATAAAAAAGCAGAATAGCTTAGCTACTCTGCTTTTTATGTTCGTATCGCAACATAAACCAATCTATATAAATATCTTTACTTATATAGCTGGGTTTATCTAATTTTATTTTAGTTCGTTGGCGATATTGCTGACGCGTGCATTCCTTTTGGACCTGCTTCTACCTCAAAACTGACTGGTTGGCCCGCTTTTAGCGTTCGATAGCCTTCCATTTCAATGGTAGAATAGTGTGCAAAAACATCTTCACCGCCAGCATCAGGGCATATAAACCCGAATCCTTTGGCGTTGTTGAACCATTTAACAGTTCCGCTTGCCATACTTCCACTTCCTTCTGTTGTCCACTTCCCAGTAAGATAGTAAAACTTATCAGCGGGGAAACTCCTCGCTTAATGAACAGAATGAAAGCTGAATAAGTGGTTGTCAAGATAAAGTTAACAAAAAAGCAACATTTTTTAACAAGTCGTACCTGAGTATAATTTGATAGAATTTGTCCAACAAACAGACTGAGTTACATAATCAATTGGTACAAGCCAAAACTAGAGGCTAATATTGGGATATGAGTAGAACAGAAAATATTGAACACGTAGAAGAAAGTGTTGAGTCAGAGCTTAAACAGCCTTCTATGTATAAAGTCATTTTAAACAACGATGACTACACACCAATGGATTTTGTCATCGAGATATTACAACTGTTCTTCAAGAAAGATGAGCAACAAGCAACGGAAATCATGTTAGCAATCCATCATAAAGGTAAAGGAATTTGCGGTATTTACCCATTTGGAATTGCAGAAACTAAGGTTGCGCAAGTAAATCAATTTGCAAGACAAAACCAACATCCGTTACTGTGTTCTTTAGAGGAAGCCTAATTTGGCTTTGCTCTGTTGTTAATTTTTAGGGGGTGCTTATGCTAAACAAAGATCTTGAAGTCACCTTAAACCTGGCTTTTCAACAAGCCAGAGATGCGCGTCATGAGTACATGACGGTAGAGCATCTATTGTTGGCGTTAATCGATAACCCAGCCGCACAAGAGGCGCTTGTTGCTTGCGGAGCAAATATAGAAAAACTCAGGGATGAAGTGGCCAGCTTCATTCAACAAACCACGCCGATTATTTCTGATCCCGAAGACGAAAAGGAAACACAACCTACGCTTGGGTTCCAACGTGTTTTACAACGAGCGGTCTTTCATGTGCAGTCATCTGGTCGCAATGAAGTGACAGGTGCTAATGTGCTGGTGGCTATTTTTAGCGAACAAGAATCGCAAGCTGTTTACTTGCTGCGCACTGGCGATGTAACACGCTTAGATGTCGTTAATTTTATTTCTCACGGATTTTCTAAAAACGACATTGATACTGATGGTGAGCCAAGCAGAATTGAAGATCAAAGCGAGACTGAAGAAGAGCGCAGTATTTTATCGCAGTTCACAGCTAACCTGAACGAACTTGCTAAAAGCGGCAATATTGATCCGCTGATTGGTCGTACCGAGGAAATTGAGCGTTCTATTCAAATTCTTTGCCGCCGACGTAAGAACAATCCACTGTTAGTGGGTGAGGCGGGTGTAGGTAAAACCGCAATCGCGGAAGGCTTAGCTTACCGAATTGTTAAAGAAGAAGTGCCAGAGGTGATGAGTAAAGCGACAGTTTACTCACTCGACTTAGGTGCGCTGCTTGCGGGGACTAAATACCGCGGCGATTTTGAAAAACGCTTCAAAGGCTTATTAAAAGAGCTGGCAAATGATGAACATGCGATTTTATTTATCGATGAAATCCATACGATTATCGGTGCTGGTTCTGCTTCTGGTGGCGTGATGGATGCCTCTAACTTACTTAAGCCATTATTATCCGGAGGTAAATTACGTTGCATGGGGTCAACCACATTCCAAGAGTATCAAAGTATTTTTGAGAAAGACCGAGCTTTAGCGCGTCGTTTCCAGAAGGTGGATATTAATGAGCCTTCGGTTGCTGAAACCACGAAGATTTTGCAAGGGCTCAAGTCAAAGTATGAAGAGCACCACAACGTGCGCTATACCTTGGCGGCACTCAGTGTGGCAGCAAGGTTGTCTGACAAACATATTAATGACAGACATTTGCCAGACAAAGCGATTGACGTGATTGATGAAGCCGGCGCGCGCATGGCTATGCAGCCAGCAAGCAAACGTAAAAAGACCATTGGTCAGACTGAAATCGAGTCGATTATCGCTAAGATGGCACGGATCCCTGAGAAGTCCGTATCAAGCTCTGATAGAGACTTACTGAAGAATCTTGAGCGTAACCTTAAAATGGTGGTGTTCGGTCAAAATCCAGCAATTGAGGGGCTTAGCTCGGCAATTCGCTTATCTCGCAGTGGTCTAGGCGGTGAAAACAAACCTGTTGGTAGTTTCCTATTTGCTGGACCTACCGGTGTGGGTAAAACAGAGGTTACCAGTCAACTTGCTAAATGTTTAAGCCTTAACCTTGTTCGATTTGATATGTCTGAGTATATGGAAAGCCATACGGTGTCACGCTTAATTGGTGCACCACCGGGCTATGTGGGTTATGACCAAGGTGGTTTGCTGACCGATGCAGTGATTAAAAACCCACATTGTGTGGTGCTGCTCGATGAGATTGAAAAAGCGCATCCGGACGTTTACAACTTGCTACTGCAAGTGATGGACCACGGTACACTGACTGATAACAATGGCCGTAAAGCGGACTTTAGGCATGTAACCTTAGTGATGACCACTAACGCTGGTGTACAAGAAACGATTCGTAAGTCGATTGGTTTTAAACAGCAGGATCATACTCAGGATGCGTTATCTGAAATCAATAAAGTTTTCTCACCAGAGTTCCGTAACCGATTAGATTCGATTATTTGGTTTAACCATTTAGATATGACGGTTATCGCCAAAGTCGTTGATAAGTTCTTAGTGGAGCTACAAGCACAGCTTGATGATAAGTCAGTTACGCTTGAAGTGAGTGATGAAGCTAGAACTTTACTGGCTGAGAAGGGCTACGATAAGTCTATGGGCGCTCGTCCGATGGCACGGGTAGTGACTGAATTGATTAAGCGTCCGTTAGCGGATGAGATCTTATTCGGCGAGCTTGAGAAGGGCGGCATTGCGAGAGTGGATGTGAAGGGCGATGAAATCGTTATTTCTACCGAATCACTGGAAAAAGTGACTCATTCCTAAAGCGAGTGCGTTAACTTTTTAAGCAATGATAATAGAGCCAATAGCTGCAGAGTTATTGGCTCTTTGCTTTTATACCAATCAGTATAAGAATGAGAGAAACTCAGTGCGTTTTTGGATAAAGCTTTATCATTATTGGTGTGCTTACAAATTTTAGACAACAAAAAGCCGGCATTGCCGGCTTTTTCATTACGTTGTAGGCTAATAACTCTTAGCGTGAACGGAAGACGATGCGTCCTTTGCTCAAATCGTAAGGTGTCAGCTGAACCGTTACCTTGTCACCCGTTAAAATACGGATGTAGTTTTTACGCATTTTTCCTGAAATGTGTGCCGTTACGACATGACCATTTTCAAGTTCTACACGAAACATTGTATTTGGCAAGGTTTCAAGGATTGTGCCTTGCATTTCAATGTTGTCTTCTTTCGCCATTAATCAGTTATCCTGTTAGCCTTCAAATAATAAAACGGGCACATCATGCCGCAAATTAGCCCCGCTGTAAAGCAAAGGTTGAGTATATACGCTATCTGCAGCTTAGTTATGGTTTAATTCACTGGTTTTTGATCTTAATCTCATTAACCCAACCTGATTGAGTCAAGATTTGGTGAGGGCGATAGTCGCGTTTGTAATTCATTTTTCGAGACTCATCAATTTGATAGCCGAGATATAAAAATTGTTTTTGCATCATTTTGGCAATTTGAGTTTGGAGTAAAATGAGCAAACTGCCTAATGAGCGTTTTTCATGCTCTGGGGCAAAATAGCTGTATATTGCTGATAGGCTGTGAGGCAAAACGTCTGTAACCGCGACGCCAATCAGTTCATCACCTAAACGCAGCTCAATAAATAACGGCTGCATCCAGTTAGCGGTGGCAAAACTATCATATTGTTCAGGTGTTGCTGGAAACATAGGGCCGTCATGATGGCGAGTATTCACATAGCGCTCGTAAAGCGCATATTGCTGCTCAGTTTTATGGTCAATGATTTTCCAGCTTAAATCTTGATTATTTTTCAAGGTGCGTTTTTGGCGCTTAGACAGAGTAAAATCATTAATGGGTAAACGAATAGGTAAACAAGCGCTGCATTGTGGGCATTGTGGCTTGTAGATCATACTGCCACTGCGGCGAAATCCAAGCGCAAGTAGTTGCTCGAATAAATTGCTATCGATGACATCTTCTTGCAAAACCATTAGCTGTTCTTGTTCATCGTCTAAATAGCTGCAAGGAAAGGTTTTAGTTCTACCTACAGTGACGGGTCTCGATTTAGAGTTCAAGGAATACCTCTGTTTTAAGCCAGCTATCGGAGCTTACTTGACCGTCTCTCAAATGGGTCAATAGCCGAAGAAAATCTTCACGCCTAATAGACTTTGCGCCTAAGCTGTCTAAATGTGGGTTAACGACTTGGGCGTCGATAAGCTTAAACCCACAGTGCTGCAGATGTTGCTGTAATACGATCATAGCAGCTTTCGAGGCGTTCGTTGTTCGATGGAACATAGATTCACCACAAAAAACTTGCCCTATTGCTAAGCCATAAAGGCCGCCAATAAGCTCTGAGCCTTGCCAAACTTCAAGAGAATGGGCGTGGCCTTGCTCATGGAGAGTCAAATAGGCCTGTTGAATTTCAGTCGAGATCCAAGTGCCGTCTTGACCAGCTCGAGGTGCTGCACAGCCTTCGGTAACAGATTTAAAGCTATGGTTAATGGTAAAGGTCCAGTCTTGTTTTTTGAGATACTTAATTAAACTGCGGCTAATTTTCATATTGCCAGGCACAAAAACGGCGCGGGGGTCTGGTGACCACCACAAAATAGGGTCATCGAAATTAAACCAAGGGAATATGCCGTTATAATAAGCGTTGAGTAGGCGTTCAGGCCGCAAGTCGCCGCCTACCGCCAATAGACCGTTAGGATCTGTTAATGCTTGCTCAGGAGGCGGGAAACCTTGCTGATCATGATTTAAATAAGACAGTGAGTTCACAATTGAGTAAGATTAATAAATATACTTATCCTTAAAGTTAGCGGAAAAAGTCATATGTTGAAACCTCATCTTATTGTTTTCACTGTTATCTGTTTATTTTTTGCTACATCAACGACGATTGCAGCGCCTTATGATCGTAATCAGGCTGTTGCCGTTGAAAAAGTCGAATTTGGTCAGGTGACCTCTGTACGTAATATCACTCAAAAACAGCTGGTTGAAGACCGCAATACCGGCTGGAAAACTTTTGGCGGTGCTTTAGTTGGCGGCGTTATTGGCCATCAGTTTGGTGGTGGTTCAGGCCAAGATGTTGCTACGGTGCTAGGAGCCTTACTTGGCGCAGGTGTCGGTAATCGCTACGGTGATAGCTCTTATTATCAAGAACTAAGCTTGGTTGAAATGATGATAAGCCTTGATACTGGCGAACAAGTGATGGTGCTCCAAGATCTTGACCCAGGTATGGTGTTTAATGTCGATGACGATGTTAGAGTCGTCTATTTACAAGGCTTTGTTCGAGTCGACAGACAGATGTAATTTAGATGGAATCTTTAACAGCCGCATAGAGCGGCTTTTTTATTGCCCAAGGTTAAACAACCGAATACGTTGTTTGACTAAGCGATTTGATACACGATTCTATTTGCGCTAATTGCTCTGCAAATAGCTGGTTGTCAGCGGCGTCACCGATACTCAGTCGAATATAGTTTTGGTGATTATTAAAGTCATCGCCATTTCTGACCAGTAAATTTTGTTGCGCAAGGGCTGTAACTACATGGTGCGCTTTTAGCGGCAAGGTTAACTGTAACCAACCATTTAAACCTCGCCACCTTTGTTTCAGTCCTAGGCGCTGCCCCATCTCGATACATAACTGTTGCCGTTGAGCGATAATTTGCTCACGCTGCCCCATAAACTCAGGGTTTTGAATAACTCGACAAGCGAGTTCAGTATTGAGGGGGGATATCATCCAACACTGGCTATGGATGGCTTGTTTGATCTTGAGAGCATAATGACTTGGGACCAACAAAAAGCCTTGACGTAATCCACCACAAAATACCTTCGACAAGCTTGATAAGTAAATAATTTGTCTTTGTTCTTCGTTATGATCAAAGTCTTGCTCTAAAGACCACATTGGAGAATACCATTCATTGCTAAGGCAATAATTAACATCATCTTCAAGGATCACGACATTGTATTTTTTAGCTAACGCTAAAATTGTATGGCGCTGACTTTGGCTGTACTGAATACAAGTTGGATTTTGGTTGTTAGGGGTGATGTAAAGTACTTTTGGTTTGTGAGCGATAATCTTTTCTTCAAGCTCACTTAAGTCTAAACCTTCATCATTTAGCGTAATGGGCTCAATATTAATTGCTAATTGCGCCGCTGCTGTATGGATCCCCGGGTAGCAATTGCCTTCGCAAAGTAGGGTATCACCGGCTTGCATTAACCCATTTAGCACCGCAAAAATACCTTGTTGTGCGCCGTGGGTGAAAACGATTTGTTTCGCTTGCTGCGCAATCCCTCGCTTGTGTAACCATTGACTAAAGATCTGTTGATGCTCAAGTAAAGGCTCACCATGATATGCCATTAATTGTGTTAGCCGTTGGGGTGACTTTGCCAATTGATTCATTGCGTCACTTAACACGCTAATCTGGTTGGTCAGCGGTGGCTGACAAGTCGCGAAATTAACTTGTTTATTTTTGAATCCGCTATCTTCAGCTCTTACAAATGTCCCTGCGCCAACTTTTGCATACACGTAGCCACGTTGTTCAAGTACCGCGTAAGCCCGAGTAACCGTGCCTACCGTAACACCTAACGCATCAGCCAAACGTCTTTGCGGCGGTAACTTGGTGTTTGGTAATAACTCTCTTTGGTTGATGGCATCTTCTGCTGCTTGTGCAAGGCGTAAATATTTAGCTCCAGAATAACTGTTTAACTGCGGCGTCCAAATTGTACCCATGACAATAAAACCATTGTATTGATAATCGTTGGCGTTAGTATGCACCTAATAGTTTAATTGCTCAACAATTGTGCGGGTGCAATTTGCGGGTTTAACTTTGTCGAATGATATTTTATATCGACAATATCCTTGAATTTTGGAGGCAGTAAGATGGAAAGTATGTGGCCCTTAATGATATCAGCGGCAATCTTTTGCGCAACAATGACTATGACTCCAGGGCCTAATAATGTCCTTTTAGCGACATCTGGTGCTAATTTTGGCATTAGGCGTACTTTGCCACATCTGATAGGTATTCGGGTGGGGCAAACTTTTTTGCATGTCTCGATACTGCTGGGATTAGGCGGGGTCTTTGAAACTTGGCCTGTTATGCATCAAGTGCTGCAATTTGCCTCGTTAGCATACTTATTATTTTTAGCCTATAAAGTAGCTACTTTACCAGTCGATGATGAGGTTGCAGTTACTGAGCGCCAACCAATGACGATAAAAGAATCTGCTTTATTTCAATGGATAAACCCTAAGACATGGATGGCAACAATAACCTTGTGTACCGCGTTTACCGTTGGAGGAGAGGCTTATTGGTTAAGTGCTATTGCAGGAGTATTCATTTTTAATATTATTGGTTTTCCTGCGTCATTTACTTGGGTGATATTGGGAGCAACAATTAGGCGTAAACTCAACACAGTAAAACGACGTAAAGGCTTTAATATAGTGATGGCAGGGCTCTTGTTAGTGACCATTCCCCTAATTATTCGCTAGCGCAATGCTGTATTGAATAAGGTTAACTTGAAGCTATCGCTTTTATCTTGTTTGATTTAGTTAATGTTAGTTGTGGAGGGCGTCATTAAAGTGAGTGGACTTTAATGACGCCACATTCTGGAATTAAATTTTTAAGCGCGACTTTTTTGTAAGCTTAAACAGCGATATTGGCACCAAACTCAAAACTTTCACCGCTTTCTAACCATGTTGGATACTTTTTCATGATTTGTGTAAATGCATCACTTTCAATATGAAATTTTAGCCACTTTTTAAGATGTGTGTAGTGACTGGCGTCAAACCAAGCTTTGTCTACGGACGCGAATTGGCGAATAAACGGAAAAATGGCGTAATCGGCAATGGAAACCTTATCACCCATTAATTGCGAGTGTTTCGTCAATATACTTTCCAGCTGCGCAATAAATACTTCAGCTTGTTGTCGATAATACTGCTCACTATGGCCTGGGTGTCTATCTGCGTACTTATACTTATCTAGCCAAGGTTTAAAGCTATGGTCATTGGTATGAATTAGCGCTTGGGCTATCTCTTGTTGTGGCGCTTCACTCAATAACAAATTCAGCGGATCATATTGCATTAGTGCCCAGCACATGATCTCAATACTCTCTTCAATCACACTTGCATCAGGCAATATCAGTACTGGAACCGTGCCTTTAGGTGACGCTGCTAGCATGGCTTCTGGTTTATGTTTTAGTACTATTTCTCGCAAGCTAACTTGTTGCTTGGATAGTAAAATCCCCAGTCTTGCGCGCATAGCATAAGGGCAACGACGAAATGAGTAGAGTGTAGGGAGGGGCATATACAAGACTTATTTTTGATTATGTTATAGCGCATATTGTTAACTGTTAAACGGTAAATAACAATTAATAATCTAACTTTACATCTGGAGTTTGGCGGCATATCAGTTTGTGTTAGCTAGCGAAAACTGCTTCAGTACTATTGGTATTTAACTATGAGCTATTTATTAACCTTACTTTTTATACCTGTTTGTTTGTGTGTGACTCAGGTAGAATTCGCGGCGAATTTGCGTAGTTGCTCACATTGGCGATTGCATTTGTGGTAACCGTTATTAGCACTGGAGATGAAGCTTCAGCTCGCCGTAAAAGGGATAGATATGTCAAAAGTTGTAGTATGCGCCATGTACAAATTTGTTAGTTTGCCTAACTTTGAAACTCTGCAAGCACCACTGCTACAAGTGATGCAAGATTCAGACGTGAAAGGCACCTTACTGTTAGCTCAAGAAGGAATTAACGGTACTGTTGCAGGTTCACAAGCTGCAATTGATGGGCTTATGGATTGGCTATCTACTCAGCCAGGTTTAGATAATATTGTTTATAAGCTCTCTTTTGATGATGCTATGCCGTTTTACCGTACTAAAGTGAAGTTGAAGAAAGAAATTGTAACTATGGGGGTTGAAGGTGTTGACCCTAATAAAGTCGTCGGTACTTACGTTAAGCCCAAAGATTGGAATCAATTGATTTCAGATCCAGATGTCTTGTTGGTTGATACTCGTAACGATTATGAAGTACAGATCGGTACCTTTAAAAATGCCGTCGACCCGAAAACTGAAACCTTTAGAGAGTTCCCTGAATACGTCAAGCAAAACCTCGATCCTGCTAAGCACAAAAAAGTGGCAATGTTTTGTACCGGCGGTATACGTTGTGAAAAATCAACTGCATACCTCAAGGAGCAAGGTTTTGATGAGGTTTATCATTTAGAAGGCGGGATCTTAAAGTACCTTGAAGAAGTTGAGCAAGAAGAGAGCTTATGGCAGGGCGAATGCTTTGTGTTTGATAATCGGGTTGCGGTTAATCATGACTTAGAAAAAGGTCAATATGATCAATGTAATGCCTGCCGTATGCCGGTAACGGAACAGGAGATGGCGCTAGAGAGTTTTGTGCAAGGTGTGAGTTGTCTGCACTGTATTGATAAAACTAGCGAGAAACAGCGCCAACGTTTTCTCGAACGAGAGCGTCAAGTTCAACTGTCTAAGCAGCGCGGAGAAGCGCATATTGGCAGTGATGTTAGCCAAGTGATTGAAGCACGCAGAAACCAGAAAGCGCAGCTCAAAAAAGCGCAGAACACTAAGCCCGAATAAGCGGTCGCTGGGCTTCACGGTTACAGCCGAATAAAGATTTGTGTTGTATCCCGCTAAACGATAATTAAAGGTAGCCATTGGCTGCCTTTTTTATTTTCAAAATGCGCTTTTTACTCTGCGCTGACTGTGATATTTTGCACGGCTTTTTTACGCTTTAAAGGATAAGGGAATGTTTGTAGGTTTTGACTACGGTAGTGCTAATTGCGCTATTGGTGTTATTGATGGCGATGACGTGCGGTTGGTGCCCTTATCTGGTGACTCAAAATATATGAGTTCTACCCTTTATGCGATGGACAGAGAGTTAATTGCAGAAGCGGTGTTAAAACAATTACCTCAAGCTGAACAAGCTGAATATACACGTATACGTGCAGCCCAATTGAGCCGCGGCGCTGCGGCGAGACGCGACCTTGACCTATTGCCTAATGAACAAGCAGTATTTGTCGGTGAGCAAGCCATTGAAGCGTATCTTGATATGCCGGATGAAGGTTTTTATGTTCGCTCTCCTAAGTCATTTTTAGGCGCGACAGGTCTTCGCGACAGTCAAATAGCCTTGTTTGAAGATATCGTCACCTTAATGATGATGCATATTAAAAAGCAGGCAGAAAGTCAGCTTGAGCAAGGTAAGAGTACAATTACCCATGCGGTTATCGGTCGTCCGGTAAACTTCCAAGGTATTGGCGGTGAAGAAAGTAACCAGCAAGCAGAAGCGATTCTTTCTTTAGCTGCTAAGCGAGCTGGCTTTATTGAAGTTGATTTCTTGTTTGAGCCCTTAGCAGCAGGCATGGACTACGAAGCATCACTTGACGAAAACGTCACAGTACTCGTAGTTGACGTTGGTGGTGGTACTACCGATTGCTCTATGGTGAAAATGGGGCCTAATCATATTGATAACCGAGACCGCAGTGCGGATTTTCTTGGTCATAGTGGCCAACGTATTGGCGGTAACGATTTAGATATCGCACTGTCGATGGCGTCATTTATGCCACACCTCGGTTTAGGTAGTTTGATGGTCAATAAGCTTCCTGTGCCAAGTAAACCTTTTTGGAATGCCGTTGCGGTAAATGATATCAGTGCGCAGCGAGATTTCAGTGCTCTTGGTTCTAAAAAGCTGATTGAAGATCTGATAAAAGATGCGCAGCATCCAGAGCTGATCCAGCGTTTGCTAAAGGTTCAAAAAGAGCAGCTCGGTTATAAGATTGTACGCAGTGCAGAGCAAAGCAAAATAGCCTTATCTGATGCCAATAGCGTCGATACACCGCTGGATTATATCCACAGTGGTTTACATGCTAAGGTAAGTGATAGCGACTTTGAAACAGCAATCACTATGCCACTTTCAAAGGTTGAGGCCTTGATGCGTGAAGCGCTAGAGCAATCGGGTGTCACGCCAGACAGAATCTATGTGACGGGTGGTACCGCTCGCAGCCCTGCGATTTATAAACGCATTGCTGGATTATTCCCTGAGATCCCAATTGTAGTTGGTGATCACTTTGGTAGTGTGACAGCCGGATTGACACGCTGGGCGCAAAGAGTATTTGCTTAAGCTGTATGATTGCCACAATGACGTGGATTAATGTAAAACGATTTAATATTAAATCGTTTTTCTTAAGGAGTGTTAAATGACAGGTTTGACAAAAAGACTGCTTACTACAACGAGTGTAGCGATTGCTTTAACATTAGGTTTGAGTGGTTGTGGTGATGATGTGGGGAAAGTGAGTTTAGGCTTATTTACCACTAAAGATGTGATTATAGATGCACGCCACGACCCTAAAATACCGGGTGTGACTTGTCATATTAGCCGAATTGAAGCAGATTTAAGTCTTGCAGACCCGTCTGATATGAGCATTTCTTGTCGTCAAACCGGGCCAATTACCGCTGCTGAGATTGCTAATATCGATAAGAGTAAAAACGGCGAAGTGGTATTTAAAGAGTCATTAAGCATTTTGTTTAAGTCTCTTAAAGTACGTCGCATTTACGATGCTCAGAATCAAACGCTTTTGTATTTGTCTTACTCAACCAAAGAAACCAATGGCAGCCATAAGCATGCGCTATCAACAGTGCCTTTGTATGGCACTCAGGCTTGGATAGCTGGTGGGGCTGTTATTCAAGATTAGTGTTGCTGTTATATAAATCCTATGGTGTTTGAAACTAACAATAACTAACAATAACTAACAATAACTAACAATAACTAATAATAACTAATAATAACTAATAATAAAAAGACGAATATAATATTCGTCTTTTTTGTTTTCTGATGCTATCTGAGCACACTCATTAATTATTGATGAGGCTGCTGGCACTGCCAGCAACTGAATCATAAATAATTTTAATATCGGCTTGTCGGCGGCCTTTAGTGTCACCCAATTTTCGCAGTACATAGGTGCATTGGCTTTGCCCATCAGGGTTAGTATCAGCCTGATGGCGATAAGCTTGAAAATCACTGCCATTATCAACGCTTGAAAGTGAAACGCTGGCGGGATCTTGTTGCAAAGTATTCCATAAATCCACGCAACCTTGCTCACCTTTACCGATATTTTTAGGCTGTCCCATCGGCGAATTTTTATCGATGCCTAAGGGGTAGCCATGACTATTCATATCAAGTTCGCCGCCAGCAAAGTCTGGTAAGTCATTCATCGCTCCCATTCCTGCAATAAGCTGCCATTTACTGTGGGCAAAAGTTAAAGACTGCTGCAATGCGCTCGCGGTTGCCTGTACTCGGGCTATTTCTGCGTCACGCCTAAGATCAATATATTTTGCTGCAGCTACCACAGCTAAAATGCCTAAAACAATAATGACAACGACGAGCTCGATGAGAGTAAAACCTTGGGATGTATTGCGTTGTTTTATCATTATGCTCAGCTTTAATTAGAATGTATGGCTTTAATAGTAATGCATTTTAGGCATATGCAAAAATAAACTCAGGGCTAATTTGAATTTTTTGGTAAAAGGATCATATATTTGGCAGATGTTAGCAATTTGGCTTATCGGCACTTTTGAGCAGATTGTTTAAGTGGCCTCTTAGATAAAAAGCCAGCATAGTGCTGGCTTGTAGGTATTAACTGGTGATTTTATTGATTATTGAGCACTTGGTTGTAACGCTCAAAGGCGGCATCTAAATCGGCAATTAAGTCATCGACATTTTCAAGACCAATATGTAAACGAATTAATGGTTTACTGCTGTCCCATTGGGTTGCAGTACGTAATTTATCTATGCCAAATACGCCAAGAATTAAGCTTTCAAACCCACCCCATGAGAAGCCCATTTTAAAGTGCTGCATATTTTCAACAAAGGCGGTGACCGAGCGTACATCTCCTTGTTTTAACACAAATGAAAACAAGCCGTTTGAAGCACTAAAGTCACGTTTAAAGAACTCATGACCCGGACAGGATTCAAAGGCTGGATGTCGCAGATGATCGACCTCTGGGCGAGTCGCCAACCAATTAGCGACTTTCAGTGCATTTTGCTCATGCTGGGCTAAGCGAATGCCTAATGTTCTCAGTCCACGACTTGCAAGATACACGTCATCAGGAGAAGTACATTGACCTAGCAAGTAGCTATTTTCACGTAGTTGCTCCCAATGCTGTGCATTGGCAGTTGCTGTTCCCATCATTACATCAGAGTGACCGACAATGTATTTAGTCGCGGCTTGAATCGAGATATCGACGCCCATTTCAAATGGACGCGAATTAATGGGGGAGGCCCAGGTATTGTCGAGCATGACAACGATATCGTGCTGGTGGGCGATACGGCTTAGCGTCGGTACATCTTGAATTTCCATGGTGATAGAACCTGGTGATTCAAGAAACAGCACTTTGGTATTGGGCTGAATAAGTGCCTCAATACCCGCGCCAATCATTGGGTCGTAATAAGTGGTTTCAATGCCATAGCCTGCCAGTAGCTTATTACAGAGATCGCGTGTCGGTTCATAGGCACTATCAACCATTAACAAATGGTCGCCGGCCTTTAAAAACGACAATAAACTGTTGCTGATGGCCGCGCTTCCTGATGGATATAATGCAGTACCCACGCCGCCTTCGAGTTCTGCAATTGCAGCTTGGAACGCAAAGTGAGTGGGGCCGCCACGGCGGCCATAAAACATCTCGCCGTTAGCTTTATTTTTTGCAGCAAAACGCATGTCTTCAATGGTATCAAACACCATGGTTGATGCGCGGTAAACTGGCGGGTTAATCACCCCTTGAGTCCACTTTTTATCACGGCCTAGACTGATTATTTGTGTTTCTTTTTTCATAGGGTGAATTCCATCAGTTTTATTTTTAGCCATCTTAACATCTAAACGGCTAAAAGGAAGTGCCAATATTTTCAGTTTTTAAGATGCCACCATATACTTATCATTAGCCGCTTTAGTAACTGACGTTAATCTCGTCCACTGAAGCAGGATTTGAGTGTTATCGTCAGTCGCTATTTTCATTATGGCTGTAATCCAAAAATGCTAAAACGCTTAAGCCGACGTTTTGGTAATAGGCAGACTAATGGTGATTTTCACCCCATTGATCTCAGCTTGTTTATCTTGGGTATTACGTGCGATGATTTTGCCGTCGTGAAATTGGCAAATTAATCTCGCAATATAAAGCCCTAAACCAAGGTGAGGTTTATCTTGGGCTTTTTGCGCTCTAACCGACACCATAGACTCAAAAATTTGCTCTGCCATATTTTCGGGGAGCGCGGGTCCTTGGTTACACACACTGAGCTCAGCAGACTTGCCTTTTAGGTTGAGCGACACCTCAATCGGTGTATTGTTATGGCTAAACTCAAGTGCATTGGCGATGAGTTTGTCCATCAGCTGCGCAATGTACTCGGGCACTCCTTTTACAGGGATATTCTCTTGTGTGATATCCAGTGTAAAAGTTTGCTCCGGGTAGGTCATTTGATAGCCTTGCATGCAACCACTGATGACTTTCTCTAAAGGAAATACAGTTTGCTCTGCATGAGAGAGGCTCTCTTCTAAACGGGTTGCTTCGCTCATATTATTGAGGATCATATTGAGGCGATTAACCCCTTCTTGTGCCCGATCAACATATTTACGGCTATCAGGGTTTAACTCTTGCAGTCCTAGGTGCTCAAGCGATGATCGCACCACGGCTACAGGGGTTCTTAACTCATGAGACAAGCGTGAAGACATATTTTCTAAATAATGAGTGTACTGACTTAAGCGGCTAACAATACTGGCAAAACTTCTTGAGAGGTCGCCAATTTCATCGCGTACTTTAGAGCCCTGGATTTCATTTTTAATCCGCCCTTGGCTATCAATTGCTTGCTCAGCTTCATCGCGCAGTTTACGTATACGGCTTGAAATATTCGAGGCGAAGAAAAATAGCGCTAAGGTGCCCATACTCATGATGGTTAAGATCACGTTGAACAACTTTTCTAAAGCTTTGTTTCTGAGCGTGCGAATACCATGGGTGGTTTCTTCTGCAATCACCACGCCCATCACTTTGTCGTCAATCCAAATAGGGCTTGCAGCGGCAAGTACCACGGCTTTGCTATCGGGAGTGAGGCGCCAAGTTGAGCCTTGCTGACCATTGAGCGCTTTGGTGATATGACTGCCTTGAAGGACCGTAGAATCTTGTAAGGAATCAATAAAGTCTTTGGCGGGGATGGTCAGTATTTTGTAGTACAGTGGGCGTAAGTATTCTTGCTTAAACTTACCCCAGCCAGAGTTATCTTCTTTATCAATCGATGAACGTGACCATACGCTGTTATCTGAGCGAATATCGCCAGACTTTGCCAATACGCGGCCGTGTTTATCAACAACCCAAATACGTGAGCTATTATGGCTCATGCCTTTAATAATGCTTTCTATCTCTGGTGATGGTACCAATACAGTGCCGAGCTTACTGACATCATCGATGGCCGAGGTGCCAACAACTGCGTCAAGTGCGCGAGTTTTGCTATCGTTTATATCGTAAACAGCAAAGCCAAGCTTACTACCGACCATATTAAGCGGGATACGTAGCTCAACATTGTAACCTTGTTTGCTTTTAGTCCACTTTCCTTGAATTTTAACTTCAGGGGTAACCGGTTTTGATAGTGCTGGATCTTCGGGTAACTCAAACGCACTTATCCAGCCATCTTGAGTTGTTGCCACAATATAGCGACGAAACTGACCATCGGGCGCAAGGGTGGCAATGGCGATATGATCGTTTCTATCTATGCTTAGGCTGTTTTTGCCGCGGTAGATAACGCTAGGATCTGTGACTTCAAAGAATGCATATAGGTAGCCAGCATATTTGCCCACCATATGAGTGAAGCTCATCTGCAGAGGCTGGGACTCATCGCGTTTATAGATTTGGTTATCGACGCCATAGTTAAGTGTGCGGTGGCGATAATTGCTCCAATCGTTGAGCTTGCCATCGAGTTGAATCGGGCCTGATAGTGGATAGGCATATAAGTCGCGGCCTTTTTCTACTTGAGTTAAAAAGCTGGCTTGGCTATCAAATAGCTTTGGTCGCTCATGCAGGGCTGTTGCCAAAGCTTGGGTGGTGCCTTCTAAGGTTTTTTCTTGGCCGTGGCGCAGGTATTTTTCCATTTCCCATACGTACTGGTACCCAAGCCAAGGTAGGCAGAGTAAGAAAAGCGATAACACTGCGACTTTAGTGCGCAGACCTATGGGAAAATTAAACATGGTGTAACCAATACCTAAATGATGATATTACTCAGCGAACTGATTATTTTAGCTCGAAACTTAATAATTAACTGTGTGAGTCCCAGCGATAACCCATGCCATACACGGTATCGATACAATCGAACTGTGGATCCTGTGCGATAAACTTTTTACGTATACGCTTTACATGGGAGGTAATGGTTGAGTCGTCGACAAAGATTTTAGCTTCTTGCATCAACTCCTGGCGTTGACGCACATGACCTGGGCGTTTAGCTAGCGCGTGAACCATCCAAAATTCAGTCACAGTGAGCTCAATTTGCACGCCATTCCAAAACACTTGCATTCGATTTACGTCAATCGTTAATAAACCATGTTCAACAATATGGCTCTCATCACTGCTGGCATTTTTTAGATCTGAGCGTCTAAATAAAGCCGCTAGACGTGCAATAAGGTGAGGGAAGCTAACATCTTTACTTAGGTAGTCATCGGCGCCAAGGCGCAGGCCACACACAGTGTCAAAGTCACTATCGCGAGCAGTTAAGAAGATAATCGGTAAAGTACTCGACATAGCTCTGAGTGACTGACAAAGGGTAAAACCACCATCAATCTCGTTTTCTAAGCCAATGTCTATAATCGCCAAATCGGGTAAGCGGGTATTAAATGCTTGCATGGCTTGTGGGCGGTTAGCATAAGCCTGCACACAGTAACCTTGTTGCTGTAATACTTCTTTGTAGTTCTCTCTAATCGCTGCTTCATCTTCGACTATAGCAATTCGTTTCATGATGTCTTTACTTGCACCTTATCTGCCTAATGGGTTGTGACTATACAGCAAAATACTTGGGTTTGAAGTCGTGAACCGTGATTGCCATTTTGTTGCCACAATTGACCCTGAAATCGCCTTTTTTGCTCCCCTTAAAAGCCATTTCAATCAGTTTAAATACAGTCATCGAAACAACAACACTTAACCAACTTAATTTAGCGACCGGTTATAACCATTCGCAATTAAATCAATATCTCAAGGGGAACACCATGAAAAAGCAACTTATCTCTACTCTCGTTATTGGCGCCTTAGTATTTTCTACCCAAGCTGCAGCAGAGCAGAATGTTGAAGTTGAAAGCAGCAGTAATAACGAAGAACTGATTGGTCTTACATCTGGCATTGTGCTTGGCGCGGTAGTCGGGGGGCCCGTTGGTGCCATTATCGGCGCTTTCACCGGTACATTAGTGGGTAAGTCTGTTGGGGATGACGATACCTTAAAAAGTCAGCAAGCGATGTTAGATGAAAAAGAGCAGCAGTTAATTGCCCTCAATCAGCAAAATGAATCGCTGGTTGAACTATCAGAACAGTATGAGCAAGCGCAGCAACAACTAGCTAATTTAAAAATGGCGCAAGAGCAGAAGTTAACGGAATTGGCATTAGGGTTAAATATCCAGTTTAAAACCGGCTCTTCAACTATTGAGCCGCACTTTCAGAGTCAGCTAAATGATATTGCTTATGCAATGTCATTATCGCCTGAGTTAACGCTGGACTTAACCGGCTACGCTGACCGTCGAGGAGATGGCGATTACAACCAAGCTTTGTCAGAGCAACGCGTTGCTGAAGTGAAAAGCTATCTTATTGAACAGGGGGTTGCCGAGCAGCGCTTACATAATCAAGCATTCGGTGATTCATCGCCATTAATGGCGGAGCAAAACTTTGAGAATGATTTCTTTGATCGCCGAGTGACCCTAAAACTACAAAATCAAGATGGCTCGTTAGCGGCGTTTTCTGCCAAGTAACCGCAAAGGATTGCTAAGCACTGAGTTGATTTATTGAGAGCAGAGTTGGCTCAGTGCGCAGCAAATTGCTGACAAGGATTAGGGAGTCAAGATGACTGGGTTGTTTACATTTAAGGCAAAAGAGCCTTTAACCTCCAACACCATGTTAAAAAGAGCGCCGATAACATTATCGATGTTGTGTTTATTGTTCGCAGCAAATGTGTCGGCGTTGGCAACAACACCAGAGTCTATAGAAGACACAACCACAGCTGTGAATGGTGTAATAGCCAAGCCGTTTAACTTAGATCAAATTAAACAAGGCAGCTTAGTGTTTGAGAATGCGCAAGGTGAATTGAGCCTGGCATTACCGCTGCAGACTATAGTGAGCATGCATGTTTCTGGTTGGACAAACCGTGTGGCTGTGCGTCATGAATTTAGCAATCATTCGACTCAATGGGTTAATGGTCAATATATTTTTCCATTACCGAATGAGGCGGCGGTTGACACGCTCAAGCTTTATATCGGCGATAGAGTGATAGAAGGGCAGATCCAGCCAAAGAAAAAAGCCAAAGCTATGTTTGAACAAGCTAAAGCTCAAGGCAAGAAGGCCAGCTTACTTGAGCAAAAACGGGCAAATATTTTTAAGGCTGAGGTGGCAAACCTTGCGCCTAATGAAACACTTATTGTAGAGCTTAGCTATCAAGAAACCCTTGATTATAAAGATGGCGAGTTTAGTTTGCGTTTTCCTATGGTTGTAGCCCCAAGGTATACGCCTGAGCAAACGGAGCTTAATCGCCAAGATCACGCTCAGCTTAATGAAGCGCAGGCGCTGAGCCAACAAATCATGAAGCAGATCCGGCCTGAGGAGTATCAGCAATATGTTGCGGGGCTGGCAAATACTGACAATTTGTCTGATCGGAGCCTACATCAACAGGTTGCGGCAATTGGGGAAGTCACCAGAAGCAGTGATATTGAAAATGCAGATAGCGAAAATACTGTTGTCATTGAGGTTGTGTTTGATGCAGCAATGGCGGTTGATAACATCGTCAGCCCTTATCATAGCGTAAGCATAAATATGGTAGAAGATGCCGCCGCTAAGGTGACATTGCAGCGCGATGTTAAAGCTAACCGTGACTTTGTGCTGACTTGGCAGCCCTTGCAAGGCAGCGAACCTACTGCAGCTGTGTTTACTCAGCAAGGTAAAACTCACCAAGTGAGTCCAACCGGTACTGCTGCAAAAGCACCATTCGTTAGTGGTAAGTTAATGAGTGGGGAAGGGGTTAGTAGCGAAGCAGAGCCAAAGGTAAAAAATCAGCCGCAACAACAGGAACAAGATAAGTACGCATTAGTGATGTTAATGCCGCCACAAGCAGGTGATAAAACATACTTATCGACCCCTAGAGAGTTAATTTTGGTTATTGATACATCGGGCTCTATGTCTGGAGATGCCATTGTTCAGGCAAAATCAGCATTAAAGCATGCCCTTGCAGGCTTAAGATCTCAAGACAGCTTTAATATTTTGCAATTTAACTCCGGGGTGTCTAAATGGTCTGAGCAAGCCATGCCTGCCACCGCTGCCAACATTGGCGCTGCTCAACGCTATATTCATGCTTTGCAAGCTAATGGCGGCACAGAAATGGCCTTAGCGCTTGATGCCGCGTTAGCGCAACAGAGCCTGTTAAGTCACAGTTCACATCCTGTAAAAGAGCAAACTCTTAGGCAAGTCCTGTTTATTACTGATGGCGCAGTGGCAAATGAATCAATGTTATTTACCCAAATCGAAGATCAATTAGCAGACAGCCGCTTGTTCACCATTGGCATAGGCTCTGCACCTAATGCGCATTTTATGCAGCGGGCGGCTGAACTAGGACGAGGGACTTATACCTACATAGGTAAGCTTGATGAAGTAAATAACAAAATGGTTAAGTTACTTGAGAAAATTGAAAAGCCACAAGTGACAGATGTCGACCTTAAGTTTAGTGATGGCAGTATTCCTGATTATTGGCCTGTACGGATCCCCGATCTATATGCCCATGAACCTATTTTAGTTGCGGTTCGCATTCCTAGCTTTGTGGATGATGACTTACTTATCCAAGGTTTTTTAGCTGGTCAGTTTTGGCAGCATCGCTTACCGCTGGACAGCAAAGGCGAGGCAAAAGGTTTAGATCTGGTTTGGGCAAGAAAACAGATTGCTGCTTTGGAGTTAAGCAAACAAGGAGCGAATAAAGCACGTATAGAAAAGCAGATTACGGCGGTTGCAATGAACTTTCATATCATGAGTGCCTATACAAGTTTGGTCGCGGTAGACATCACCCCGGCTAAACCACAAGGCGCTGTGGTACTAGGTGCTCAAGTAAAGCAACATTTACCCCACGGCTGGCATAGTAATTTGCAGGGGGTAACGCAAACACTGCCGCAAACGGGGACCAATAGTTATGTGTTACTGATTTTTGGCGGCATGCTTTTATTACTCGCAGCTTTGTATCGTTTGTCTTTTTACCGAAGTGACAATTCATCGATATGAGGCGCTATTGAGGTAACAAAGAGTTGATGGAATTAGCTCACTTGACGAGAACACTTATGCAAAATATAGACGGGCTGAACTTGTTTACAAGTTTGGACAACAGCAACAAAAGCCAAGCCAAGGGACACTACTTTCATCGACTGGTCGCTGGGTTACTACTTATCGTCGGCGTTGGATTATTAGTACAAGGTGGATATATGCAAGCTAAGGCACATTTTGCCCAATTTTTAATTCAACAAGTGTGGCAAAAGACGCTACAAGACCGACAAACTCATAAACCATGGTCTTGGGCTGATACGCATCCCGTGGCTAAGCTGGAGTTTTTGGCTGCCAAAAATGACCAATCTAACTTCTCAACAGAGTCGACTCTTTATGTGCTGTCAGGGGCATCGGGCCGAAATTTAGCTTTTGGTCCTGCGCAAATACTGTCGTCCGCCAATATAAATAGCCGTGGAAATACAGTGATTGCAGGCCATAGAGATACCCATTTTGCTCGGCTTAATGATGTCAAAATAGATCAGATGATTCGAGTGCAAGGTGTTTCGGGCAAAAGTCTGCTCTATAAAGTCACTCATACAATGATTACCCATGAATCGGATATGAGCGTCACTGAAGATGATGGTGAGAGTCTTTTAACTTTGGTGACTTGCTATCCATTTGGTGCAGAATTTGCGGGTGGACCGCTACGTTATGTCGTGCAAGCGCGGCCAATAAACTAGTGGTTGTTTACGGATGGAAACTGGAGTGTTTGGCTAACGATTTATCACATAGACAAACACTCAAAATAACTTATCAAATAGGCATAACTCGATTACGGCCTAAGCGTTTTGCTTGGTATAACTGTTTGTCTGCGCGCTCGATAAGTGTATTAATCGTATCTTGTTGGCTAAACTCTGCAACACCAAACGAGGCGTTAATATTATTGATGTTATCGCCTTTTCGTTTATCTTTAACGACAAGTTTTTCTAAGCTTCTGCGCATTGACTCCGCCAGTTGTCTTGCCCGTCTTAACTGACTATTGGGTACGATTAAGGCAAACTCTTCTCCGCCGAAACGATACAATTTAGTGCCGTTTTGGCAGCTTTCATCTAAGCGCCTGCTGACCGCTTTTAGTACTTGATCACCTAGCTGGTGGCCATAAGTATCATTAAACACTTTAAAGTGATCGATATCGGCGATGATCAAGCAAAGTCCTTGAGGATACTGTTCGAGAATACCTTTGAGATCTTTATTAAATGCGCGGCGATTTAAAGACCCTGTTAGCGCATCAAAACGGATTTCATGTTCTGATTTTTTCAATTGTGCTTTTAAAGCATCTATTTCAGACTGGGCTTTGGCGAGTTGCTCGGAAAAGTGCTGAGCACTTAATTTGATTTCGTTAGAGTCGCGTACAAGGCTTTTGACGACAGTTAGCACTTCTTCAATCGTAAAACCTTCATTTTCAATTTTGTTGAGTTTGCTGTGATTTTGATTAATTTTACTTTGGAACTGGCCAGCATCTAAGTTGGTATCTTTAATCGATTGAGAAAGCTCTGTCACCATCGCATCAAGATTAAGCTGCATATCAATGATATCTAGCTCCATTGGATCCGATAAGAACTCTTGGTATAGACATTCGCTTTGGCTAGGTGGACAAGTGTTATATTGGGCGATGACCTTGTCTAAATGCTGGTTTAACATTGGGCTTTTTTCACCAACATAAGTGTACCAAAGGGCATAGTTTGTTGGTGTTGTGGGGATTTGGTGTTTCAGCATTAAAGGGATCGCTTTTTTTAACTTAGATGCGGATTCCTTTAGTAGGGGAGTTGCCATTTTTGAGCCTTATCACTAATCGATTAGCGTATTATTATTTTGCTCATTCTATTATGTTTTCAAAGGATAAAAAACTTGAATAATCATAAATGTAGCATTTTAGGTATGATTGAATTAATAATCTTAACAAAGAGGGGGAAGCTACCTAGGATAGAGATTAAAGGTATATCGAACTTTTTCGCTTTAGCAGAGGTAGTAGAGTATTCGTTGCGCATCGAAATAGCTGAGCTAGCAGATTTAACTTATAACAGTGGTTTCATTTGGGGCGTGTGGTGCAACTCGCAATTGTCGTATTTAGCAAGCCAGAATCCATTCCCCCTTAGAATTGATAACTGACTGAGAGCATTGGACCGGTAAAGCTGTAATAGATATTGTAATCAGCAAGCTTAATATCAGCATCAGTAAAGGTTGATGTATATTCAACATCCACTTCATAGTAGTTAAATGCGGCTGTCATATGCCAGTTTTCACTAATCTCAGCCTCAACACCAAGGCGAATGTCGACTAAACCGCCTTTAAGATCGTCAAGTTTTATATAGAAATACTGAGCGTGACCATTTAACCTAAATCCAGGATAAAACTCATACCCCCCGTAAACCCCTATATCGGGTAGCGGTGCTGACAATTTCTCATCAACGACTTTAGGCACATCAATTGTGTCTGGACAGCGTGTTTCAGTACCTGAATCACAGATCCCTATGCGACCTTTAAAGGCGGTTTTGATGAACATGGCATGCAAACCGACTGATACGCCCACATCATAGTTATGACCTTGCCAAATATCGTAGCCATAACCCACGCGCATAATGTCGATATTTAAGGTGCTGTCTAATGAAATACCTGACTTGATATCATAGGTTGTGTCATCCCAAGTAAATTGAAATGGTTTTTCAACCGACTGCACAAGGGCATTTCGATGCAATTGCTTCCAGTCAACATATAAAATATGACGGTCATTGAAGTGGTGAGAAAATTCGAAAAAAGGTAAAAATTGTGATTCTTCTAGCTTTAAATCAGATTCGAAATCAAGTGTAAATGCATTGCCTAAAATTGGATCGTTTACATCAATTGTAGAATCTGTGTTTGCATAAAAGCCGCCGATACGGATAACGGTATTGTTATCAGCATAACTTAAAGGACTGGCAACTAAAGTAAGCATAACCATACTGCGAATGATGAAACTTTTAAGCATTAAAAGTGACTCCGTCGTTCTTATTTTTATTTGTTTAAATCAATAACGCTTTTTGATGTTCGAGCTCTAGCATAGCAGGATCTTCCTATTTGTGAATAAATTGTTTCAAAAAGTTACATCTTGTTTGATCTAATGCAATTTAAAAGAGGGAACACTTGAAATATAGCGGGAGCTGAAGATCTTGTATTGAGGAGCTGTAGCTTAAAATCTGTTCTGAGTATTTTATTAATTAAGGCTATATGGGCTAAATAATACCGCTAGTTTGGTGCACTGTCTTGGCAACACTCACACTGGATTGATATCTAGTACGCAAATGAGTAAAGGTTGCAGCCCTCTAAAATCTCATAAAGTTATCAGTGATCTTAGAGGGCGTTATGCCACGCGATAGGTGGGTTAAAATAATTTTGGAATAAGAATGATTGCCCAGGTTAATCCACAGAAGGCTAGGCTCATAAAAACTGCGGCAGATGCAATATCTTTAGCTTGACCGCTTAAAGGGTGAAATTCATCGCTGATTCTATCGACAACGGCTTCAATCGCGGAGTTAATTAGCTCAACAATCAGCACCAGAAACAGCCCTAATATAAGTAATACCCGTTCAACACTCGTGACGTCAACAATAAGAGCAATCGGTAACATAATCGCTGCTAATATCAGTTCTTGCCTAAAAGCCGCTTCGTTCTTCCATGCTAGCTTCAACCCCTGTATTGAAAATCCAGTTGCTCTAATGACGCGTTTTATACCGTGGTTATTAGCAGGTTTCATAATGTTCCGTAATGTAATTTGGCCGTTCGAGAGAAAATCGTTAGGCATTTTTCCGATTATAGCATGAACATTTTGAGGATAAATGCAGTGTGTGCATCAAGTTTTTGTTGGAATTGATACTGCTCTAACAGCAACTGGCTTGGCATCTAACAAACTAAGCACCTAGACTTAGCGAGTACTTCACAGGATGTGAAAGTAAAATTATCAAGCAAGGAGCCATGATATGATGATCAGAATGATACAGTTTTTATGCATTAGTCTTAGTTTTTCTTTATATATTGCCAATATCGCGATTGCTGATGTAGGTAATATGCCTCCAACCAAACCATTAATTCAACTGGCAACTACAGCGTCAAGCCCCATATCTAATGTGTCAGATTATCTGATTAGTGAAAAGCTTGATGGCGTAAGAGGCTATTGGGATGGTAAAAACCTTTACAGTCGCAGTGGCAGAATAATTGCGGCGCCAGATTGGTTTGTTCAGCACTTCCCAAAATATCCATTAGACGGTGAACTTTGGATAAAGCGCGGAGCGTTTGAGCAAGTATCTGCCATCATCCGAAAAACTAAAGCGACAGATACTGAGTGGAGCAGGGTTTTATTTATGGTATTTGACTTACCTACTGAGACAACTCCCTTTGCTAGCCGCTATAAAAAAGCAGAGAATGAACTTACTGGTGTTAGCGCCTATTTGCAGGTGATTAAGCAATATTCGCTCACAACAACTGGCGTATTAGATGCAGATTTACAAGCCATAATTGAGCTAGGCGGTGAAGGACTAATGTTACATAAAAAGACCGCATTTTATCAGGCTGGACGTTCTCAAGATATTGTTAAGCTAAAACCCTTTTACGATGCTGAAGCTGTGGTTATCGCTCACAATGAAGGTAAGGGAAAATTTAGTGGCATGCTAGGTGCGCTAGTTGTTGAAAATCAAGACGGTAAAGTATTTAAGCTAGGTAGTGGCTTAAGCAATGAACAACGGCTTAATCCGCCAAAGGTCGGTAGTTTAGTGACCTATAAGTATTATGGTTTGACGCAAAAGGGCACGCCGAGGTTTGCTAGCTTTTTAAGAGTGAGAACAGCTCAATAGTAACGCCTGAAAAGGATTTAAATTAACCGTTTTTCTTTATAGTCGGGCTATTAAGTTTGAATGAAGCACTTTATTTTTTGTTTAAGTTGCAAATAGTAAAAAGGCTCAAGAATTTTATCTTGAGCCTTAAAAGACATTCATTGGGTCTATCTTAGAGCTGAAATACTTACATAACGATTTAGCTCGCTAATTCAAACGATTACAGTACCTGTAAAACTTGCTCTAATGGCAGACGTGATTTAGGTAATGCAGCATTATAATCTTCAGCGCTGTGGTGATAACCCATTGCGAGTGCAACACCGCACTCATAGCCATCAAGCTCATCTTTAAAGATTTCACCAATTAACTCACTATCAACGCCTTCCATGGTGGTAGAGTCGATGCCTAAGCGTGCAAGTACGTGTAAGGTGTTACCCAGTGCTAAGTAAGTCTGTGCTTTAGTCCATGTCGCATTGTTGCCGTTTTCATCAGTGTTAAGATCAACAAAGGCAAACGCACCAAAAGCTTGCTCTCTTTCATCAGCGGTTGAACGTTTATCTTCAATGCCTTTATCAACCACTTTTGCGTAGTCTTCACGAGTATATTTAGGATTGTGAGCAAACAAAACAATATGCGATGCAGCTTTAATATGTGGCTGATTGAATTGAAACTTATTAGCAAAAGTGTCGTGCATACGCTGTTTTGCTTCATCGCTTTCAATCACAATAAATTTCCATGGTTGTGAGTTGATAGACGATGCAGAAAGATTCATTGCTTGATAAATAACATCAAGATCGGCTTGAGGAATACGCTTAGAAGCATCATAGCGTTTTGCTGTGTAACGGCTTTCAAGATCAGCAATAATAGGGTGAGTCATAATCTTTTCCTAATGTAGAGCGGTAGTACTTATTTAACAGTTGCCGCTATGCTACCTGTATCAGTGTATTTGAAAAATAGTGTTTTAGTTGAATGATTATCAAGATTTTATTGATAATGAAATTATCACAATAAAAAGTGTAGCTAATACCGCAATGGTTTACATTGAAGTAGGGCAAGTAATTGATTCATCGGAAATGTTAAACATTTTTATTAAGGGGCGACAATGAAACACATTTCCTCTGTTCTATTTGTATGTATGGGCAACATCTGTCGATCTCCGTCCGCTGAAGCGATGTTTAGAGCAAAAGCTTCTGCAGCGAAGCTTGATATTAGGATTGATTCTGCAGGGACGATTGCCTATCACCAAGGAAATACTCCCGATAAACGCTCGATTGCGGCCGGAGTTAAACGTGGTTTGAACTTTAGCGGCATGCAAGCCAGACAGGTGACTCAGACTGATTTTAGTGACTTTGACTTAATTCTTGCGGCAGATGAGCAAAACCTGCAGGACTTAAAGCGAATTTGCCCTTCGGAGTATCAAGCAAAGCTGGCACTCATGTTAGATTTTTGTGCTTTTGGAGAACAAGATGCTATTTATACAGAAGTTCCAGATCCCTATTATGGTGAAGGGGACGGTTTTGAGCTTGTTTTAGATTTGCTTGAAAATAGCTGTAATGGTCTTATTAGTCGCATCCAAAGTGGGCAGTTGTGATCTCTGATGATAATAGTTTGTTGCTGGGATTAATTTCTTGATGAGAATAAATAGGCGGGAGTTAATGTAAAAGCGCTCTATATGAGCGCTTTTACATAAATAATCAGCTATTAGCTAAAGCGTTTACCTGAGCGCTTAAGGCGTTCTTGTTCTTTACGTGCTTCTTCTTTAGCTTGTTTTTCAGCAAGTAGTTTTGCCACTTCAATCTTTTCAATTTCAGCCATTTCAGGTGTTTCAAGTGACAACTGACCAATTCGTCCAGCGCGGAAGTCATGTAGCAATACTTCAGATGCTTTATGCAAATCGATACGTCCACCAGGGCGCAGTGCACCGCGGTTACGGCCAATCGCTTCAAGTAACTCAATATCTGTATTTGGCATCTGCTTGATTTTATAACGCTCAGCAATCGCTTCTGGATAAGCGGTTAGGAAATATTCAGCTGCAAACATCGCCACATCTTCATATTCCATTGCGGTGTCTTTAATCGCGCCAGTTACCGCTAGTCGGTAGCTACTTTTTTCATTATCAACTTTTGGCCACAAAATACCTGGGGTATCAGAAAGCACAATACCGTTTTTTAAATTAATGCGTTGCTGGGTCTTAGTGACCGCAGGCTCGTTACCGGTTTTAGCAATCATTCTGCCGGCTAGAGTATTAATAATGGTAGATTTACCGACGTTCGGGATCCCCATGATCATAGTTCGAATATCTTTTTCGATTTTGTCACGACCGGGCACAAACTTACGGCATAAGTCAGGGATTTTTTTGACTTGTCCAGCCTGTAATGTGGTAATCGCCATTGCTCTTACCCCTTGCTCTTGCTCAAGGTATTCAATCCAAGCTTGAGTCGTTTCAGGGTCGGCTAAGTCGGATTTATTCAGTAGTTTGATACATGGCTTATCTCCACGGAGTGTTTGCACCATAGGGTTTTCACTACTGTAAGGGATCCTTGCGTCAAGCACTTCTATCACCAAATCGACTTGAGGCATCACCTCTTCGATCTCTTTTCGTGCTTTGTGCATGTGTCCTGGATACCACTGAATTGCCATGTGTGTGCTCTACTATCAAATTACATAATTAAAGGATTTTACCTTGTAACGCTTAAGTTTAACAAACAAAAAGCGCCCTAAGGCGCTTATTGGGCTGTTATTCAGTGCTAATGCAGCTAAATAACCCCTAATTCACGCAAGCGTTCCATCAAATAACTGTCGGCAGTATATTTATCTGACAGTTTAACCTCGGGGTTTGGGTGTAAAAATAGCGGTAAAGAAATTCGCGATTTAGTTTTATCCAGTCCTTGTGGGTTGATCACTCTATGGCTGGTTGATGGGAAATAGCCGTTCGATGCTTCTTGCAGCATATCGCCGATATTAATAATCAAGTTGCCAAAATCACTTGGCACATCAATCCAATTGCCATCTTTTAATTGCACCTGCAATCCCGGTTCATTGGCTGCAGGCAATACAGTCAGTAGATTAATATCTTCGTGCGCAGCCGCGCGAATAGCACCAGGCTCTTCATTACCGGACATTGGCGGGTAGTGTAAAACACGTAATAAGGTCTTTTGGCTATCTTCAATCATCTTTGGCAATGCGATTGAAAACTTCTGTTTTACATCTGCTGGAGAATATTGCTCAACCCATTCAAGTAGCTCTGCAGCTAGTGTGTTAGCATCATCGTAATATTTAAGAATATTATCTCTCAAAGAGTCAGGAATACGTCCCCATGGATAAACATGAAAATATTCTTTGATATCTTTTACGCTGTGGCCTTTTGCGGTCTCAGAGATTTCAGCTGGAAAGAAACCATCTTGAGTTTCTGGGTTAAAAAGGTAAGCCTGCTTTGCTTCGGTATTGAAAAAGCTATGCCACTCTTTATAGATATTTTCAACAAGGTCTTTATTGATAGGGTGGTTACTTAATACACCAAAGCCAGTCTCTCTTAATGAGGATACAAACTTTTCTGCTGCATCTTGTGCGCGATAATCGATCGTTTCTAATGTCATCTTGATTCTTCTTATTATTAAACCCCGAGCAAGTTTAGCGGTGCAAAACACCGTGCGCAAACCTAAGTGACCTTGATCACACTGGTTATTGTTCGGTGTATCGAAAACGCTTCTGTTACAAGGTAATAATTATCTAAATTTTAGCGGCTTAAGCGATAACATTAGCATGAAAAATAATCATAAATATTGCGTCATTTTGTTGGTGATTCAAACCAATAGTGAGCCGGTGAAGTAGACTTGAGTCTATGACGTTAGCTAAAGGTCAAGTGAAGACGGCACGCTAAGAATTAAAGTCAAAGACTTAAGTTAACAGCCAATCTTAACTACGATAAGCTATTAAGTAATCTTGAAAGCTTTTATGGACGTATAGGGTCTACTGTATAACGTTATTCGTTATCTATACCAACGAGCGAGTTTATAGATAATTAAGAGTGACTTAATGAGATAAAGGTTTAATTAGCAAAACAGCTAGACAGTATAAGGGGCTGAGATTTTGATGCGTAAACTCACTGAATTTGAAAAGCACGTCATTGAGCAAAAAGGCACTGAGCGTCCTTTCAGTGGCGAATATAATCAACATGGTGCTAATGGCGTTTATTGTTGTAAAAAGTGTGATGCTCCGCTTTACCATTCAGACAGTAAATTTAATGCTCACTGTGGTTGGCCTGCTTTTGATGATGAAATTGCCGGGGCGGTAAAACGTAATATTGATGCAGATGGTAGACGAGTTGAAATTGTTTGTAGCCGCTGCGATGGTCACTTAGGACATGTGTTCGAGGGCGAGTTTTTAACGCCGAAAAATGTCAGGCATTGTGTTAACTCTGTATCAATGACGTTTAAAAGTGCTGATGAGCTGGACAGTCAGCGTAAAAAATTAGCGGTTGCGACATTGGGGGGGGGCTGTTTTTGGTGTATTGAAGCGGTATTTTCGGCAATCAAAGGCGTCGAAAAGGTCACGTCCGGATACGCTGGAGGTGATGCTGCTGACGCTAATTACAGAGCGGTATGTAGCGGTGAAACTGCGCATGCTGAAGTGGTACAGATAGAATTTGATCCCGAACAGGTGAGCTTTGAGAGTTTGCTTGAGGTGTTTTGGGTGAGCCACGATCCAACGACGTTAAATAGGCAGGGTAATGACAGAGGGCCGCAATACCGTTCGGTGATTTTTATCCATGATGAAGAGCAAGCATTAATTGCCAATAGTATGATTGCCGATCTCACCAAAGTTGCTGCTTGGCCTGATCCTATTGTGACAGAGGTCGTTGCTTATGCTGGCTTCTTTGCTGCAGAAAATTACCATAATGATTACTTTGAACTTAATGGTGAGCAACCTTATTGTCAGATGGTGGTTAAGCCAAAAGTCGATAAAGTTAAAGCACTATTTGCTGATAAGTTGAAATGATTGGTGCAGATAGATAATAAAAAAGACAGGCATTGCCTGTCTTTTTTGATTTATGCTGAATACTATTTATGAATCAAGCTTATCGTCAGCCACTTTATAATGTGGATCTTCGATTAAGTTAACTTCAACGAGATCACCCGCTTTAGCGAGTAATTTCTTACAGTCATTGCTTAAGTGGCGCAGGTGCAGGCGTTTACCCGTACCAACATAACGCTCTGCTAGCGTATCGATGGCATCTAACGCTGAGTGATCACAAACACGAGAGTTTTGGAAATCAACAATTACGTCTTGTGGATCGCTTTTAGCGTCAAATAGCTCTAAGAATTCAGCAACTGAACCAAAGAATAGCGGGCCATTTAGCTTATACACTTTCCAGCCGTTTTGATCTTCGCTGACTTCAACGTTAATGTGTTTTGCATGTTCCCAAGCAAACACAAGTGCAGACACGATAACACCGACAAATACAGCAAAAGCAAGGTCAGTAAATACAGTGACTATCGTTACTAACACAATCACAAATGCATCGTGCTTAGGGACTTTGCGCATTACTTTAAAGCTAGCCCACTCAAACGTACCTAATACCACCATAAACATCACACCAACAAGTGCTGCCAGTGGGATCATTTCAATCAATGATGAGCCAAATAAGATAAAGGCAAGCAGTGCAACCGCTGCTGTAATACCTGATAAACGCCCACGACCACCAGAATTAATGTTGATCATAGATTGACCAATCATCGCGCAGCCACCCATAGCGCCAAAGAAGCCACTGGTGATGTTACCCACGCCTTGACCAATACATTCTTTGTTACCGCGACCACGAGTACCTGTCATTTCATCGATAACTGTTAATGTTAGTAACGATTCAATTAAGCCTACTGCAGCTAGAATTAACGAGTATGGCAGAATGATGTACAAGGTTTCTAAGCTGAACTCTACCGCAGGGATTGAGAATGTCGGTAGGCTACCCGCTATCGTAGCATTGTCGTTACCGCTCATTGATTTTAGAAAATCTAACACTGTGCGGGTATCAAGGTTTAGAAAAGTTACTAGCAAGGTTACGGTTAAAATCGCAGCTAATGAAGATGGAATCGCGGTGGTTAGTTTAGGTAAAAATTGAATAATCGCCATGGTGAGGGCAACTAAACCTAACATCAAAATAAGCTGATCTTGTGGTAACCAAGTCATGATGCCGTTTGCATCAGGTGTTTTAAATTGACCTAATTGCGCGAGGAAAATCACAATCGCTAAACCGTTCACAAAACCTATCATCACAGGGTAGGGAACGATACGGATAAATTTACCTAGCTTAAATACACCTGCTGATACCTGAATAAGGCCTGCGAGCACGACGGCGGCAAATAAGTACTGCACGCCATGTTCAGCAACTAAAGCGACCATAACCACGGCCATAGCGCCTGTTGCACCTGAAATCATTCCTGGGCGTCCACCAATTAACGCGGTGATAAGGCCCATAATAAAGGCGGCGTATAAGCCAACCATAGGTTCTACGCCAGCAACAAATGCAAAAGCGACGGCTTCAGGAACCAATGCAAGGGCTACGGTAAGACCAGAAAGTAAGTCAGCTCTATGGCTGGCTGTTTTGTGACGAATAAGATCGAACATTTAGCCTCTGTTAAATATATGTTTTGGTGGTAATAATAATTTGCCGCGAATACTAACAAAATTACGGCAGTTTGAACATAAAAAAGCCATGCCCAGAGGCATGGCTTTCAGCTGCAACAGTTAACTTAAATTAAGTGCGAACTGTTTCAGAGTTTGCAGTGTTAGCCGTTCTAGGCTTTGCTGCTTCAGCGGTTGAAGCTTCATATTGGCGACCGGTAGGTGTTGCAATATTCTCTCTGCTTTCAACTGTTGGTTTAGTCGTTTCTGACATCACCATAGAACCAAAGCGGCTTGCAGGCTTAGCCACAGGCTTAGCCTCTACAACAGCTTCTGTTACTGCTACTGGCGTAGCTTCTACTGCTGCGGCTGCAGGAGCAGGTTGAATCGCTGCAGGTTTTGCCATTGGTGCAGAGGCTGATTTTGCTGCTGGAGCTTCGGCTTTCACTTCCACAGGTGCTGCAACTTTAGCTTCAACTACTGGCTCAGCTTTCACTTCAACAGGTGCTGCAACTTTAGCTTCAACTACTGGCTCAGCTTTCA
>NZ_JAKILT010000030.1 GCF_023283535.1 Shewanella sairae | reverse complement strand
TAGTTATAATGGCGGCTTGACCCCAAATGAATCTGAACGAAGATTTTGGAATACGTACAAGTCCGTGTCCAGTTTTACTTGACCACTACATACCTTTCATACCGCCTAAAACAGCGTAAAAGAAAACCACACCCATGCCAATGTATACTCCGGTCTCGACTTCAACTTCAAGGAACCTTGAAAAGACCACGCCTACACCACGCATCTGACCTGCAATATAGGTAAAACAGATAAAGATGGCACAGAAAACGGCTACCGTACGCGCAGCTTGCGAGTAGTAACGATCACCAATAAAGTCTGGCACAGTAAACTTACCAAACTTACGTAAGTAAGGCGCCATACAAAGTGCCAGTAACACGTAGCCACCAGTCCAACCCATAAGGTAAACCGAACCATCATAACCAACGAAAGAAACAATACCGGCAAGTGAAATAAATGACGCTGCAGACATCCAGTCGGCTGCAGTTGCCATACCGTTCATTACTGGGTGGACACCACCACCAGCAACATAAAATTCTTTAGTCGAACCGGCTCTAGACCAGATCGCAATACCAATATAAAGGGCAAAAGTTAACCCAACAATCAGGTAAGTAAGTGTTTGTACATCCATCTCATGATTCCTTATCTATTCGGGTTAACTTAGTCTTCATGTACGCCATATTTTTTGTCTAACGCATTCGCCTTGGCGACATAGACAAAAATCAGTGAGACAAATACATAGATTGAACCCTGCTGAGCCATCCAAAATCCGAGTTTGAATCCCATGAAATGGATTTCGTTAAGTACATCTACTAATAAAATACTGCAGCCAAAAGACACCGCTGCCCATACCGCTAATAATTTAAGAACCAAGCGTAAATTCTCACGCCAATATCCCGCTGCTTGTTCATTGCTTTCAAAACTCATAGTGACTCCCATGTGCTGATTTTTATATTAAGTCATGACTTAATCTAACAAGCACACAGACAACAACAATCGCGACCTTAGTCTAACGCCAACGTAACCCCTTCGGCAGAAAAAGTGATTTCCAAATTAAAACAATAGCTTGCAGGTTTACGCTGACGTAAAGCAAGCAATAATTCAAACAGAACCTTAGACCAAGGTAGTAATCAAAATACAGGTTTATCACGCAAGGTTTGCTATTAAAAATGAATTATAGATGTTATATGCCTTTAGAATAACTTAGGTAATAAGCCTCTCTTCCACGCCTAACCTTATTGTTATTTCGCTTCATGAAGTTAATTCTAATCTAGATAAAACATACTCGCATGAAGAATGAAGAAGCAGCTGACCACTTTAGTATTAAATTATCAAAGCGATTAAAGCTGCTAAATGAAATTATAACATACAGAATAAAGTCTACTTAATACTAAAATTCACTAAATACTGATTAAGAAAGCACGTGCTTTACCTTAATGCTTTTTCTGAATGCACTTGGAGTATTGCCTTTAATTGAAAGGAATTGTCGATTAAAGTTAGAGGTATTATTGAAGCCACACTTATCGCTTATCACTGAAATAGGGTGATTGGAATTAATTAATAACTTGCAGGCCTTACCAATTCTAAGCTGATTAATAAAAGTCGTTAATGTTCGCTCAGTGCGTTTTTTGAAAAAACGGTGAAAATGATTAGTACTCATATGTGCTATTTCAGCTAATTCATTAGCATAGATAGCACGATCAAAGTTGTTATAAATAAATTCAATGACTCTATCTAGCTTATCAATGCCTATGTCAGTTCGATTACCAAAGGTAAAAAAGCTGCTTGATAAAGTTGTGACTCTCACATCAAGGCTCATTAGGTTAAATAAGTGCATAAGTTTAACAAATCGCGTAAAAGGATCGGCGGTTTCCATACTTGAAAATAACGCTATTGCCTTTTCTGTGCATTCTTTACCAAAAAGTAAGCCCCTGGAAGACAGAGCAAGCATTGATTGTAATGATGAGAACTCTGGATGCTCGGTTACCAAGCTATCGAGCCATAACTTGGGTATTTGCGCCACGTAAACCCTTTGAATAGAACCGTCTTCATTTTCTTCAGTATGCCATGTATGTGGCATATTGGGTCCAACTAATACTAAATCTGCACCAAAGTATTCCTCTATGTTGTCACCAACATATCGCAACCCTTTAGAGTTCAATGTTAAACAAATTTCATATTCAGGATGATAGTGCCAATTGAAATCAATATTGGGTAATTCATACTTCACAAATCGCCAAGAGCTATTCCCAGATGGGATCACTTTTTCACACATAGGTTTCATTTTAATAAGTCCATTTAATCAAAATCAATGCAGCATATTCCCTTATTAAGTCGTGTCCACTGCAGTTAACGCATCATTATTGGTTTTATTGAATAGAAAAGAATTCTATAGTTGCACTTACTTAATAACATTAGACTTAAGTTGTATTTTGCTGTTACTTGAAAACGGCTGACTGTTTTCACGTTACAGAATCAAATGTTCAGCCCCTCCCATTCGCCAACTTGCACGGCTTAAAATATGTTTTAGCTGCTTGTTCAACATAACGTTTAGCTTGATCAATCATGCTAAATGGGAGTTGCTCATGCGGTATTTTCAATTGGCAATCGCGATAATCCATTCCAGCAAATAGTGCATACCAAGAAGGGCTAAAATAGGCGAGTTCTGCATCATATCTAAACAAAATCTCATCAAAATCTTCCCCTTTCCGCCAGCAAGCGAGTATAGCTGCAAGCCTAGCCTCTACTTGCTTCTCCGATGTTACCTGCTGCCAATATGCACTATCTGCCCTTTGACTTGTTAGATAATGGGCATGTATATACTCTTTTACGCCGAGAACTAACCGAGTTTGCTGTTGATTGTATACATGATTAGCTCGATCACAGTTCTCATTTCCTTTTACCAACACCTTAATAAAGGCTTCAATTCCCCACTGAGTAATCATTAAGGCAGTGGCTTCTAGGGGCTCAACAAAACTATGAGCAAGACCTACAGCAACTACATTTTTCGACCAAGGTTTACGCCGCATACCGACCTTCATATTAATGTGCTTAAACTCGACCTGACTGGGCTCTACACCCAACTTAGCAGCGAGTTCATTTTCTGCTTCTGACTTTGATAAATGCTCTGAGCTATAAACATAACCATTGCCAGTTCTAGACGTTAATGGGATCTGCCACATCCAGCCAGCAGATAAGGCCGTGGATTGAGTGTAGCTATTTAAGGGTTTATTTGGATCCCTTACCGTACTAACGGCAACCGCGGCATCGTTTTTTAATTCGTTCGCAAAAGACTCGAATGGTATTTCTAATTGCTCCCCAATTAATAACGCTTTAAAACCACTCGCATCGACAAAAAAATCAGCTTCAATCTGATGACCTTTCCCCAGCTGTAAAGCATCAATACCAACTGATGAAGTACTCACATGAGTGACATTATCAATCACATGAGCAACGCCTTTATTGAGGGCATAATTCTTCAAAACAATCGATAATTTAGCCGCATCAAAGTGATAACCATATTCAGGTTCTACAGGTAAACAACTGCTGGAAGCTGGTGATAAATGGTGTTTCGCAAGATAAGTCGATAAAAAGAAATCATCACCAGTAATGTTAGGTCCTACGCCCCTGCGTCTTGCATTAGCGCAATGAAAAAAAACTTCAGCTGGTTTAACATCTAAAGAGGTATAAAAGGGATGAAAGTATCTACTATCATCCCCATTCCAGTTTTCAAAATAAATACCGGTTTTAAAACTTGCATCACACTGAAGCATCCACTCCGACTCAATAAAACCTAGTGATGACATAAAACGCTTTAGGTAAGGTGTAGAGCCTTCGCCAACGCCAATAGTGCCAATCTCATTAGATTCAATAAGTGTGATATGAAGACCAATCTTTTTGCTGACATTTGCTAGCGCTGCTGCAGCCATCCATCCAGAGGTCCCTCCCCCTACAATCACCACTTTTCTTTCAACTTCCATTTAATAGAACTCCTGAATACCAAAAATTTTGCTATCACTATGAAAATGACAAAAGGAGAGCTATCACTAGCCCTCCTTTTCACGTCAATTAATTATAAATATGGATAAAAACTTAGAACTGGTAGCTTGCACCTAAATAGTAACGCGAGCCAAACTCAATGGTATTTTGAGTCAAATCATAGGTGCTATCGCGTGAATGAATCACTTCATTGGTTAAGTTAACCCCCTCAAGCGTTAGGTTAAGGTTCTCCATAGCATGCCAAGTAATAGATGCATCCCACTGACTGTAGTCATCGTTCAGTACAGTATTTAACGCACCAACACCTTGCCACTCTGTGCGCCAGTTATAAGCAACACGAGCTGTGATATATTCATTCTCATAGAACACTGAGCCATTGAATGAGTTTTCAGATACCCCAGGAACAAGCTCTTTATTACCATCAGCATCAGTTTGCTCACTATCAACATAAGTGTAATTACTTAAGAAACCTACGCCAGAATCCCAAGTATGCTGAAGCTGAAACTCAAGTCCTGTTACTGAACCGTCACCACTATTTTGCGGGCGAGTAACACGGCATTCATCCCACAAGTCTTCACTTGGACCACAAGTTTCAACATATTCAGTGCTTTCGACCACATTGACAACGTTGTCAATTTCTTTCACAAAAACAGCAGCCGACAATAAAGAAGACGGTGAGAAATACCACTCAACACCGATATCGGCTTGGTTTGATTCATATGGTTGCAAGTTGGGGTTACCGCCACTTGCGCTACCAATATTAGTTGCTATATTCAAACCAGGTTTCAAGTCACTATAGTTATTACGCGCCATAACTTTTGAAGCTGCACCACGTAAAATCAGGTCGTCAGATAAGTTATAGGCAATATTTAAACTCGGTAACCAATTATCATAATCAACTGTTTCATTGAAAACATTACCATTAGCATAACCCGTAGATTTTTGCTCAGTAGTTACATAACGTACACCTAAATTACCACGGTAATTATCCCCAGAAAAATCAACCTGTGCGTATAGTGCTAGCATTTCTTCTTCAACAGAAAAGGTATTACCTTTATTGACCACTTCAACCAGTTCGCCGTTTTGATATTTTTGGCTAATAAAGTCCCACCACTTGTTTTCATCAAGATAAGCGTATGAATTAAGCGTATTGCCAGATGATTGAGAATGAAGACCACTTAATACACCGCCACTCCAATTTGCTAAGTTACCATCAGGTACAAAACCAATAATTTCGCTAGGGTTACGGTTATAGGCTTCACGAGAAAAGTCACTGATGTTGTACTTGATACCTGACGCAATATTATCGATATAATCATTATCTAACTCAAAAACCATATCAAATTGGGCATAGGCAATATCATGATCTTGAATAGAGCTTTCATAATTTGCTTCTTGTGCATGTTTAAACTGTGAAGCATCGGTCGCATCGAGAGAAGTTAACTGAACTTGATAAGGGCCGGTTGCATCATAGCTAAAGCCGCCGTCAACACTTCCTTGACCATTTGGAAACGCTGGATCGCCAATTTTATCGCCCTCGTCTGTTGCCGGGATCCACCAAGAAGATGAACCACCTTGGGTGCCACCTTCTGAGGTAGATTGCCCCACGACACCACTTAGAGTAAAACCATCCCCTGTATATTTACCGGTTAGGTTCAACACGTCAGCTTCCATATTTACGGCGTGGCGTACAACAGGATTATAAATAATTGATGCGTAAGCAGGTTGGATTGTCGCAGACTCTGTACCGCCCAATGAGTTATTGACAACATTAGTCGCTTCAGAACCACGGGCGCTTACTGTTAAGAAGTTATGGTTAACATGCGGGTTATCAAACTCAAAATTAAAGTAGTCTAAGGTTAACTCGAAGTCTTCTGTTGCCATAAACTGCAAGGTCAACTGCGCACTCGTACGCTCTCGCTCAGCTCTAAATGCTTGAGAACCAATACCCCATGCACCAACAGCAGCGTCTTCTCCAGTCTGTTCATTCGCCGCGAAATAAGGGTAATAGCCACTTAAAGATTCTAGTACTTGACGTCCAGAAGTCAGTTTTTCGAACGAATAGGCCGCCAGTATACCAAAGCGTTCATCTTCATCTTTCCAACTCCCAAGAAATGCCGCCCCAGGATCATTTTCTTCATACAAAGAACTGCGAGCGACTTCTGCAGAAATCATATAAGTATTGGCATCAAGATCAAGTGGCTTACGCGTTTGTAGATTAACCGTTCCACCTAAGGCACCTTCTTCAATTCGTGCCTCTGGTGACTTATAAACTTCAACGCCGGAGATTTGCTCTGCTCCCACGAGTTCCATATTAAATGTTCGGGTTGCAGGCCCTAGATCATACCAAGAAGTATTAGCTACAGACTGACCGTTAAGTAAAATTCTTGATTGCTCCGGTGCAGTGCCACGAATCGTCACACCGCTCACTTCACCGTATTGACGGTCAACAGTTACACCAGAAATGCGCTGTAGCGCATCACCCACATTCTTATCGGGAAACTTACCAATATCTTCTGCTGTAATCGCATCGACAACCGAATTTGCAAAACGCTTGGTATTTAGCGACTTTTGAAGTGAGCTACGCATTCCCTTTACTTCAATCACTTCAATATTTTCTTCTGCTTGCGGTCCTTCAGCCGCTAACACAGGGCTAGAAGCCCCCATCAACACACCTGTAACACAAAGTGCTAAACTAGAGCGCTTAAACATTTTTAAATTATTATTAGCTTTCATGGTTAGTCCTATTTCCCTACACGTAGAATGTTAAAAAACTATTACTAACTTATACTGCTAACCTAGACCATTTACGTACATTTCAACCAATTCCTTATACATATCTATCTTAAATAGCCCTAAACGCCTTTTTCAGCCCTGCAATGTAACGGAACTGTTAACCCACCTCATTCTGTAATCGTAGAAATTTATATAGATAGGTAACGCTTACTAACGTACTCAGCTCAAGCAGCAACATATATTGGCTCGCAAACGTGAGGTGATAATCAGAAACGTCCGACTTAGCGGAAAGACTAAATAGCGAATAAAAAGGAAAAACTAGAACCCAATACTGCATACGGAGCCCGGATAAGTCAGTTGGTAACAATTATCAAGTAAGTTTTTCGTCCAAAACTATCTAGAAGGTAGTAGGTTCCAGCCTAATATAGAAATACTTAGCAATACAAAGAAAAACCACCAGCTATATAAACAATAATTGTCTTGAGCTGATGTTAGCCATAAAAAATTTGATTAGTAACTAAATATTAGAAATATTGGGTAGTATCAACAGGCTAGACTATTTATTTTTACCTGCTCATGTCGAGGCATAAATTAATATTAATGAAAACATCGATAATATACATACCGTTCAACTAGCAATATTGGAATGCGGACTAGAAAAAATAAAAATATTAAAGGATTACTCACACCTTTAATTTTTAAATTGATACCATTTTATTTGTGATATAGGAACCGTGCCCCCAAACACCATTCAAAACTAAAACAGCCTAACAAACAGTAACACTATTTGATAAACCATAATTACAAGGCACTAATAGCAATAGCAAAAACTAAAAGCCAATTGCGATTGAATAGTATTACAATATAATAATTGAGTACATCCTCCACCAAAAAAGGCAGGCACTATATATAAACAAGTAAAATGTCAGCAGTAATGACTTATAAACACATTAACTGCATCAAAAGGAAAACTGAATGAATAAGAGTAAAATTCTAGTAAGCATTGTCTTACTTACGTTTTTCGTTGTTTCTTTTATAACTAATATTTTAGGGCCTATATTCCCTTCACTTGTCAATGATTTCAACATTAGCTTAGCTTTGGCGGGATTTTTACCTTTTTCATTCTTTGCGGCTTACGGGATTATGTCGATTCCAGCAGGGATCCTAGTAGACAAATACAGCGAAAAAATAGTTCTTTACATTGCGTTTATAATGGCTGCATTAGGCTCACTATTATTTGGCTTATTACCAAGCTTTTCTATGGCGATGTTATCGTTATTTCTAATCGGCTCAGGAATGGCGATGCTACAGGTCGCAATAAACCCATTATTAAGAGTTGTAGGAGGTGAGGAGAACTTTGCTTTTTACTCTGTATCTGGACAACTTCTTTTTGGAGCAGCCGGAACGCTTAGTCCGCTTGTATATAGTTATTTTGTTACAGGCATCAACCTGCAATCTACCCAAGATCCAATAATAAGCTTACTTGCCAATGTCGTACCAAGCGACATGACTTGGTTATCTATGTATTGGCTTTTTGCTGTAATTTCAACTGTGATGCTTCTCATCATCTCTAGAGTTGACTTCCCAAAAGTGGATCGTAAAAGCAGTGAATCCGTTGGTACGTATACAGTTTATAAACAGCTATTTAAAAATAAAACCGTGATTTTATTCTTTATTGCCATTGCCGCCTACGTTGGAGCAGAGCAAGGGGTAGCCAATGCTATGTCACTATTCTTACAGCAATATCATGGGGTTGATCCTGTGACCGAAGGCGCAGCAATCGTGAGTCGATTCTGGTTGATGCTTACTCTCGGCTGCATACTAGGGCTGGGGCTTGTTAAGTTACTCGATAGTAGAGTCGTACTCATTGGCTTTTCGCTTTGCGCTATTATCTCATTGAGCGCTGCAATTTTAGGTTCAAAATCTATTAGCGTTATAGCCTTCCCACTCGTTGGTTTTTTCCTTTCTGTTATGTGGTCGGTTATTTTTTCTTTGGCACTAAACTCTGTCAAGCAGCATCATGGCTCAATGGCCGGGATATTGTGTACCGGCATTATTGGTGGCGGTATAGCCTCACCTCTTGTTGGCTTTATCGCGGATATGAGTGGTGACCTTAGACTTGGATTCCTTGTTGTTTACGCGATGCTATTTTACATCTTAAGCATTGGCTTTTGGGCTAATCCTTTAATCAAAAACAAAACAGTACAGCTATTTAAATCTAAGGAAGAAACAACGAGCAGTATCTAAGAAAAAACAACGCAGTGTTAGGTTTATTTCACTAAGTATCCATCTTATTCACTCTGTACCAAACAGAGTTATGACTAGGTTTAATATGAGTTTTCCTTCAATTGTCACTCTCGATATTGGTGGCACTAAAATCAATGCAGGCCGTTATGTTAACGGTTTAATCGAAGAATCACGTTCATTTGAGTTTCGCGCTAGCGCAAGTTCAAAAGACATCGAGGATTTTATTATTCACTGCATTGATACTTTTTTTATACAAAGCACTGTAGGTATTGCTATTGGAGTGCCTTGTATAGTTGATACTCAGCTAGGGGTGGTATACGACGCAGTGAATATTCCAGCATGGAAAGAGTTTGACTTAAAGGGTCGACTTGAAAGCCATTATCAAGTCGATGTTTATGTCAATAATGATGTTAATTGCTTCACGGTAGGTGAGCATGCCTTCGGTGCAGGTAAAGGCTATCACGATATGGTTGGCTTGTGCTTAGGTACAGGTGTTGGCTCAGGCTTTATAATCCAAAACCAACTTTATCAAGGCCATAATTGCAGTGCTGGCGAAATTGGCGAAGTAAAGTACCTAAACTCCTCTATCGATAACTATTGCTCTGGTCAATTCTTTGAATGGCAATATGGAACCTGCGGTGCAGTGCTTGCAGATCAAGCAAGAGAAGGCGCTAGTGATGCTATAGACGCTTTCAAACAATTTGGGCAGCACTTAGCACAAGCGATATCTCACCTATTACTGGTTATCGACCCTCAAGTTATTGTGATAGGTGGTTCGGTATCTAAATCCTTTGAACTATACATCGAAGATGTCTGGAAGGAATTAGCTAAGTTCCCCTACCAAAATGTTATCAATAACTTAAAGATAGTCCCCTCGACTCAAAGTGACAGCGCTCTATTAGGCGCCGCGCGTTTACACTTAGCATCAGTTAGGTAATATAATGAAAAATAAAACAATATATCTTAGTTTGCTCACTACGTTTTCTGTTTCAAGCTATGCTGAACACACTCAAGCTGAACTGCTGCAGTCAATTGCCACTCAGCTACAAATTCAACATGAGTTTGTCGACTCTAATCCAAAGCAATGTCCAAATGAGCTTGAAGATTGTTACTTGTCAAAAATTCATCTCCAATATCCAGAAGATCTCAAACCGAAAACCAATGACTGGAACATCTATTTTAGTCAATTGACTCCAGTGCAAGTTACTCATTCAAGTGAATTTAGTATTACACACCTTAATGGCGATCTTCATCGCATTAGCCCGACCTCAAACTTTCATGGTTTTAAAGCTGGAGAACCAATAACCATTGAATTTTACAGTTATGGCAGCCAAATAACTCGCTCAGAATTTATGCCTAACTACTTTGTTCATACTGATGGGCTGGACGCCATCGTTATTGATAGCACAAGAACAGCGCTAGATCTTGAAACAGGTCTAGAAACTCAAGCTTATTTAATGCCATTTACTAATGAGCAAACCCAATTCAAACTTTCTGAAACCGACAACACTCAGTGGGCCAGTGCCGAGCAGATTTACGCTAGTACAGAGTCTATCGCAGAGAATATCGATATCAGCACCAGTTTGATCCCACAACCTTCTTCTTTCAAGCTTATTTCAAAGCAAGTGATTGATCTATCCCAAGGGATTAACCTGACATTATCAGGATTGAATAAGGGAGCTATTGCAGCGGCAATCAATAGATTAGAGCAATTTGGTTTTTATCAAAACGACAACGGTATCGCTGTGAATATTACCGTTGATGACACGCTTGATATGGATGATGAGGATTACTTGTTTAGCAGCCAAGCCTCGCAAATTTCAATTCAAGCAAAAACAGACACCGGCGCATTTTATGCCCTAACCTCACTGGCAGGTTTAGTGCAGTTAGGCACTAAAAGCGTAGCGAGTGTCGAGATCTCTGACTCTCCTAGATATAGCTTCAGAGGTTTACATATTGATGTCGCTAGAAATTTTCTATCGAAGGCATTCTTATTAAAAACCATCGACCAGATGGCAGCATACAAGCTCAACAAGCTTCACTTACATCTAGCTGACGACGAAGGTTGGCGAATTGAAATCCCCGGCTTACCCGAGCTCAGTAATGTCGGTGGTAAGCGCTGTTTTAACGCTCCAGACAAGTGCCTAATGCCCCAATTAGGCAGTGACATAACGGGAAGTAGCCAAAGTGATGGCTATTATAGCGTCGCAGATTATCAAGACATTCTTGCTTATGCCAAAGCTCGCCATATTCAGGTCATTCCTTCATTAGACATGCCAGGTCACAGTCGTGCTGCAATCCATTCTATGGAAGCTAGATACCAAAAGTATTTAGCCAAAGGCGATCCAGAAACCGCTTTAAAGTATCGGTTAGTTGAACCGGAAGACAAGACTGTATATAGCTCGATTCAACATTATAACGATAATACCTTAAACGTTTGTATGGACTCGACCTATAACTTTATCGATAAAGTCATAGGTGAAGTACAATCTATGCATTCCAAGGCGGGGATGCCTTTAACGACTTACCATATCGGTGCCGATGAAACAGCGGGCGCGTGGATAAACTCTCCCGCTTGCGATATTCTGCGAGAAAAAGAAGCCAAAAACATCGCAGGCTTGCACACCCTAAACGGCTACTTTATTGAAAGAGTATCAGCGATGTTGGCTAGCAAAAACATTAAAGTCGCAGGCTGGAATGATGGCATGGGCGAAACTCGTCCAGAAAATATGCCTCAAAAAGTGCAAACAAACTCCTGGTCATTGCTGTTTGAAAAAGGACATATAGCCACCCATAAACAAGCAAATCACCGTTGGGACACCATTATTTCAACCCCAGAGGCCACCTACTTCGACTTCCCGTATCAAGCCCACCCAAAAGAGCGCGGCAATCATTGGGCTTCCCGTGAAATAAGCACCAGAAAAGTATTTGAGTTTATGCCAGATAACCTCCCAGCTCATGCTGAGTTTTGGTTTGACAAAAGAAACCTTCCTTACATCTCAGATGATAGCCAAAACCCTCTTGCTGCGGGTATTCGCTATAAAGGTGTTCAAGGCCACCTTTGGAGTGAAATGATAAGAAGTGATTCCCAAGCTGAATATATGCTTTTCCCACGTTTGCTTGCCCTTGCAGAACGAGCATGGCATAAAGCTGATTGGGAGCTAGACTATGATTACTCGGGTAAAACCTACGATAGAAACAGTGATTATTTCGACGCCCAAGCACAACAACAACGAGAGCTGGACTGGCAACGTTTTGCATCTGTACTCGCTGGAAAAGAGCTCGCAAAACTTGCTCTAGCGGATGTGTTTTACCGGATCCCGACTGTTGGAGCCAAAATAGACAACGGCTACTTAAAAGTGAAAACACCCTTTCCTTTCATTGCTATCGAATATCAGCAAAAGACTGATGAGTCAGTTAAAGATAAGAATGCAACAGAAGGTAAGTGGCTCCCCTTTAAGCCAAATACTAAAGTATCTGGCGAGGTCAAGGTTAGAGCGATTAGCGCAGATGGTGTTCGTAAGGGCAGAACCTTAAACTTATAATCATCGCGATAAATCAAATAAAAAGCCCACGTCATGTGGGCTTTGTACTTGAAACTATTCTTCTAGGACATTTAAGTATTTAACTAAGCGGACGAGATCTTCAGGCGTCTTTCCAGGATTTTTAACCAAATACTTGCCGTCAACGACAATCGATGGCACACCTCGAATACCTGCCAGCTGTGCTTGAGTGTCATAATTCATTAAAGCCAACTTTGCATCCGTCGAATTCATTGCAGCTTCAACGTCTTGCTCATTCAAGCCTTGTTTCACAAAAAAGTCTTTCAACTGGTCAGGGCGGGTAAAGGCGCCCTCTTTCTCATGGATCCGCGTAAATATATTGCCATGGACCTGTTTAGTTACGCTAAACTTTTGCGCTAAATAGTAAGCTTCCTGACTCAAAATCCAACTATTACGCCCAGCTCCTACAGGTGTTCTTTCAAATTGAATCTCATCACCAAGTAAATTCGCCACTTTTTTAAAGAAGGCGTCTTGCTTATAACAATGACCACAATTATAAGAGAAAAATTCCCTAACAACGGGCTTTGTCGCCTCAGGGATCCCCGTTATCTTAACGTAGTCCACACCTTCTTGATAAACGGCAGCTATAGCGCTTTGTCCGCTCACTATCGCCATAAAAAATATAATAAAAATACGACTAAAAAACTGCTTCGCTTTCTTCATAACTCCCCCTCATTACGCACGTAGAATACTCCGTTTAGGCATAAGACATTATGCTCAATAATCTAGTATTAGCATAATCGCTTCATTGGCTAACAGGCAGAAAGCATATCCATTGGATCGCTAAATTGATAGGTAAAGTCGAGCTCTGTGATAAGTTTCTCGCTGCTAATAACCTTACCAGAAACTCTGCTCTGACAATTGCCATCATTTAAAAACTGAGGCGCGATCAAACCAATATTGCTTGCTGCTTGAGTGTAAAACGCCTTACGGCTAGGATGAATCGGCGCGCAGACATTATAAATACGACTTGTCGATTCTGTTGATAGTAGAGCTGATATCGCCTTGACGCAGTCATTGAGATGCACAAGATTCACAGCGCTGTTTTCTCCTGACAAATCAGATTTACCGGCAAGAAAACGTCCAGGGTGTCTTTTGGGGCCAACTAATCCAGCAAAACGGACAATGGTGCAGTTTGGCTCATTAACAAACATAGCTTCTGCCTGTAACAGCTTGTTACTTACATCTGAGTGAGCTGCAGCCTCATGTTCAGACAGCTCTTTATCCTGGTCGGGATATACACCTGTCGTACTAACAAAGATAAGTTTTTTATACTTATGACCATTGATCAATTTTTGTAGTTTAGCCAAGCGTTTAAGGTAAGCTTCAGGTGCCTTTCTTAAGGCTGGGGGGATATTGACGACTAAGGCATCCGTCGCTAGTGCAGCTTTAATCTCTGCTTCGCTCTCTTGCAAATGCACATCATCATCGAGATCAAGCTTAAAGCCTCGAATACCGAACGCCTTAAGACCTAATGCATCTTGTGAGTTGCGCTTGCTGCCAAAAACCTCCAAATTTAAATTTTTTAATGCTTTAGCAAGAGGAAAACCAAACCAACCACAACCAACAATACTGATAGTTTTAATCATTATATTTCTCTATGATTTTGTAAGCAGACTAAAAATACCGACTAAAATAATCGTATTTATATAACCAAGCAAAAAGAGTAGCGTTACTATAAAGTGCTGAAATAAAAACTTACTTGAGAGTTTGTATCAAGAGATTTTATTAAAGAGCTCGTCAACTCTTCTTCTTTTAGTACTCTATCAATACTTAAGCCATCCTCCGCTAAAAATTGCAGTTTGGGACTTTTCCCTTCCGTGTTGGCGCTCAACACTATAGGTGCTTTCACATCAGAGCTTGTAACCATAACTTTAGCCGTAACACCGTTAGACAGACGTACTATTGTACCGGGAGGATAAATCCCAAGCACCTTAACTAGCGTTGAAACCAATGCAGCATCATGCTTTTTGATTCGGTACTTAAATAAATAACCTAGAGCAACTTGTGGTGAGCGAAGCTCACCTTTTCTAAGTATGCTTTCAAAGTCATTTGCCAAACTCACAACCTGTGTTTCCAATAAGATCTGTTGTCCCTTCAGAGCATCGGGATACCCACTACCGTCGTGTAATTCATGATGATGTAAAACAATATCTAGAACAGATTCAGGAAATAACTCGGATTTTGCAAGCATATCGTAGCCAAACTTAGGGTGCATTTTTAAAAAATTGGCTTCATGTTGCGATAAGTGACTGACTTTTCGCCGAATAATATCAGGGACTTTTTGTTTTCCAAGGTCGTGAAATATGGCCCCCATCGCAATATCGCGTAATTGTGAGTGTGTCATATTAAGGGATTGCCCAATCATCATCGCTAATACAGCAACTGATATACCATGTTGGTTCACCGATATATCCTCACCTGCATTAACAATCGACAAGAAAGGCTGTTCCGTTTCCTTTAAATGATCCATTAACTCTTCAACGAGTGTTGCAGCACTGCGGTAAGTCCCTTCGGGATCTGCACCTAGCTTTGAAAAACATGCCCTACAATCTGCGGCCCCTTTGATAAACCTCTGCTGTCCAAGCCGAATAGACTTTCTCACAAAAACTTGTGTTTCTTCAGCTATTTGCTCTGGAGTAGGTTGCGGCTTGGGAGATTCATTGACCGTTTCTTTTACGATAAGGTGCTCACCCGAAATCAAATAAACAAAAGACACATTTAAGGTTTTTATCAGCTCAATCTGCGCGAGTTTTTCTATTCCTATCCGATTAAACAAAAATGGGTGCTCTGTCCATGAGAGTGGTAGCTTAATCGTCATTCCTACTTTCAACTTTGACAACGGGATTTTTATCTCGGCAGCCTTTGGCATTCAAGTCACTCCAGTTTAACTTTAAGACAGGCCTTTGCTTCAATTCTTATTGAAGCAAAGTTAAATAAGAATCAGTATGCACTGTTTACAGTATTGGGCTAAGGGACTAATCGTACTTACTTTACAGATGGTGTCAACTTTATGACGGCTGCATAAAGCTTGACTAAAGAGAAAGGCCTATTCAGCTAACCTTAAGCTATACAACAAAAAAATGAATACGGAATATATTATTCCTAAAAATATCGAAAGAAACACACCGGGCTATTGCATACAATATACATAAAGGGCATTATCTAATTGTTTCTTGATATCGGTCGCCCCGAGAAAGATGTTTAAGAAGCAAAACTGTCAATTGTCCTTTTAACTTTTAATCGGCTGTCATAGTTTGATTACTGGTTAGTAATAAAGGTTTTATCGTGAATCTCCGGTTCCAGTATGCAGAGTGACTCTCTACATAATGATTCCGTTTGACGCTGCTTGCAGCGTCTTTTTTTTATTCTTTTTCTTGCCAATCTTTAAAGTACAAAGCTAAGCGCTTCGATTTATAAAGGTATAAACCGCTCCAAAAAAGAAACAATGCATCAAGCCCCATACTCCAACTGTAAACATAGTAGGAATGTAACACTCGCTGAATAAGCAGCCCTCCATCAAGCATCAATAACAAAACTATCAGCCCTTTCATATAAGGAAAAACAGGTCTTACCCAAGCGGGTTTACGCTTTCGCTCAGCAATAATGGCACCATAGACTAAGAGTGCACCAGCCCCCGCCGCCAAAGCCATAAGGAAATCACTTTTATGAGGGTAGAACAATTCGACCAATGCAGCTCTATCGCTTGCTTGTGTGAGTGATGCAATAAAGACACACCAACCTCGAGCGATAAACACCAATAATAGATACAGCATAAGCGGTGGCTTTACGTGGCCTTTATCATCTAGCCAAGTGATATTGCTAAAATTCACAGTTTCCCTACTTATTTAAATTTAGTGTTTAAGGTTCAACCAACAAGACTTGTAACAGATGTGGAGGCGATTAATTCGTTTTCAAGGATTATTTGAAAGGCTAGCCAATAAAGCTTATAAAAAAGCTCCCTACAGAAATGCGAGAGAGCTTATGTAGTGCTAGATGTAAACGTTAACCTAAGATAGCAATTAATGCGTCTTCATCAATCACTTTTACCCCTAGCTCTTGCGCTTTAGCCAATTTAGAACCTGCCGCCGCACCAGCAACCAAGCAATCAGTATTTTTAGATACACTGCCAGCCACTTTAGCCCCCAAAGCTTGCAACTGCGCTTTGGCATCATTACGGTTAAGCTGGGTTAAGGTACCTGTTAACACCCAAGTTTGCCCTTTTAGTGATAAGTCTTCTTCAGCAACTTCTTCAATAGCAGGCCAGTGAACACCTGCCTCAATCAATTTATCAATCACTTCAAGGTTATGTGGCTGAGCAAAGAAGTGTCCTAGGTGAGCCGCCACTATCGTGCCCACGTCGTCCACTTTAATAAAGGTTTCCGCATCTGCTGACTTAAGTGCATCTAAAGTCTTAAAGTACGCAGCAAGGTTTGCTGCAGTAGCCTCGCCCACTTCACGGATCCCTAATGCATAAAGGAAGCGTGAGAATGTCGTTTGCTTAGCAACCTCTATCGCCGCTACCAATTTAGTTGCAGACTTCATGCCCATGCGCTCTAACATCGTTAATGCAGAGGCTGTCAATTTAAACAGGTCTGCAGGGCTGCCAACTAATTCTTTATCAATCAGTTGCTCAACAACTTTATCGCCCATACCATCAATATCTAATGCTTTACGTGAAGCAAAGTGTTTAATTGCCTCTTTACGTTGTGCTTCACAAAATAGACCACCGGTGCAACGCGCAACGGCTTCACCTTCTACACGCTCGACTTCACTTTCACATACAGGACAAAGCGCAGGGAAAATAATATCTTTTGCATCATCAGGGCGCTTTTCGGCGACTACGGCAACGATTTGTGGGATCACATCACCTGCGCGGCGAATAATAATGGTATCACCAATCTTAACGCCTAGACGCGACACTTCGTCGGCATTATGTAACGTTGCATTAGATACTGTTACACCACCTACAAATACAGGCTTTAATCGTGCTACAGGCGTTACGGCACCTGTACGTCCCACTTGAAAATCAACGCCTTCAAGCAGCGTCATCTCTTCTTGTGCTGGAAACTTAAATGCTGTTGCCCAGCGCGGCGCTTTCGCCACAAAGCCAAGCGAAAGCTGATGAGCAATTTGATTAACTTTGATCACCACACCGTCAATCTCAAATGCTAAAGCACTACGACGCTGCTGGATATCAGTATAATAGGCCATCACTTCAGCCACAGAGCTGCATACCTTCACTTCTTGACTTACCGGTACGCCCCATGAGCGCAATTGCTCAAGCTGACCGTAATGACTGTCGGCAAGCGCCCAAGTTTCAGGCTCTACAACCCCGAGTGCATACGCATAAAAACCTAAAGCACGGCTGGCGGTGATCTTGCTGTCTAACTGACGCAAACTTCCCGCCGCTGCATTACGTGGGTTAACAAATAGCTTTTCACCTTTAGCACGAGCACGCTCATTAAGCGCTTCGAACGCTTTATGGGGCATAATCACTTCACCACGCACCTCAACTAATTCAGGTAAATTGTCACCGCGTAGCTTTAAAGGAATCGATTTAATCGTACGAACATTTTCACTGATATCTTCACCGGTTTGACCATCGCCGCGAGTCGCCGCACGCTCAAATACACCATTACGATAAACAATACTCACCGCCAAGCCATCGAGCTTTGGCTCACAGCAATAGCTCAAATCTTTACCAGTGCGATCGACGATACGTTGGTTAAATGCGCTGAATTCAGCTTCGTCAAAAACATTATCTAAGCTAAGCATGGGTTTTAAATGCTGGATCTGTTCAAACTTAGCTAGCGCTTGGCCGCCCACTCTTTGGGTTGGTGAATCAGCTAGACAAAATTGCGGATGCTCGGTCTCTAAGGCTTTAAGCTTATGTAATAAGCGGTCGTACTCGGCATCGGGAATTGACGGGCTGTCATCCACATAATAACGGTAGTTATGCTGATTAAGTTCAGCTGTTAGCTGAGCAATTTCATTTTCAATAGCTTGCATCTTAATGTCCAAATAATAACAAAGGCCGCTGCTGCGGCCTTTAAAAAACATATACGGGTTAAACCTGTACTAAATCTGTGCTCTGATCCGCTGAATATAATCTTGCTTAGTGCTTTCAAGCCACTCATCTCGACCACCATCAAGCAAAACACCATCCAAGTCATCAGCAATTTGATGAGCAGAGTTAAGCATAATAGAGAAGTTCATTAAGGCATCACCATGGCAAGGTAATGTCATAAACAGTACTACGCCTTGGGTGGTGAACTGTTCCATACTATCTGGGTCAAATACGCCAGGTTTAACCATATTAGCCATAGAGAATAATACTTTACCTGTACCCGCGTTATCTTCATGACGATGGAAGATATTCATTTCACCAAACTTGAAGTTCAATGTTAATAAGCAAGGTAGCAACTCTGCTCCGTTAAGTTCTTCACCGTCTTTTGCCACCACATGTAGCACTAGCACATCTCGAGGATCTGCTAACTCTTCTTCTTGCGTCACTTTGGTCACAGACTCTTGAGTCGGTGTTGGCTCAACCACTGCTGCCGCAAGCTCTTCAACCTGCTCTTCAGTCGCAAATAATGATGCTTGTAGTGGTAACTCTTCATTAGTAGAACCGGGCGCCTCTGCTGATAACGAAGGTTCTACACGGGTCTTGCTGACTTTAGCCTGAGGCTCCTGACTAAGCTCAAAGGAATTATCTACCTCTTCAGCAACACTTACCTTAGGTTCATGTTCTGGGATAGCTGCAGCATCCATTGAATTGGCTTTAATTACGCGAACTTCGCCAATGCCGTCATAATCAAAACCATCAGCATCACGACGCTCACGGCTAATATCCGCCATTGCGCCTTGTTTGTATCCTTTAGGCTGCTGCTTTCTAATCGACCAAAAACCATGCACAAGTACGGCGATAATCGCTATCGCACCGATTAGAAGCAATACCAGCTGCAAATTTTCCATTGGTTACCCTGTATTTCTTATGTTTATCCAGCGTCAGCTAATGCCACCGCTTCATCTATGTCAACAGCCACAATGCGTGATACACCTGGCTCATGCATAGTCACACCGATAAGTTGATCGGCCAATTCCATGGTGATCTTGTTGTGACTAATATATATAAATTGCACAGTTTGAGACATCTCTTTTACCAAACGACAAAAGCGTTCGACATTGGCGTCATCCAAAGGTGCATCAACTTCATCTAGCATACAAAAAGGTGCTGGATTCAGTCTGAAAATTGCAAAAACTAATGATAAAGCGGTTAACGCTTTTTCTCCACCAGAAAGTAAGTGAATTGTACTATTCTTCTTACCTGGTGGTCTGGCCATAATGCTAACCCCAGTTTCTAACAGGTCATCATCGGTTAAAGCTAAGTATGCACTGCCACCACCGAAAACCTTAGGGAACAATAAACCGAGATCGGCGTTCACTTCATCAAAGGTTTCTTTAAATCGACTCTTAGTTTCTTTATCAATCTTGCGAATGGCTTCTTCTAAACTGTTTAGCGCCGCATTAAGATCGTCATCTTGGCTATCTAAATAGAGCTTGCGCTGATTTTGTTGTTCAAACTCTTCAATAGCCGCTAAATTAATCGCGCCTAAATCTGCCACTCTAGCTTTAAGTCTTTCAAGCTCTTTCTGGCGCCACAATGTGGTCTTCTTATCATCTAACGTTGATAATATTTGTTCAACATCAACACTTTGTTCATTTAGTAGCCGTTGCTGGCTATCTATTTGGCCTTTTAACCCTTCACGACGTAACTTTAACGTGCTGGTAGATTGAGTCAAGTCTTCTAACTTCGCAAGCTGTTGTTTTTTATTTGTTCCTGCACTATCGCACAGTTCCTGAAGCTCTGCTTGTTGCAGCCTTAACACTGTTAGGGCTTCTTGCTGTATTTGTTGAGCGTGTAGCGCCTGCTCTAATTGCGTTTGCAGCGGTTGTGTCTCGCCTTCTTGCAATACATTATCTTTTGCCTCTAACTGCAAAAGCAATTGGGTTTCGTTATGCTTCAATTCAGTTAAGCGCTGTTGATGTTGCTTCACTTGCTGCTCAACCAACATTAGCTGAGTATACAATTGATGCTCACTCACTGCGATTTGACTGACTTTGGTATCTAACTGCAGGCGTTGAGGTTTTAACTTGGCTACTTGCTCATAGGCTAACGCTTTTAGCTGTTGTCCCTGTGCTTTGGCTGCGAGTGACAGCTCCAGCTCTGTGTTTAATTGTTGTTGTAAGCTATTGCGCTCAACAACACTCATTTGTAATTGTTCTAACTCCTGGCTCGCTTCAACGAGTTCTTGTTGGCTGCGTGCCAAGCGGGCTGCATTTTCATTAATAGACTGCTGCTGAGAGCGCAATTGCGAGCTAAACCCCGCCAGTTCGATTTGCTGAGTTTGAATAAACTGCTGCTTATGCTGAATTTGTGACATTAACGGAGTTAAGCTTTGTTTAACCTCAGCTAATACCTCATTTAACTGTTCTAACGCCTGCTGACTATCCGCCACACTTGCTTGCAATGCACTTTGTTCATTTTTTAACTCAACAATAGAGCCCGTTGCTTGGGTTTTCTCGATAATGAAATCGATGCCCACTAAATAACCATCCGCAGTGGCAATAAGTTGATCCGCTGCAAGCGAGCTGCGTTGTAACATTGCCGACTCAAGGTTTGTTAACCAAGTGACGTGATTCAGCCAAGGCGCTAAGTTTACGGGCGCTTTAATCACGCCATTATCGGTAGAGCCGGCTAAAAATCCATGCTCAGAAGACAAACTTTCAGCTCCATCAGCAGGTAACACTGGTGTATTTAATAGACTCGACAACAAAATATCGACTGCGCTTTCCCAGCCAGCAGTGACTTCAAGCACCTGCCATAATTCATCTTGTTGACTGGCTTTCTCCGCGGGTAATAATTGTGTGACGACTGAGAGCCGTCCCTGCTCATCGGCAAGCTTTACCTTTAAATTATCCTGTTCAACCACAAGAGATTGCTCTTGCTGCTGCTTGGCCTCAAACTGAAACTTGAGCTCATCTAAGATCTCTTGTTCTTGCTCAATAACACTGGCAAGCTCATTAACTTGCAGCGTCAGATCTTGCGCCTTTATTTGCGCCAATTCAGCCGCAGAAGTTTGTACTTGCTCTGTAAGCCTTGCCACCAGCTTATGTTTATTATCTATGTCTGATTGATTATGGCTAAGTTGATTGCGATTCATCTCAAACTTTAAATTAGCTTGAGTATGCGCATCGTTTAAGGCACTTAACTCTTCATTAAGCTGTTCAAGTTGCTCATTAGCACTCGCGAGTTCACTATCGGCTTGAGCCAATTGCTGACGCAGTAAGCTGGCACTAGGTTGCGCCTCTGCTTGCTCTGCGAGTAGAAGAGTTTGTTTGGCTTTATCCGCCGCAAGTAATGCATTGTAGGAGTCGAGTTGCGCTGTTAACTCTTGTAAACGCTGACTTAGGCTTTCATCTTGCTGTTGGCGGTGCTTAAGCGATTGCTCAAGCTTAGCAATTTGGGTTTTGGTTAAATAGAAAACTTCAACTTGCTGGGCTTCTTGGTTATCTAACTCATTAAGTTTTAAGGTTAACTCTGTAAGACCAAGTTCTAAAGTTTGTTGTTTGGCCTGAAATTTCGCTTGTTGCAGCTCAAGTTTTGCGAGTTCGGTATCTATCTTAGCGGTTTGCTGCGTCAGTTCGTGATAACGCGATACCGACAATTCAGCGTCGCATTTGCGCTCAGCTTGTTTTAGCTCTCGATATTGTCTTGCGGTCTCAGCTTGTTCCGCAAGTTTATCTAACTGTTTTGTTAGCTCAGAGCGAATATCCCCTAAACGCGCTAAGTTTTCACGAGTGTGACGAATACGGTTTTCGGTCTCACGACGGCGCTCTTTGTAACGTGAAATACCTGCCGCTTCTTCAATAAATACCCTAAGCTCTTGTGGCTTAGATTCAATCAGGCGTGAAATGGTGCCCTGCTCAATAATGGCATAGCTACGCGGCCCTAACCCGGTTCCCATAAAGAGATCGGTAATATCTTTACGACGACACTTTTGACTATTGAGAAAATAGTTAGAGTCACCATCTCGACTCACTTGGCGCTTCACAGAAATCTCTTGATAACTGGAATACTGTCCAGCTAAACGGCCATCTTGATTGTCAAATAGCAACTCGACACTGGCGACTGAAACTGGACGCCTTGCTGTTGAGCCATTAAAAATGACATCGGCCATTGAATCGCCGCGTAAATGCTTAGCAGAGCTTTCACCTAATACCCAACGCACAGCATCAATGACATTAGATTTACCACAGCCGTTTGGTCCAATAATCGCACTTAATGCGCTAGGAAAAGGTATTTTCGTTGGATCGACAAATGACTTGAATCCGGCAAGTTTAATCTGTTTAAGTCTCATGGCGCCGTTAGTAGTCATTTCCTCGCTAGGAATTAGCGATTTTAGTTGAGGGGTAATATATCAAACACGTAACTGGTAACAAATTACACCAATTCGGCTCAAATGTAAGCTCAAGCTTTGCAGTAATCACATTTGTAACCGGCTAACTTTACCAAAGCTGACTGCATTTTGTAACGCTTTTTATTATTGATTAAGCGCTTTTAACTTGTGATTAAATACCGACTGACTCACAATCGTACTAATGCGCTTTCTTAACAACGTAATAATTCTATGAATAAAACCAATCAAGTACAAAAAAAAAGCGGTGTTAATTATTTTCTCGACGGCTTTGGGTTAATCAAACAACCCGGCCTCAGAAGATTCGTTTTTATTCCGCTAACCATAAATTTACTGCTGTTTGCAGGCCTTATCTACTTCGCCATTGGTCAGCTAGAGGGAGTTTTTGCTTGGCTATCAGCACAATTACCTGAATATTTAAGCTGGCTCAACTTTATATTATGGCCGTTAGCGGTATTAACCCTACTGGTTGTTATGTCATTTATCTTTAGCTCAGTCATGAACTGGCTCGCCGCACCTTTTAACGGCTTACTTGCTGAAAAAGTAGAGCAACAGCTAACAGGTAAAACACTCAATACTGGCGGCAACATTGATTTAATAAAAGATTTACCACGAATTCTGGGTCGAGAATGGACTAAGCTTAAGTATTACCTGCCGCGAGCAATTGTATTCTTATTGCTGTTTTTAGTTCCTTTTATCGGTCAAACTATAGCGCCTGTTTTATGGTTCTTATTCAGCGCTTGGATGATGGCGATTCAATATTGCGATTATCCATTTGATAACCATAAAGTGCCATTTAATGATATGAAATTTGCGCTCAACCAAACTAAGGGCTCTAGCTTTAGTTTTGGTGCTGCAGTGACACTTTTTTCAATGATCCCGATTGTTAACTTTGTGGTCATGCCAGTTGCTATTTGTGGCGCAACTGCAATGTGGGTCGATAAATATCGCACAGCTTATAAAAATGATGCGATTGCCCCAGACTAGGCATTAAACGCAATGCTGACAAAAAAGTCATGCCCATGCATGGCTTTTTTACTATAAATTCAACGCCGACTTCTGCATCACTCACTTCAAATCGACAAGTTTTGTAACAATACCTCCCCTAACGACTATCTGATCTACCTCTCATTTCTGGCACAATCGCTCGCAACAATATAACAACATGGATAACAAATGATTAAAGTTCGCTTTTTGCCCTTAGCCCTATTGGTAAGTGCCTACTGTTCTTCCTATGCTTTCGCCGGCGAAACATCGCAATTTTCAATTCAAATTCCTACCATCGAGGGCGCTGTCGACATTGATGGTGATTTTAATGAAAGTCAGTGGCAACAAGCGGCTATTGCAACGATTGATTTTGAAACTAATCCTGGTGAAAACATTGCCGCGCCAGTGCAAACTCAAGTGAAAATCTTTGCCACACAATCAAGTTTGTTTTTGAGCTACACCGCTAACGACCCTGACCCACAACAGATCCGTGCCAATTTAAGTGATAGAGACAGCGTTTGGGGCGATGATTTAGTCGGCATTAAACTCGATACCTTTAACGATGCACGCTTAGCTTATCAGTTCTTTGTTAATGCCTATGGTGTGCAAATGGACTCGATTGAAAACGAATTAACAGGTAGCGAAAGTGACGCTTGGGATGGCATTTGGTATAGCGCTGCAAAGCAAACAGAGTCAGGTTATCAAGTAGAAATTGAACTGCCACTGCGTGTACTTAACTTTGATCCTAAAGATCGACAAACCTGGGGCATCGAGTTTATTCGCTTTTACCCCCGCAATGAAGAGCACCGTTTATCAAGCCACCAAATTGACCGCAACAATAATTGCCAGCTTTGTCAGCTAGGAGTGGCAACTGGGCTTGAAAATATCCAACAAGGCAATGACTTACAAATCACGCCTTCATTGGTACTTAACCGCAATGGTCAGCGACCACATAACGCTAACAGTGAGTGGGATAACGATAATAACATCGAGCCCAGCTTAGATGTCCGCTGGGGGATCACTCCCAATACCTTACTAAGCGCAACCATTAATCCAGACTTTTCACAAGTAGAAGCGGATGCTGGTCAACTGGATATTAACAGTACCTTTGCCTTGTTTTATCCAGAAAAGCGGGCATTCTTTCTCGATAACAAAGACTATTTTGATACCCATTTAAACTTGCTACATACCCGTAATATCGGCGCGCCGGATTACGGTCTTAAGTTAACCAGTAAGGTCGGAGATCATACTTTTGCGACCTTGATTACCGATGACACCCATACCAATTTTTTAGTGCCGGGTAATTTAAGTTCTGATCTCGCTAACATAGATAAGAAAAGTCATAACTTTGCCGGTCGTTATCGTTTAGATTTAGGTAAGCCGCTATCAATTGGCGCCCTTGTTACCGCTAAAAAGAGTGATGATTACCATAACTATGTAACCAGCGTAGACGCGAAGTATCAGCCAACAGATAGTGATACATTTATCGCGCAATATGTGGTTTCTGATACTCAATACCCAACGGATCTATTTAAAGAATTTTGCAATAGCGACGACTGTTTACCCAAACAAAATTGTAACTTAAACGATTGTGGTGTTAATGAACGCGTTTTACGTACTCAAAAACTGGGTAGTTTTAGTGATGATATGTACTTGCTCTCGTATCAGTATGAGTCTCGAAATTGGGATGCGCTTGCTCAATATATCTCGATTGGCGAGGACTTCAGAGCAGATTTAGGTTTTGTCGATCAAGTCGACTTTAATAAATTTGTCACCGGCGCAGGTTATACTTGGTATCCGACATCTGGCTTTTTTAACGAAGTACGACTTAGCGGCGACTGGGATATTAGCCATAATCAAGCTGGCGATAAACTAGAGCAAGAAGCTGAGGCTCGTGTACAAGTAAATGGTCAGTGGCAAAGTTATGCAACCTTTGGAGTGGTTACCCGTGATCGCGTCGGTCGCCGCCATAATGGCGCCTCATTAGCCATTGATGGCAATACTCAAATGTTTAGTGAAACCATGGGCTGGTTTTACGGCAACATAAAACCGACACGCACACTGTTTTTAGAAGTGGATGTTAACTACGGTGATGACATTGATTTTGCCAACGACCAACTCGGAACTCGAGTCAAATTTAATCCTGGAGTTAATTGGAAGATCACCGACTCCATTGAAATGGACTTATCCCATGTCTATCGCACGTTAGATGTCGATGAAGGGCGATTATTTACCGCGAACTTAAGTGACTTACGCCTCAGTTGGTATATCGATATCCATAACTTTATTAGAGTTTCGAGCGTTTATACAGATATAGAGCGCGACACTAGCTTATATAAATACAGCACGCCCAACGCACAATATCAGCAATTAGGTAATGAAGTTTTATACGGCTATAAGCTCAATCCTCAAAGCGTATTTTATTTAGGTTACTCTGACGGCCTTAAAGCCGATGATGCGATTGATTCGTTGATGAAAACGGAAGAAACCTACTTCATGAAACTCAGCTACGCTTGGCTGCTTTAACCCCTTCAAATAGTTAGCATAAAAAAGCAGCCTTAAGGCTGCTTTTGGCTTCTATCTAAAATGTTTTTTGGGGTTTACCCTCTGCGATACAAACCACATTACGGCCACTGGCCTTAGCGTCGTATAAACCTATATCGGCACGGTTAAGCAACTCATCGACATTTTCATCACAGCTAAACTCACTGACACCAGTGCTGACTGTGATATCAATTGAACCTTTAGAGGTTGCAATAGGTGTCACTTCCAATTGCATTCGAAAACGGTCTAATAACGTATAAGCTTTTTCAACATTTAAGCCTTTAAAGCCCACCACAAACTCTTCACCACCAATGCGCGCTACGGTAAAGTGCTGAGAAAAAGAATGTTGTAATCGTTTGGCAAATTCAATTAAGACCTCATCACCCACATCATGACCATAGGTGTCATTCACCTGTTTAAAAAAGTCGATATCGAGTAACGCCAAAGCTAACACACCTTTTTTTTGTGCAATAAGGTTGAGTTTCTCTTCATATAAATTAAAGAAGTAACGTCGGTTAAACACATTTGTGAGGTAGTCGAGGTTAGCTTGTTCCCATAAACGTGTCACCATATCCAGTGCATCTAAGGTCGTCAGCACACGGCAATGAAATTCCTCGTGCACAAAAGGCTTTTGCAAAAAGTCATTTGCACCATTTTTAATAAAACGCGCCGACAAACTTTCATCACCGTCGCTAGATAAACCAATAATGGCGAGCTCTTCACGACTCTTTTGTTCGCGCACTTTAATAATGAGACCAAAGCCATCTAGTCTTGGCATATTATAATCAGTGATCAGTAAGGTTATGTCTGGATTTTCGTTTAGTGTTTCAAGTGCAGCGATGCCGTCATCAGCCTCGATAACTTGAAATAAGTGCTGTTCCAATAAGCTACGAATAAACTTACGACTCACCATAGAGTCATCAGCAACTAACACCTTAACACTTTGATTACGCTGCAAGCGCTTAACTAGTTTCGCAGTATATTCATAGCTAAAGCGGTTTTCTTTAAAGACATAATCAACTATGCCTAATTACAACAAACGGGCTCGTTGCTCTGCATCCCAACTACCGGTTAATACAATGCAGGGGATCTGTTTAGCCAAAACAAATTTGACGATTTCCCCTTCTTGCGCGTCGGGTAAGTTTAAATCAGTAATCGCAACGAAATAGTCGTGCTCAGCTAATAACGCTTTAGCACTGTGCATATCTGGCGCAACATCAACCTCGCAATTTAACTCTTGGGTGAGTAAATGTCGCATTACTCGAGATACCATTTTGCTATCTTCAACCACTAAAATTCGCAACCTGCTCTCCTCTTTCCGAAGTCGCCTACCCATCTAGCTAACCAACCTTTTATTAGCGTTATCGGTCAGAACTTACTTTAGCTAGATTTGCTGCAGTTTCGGAAATATAGTCCTACCGCATATTGTTTCTATGCGTTTATAAGCAACAGCTTACCCCGTGTTGATAAAAAACGGTATTACTAATGTCAAATATCTGCGCCATTATTGAGAGAGAAGTTAACATCTTTAGCCTCAGCAGACTGATATTCTAATGCAGCTTGATGGCGAGTTTTATCCAGAAAAATGACCACAGTTGCTGACTCATTAATCACTTCCCTTTAACACTGGTTATTAGGCTGCATACTTGGCAATATGTGGGAGACAACCCTTTGTATTCTATGTAAGTTACATCATGTTAACATGCTCTGCATTGCGCATAACTGACGTTTACGAATAACAGCAAACGCTTTAATAACCAAAAAGAATAACGAAGAACAAACTATCACTTCTAATGTAGCCAAAGACGATTATGATTTAGCTGTGCATTTAAAGGAGCAAGCAACCCATGAGCAAAATTTTTGAAGATAATTCACAAACGATTGGTAATACCCCTCTTGTCCGTCTTAATCGTGTCAGTAACGGTAAGGTGCTTGCTAAAGTTGAAGCACGTAACCCAAGTTTCAGCATAAAATGCCGCATTGGCGCAAACATGATTTGGGATGCCGAAAAGAAAGGCACCTTAACCCAAGACCAAGAACTTATTGAGCCAACATCTGGCAACACAGGTATCGCACTGGCATATGTTGCGGCAGCTCGTGGATATAAACTAACGCTAACCATGCCTAACACCATGAGTTTAGAGCGTAGAAAGCTGCTTAAGGCCTTAGGTGCAAACCTAGTGCTAACCGAAGGCGCTAAAGGCATGAAAGGTGCGATTGATAAGGCTGAAGAAATTCGCCAGTCTGCACCAGAAAAGTATGTGTTGCTACAGCAGTTCAATAACCCTGCTAACCCAGAAATTCATGAAAAAACAACTGGCCCAGAGATCTGGAACGACACCGATGGTGAAGTTGATGTTGTTGTAGCTGGTGTTGGCACCGGTGGTACTATTACAGGTGTAAGCCGCTATATTAAAAATACACAGGGTAAAGCGATTACCTCTGTAGCGGTTGAGCCAGTAGATTCTCCGGTTATTCAGCAAACACTTTCAGGGCAAACCGTGCAACCAGGACCACATAAGATCCAAGGTATTGGCGCAGGTTTCATCCCAGGTAACTTAGATTTGAATCTAGTTGACCGCGTAGAAGCTGTGACGAATGAAGAGTCAATTGAAATGGCTCAACGTTTAATGAAAGAAGAAGGTATCTTAGTCGGTATTTCTTCAGGCGCCGCAGTTGTTGCAGCTAACCGCATCGCAGCATTACCTGAATTTGAAGGCAAGAACATTGTTGTTATTTTGCCATCAGCTGCAGAGCGTTATTTATCATCTGCACTATTCCAAGGTCAATTTAGCGACGCTGAAAACGTTCAGTAATTAACGTATGCTAAACAACAAAACCCAAGCAAATGCTTGGGTTTTTTATTGGCTATTCGCTATTTTGAGTCGTTTAGCTATACCAATCAGTATAAGACGATTCTTTTTCAGCGCTTAACTTAACTCCAAGGCGTTAACGATATGTCCAACTGTCGAGCTAATAATATCGAATAATTCAGTTTCATCAATTTCACTTCTAATAAGATATTGATACTCAAGAAACTTAATTATAGCCAGCAGTTGATGAGCATCACTATTCGCCGACGTTGAGCCTAAAGCGGTAAAGAAAGCAGTAATACTGTCTAGAAAGCTATTATCCAAAGCGGTTATTGCCGCAGCCAACTGAGGATTTCGTAATGCCTCTTCATGAAAAGCAGCCTCAAGTATGCGGTCATCTTTATGCTGCAACTGCTCTTTAATATGTTCACAAATAAACTGACTTAAATGGGCGATAATAAAATGCGTTAACGCTTGTGAGTTGCCATTTTGTTTTTCAAGTAAGACACTCTCAACCAAAGCATAGCTTTTCTGCTCTAACGCCTTGTTCATCCATAACGTCTTCTCAGCGAAATACGTTAATGAGTCACTAATGAGATCTTTAATGTCATCAAAGTAATAGGTTGTTGAAGATAACGGCACCGATGCCTCACTGGCGACAGCGCGATGTCGTACTCCGCGAATGCCCTCTTTAACGATAAGCCGCAAAGTGGCCTCTAAGATCTCTACTCTACGGGCTTGCCCATCGCTACGATTTGATTGCCGACCTACATAGGTCAATGCGTCCAGCATAAATAGCTTCCTTTAGTGAAAACGAGACTTTTTAGCCCTATAAAGACCGATTAGACACCAGTAATATAGAATTCAACCCGCTGAAGTCAGATCAAGTTCAAACAATAAGCAAACTGTAACATGTAGAATGCGCGCCTCACTAATTATGTCACCGCTTATCTCGAGTAACTTATGTCCTTTTATCGCTCACCTCTTTCCATTAGCGCTTTTGATGCAAAATTTGAAGCTCAAAAAATTGCTTTCGCCCCAATCAGCTTTCAAGTTGCTCGCTGCCTTTTAAAGTTTAATTTACTGCAGATCATCTCAGATCACGGTGAAAATGGCTGTCAGTTGCCAACGTTAGCGCAACACAGTGAGTTGTCAGAATATGCTGTCGGTGTATTGATTGATATGGGGCTAAGCATGGGCTTGCTTTACCTTAAAGATGAGGCTTATGTACTCGACAAAATTGGTCATTTCTTACTGCATGACGATATGGCTAAAACCAATTTAAATTTTACTCATGACGTTTGTTACCAAGGTTTATTTGAACTTGAAGCCTCTTTACTCGAAGGCAAACCTAAAGGGCTTAAGTCACTCGGTGATTGGCCGACTATTTATCCGGGCTTAAGTCAGTTACCTGAAGAGATTAAAAAGAGTTGGTTTGAATTTGATCACTACTATTCAGATCATGCTTTTGAGTCACTACTGCCGTTAATCTTTCAAGAAAAACCTAAGCATATCGTAGACGTAGGTGGTAATACTGGTAAATGGGCTCTCGCCTGTACCGGCTTCGACAATCAAGTCCAAGTCACCATTATGGATTTGCCAGGCCAGCTAAACGTAGCCATGGAAAATGCTGCCAATGCAGGCGTTGCCGAGCGAGTGCACGCATTTGTTACCGATCTATTAGATGAACAAAAACCTTTTTGTGAGCAAGGTGACTTATATTGGATGAGTCAATTTCTTGATTGTTTCTCAGAATCAGAGATCCTCAGCATATTAAAACGCGCTGCCGCGGTAATGAAACCTGATAGTGAGCTGTGTATTTTAGAAACCTTTTGGGATCGTCAACCATTTGAGGCCGGCGCATTTTGCGTCAATGCAACCTCGCTATATTTTACTGCTATCGCCAATGGTAATAGCCGCATGTACCACAGTAAAACCTTGCTCAAACTCATCAGTCAAGCAGGGCTATTCGTTGATGAAGACATAGATAATATCGGTCTTGGACATACCCTTTTACGCTGTAAACGTAAACCATAAATTCAAGCAATCTGATTTAACCAATTAACACTCAATTTAATTGAAGTTAAGGTTAACTTAACTTCAATTTTAATTAAGAATTGATGACGTTAAAGTAAAGGCATAAAGATTGTTAGAAGGATTTGATTATGAGCAACACAAATAAGCACACACTTAGACACCGCGTTTCACGTCTACCTAGCCCTATGGCCGGCTTAGCTTTAGCCATTGCGAGTCTTGGTTGGGCGTGGGAAAGCATGGTGCCAGGCTTGAATGGCCAAGGCCAACTCATCGGCGCATCAATTGCTGGTCTAATGTTGCTAATGTTAGTGGCTAAATTTGTCCTTCATCCAAAAGTACTTATCGAAGAACTTACCCACCCAGTTGTTGGCAGTGTCATTCCAACTTTTGCGATGGGGTTAATGGTGGTGTCAGCTGCGCTAGGACAATTTAATCACGCTATCGGCGTCGCTTTATGGTTAACCGCGATTGCAATCCATATCGGCTTTTTAAGCATGTTTATTTATTATCGTGCTATCGATTTTAAACTCGAGCATATGGTGCCAAGCTGGTTTGTTCCCCCTATCGGCATCATTGTTGCAGCAGTTTCGTTCCCACACGGTTCAGAGATGCAGTACCAATGGCTAGCAGATGCTATTTTGATGTTCGGTATGGTGAGCTACTTAGTGATGCTACCCATCATGTTATACCGTTTAATCTTTTGTGAACCGATTGCAGATGCCGCTAAACCTACCATTGCGATTATGGCGGCGCCAGCGAGTTTATCTCTTGCAGGCTACTTAACCATGACTTCACAACCATCACTGATTATTGTAGGTGTGCTGCTCACTTTAGCGCTATTGATGACAAGTGTTATTTACTTAGCTTTTTTTCACTTGCTTAAACTACCGTTTTCACCAGGGTATGCAGCGTTTACCTTCCCTATGGTGATTGGTGCAACCGCATTGTTTAAAACCGTTAACTGGATAGTCGCTACATTCGGCGCCAGCAATGTGTCAGCGGACCTATTAATAACAGCTAAAGTAGAGCTGATTGTCGCTACACTTGTAGTGAGTTATGTTGCAGTGAAATACCTTACTCACTACAAAACGAGTATTTTGAATCAGCAATGGCTTCGTTAACAAAAGCTAAGAGATCATCTAGAACTTATCATCTTGTCCTAATCCAGCAGCATCCCACTTAACACTCAAAACCCGATACGTGACAAAGTTCACATATTAGGTTTTTTACACATTACAATTAACAGCTGTATACACATAGGGTTAATAAAACACACAAAGCACAAACCAGCAACACAAAAGTCACAACAAAAAGCCATTCACAGCCGCAAAATAAAACAAAATAAAAACAAACCACTCGATCGACAAACAAGTATCGAGAGTTACTCTCCCAAAATAAACACAAAAACCACAACCAGGCAACAATCTATTTTTATTAGCATTTACTAACAAATACAACAGCTGTAAATAGCATGTTGCCCCAGTTACTAGCTTGTGCTTTCATCCATCCCCAGAGACTTCTTCTTAACATATATCTACAAGTTCTTAAGAAGTAGAACCTAAATAAAAATAACTATATTAAGTTCCAAGGGAGTAATGATATGCCACTTAACTCAAGATTGGCCAAAGCGATTCGCTTTGCGTTAGCCACTGGTGCCGCGACAGCAGCACTAAGCTCGCCAGTAGTACTTGCAGCAGATGATGAGAACGTTGAACGTATTCAGGTAACAGGTTCACGTATCCAACGTAGCGATATGGAAACAGCCACACCAGTCACTGTATTAAGTGCTGATGAAATGGCTAAACAAGGCTTTACAAGCGTTCAAGATGCACTAGAGAGTCTAACATCAACAACTGGTGCCATGACCACTCAATCTGTGCACGGTTTTACACCTGCAGCCTCTTCAATTAGCTTACGTGGTGCAGGCGCTAACCGTACCCTTACGCTAATTAACGGCAAACGTTTAAACCAGTATCCAAAACCTGCTGGCGGCACTGACAACTTTGTTGATACAGCTAACCTGCCAATGGAAGCCGTACAACGTATCGAAATCCTCCAATCAGGTGGTTCAGCCATTTACGGTGCTGACGCAGTAGGTGGGGTAATTAACATCATTTTGAAGAAAGATTTTGAAGGTGTTGCAGTTAAATATCGCCATGGCGATACCACTAACGGTGGCGGTGCAAATGACCGTATTTCACTATCATTAGGTGCTTCATCTGACAAAGGTAACGTATCAAGCTTTATCGAGTTTACCGATAACCAGTCTCTTTTAGCTACTGATAGAGATAACTTTGGTCTACATACTGACAAAGTACCACATAGCCAATACTCTCAATATAGTTCATACGGTGCCAGAATTGCCGGCACAGGTGAAGGTGCGCGCCAACTAAGCCCACAAGAATGTACTGATGGTGGTTTCCTGTGGGATGAAGCTCGTAATGTTTGTGGTTTTGACCGCTCTGCATGGCGTGATCTTCAACCGGAAAGCACACGTTTTATCAGCTCAACCAACTTCAACTATGAACTTGCTGAAGATATGAGTTTTGTGGGTCGCCTAGATTTTGCAGAAGCAAAATCAATTACTAACATTGAGCCTTCAGCAATCGATGATTATGACATCACTGTCGATGGTGACAAGTTGACCGTAAGTTATGGCCAAGCTGGTAGCGACAAGTACATGAGCAAAGACTTTGACAAAGACACAGGTCTTGGCGGAGATTTTGCTAATGCAGAAGATGGTTCATATTACTACGCACGTCGTCTACATGAGCTTGGGCACCGTTCAACTGAAACTAAAACCCGCAACTACTTCTTTACAGCTGGTTTAGAAGGCTTAATTGCTGACGAGTATAACTGGGACGCGTCAGTTAACTACGGCCGCACAAGCGTAGATGTATTCGGCAGCGGTAACGCGACTGTTGGCGGCATGTTTAACTACATCACTGCAGGTGAAAACGGTAACTCACTGCTTGAGAACATGTCTCCAGAAGATGCTGAAAAAGCCTCTTACAGCTCATTCGAGCGTGCTCAGTCAACTCAAAAGAACGTACAGGCTAACATCACTGGCTCACTATTTGAGATGGACGCTGGCGATGCCATGTTCGCATTTGGTGCTGAATACACAATTCAAGACTATGAAACAGATTCAGATTCAGAGTCTAAGAACGGTAACATCTTAGGTAAAGGTGGTTCATCAGGTGCCGGTGAGCGTAAGAACTGGGCAACATATGCCGAAGTTAGCTTCCCAATTCTTGATGACTTAAATATTGATGCAGCATTACGTTACGACCACTACGACAACTTTGGTGGCAACCTTTCACCACAGATAGCGGTAGAATACCGTCCTGTTCGTGAACTACTTGTTCGTGGTTCTTGGAGCTCGGTATTCCGTGCACCTGATATGCATCGTGTATATGGCGACCCAACCGATGGTTTCACAACTGTTATCGACTTTAAACAGTGTGCAGCAATGGGCGGAACACCAGGTACAGTTTACCCTGATGAACAGTTAAACGCTGTATGTAACGAACTGCATATTGATACCACAACCGGTGCCAATGAAGACCTAGATGCAGAAACAGGCTATACCGCTAACATAGGTGCAGTATGGGGCGGCGATGCATTTGACGCTTCATTCGACTTATGGGAATGGAAACTTGATGACATGGTTAGCGATATCAGTGCTTCACAAGCTGCTCGTGATTGGGAGCTTTATGAAGACATGATCACTCGTGACGACCAAGGCACAATTACTCATGTTAACGCGGTAGCACAAAACTTAGCGTATCAAAAAGTTCGCGGTTTAGATTTAACTGCGGGCTACACTTGGGATCTAAACAGCTATGGTGAGCTTAAGCTTAACTTTAGCGGTACTTACATTCTAAACTCTGAGTACCAGTTAACATCAACTGACCCTGTTGAAGATGATATCGAGAACGGCGGTCTACCTCAGTACCGCGCAAACTTAATCCTAGGTTACTTTATCGAAGACTTTGAAGCGACGTTAGGTGCTTACCACACTGCACGTATGCACGGTGTTCAGTACAAGTCTTTCAAAGAAGCTGCTGAAGCAAATGGCGATGTATTCATTGAAGAAGATCATGAAGTTGCATCACAGACTAAGTGGAACCTAACTGCAGGCTACACTATCTCTGAGTCTATCAAGCTAAAAGCCGGTATTATCAACTTGTTTGATGCGGGTCCAAACTTTGACCCAACTGATACTCAGTGGCCACACTACCCACGTGGGATCTACAATGCTCGCGGTCAAGAGTACTTTATTGAAGGTGAAGTGAAGTTCTAAGCTAGACTCACTGAATCTAAAATAAAATGATTGTATTAACGGCACCTTAGGGTGCCGTTTTTTTGTATCTGTTAAAATTATCTATCAAGTGATACCAATCTATATAAGCCACAGCACTAATTTCATTGCTTAAAAAAAACCAAGGATTGAAATGGAATTTCAAATAAGACCAGCCACTATTGAAGACATATCAGATATCGCCAATATACATGTAAGCTCTTGGCAATCAGCCTTTGATGGCCTAATGCCTAAAGGCTACATTGATAGTTACACGGTAAGCAAAAGAAAAGCCGAGTGGCGACAAACAATTGAGACAAACGCTGAGACGATATATGTCGCTGTAACTCAAAACCAAGTTGTAGGCTTTTTATCCTACTTTCTGAAACTAAATTCATCTGACACTATTGAGCTTAGCAAGCTATATCTTTGTCCCAGCATTTATGGAAAAGGCTTAGGCAAGCGATTATTGATGTGCAAATGATTAAAAGCCTAATAAAAAGCTCCCAATAAAGGGAGCTTAGCGATCTGAAAATATCTGCTCTTATGCCTTAGTTTATTGCTAGCTAAAGCCAAAGTAATGCGCGCCAATCACAATTGCGCTTGAAACTGTAAATAGCGCTAACATAAAGCGCCAAATAAACTTAAGCCATTGGCCCCAATCAACGCGGCATACACCTAAGGTTGCCATTAAAGAAGCTGAAGTTGGCACTAAAATGTTGGTAAAGCCATCACCGAGCTGAAAAGCTAACACCGAAACTTGACGTGTAACCCCCACCAGATCGGCCAGTGGTGCCATCAAAGGCATAGTGAGTGCAGCTTGACCAGAACCTGAGGTGACAAAGAAATTAAACACTGACTGGAACACATACATAAACCAAGCAGACATTACGCTGGGCAACTGACCAATAAATTCACCCGCTTTACTTAAAATGGTATTCAGTACGCTTGGGTTAGCTGCGTCTCCTCCACCGAGTAAAAGCAAAATACCGGAAGCGCAACCAACAAGCACTGCAGGCTCCAACATGGTTGCTGCGCCCTGCTTAAAGCTACTGGCAACTTTATTAACATCCATTTTATTGAGTTTAAACACCACACTAATAATACCGACAACAATCCCCATAGTGAAAAATTGACTGGCAATCTCGGGAATAAACCAGGCTTGGGTAACCACGCCCCAAATGATCCACGCAACCGTAGCAAAAATAGTCAGCAGCACTAGAATATCGCCGAGATTAAAACGACTATCAAGCTTGGCTTCTTTTTGATTTTCTCTAAAGTAACTATCGCTGTGATAACTAAAAGAATACTGCGGATTAGCCTTCACTTTAGCGCCATAGCGCAAAGTAAATATCAGCCCCATTAAGGTAAAGCCTGTCCACATAATAAAGCGAACACCAGAGCCAGAAAGTACTGGCACTCCCGCAATGCCTTGAGCAATAGCAACACTAAAAGGGTTCATCCAGGACGATGCAAAGCCTATCTGGGTTGCCACATAGGTCACCATAACAGTTGTTATACCGTCATAGCCTAAACGAATCATCAGTGGACAAATAATAATCGCAAATGCGATGGCCTCCTCGCCCATGCCAAATACTGCACCGCCTAACGAAAACAGGATGAAGATAACCGGTATAAACAGCCCCTCTTTTCCTCGTGTGACATCAATCAGTTTTAATATGCCGTTATCTATGGTTCCGGTTGCCATCACAATGCCAAAAGCACCACCGATGACTAACATAAACATGATCACACCAATCGCACTGCCCCATTTAGAGCCAGATACCAAACCTTCAAAGGCAAAGTTAAAAAAGCCCACACCACCATGACCTTCAAACAATGCGACAGGCTGCAACACCGGCTGCCCAGCATCATCAACTTCATAAGCAAAAGAGTTGGGATCTATCACGCTTCTGCTCTTTTCAACCCCATCAACAACATAAGTGATATCTTGGGTTTGAAAAGAACCAATAGGCACAAAATAAGTAAGGATAGCGGCCGCGATTGCGACAAAAAAGATAATCACTAACGTGTCTGGCATCTTCCACGTCAAGCTTGGATTAACCGCTTGATTAACTGCAGTATTTGAAGGGCTAACAGGGTCCATATTGCCACCATTTTATTATTATATGGCGGCAAATATAAACCAATGCTTAGCCCTTGACCAGCGCGGGGTTAACCTCTTTAGCTACAACTCACATTAAGCAATAACATTGCAGTTGCAAAAAAGAGTGTTTTACTGAGCAATTGCCACAGAAAAGCAGTGCTAATGGCTAGAAATGGCTCTTTTTACCCGTGTTTGGCTAATAAAGTGGCTTAGCAGCAACATAAGTAGCGAAATCACTAACGCGGGGACAATCGGGTGGACTCCGGCTTGTAGAGGAATTTGCAGTTGCAGCAGTAAGTAACTAACCATGCCGCTGCACATGGCAATAAGTGCAGTTTTTCCGCCAACGCTCGGGAAAAATAGTCCTGCTAGAATCGGCCATAAAAATACTGCTTGTAGCGCGCCAAAAGCAGCTAGGTTTATCCACACTATCATATCGGGTGGTTTAACCGCCCAAAAACAAGCGAGCGCGGTGATCACTATCATCATCAGCTGAGTTAATCTAACTTGCTGAGTCGCGCCCATATTTGGCCGTTTTTTTACAATACCGTCTCGCACGATACTCACCGCTGATTGCAGTAGCATAGAATCGACCGATGACATAACCGCTGCTATGGGTGCTGCCAGTAGAATGCCTGCTCCAAAAGGGGTCATCAACTGCGCAATTAGCCTAGGCATGATCTGATCAGGGATCGCTAAGTCAGGAAAGATAATCCGACCTAAAAAACCACAAAGGTGCGGAATTAAAGTCATTAAGAAACAAATTAATGTTCCCCAAATCATACCGCGCTTTAATGATTGCTTATCTTTAACCGCTAGCAACCTAACAATGGTATGGGGTAAGCCCATAGTGCCAAAGCAAATGAGAACCCAAAAAGACAGCATCATTGGCCACCCTAACCCACCACCAACACCATGTGGGCTTAGTAACTCAGGAGTAGTTGCGGTCTCTGCAGCAAGTTTGCTGCCAAGATCAGGCTGCATAAGGATGACCACCAATAAAACCATCAGCCCTATTAGCATCACGATACCTTGCAGTGCATCAGTCAATACAACAGCACGAAAGCCGCCAGTTAAGGTATACGCCAGCACGGTAAACACAAACACAGCAAGCCCAAGCTCATAACTGATCCCGGTAACACCAGCAAGCAACCGTGCGCCACCAATAAACTGCACCGCTATCATAGCCACGAAACCAACCACTAAGCTAAACATAGCAATATTGCTCAACAGCCTATTGTTATAGCGGCTATCTAGCCATTCGATTATCGTGCTGTATTGCCGTTTTTGCGCTAAAAACTTCGGCCCTAAAACGCCCAAAGTTAATATCACCACTGGCACCTGAATAACCGCTAGCCAAACCCAGCCCAAACCGTATTTATAAGCCGCTCCAGGACCGCCAATAAACGAACCCGCACTGGTGTAGGTTGCGACTAAAGTCAGCGCCAACAGAGGTCCACTCAAAAAGGCACCACCGATAAAAAATCGCTTAGCTTTATCTTCACAAAATTGTTGAGATTGCTTTGCTTGCCTAGCACTCCAAACTCGGGTAATCACGAGGCTTAAGGCCAAATAAACTAATACTGGGATCAAACTAGTCATTATCTTTACTTACCTGTTCCACAACCCGCGTAAGCAAAAAGCTAAGACTCACTATCACGAATATTGGCGCACCAATGCATGAAAACCAAAACCATAACGGCAAGCCAAACCAATTGCCCTGCTCTTGAAGCACTAAAGGGCCAAAGCACCACAGAAAAAAATAACTAAACGTGAGGGTTAATGAGATTTTGGATAGCAAGCTCATATATGAAAGGCCGTAACAAATAATAAAGCAGGAATGAACCTGCAAACTTTAATCAATATTGACTGTGTTACCAACTGCAGTCAAAACCTTGGGCGAAAAGTATGACGTACACATGATTACGTGGTGGTATGCTCTTATCGCAGTTAATTAGCCAACAGGACGGCAGTTCTAAAAGACTGCTAAAACAAAAAGCAGCCCATAAAAAGAGCTGCTTTATCGTATACATTAATCTAGCACTATTGCTACTAAGGCAAAACTTAGTTGTCTAGTTTAGTACCAGCGTCCACAGGTTGCTCGACAGCCTCTGTTGCCGCAGGCTTTTGCCCAGCGTTATCAACAAGCCAATAACCTAATCCGACAAACACACCGCCACCCACGATATTACCTAGCGTGACAGGAATAAGGTTATTCACCACAAAATTCATCACGGTCAAATCGGCAAACTTATCGCGGCTTATATTTAACGCCTCAAACCAAGCTGGATCGGCAAATTGCTGAATAGTGATCCCTAATGGCACCATAAACATATTGGCGATGCTGTGTTCAAAACCGCTACTAACAAACATAGCAACAGGCAGCATTAGCAACACAACTTTAGTCAGTACGTCTTTGGTTGCGAATGTCATCCAAACGCCCAAGCACACCATCATGTTACATAAAATGCCTAATACAAAGGCTTGGGTCCAGCTGTGGTGAAGCTTATGCTGCGCGATGTTAAGCGCGCTTAATCCCCAACGACCGCCGTCAAGCTGATACATTCCCGCCAGAGAAATAAGCAGTACCATCAGCATAGCGCCAACAAAGTTGCCCGCATATACACGAGCCCAGCACTTCATTACCGCCAAGGTGTTAACCTTTTTCTGCGCCCAAGCAACACTGCTAAGCACGGTACTGGTAAATAATTCGCCACCACATACAACGACTAAAATAAGGCCTAAGCTGAAAGCCAAACCGCCAATAAAGCGAGTTAAACCCCAAGAGCCTTGGCTACCAGTAGTGACTGTAATATAAAAAACGAAAGCTAGAGCAATAAATGCACCAGCAAAAATCGCCAATCCAAAAGACTGTTTCTTAGACTTGGTTACTTTTTCTGCGCCATAACTCGCAGCTTGCTCGACTAAATTCACTTTAGCTGCAGCCGCTGTCTGCACGCTTTGATTAGCTTGATTACTCACAGTCATTTAGCCCACCTAGCGCCACAACTTCTGTCAAAACCGAATACAACTAACATAAACTTTCTCCACAACAACAGTAATCATCAGTGATTTACTACTAAAATTAACTTAGAAAACAGCCTAATAAAATCAATGAGTAAAAATCAAGTCTAGAAACCAATAGGTAAATTGGTCATACCAATTTTAATTTAAGTAAAACAAGATAACATAGCTGTAATCTAAAGGCATTAAAAACGCCTTACTAATATAGCGAAATATAATCATAGTTTAATCTAGATCTAATTCTTACTGGTTTTATTGCTCTCACGCGACCATTTTGTCTGTATAACATCACTGAGGTTCCGGCTCAGAAAACCAACTTATGGCCTCAACCCCGCCACCTTATCAGTTATGCAAATATCCAATAACTTTAGCGTCAATCGGGCTATACAGGTAGACCATGGCTGGTTTAGATATTAGTCAAATTAATTACTTGCGCCATAGGATGGCCCATCTACTACTCAAGATTACCCCTACAATGAACCAAGCACTAGAGTGCATCACAAAGAGGCAGGTAATGTCAGAGCCCCTGCTTGAAAAGCGCGCTTAATCCACAAGCAAACGTTGGAGGAAAATTGCCGCTAGCTGCCAACTTAACAAGCTAAGTTGAATCATGTAAGCGATGCCGACTCGCTCTAGCCATACCGTCAATAAGTAGGCTTACCGCGCTAGACCCCGTGAAACTCGAGCTTGGTGACGCCAGCTCTAAGCCAGCGCGAGACGCCCTCATTATACACAACCTCAATATGTAAAGTTTTTCACCAAAGCTTGTCGCCTGAAAACAACAATAATAACCTGCGGTATATTTCATCTATAATTCACAACGCAGTCTTATTGGTTAACTATATTGCTAGATGTTAAATGCGGGTTACGACTTTAGCATTAAGCCATCTCTAGCGCGTTAATAAAGGCAATAGAACGAATTGACAGCTAACCTGCGAAAATCAGACCAATTTTAGTAACAGCCAATTAAGCGAAGACTGATTAAGCACCAATCGTTCAAAAAGTGCTACCTTGGTAACAGTTTTTGCATTTCTAATGCGAATTGGAACTTGATTTAAGTGCAGTGCATTCGAGCTTATGCTAATATATTCATGGTTAATTGGTCTTACCAATTTTAATCTTCAGCCAGAGATGAGTGCTGGGGAATGAAAGACTTACAAACCAAACAGATTATATGAAGTGAAATCACTTCGAAAACGCACCAAGCGTTATAAAGGCCTTTGGCCTGTTGGGGCGTTTAAGACTTTACTATTGGTGTATCACACGCCTCGTTATAGAGCCTATTTCGATACCCAATAACCTTATCTCAAACAGAAGGTAATAGTACGATGACCGAAAAAACTGAACAGTTTGCAGCCGCGTGGGAAGGTTTCACCGCTGGCGATTGGAAAACTGAAGTCAATGTGCGTGACTTTATTCAAGCTAACTACACTCCTTATGAAGGCGACGAGTCTTTCCTTGCTGGCGCAACTGACGCTACAACCGAGCTTTGGGACAAAGTTATGGTTGGTATCAAGGAAGAGAACCGTACTCACGCTCCTGTAGATTTTGATACTAAACGTGTATCAACTATCACTTCTCACGAAGCCGGTTACATCACTAAAGATTTAGAAACTATCGTTGGCCTACAAACAGAAGCTCCGCTTAAGCGCGCTATGTTGCCAAACGGTGGTATTCGTATGGTTGAAGGTTCTTGTGCTGCATACGGCCGTGAACTAGACGCTGACGTTAAATACGTATACTCAGAACTACGTAAAACACACAACCAAGGTGTGTTTGACATCTACACGCCAGAAATCATGCGTTGTCGTAAGTCTGGCGTATTGACTGGTTTACCAGATGCATACGGCCGTGGTCGTATCATTGGTGACTACCGTCGTATCGCGCTATACGGTATTGATTTCCTAATGGCAGACAAGTTCGCTCAATTCAGCTCTTTACAAGCTGATTTCGAAACAGGCGTTGACTTGTCTTACACTATGCAACTTCGTGAAGAAATTGCAGAGCAGCACAAAGCACTAGGTCAAATGAAGAAGATGGCAGCAAGCTACGGCTTCGACATCTCTCTACCTGCTACTAGCGCTCAAGAAGCGATCCAGTGGACTTACTTCGGCTACCTAGCTGCTGTTAAGAGCCAAAATGGCGCGGCAATGTCTTTAGGTCGTACTTCTAGCTTCCTAGATATCTTCATTGAACGTGACATCAAAAATGGCGTGATCACTGAGCAACAAGCTCAAGAAATGGTTGACCATTTCGTAATGAAGCTACGTATGGTTCGTTTCCTACGTACTCCAGAATACGATGAGTTATTCTCTGGCGACCCAATCTGGGCGACTGAGTCTATCGCAGGTATGGGTGTTGACGGTCGTACATTGGTTACTAAGTCTAGCTTCCGTTTCTTACACACTCTATACAACATGGGCCCTAGCCCAGAGCCGAACATCACGGTTCTATGGTCTGAGCAATTACCGCTTAACTTCAAGAAGTACGCGGCTAAAGTATCTATCGATACTAGCTCTATCCAGTACGAAAACGATGACCTAATGCGTCCAGATTTCGATTCTGACGATTACGCTATCGCTTGTTGTGTAAGCCCAATGGTTGTTGGTAAGCACATGCAGTTCTTCGGCGCGCGTGCAAACCTTGCCAAGACTATGCTTTACGCTATCAACGGTGGTGTTGACGAAAAACTTAACGCTCAAATCGGTCCTAAGTCTGCGCCAATCACAGACGAAGTATTGAACTACGATGACGTTATGGGTCGTTTAGACACTATGATGGATTGGTTAGCAACACAGTATGTGTCTGCACTAAACGCTATCCACTTCATGCACGACAAGTACTCTTATGAAGCTGCACTAATGGCACTTCACGACAGAGACGTACGTCGTACTATGGCGTGTGGTATCGCTGGTCTTTCTATCACTGCTGACTCACTAGCTGCGATTAAGTACGCAACAGTTAAGCCAATCCGTGATGAAAACGGCATTGCAGTAGACTTCGACATCGAAGGCGACTATCCAAAGTTCGGTAACAACGACCCACGTGTTGATGATATCGCAACTGAATTGGTTGAGCGCTTCATGGCTAAGATCCGTAACATGAAGATGTACCGTAACGCGATCCCAACTCAGTCGATTCTAACCATTACTTCTAACGTTGTTTACGGTAAGAAGACAGGTAACACACCTGACGGTCGTCGCTCTGGCGCACCATTTGCTCCAGGTGCTAACCCAATGCACGGTCGTGATGAGAAAGGCGCTATCGCTTCTTTAACATCTGTTGCTAAACTACCATTTGCTCACGCACAAGACGGTATCTCTTACACATTCTCTATCGTACCTAACGCACTTGGTAAAGATGATGATGCACGTAAGGCTAACCTAGCAGCGCTTATGGATGGTTACTTTGCTCACAACGAAACACGTGAAGGTGGTCAACACTTAAACGTTAACGTTATGAACCGTGAAATGCTTGAAGATGCAGTTATCCACCCAGATATGTATCCACAGCTAACTATCCGTGTTTCTGGTTACGCAGTTCGTTTTAACTCGCTAACACCAGAGCAACAGCAAGACGTTATTACCCGTACCTTTACTAAAGGTCTGTAAGTTTTCTTAAGTGTCGATTGAGCTGATGCTAGGCTAAGCCAGCATCAGCTAAACAGGAGTTTAAATGGCAGTTATCGGTCGGATTCATTCTATCGAATCTTTTGGAACAGTAGATGGCCCGGGCATTCGGTTTATCACCTTTATGCAAGGCTGCTTAATGCGCTGCCTATACTGCCATAACCGCGACACTTGGGACTTACACGATGGTAAAGAAATGAAAGTCGATGACTTAATGAGTCAAATCATTAGTTATCGACCTTTTCTTGAAGCCAGTGGCGGTGGTGTGACCGCAAGCGGCGGCGAAGCCATTTTACAAGCTGAGTTCGTAGCAGAGCTATTCAAAGCCTGTAAAAAAGAAGGTATTCATACCTGTCTTGATACTAACGGTTTTGTTCGCAAACACACCCCTATTATCGATGAGTTACTCGATAACACAGATTTGGTGATGCTAGATATCAAACAGATTGATGATGCAAAGCATATTGATCTGACGAATGTCAGCAACCAGCGCACGCTACAGTTTGCACAATACCTGCATAAGCGTGGGCAAAAAACCTGGATCCGCTATGTTGTGGTTGGTGGCTATACCGACGACATTCCATCAGCGCAAGGGTTAGCAGAATTTATTAAGCCTATGACTAACGTGGAAAAGGTTGAGTTACTCCCTTATCACGAGCTAGGTAAACATAAGTGGGAAGCCATGGGTGAGAAATATGAGCTAAACAATATTTCTCCGCCAAGTAAAGAAACCATGGAACAGATAAAACAGACTTTTACCAATTTAGGTATTAACGCAGTTTATTAATATTGCGGGGAAAATGGCAAGAGCTACAGCTCTTCCCAATAGCTGGCGTCTAAACGCTCGAAGGCCGCTTTTAATATAAGTGCCATATCGAAATAACACGCTTTGGCGCCAAGCGGTCGGCAATTTACACCCATTTGGATTAACTTGGTCGACAATTGATTGCCCCAATCAAGTAATGAAAGTGGCAGAGGATGGCGAGAGCGCCAACCCAACCAAAGTAAGCCTTGAATCGGCAAGCTGATAAAGAATAACGCGATTGTTATCGCCTGGGGTAAATAACTCCAGCCATGTAAGTATAACTGGCTCGCAGCCGCTAATATTGCCAACAAAGGCATTAACGGCAAAGCAAGTTTAGTAGCTCGCATAACACGATACTCAGGAAAGTAAAAACTGAGTTGTCGAACCATAGGCCAAGTCTTCATATAACGACGACCTTCCCCTAAGGTTTTAAGAACTTGAATGCTCAATGATGGCACCTATAAATAATAATACAGCCTAATTTTAGCATAAACACTCAGTCGCCCCTAATTCATCGCGCTGGGTATGACACAAATTTTGCTCTTTTGAAGAGCATACTTTACGACTTCGGCTATAGTTGCCATAGAAGTTTTGTTACTGGGTGGATCAAACGGATCCACTATTTATTGCAAAAGGTTTAAACATGTCAAACAAACTGGTACTGGTACTTAACTGTGGTAGTTCATCTCTAAAGTTTGCAGTTATTGATGCGCTAACTGGCGATGACCAAATTTCAGGTCTAGCTGAGTGTTTTGGTCTTGAAGATTCAAGAATCAAATGGAAAGTTAACGGCCAGAAAAGTGAAGCTAGCCTAGGTGCTTTCACTGCTCACAGAGAAGCTGTTGAATACATTGTTAACGACATTCTAGGTGCTCACCCAGAAATCGCTGCAGAGATCCAAGCAATTGGTCACCGTGTAGTACACGGCGGTGAGAAATTCACTCGGTCAGTAATCATTGACGAATCTGTTATTCACGGTATTGAAGACTGTGCAACACTTGCACCGCTTCACAACCCAGCTCACCTAATCGGTATTCGTGCAGCTCAAGCATCATTCCCAGCACTACCACAAGTTGCTGTGTTTGATACTGCGTTCCACCAGACTATGCCAGAAAAAGCATACATCTACGCACTGCCGTACAAGCTATACCGCGAAAACGCAATCCGTCGCTATGGCATGCACGGTACTAGCCACCTATTCATCAGCCGCGAAGCTGCTGCTGCACTAGGTAAAGACGAAGCTGACACAAACATCATTTGTGCTCACCTAGGTAACGGCGCATCTGTTACTGCTATTAAAGGCGGTAAGAGTGTAGATACTTCTATGGGTCTGACTCCACTAGAAGGTTTGGTAATGGGTACACGTTGTGGTGACGTTGATCCTTCAGTTATCTTCCACCTAGTTAACCGTTTAGGTTACACACTTGACGAAGTTGAGTCAGTACTTAACAAGCAAAGTGGTCTACTAGGTATTTCTGAACTAACTAACGATTGCCGTGGCATCGAAGAAGGTTTTGAAAGTGGTCACAAAGGCGCGACACTAGCACTAGAAATCTTCTGCTACCGTCTAGCTAAGTACATCGCTTCTTACACTGTGCCACTAGAGCGTTTAGACGCAGTTGTGTTCACTGGTGGTATCGGTGAAAACTCTGATCTAATCCGTGAAAAAGTACTTAACTCTCTAGCGATCTTCAACTTCAACGTTGATAAAGAGCGTAACGCTGCTGCTCGCTTTGGTAACGGTGGTCAGATCACGACTGACGAAGGTACTGTTGCTATGGTTATCCCTACTAATGAAGAGTGGGTTATTGCGCAAGACGCAATCGAGCTAATCAAGTAATAGCAAGAAAATACGGCTAATACTCAGTATTAGCCGTAGTTAGCGCAGTAAAAAGATTTTAGTCATACTTTGTATGGCATCACCGAGTTTCAAGAGGTCAATATGTCTCGTAACATTATGCTCATTCCAGTGGGTACCGGCGTGGGTTTAACTTCCATCAGCCTAGGTATGGTTCGTGCACTTGAACGCCATGGCGTTAAAGTACGCTTTTTCAAGCCAATCGCCCAACAACGTCCAAACGACAATGGTCCAGAGCGCTCTACGACAATTTTGAGCAAGTCTCCAACTGTTAATCCGCTTGAGCCATTCGAGATGGAACATGCAGAAAAGCTAATTCGTGCAGACCAAACTGACGTGTTGATGGAGCAGATCATTGCTCGTGCAACAGAATGTGCTGATGATACAGAAACCTTGATCGTTGAAGGTTTGGTGCAAACTCGTAACCATCCTTTCTCTAGCGATGTTAACCATGCAATCGCTAAAGCACTTGATGCAGACATCATTTTTGTTGCTACACCAGGCAACGAAAGTGCTACAGCATTAATGAACCGCCTAGAGATTTCTCATAACTCTTGGGGTGGATCTGAAAACAAGCGTCTAATTGGTGCTATCGTCAACAAAATTGGCGCACCGGTTGATGACGAAGGTCGCGCGCGCCCTGACCTATCAGAAGTATTTGACCATGACGAAATGCCGCGTCCAGACGCAGCAAGCATGTTCCAACTTCCAGGTAAGAGCCCACTACGTATTTTAGGTAGCGTACCTTACAACCTAGATCTTGTTGCCCCACGTGCATCAGATCTTGCTAAGCACTTAAGCGCTAAAATCATCAACGCTGGTGAGATGAACACTCGCCGTATGCGTAAAGTGACTTTCTGTGCACGTAGCATCCCGAATATGGTTACCCATATTAAAACTGACTCACTACTAGTGACTTCAGGCGACCGCTCAGACGTTATCGTATCTGCATGTCTTGCATCGATGAATGGCGTTAAAGTTGGCGCACTACTACTTACTGGCGGTTATGAGCCAGAGCCACAGATCATGGAGCTTTGTGAACAAGCTTTCGAAACAGGCTTACCAGTATTCTTAATCGATACTAACACATGGCAAACAGCGCTAAACATCCAGCGTTTCGACCACGAAGTGCCTGTAGATGACGCTGTACGTATTGAACAAGTTCAAGAATACGTTGCCAGCCACATCGACCAAAACTGGGTTGAGAGCATCACTAAGAACTCTCCACGTGAGCACCGTTTATCGCCACCAGCATTCCGTTACAAGCTAACTGAACTTGCTCGTGCTGCGCGTAAGACTGTTGTGTTGCCAGAAGGTGATGAGCCAAGAACAATCGAAGCTGCAGCTATCTGTGCTGAACGTGGTATCGCGCGTTGTGTGCTTTTAGGTAACCGCGAAGAGATCGAACGTATTGCAAGCCAGCAAGGCGTTGTATTAGGTGACGGCGTAGAAATCGTTGATCCTGAAACATCACGTAGCCGTTACGTTGAAGCTATGGTTGAACTACGTCGTGGTAAAGGACTAACTGAAGTTGTTGCTAAAGAGCAATTAGAAGACAACATGGTACTGGGTACTATGATGCTTGCTCAAGGCGAAGTAGACGGTATTGTTTCTGGTGCGGTAAACACCACAGCGAACACAATTCGTCCACCACTACAGTTAATCAAAACTGCACCAGGTTCAAACCTAGTATCGTCTATCTTCTTCATGCTTATGCCTGATCAAGTTTACATCTACGGTGACTGTGCGATTAACCCAGACCCAACCGCTGAGCAGTTAGCTGATATCGCGATTCAATCTGCAGAGTCTGCAATTGCATTCGGTATTGAGCCACGCGTTGCCATGATCAGTTACTCTACCGGTAGTTCAGGTACAGGTTCTGACGTAGATAAAGTTCGTGAAGCGACCCGCATTGCTCAAGAAAGACGTCCAGATCTAATGATCGACGGTCCTCTACAGTACGACGCAGCAGTAATGCCAAACGTTGCTCGCTCTAAAGCGCCTAACAGCCCTGTTGCTGGTCAAGCTACTGTATTCGTATTCCCAGATCTAAACACGGGTAATACAACATACAAAGCGGTACAACGTAGTGCTGACTTGATCTCTATTGGTCCAATGCTTCAAGGTATGCGTAAGCCAGTGAACGATCTATCACGCGGCGCGCTAGTAGACGATATCGTTTACACTATCGCTCTAACTGCGATTCAAGCGGCTCAAAACGAACAAGCTTAATTAGCCTCGTTTAAATCCTAATAAAAAGCCTGCATTTGCAGGCTTTTTTGTTTTTAAATCTGTTTATAAACATTATGGACAGGATTATTTGTAAATCGGACTATCGTAATGGTGCCCTTCGTCACTGTAAGCGGTAACAATCGCATCAGCGACTAAGCCTGTTTCAGCTTGCACTTGAGTTTCAAAAAAGTGCTGAATTTGCTTACGAGTACCATGGGCAGCCCAAGCCTCTGCGCTTTGCCAGATCTCGTTAAATACAATCGGATATTCATTACGTGTAGCACTCGGATGATCAATCTGACGGGTGAGCATATATTGAATACAGCCCTCTTCTCGATATGAATCCGGCTCTAACGCTTTTAACACTTCAAATAATTCCGCTTCTTTACCCGGCTTAGGTTTAAATTGCGCTAATACATATACACGGCTAGACATATTCACTTCCTTCAGCTTTTTCAGTTAAAACAGATACTAGATGAGTTTTTAAGCAAATAATAGTTATACCAAGTAACTCAGGTTAATTGGTTACGCCGTATATTCAATTAAAGATAATTTGAGATGGTTATACGATCGCAAGATCGTTTATCTGCGCTAGAAATAGCGATTTTGATGCTTTAAAAGTAGATAAATATTAGACAAAACAGAATGTATCAAAAAATAACCAGTAGATTTACTGGTTACGAATCAGCAGCTTAAGCATGTTAAAAATAGTCTTCAACATGGTTATCCACAGATTCTGTGGATAACCTTTTCAAGTCATCTATACAGATATGCCTTAGATCTTTACTTAGGTCAAGCTTTAGATAAGATCTAAACTGATTTTCTTGCGTTAGCCCTTAATAATCGTAATACTGAGCCAAACTCATAAGAAGTTAACACATGTTTAAAGCCATTATTTTTGCCATTACTTTATTGGGTCTTAGCGCTTGCAGTCCATCAAACCAAGCCAGTGAAGAAATAAACGCTGGTGCAAAGCCATCCCTTCGTACACCTGAATTATCGTCACTAGGCTTTCTCAGCGCTGTCTACAATGACAAAGACATAGAAAAAGCTAAATTTTATGTTGATGATCCATTAAAGGAAATTTTAGGTCACTACTACATTGCCGCAGCAGTGCAGCGAAATATGCTTAATTTATCGATGACAAATGTTGAATTAGAAGTTGATGAGGTAGATATCGACTTCTTCCGTAAATTTACCGATGACGTCACCGTCATCGTCAAAATGAAGGGACTACGTGGCGGACAACCTTGGGTGGACGATAGAACATTACGCCTAAATAAGCGCAACGGTAAATGGATCATTGTCGAAATCATGCCAGAAAAGCGACAAGTGAACGGTTAAACCCTGCTATAAATAAGCTGCAGCCAATACTCTACAAACCGGCACGATTAAAGGCACCAAAGTATTACCTACTTTATACCAATCAATATGGTGACGGTTTTTTTATGCTGGTTTAGCGGTAATCCAACAAAAAATAGCAACCCTTAGGTTGCTATTTTGTCTTAAGACTCGAGTTACAGTTTATGATGTCACACGCTATAACTGAGCTCTTAGCGATTTTCCTTAATCTAAAAACGCTTCTTCATCCATTTCAACTGGTAGAGACTCTAACATCTCATCTTGTAGTTGGTAATATGCGCCTTCATATTCCTGAATTTCCATAACGACTCCGGATCTTTGATTAAGGTGTAGGGTAAAGAGGCATGTCATCAAAAGTGTGACATTTAGCCTTTTTTCAAAAATATGCCAAATATGCATAGTTCTTAATTCGGAGTATAACAGCTTGCAGGCAGTACTTACAGAAAACTTTCACAACTATCCTAATAAAACAGCAAAAACCACCTTAATTACCCTAAAAACCGTCAATAACGGTTTGCACAAGTGAAAGACTTTCAGTTTTATATTCATTTTCACGCTTAACAGCCTACTTTTAGTGCTCAAATATTATACTAACCATTCCTTTCTTCGCACGTTATCTCCCCCATTAGGTTAGAAATAGGCTTATTTAGCACAAAACTGGCATAAAAAAGGCCAAACATCTTGTTTGGCCTATCGCGTCTTTCTAAAAGCTAGCGCATCTAAAAGCTATGACATCTAAAAACTAAACCTTATAAAAGCTAGCACACAGCTTGCTTACGGTACCTAAGCACTTTTAACGCTTTATTAGGATCGACATCTTCAAACACTGTAGGGTTAGCCAGTTGCTCACAAAAAACCAAGCTCGGGCTGTACTCCTCAACCTGCTGCATTAAAAAATCAATACTCAATTCTGGCGCATTAAGGCACAGTAACATATCACCATCATCGGTTAATAACTCAGGCAAACGTTTTAGCAATCGAGCATAATCTTTGGTCGCCACAAAACTGCCCTTTTGATTACTTGGCGGATCGGCAACGATTACCTCATAAGGCCCAAGCTTGGTTAACTTACCCCAAGACTTAAAAATGTCATGACCTAAAAAACGCGCCCCGGCTTTAAAATCATTCAAAATGTGATTTTGCTTACCGATAGATAAAGCACCTTTACTCATATCGATATTAACCACTTCATCGGCTTTACCTTGCAAAGCGGCCACCGAGAAGCCACAAGTATAAGCAAATAGGTTTAGCACTTTTTTATGTGCGCTGTGTTCACGTACCCATTGGCGACCATTTGCCATATCCAAAAACAAACCATGGTTCTGGCCACGTAATAGATGCACTTGAAAACACGCGCCATTTTCAGTGACGATATGTTTTTCAGGCACTTCACCTTGAATGATTTCAGTATGAGTCTCACCACCGCGGCGATATTGAAACACTAAGTTTAATGGTTCATTACCTTTAACGGCTTGCCAGCGTTGCTCTATTGCTTCGCACAAGGTCTCAAGCTCACTTGGCTCTAAGCCTTTAAAGCTGGTTAATAGCAATACTGGCGAAAACCAATCTAAACATAAGTGTTCACAAGCCGGGAAACGCCCACCACGCCCGTGAAATAAACGCGTAACATCTTCAGGAAACTCTACTTGTTGTACTGCTTCAATAAATAACTGCATCAAACTCACTTTTCACTATTTTTTAACTGATTACTGTCTTGCTGCTCGCTCGCTGCTGCAGATTGCTCTACGTCAGACTGCGCTAGCGATGTATTCTCTAATGCTGTCGTCACGCTAACTTTGGCTTCTTGTAATTGCTCCTCAGACACATCATCACCTAGCAGCACCGCCAACCAACGTCCGCCAGAGCTAGACTCAAGGGCGATTTTCACAATCATGGTCAAAGGTACAGATAACAACATGCCCACAGAGCCTAATAACCAGCCCCAGAAAATTAACGACAGGAACACCACCAATGTCGATAAGCCTAAACCTTTACCCATGTATCTTGGCTCAACGGCGTTGCCCATAACCGTATTGGTACCAAGGTAAAGTAATGCCACCCCGCCAGCAGCCCCAGGGCCTAATTGAATAAAGGCTAATAGCACCGACGGAATAGCTGCAATGATAGAGCCGATATTGGGAATATAGTTAAACAAAAACGCAATCACGCCCCATAACAATGCGTAATCGACACCAATAAAGTACAAACCAACACCAATGATTAAGCCCGTTGCTAAACTGACTAATGTCTTAATCACCATGTACTGGTTTACAGAATGTAAGAAACGGTCCACCTGCTTTAAGCGCATATCTGGATCGTCTAATGCAAGGTGCATTTTGGTTGAAAAACCGTTTGATTCAAACAACATGAATACCACGGTCAAAATAATCAAAAACAGGTTAGCCATCACACTACCTACACCTGACAACATATTTGTTGTCATCGACAGCGCAACACCCGGGTCGAAATAAGCCAAAATCTGTTCTTTGGAAATTTGAATATTAAACGCCGCTAGCTTTTCTACAATCCAAGAGAACTGATCGATTAATTGATCACGATAAAAAGGTAACTGTTTGGAGAATTCATTAATTGAAGTGCCAACCACAGAGGCCAACCACAAGCCCATTAACACAATAAACACCATCAACAGCAGTACAGCTAAACCGCGTGGTGTACGATGACGTGTCATCCAACTGATCATCGGATTACAGATCACCGCAATAAAAACTGACAGTACGAACGGTACCACAATTGGACTAGCCGCTTTAATGCCAGCCAAAATGACCACAATAAATGCGGAAATGGCGAAGCCTTTAAAGGCTACACCTTGATTCTCGAATCGAGTCATTACAATAAAGTCCTTCTTGATTCACTATAATATTGATAGGGTTATATAAACTGCTTCTAACATGAACTACAACAGGGACATCGTTTTTTATGAAACCAGAAATCGCCGTGATCCGCATTAAGAACCTAAGGTTACGTACTTACATTGGCATTAAAGAAGACGAAATTCAAAATAAGCAAGATGTCACCATTAATACTGTTATTCATTACTGTGCAGATAAAGCCAGAAACAGTGACAATATGGATGATGCTCTGAATTATCGCACGATTACGAAAAAGATCATTGCTTTAGTTGAAAACAACCGTTTTTCTTTACTGGAAAACTTAACCAGCCAAGTGTTGAGCATTGCCAGTGAGCATGATTGGGTCGACTTTGCTAAAGTAGAAATCGATAAGCCCCATGCATTACGTTTTGCCGATTCAGTGTCGCTAGAGCTGTGTTATCAAAAACAGTCGATCCAATAGGTCAGCCATAGCGTACTGATAATCATCTATTTTATAACCTCTGAGTTTGAGCCTATGAATATATTACTAACTGGCGCCAGCGGATTTATTGGTACGCAACTGGTTAACGCCTTAAAAGAAAGCCACCAGCTAACGATTTTAAGCCGCTCAGTTGAGGCAGCTGAAAAACGATTGGGCGCCTCACACCAGTACCTAGCGTCAATAGATCTGCTCACTCACCTCAATGACTTTGACGCCGTCATCAATTTAGCCGGCGAGCCCATTGCCGGAAAACGCTGGAGCGATAGCCAAAAGCAAGCTATTTGCCAAAGCCGCTGGGACCTTACCAGTAAACTAAGCAGTTTAATCAAACAAAGTGACACACCACCGCACACATTTGTCAGCGCATCAGCCATTGGTTATTACGGCGATCAAAAGCTACAACCTATCGATGAGAGCTTTGAAGTTAGCCAACAGACCCAAGCCGAATTTACCCACCAAGTCTGTCGCCGCTGGGAAGATGAAGCCTTAAAAGCCCAAAGCGAGCAAACACGGGTGTGTATTGTCCGCATCGGTTTAGTATTAGGTCGCCACGGCGGCGCGCTAGCCAAAATGTTACCGGCGTTTAAATTAGGCCTCGGCGGCCCTATTGGTAACGGACAACAGGGAATGAGCTGGATCCATCAGGCAGATCTTATCGCGCTTATCAGCCATTTGACCCTTGATGCTGACTGCGAAGGCATTTATAACGGCACAGCGCCCAACCCTGTCAGCAATAAAGCCTTTACTCAGGCACTTGGCCAAGCCGTTAATCGCCCAGCGTGTATTCCCGCGCCGACATTTGCGTTAAAGCTTGCTTTAGGTGAGATGTCATCGTTACTCATCGAAGGTCAATACGTCACACCAAGACGTGCTTTAGATGCGGGCTTTGTGTATCAATACCCAGAGCTTGCCCCCGCATTAGCAGAAGTATTAGGCGACTGACCTATTAATCAGCAGATGACTAAAGTAAAAGTCCCACCTTCTGAAGAAGCTTAGAGCTAAAAACAAAAAGGATAACGCCCTGCGTTATCCTTTTTTGATTAGTGCTCAAATTGTTACCAGCAACTAATGCCCTTTAAGCAGCTCGCCACATGACTTACTTAGTAGTTGCCTGCAGCGCCAAATACCTAAAGTCGCCACAACTAATCCACCACAAAGCGGCGCTATGCCCCACCATGGCCAATGCATATACACGTTTAACTCAAACACCTGCGTTTTAAGTAGGTAAAGGGTAAACTCAGCAACAATTACCGCTAAAATACCCGCGATAGTACCAAGTAGCGCAAATTCAAGTCCGGTCGCCGCACGAAGCAGCCAACCTGAGGCGCCGAAGGTACGCAATACCGCCAGCTCTCGCTGTCTTGTTGCCATACCCGCTTCTGTTTGCGCTATCATCACCAAGGCACTTGCTAGTAACACCAACACTAGTACCAATGACAGAGACAAAGAGACCTGATCAATAATCTGCCTAAGCTGACTCACCATAGCACCAACATCAATAATCGATACCGTTGGGAACTGTTTGATCAAATCTAAAATCAATCCCCGCTGCGAGTCATCAAGATGAAAGCTCGACATAGAAGTATAAGCAAACGGCGCTAATGCTTCTTGAGTAAAGATCATAAAGAAGTTGGGTTGTAGTGTTTCCCAATGCACCGCACGAATGCTGGCAACATTTACCGTCAGGCTTTGGTTATCTATGGTGTAAGTTAATTTATCACCCAAAGATAAATCCAAGCGCTCAGCCACGCCCGACTCAACCGAAACGTCATACTTGTCTTGGTTAAACTCACCTTCTAACAAATCATTATTAGGTGGCATGCTATCGCGGTAAGTGAGGTTTAACTCGCGGGAGATCCCCACTCTGCCCTCAACACCCTCTTGCTGCTGATCGCGCGAAATTAACACCTCATCGTTAATTGCCGTCAATCGTCCACGAATAACAGGGTAAATAATTGGTGCAGACTTTAGATGCGGCGCTAAAAACTCACTAATTGGCTGAGTTTCTTCCGGCGCAATATTGACTAAAAAATAGTTAGGCGAGTTTTCCGGTAACTGTTTTTGCCACTCATTGAGTAAGTCTTGTCTAAGAGCAAAAATAGTCAGTAGCAACACCAACGCGCTACTAAAGCCCACCAGCTGCACCGCATTTTGTTTGGCGCGGCGTCTAAGCCCCGCTAATGCTAACTGCAATGGATTGGTGGTTTTCATGCCCACACTGTGGCCAAGTCGAATCATAAAGAAGCCAAGCACACTTAATAGTACGCCTAACAAAAGAACCGCTGCGACTACAGTTAAGGTTAATGCAAGGCTTTGCGAGTACAAATACCCCAATAGCGCCATCGCCCCTAAGCTCAGCACTAAGTGCAGCCACATTCCTAGCTGTATGCCTTCAAGCTGTCTTTGCAATACCCGTAATGGCGGAATAGCCAATAAGCGCATGAGTGGATAAGCCGAAAACATAAATGCACTAATAAAGCCAGTGCCTAAGCCCAGCATAATCGGCCGCATCATTGGCGGCGTATAAGCCGCAATTTCTGCCGGTAAAAATGCAGTAATGCCCCTATCTAAGGCAAAGCCACCAATAAGCCCGAGTACCACACCAACGGCGGTCACTAACAATAAGTGCATACCAAATAGCACGCGGATCTGTTTTGCCGATGCGCCAAAGGTTTTAAGCATGGCAACCACGTCATAATGACGCTGACAGTAACGCTGCGCCGCAATGCCGATTGCCGCGCAGGCAAGTGCAATACCTAATAAGCTTGCCAGCAATAAGAAACGCTCCGCGCGCTTTACCGCTTCAGCAATAGGTGAATCACCAGACTGCACATCTACCCAACGCTGGCTGGTATTTAGCAACGGCTTAGCTTGTGCTTCAAATGCATTTAACGCCGTCGCATCACCTGCAAACTGATAACGGTATGTTACCCGGCTGCCCGGTTGAATCACTTCAGTTTTAGCCACATCTTCTATGCGCATCAACACAACCGGCGATGAGGCAAACGGATTAAAGCCCGCATCAGGCAAACGAATAATCTCTTTCGATAAGCCAAACTTGGCATTACCCAGCTCAATTTGCTCTGGGTAACCTAACAAGCCACCTAAACGGGTTTCAAACCAAATGTTATTCGCGCTAGGTAAGCCTTGGGCTTTACCCGTGTTAAGCTCAATATCGCCTTTTAACGGATAACCTTGTTCAACCGCTCTGACCGTCACTAGCTGAAACGCATCACCGGCATAAAGCATCGAATTAAACTGCATGCTACTGACACGAGATAAGCCATTATCATCGGCTAACTGCAGCACCTTAGGGTCTATTTCATTGGGTGAATCAATGATGCGGTCAGCTGCGATAAACTTAGAGGCTTGGCCATTAATCGCCAGCTGCAAGCGCTCACTGACACTGGCAAGACCGGTAACCGACAGCACTGCCAAGGTTATCGCCAAAATAATTAACACCAATTGGCCTTGGGATAACTCCCTTTTAAACAATCTCCACGCTAAGCTTAACTCCATGCGCGCGCCTCGCCCGTTACCTCATCACTTTCCTCTGCCTTCTGCTCAACATATTGCACAGCCGTTTTTTCGCTTAAGCAGCCCGAATCCATAATAAATTGTCGCTGACAGCGGCTGGCAAGCTCCATATCGTGAGTGACCAGCACTAAGGTAGTGTCACTTTCACGGTTGAGTTCAAACAGCATATCGGCAATCTTGTCGCTATTGGCTGAATCAAGGTTACCTGTCGGCTCATCGGCAAATAACACTTTAGGCTCGCAAATAAACGCTCTGGCAATCGCCACGCGTTGTTGTTCGCCACCGGAAAGTTGATTAGGAAAATGGGTTAAACGATGGCTTAATCCAACCCGTTCAAGCATAGCTTGGGCTTTGTCTTTCGCCTTTGCAATCCCAGCTAACTCCGCTGGCAGCATCACGTTCTCAAGGGCGTTTAAGGTGTCGACTAACATAAAAGATTGAAAAATAAAGCTGATTTTTTGCTTGCGCAGGGACGCTTTAGACTCTTCATTAAGTGTTTCAAGTGCAACACCGTCAAGTTTGATTGAACCGCTGCTTGGCGAGTCAAGAGCTGCTAACAAACCTAATAACGTTGACTTACCTGAACCCGATGGTCCGAGGATCGCCACACTCTCTCCCTGCTTGACATCCATATTAATGCCGTTGAGGATAGTCAGTTCTCCCTCTTGAGTAACAACTGATTTAACTAGGTGGCTTACGGAAATGGCGCTATTTTCAGACATAGAATCCTTCTTCAACGTTAAAAACCGACTTCGCGGTTTGGTCTTATTATTGGTTTTCAGCAGTTTTGGGCTGAGTGCTACCCCTATATTAATCCTAGGTGATAGCCTAAGTGCAAGTTATGGCATGCCTGAAAATCAAGGCTGGGTGCAATTACTACGAGAGAAAATGCCAAATAGCTCAATCATTAATGGCTCAGTTAGCGGCGAAACATCGGCCGGCGGATTACGCAGACTGCCCGCCCTGCTTGAATCTGCTCAGCCAAAAATATTATTGATAGAACTTGGCGGTAACGATGGACTTCGCGGGTTCCCACCAAAACAATTGAAAAACAATCTTACAAAAATCATTGAGCTAGCTAAAGCACAACAGGTAAAAGTGTTATTAAGTGAGATTATGGTGCCACCTAATTACGGTCCAAGATACGCTTCACAGATTAATACGGTATATAAAGATTTAGCAACTGAACATGACGTCACCTTGATGCCATTTTTTATGGAGCAAATTGTCATCGACCCATCATTAATGCAACGAGATGGTATTCACCCAAATCAAAAAGCGCAGATAATAATTGCCGAGTTTATGTTGCCATGGTTTGAGCAGGCTTTATAATCGCCGCTTAAATCATTGCACCGTTGTTTAATACTCAAACCTTGAATAGCATATTTACACCTTAATTAAAGCTGACCGGCTAAAAATAAAGTCAGCCAAAGGAATCGCTTTTCAAGGGAAGCTTAATGGAATACCACATGCGCTATACACTTATCGCTGCGACCTGTCTCGCAGCCGTTTATTCTGGTTCTGCAACTTCAGCAGAAGCGGTTATCACGACACCAGCTACCTCTCAACAAGCACTTACGCCAGCCGATCTATATCCGCCAGCGGATGCTAAGTACGATTGGCTGCAACTCACTTCACTTGAGCTATTAAAGGGCGAAATTAAAAACCTTTATGATGACAAGTTAGAGTTTGAAAGTGATGAGCTCGATACTGTCTATATCGACTGGGAAGACGTTAAAGTGCTGCAAAGTAGTGGCATTGTCAGTATTGGCTTTACCGATCTAAGCACTAAAACGGGCCGTTTACTGGTTGAAAATGGTAAGTCGTACATTAATGGCGAAGAGTTTGATAACACGCAAATAATGACCATTATTGCTGGCGACCAATCAGAAGCTAATTACTGGTCAAGCAAGATCACCTTAGGTGCAAACTTTCGCAGCGGTAATACCGACCAAATCGATTACAGCGCATTAGCTAAGACGATTCGCCGTACCACTGAATCACGTTTTAACCTTGATTACATCGGTAATTACTCTAAGACCGACGGTGATAGCCGCATTAACAATCATCGTATCAACACTAACTTTGACTGGTTTATCTCAAAGCAGTTCTATGTGAGACCTATCTTTGCTGAGATCTACAAAGATCCATTCTCAAACATTGAGTATCGAGCGACAGTCGGTTCGGGTTTGGGTTACAACATCATTGATAACTCAAAAACAGAATGGAGCATCAGTGGTGGTCCGACTTATACCTATACACGCTTCGATGAAGTAGCCGCTGGCGAAGAAACCGATGATGGCAGTGCAGCTATGGTCATTGAAACTGCTTTTGACACTGAAATTACCAGTGACATCGATTTCAATACATTATACCGCGTGCAATACGGTAATGAACAGTCAGGTGGTTATACTCACCATGCCATTGCTACATTAGAGATTGAATTAACCAGTATGTTTGACCTTGACCTGTCGTTCGTTTGGGATCACATCAATAACCCACAGGCAGATGCCAGCGGATTGATCCCAGAGCAAGATGACTATCAATTTATTATTGGTTTCGGTATCGATATCTAAGTATGACTCGCTATGTAAATAGCGACTGGCACGCGTTAAAATAAATAAAATCCCTGCCCTAATCGGTGGGGATTTTTTATAACTCATCGTTTTAGCTATTTGCTTTATCCCATCCTATTTCCGCCCACGCCTTTTTGAGCAAAGCGCGATACCGTCATGGCGCCGCTAAAATAACCCCACTTTTTATCAGGCATAGCGAATCAATACAGGCGTTTGAAACTTATCGAGTTCAATCTAAATTTCAATAGTTAAGCCCAACCACCTCGTTTAAACCTCAACACAAACACTTAAGATAACAAGTTGTTAAATAATTGTTGTCCACATTTCACATTGCTTATCTTGTACGCCAGTGCAATCTAGGAGTCGCATAATAAAAATAATTTTGGAGACGCTATGCTCAACAAGAAACCGACTTGGCTAATGCCAACTTTGATTGCCAGCGCTGTTGCAATAAGCTTGGGGGCTTGTTCATCAGACGATGATAAATCAGTGGTAGACGATACTCCCGCAGTGGTGGTGCCAGAGCCAGAACCTGAGAACAATTTTCCTGAAGGCGCCATTATGGTTGAAGCTGGTGACAACCTCACTATTCGCATTCAAGAAGCACTCATTAATGCCCAAAGTGGTGATGTCATCGTGTTGCCTAAAGGTAACTTTGAAATCGAATCAACACTGCTATTTGACGGCGATGTTGACGGCGATGGCAGCTACGCTAAAAACGTCACCATTATGGGTTATGGCATGGATGAGACTGTTTTAGACTTCTCAAATGCCAACTCAGGCGACGGTATTTTTGTGCAAAATGCCATGAACATTATTATTCAAGACTTGTCGGTTAACGAAGCTAAAAACAACGGCATCAAGCTTAAAAATACCAATGGTATTATCCTGCGCCGCCTAGCAACAGTTTGGGAAGGTGAGCTTGACGAAGGCAACGGTGCTTACGGTCTATACCCTGTTGAATGTGAAAACATTCTCATTGAAGATACCTATGTCCGTGGTAGTGCCGATGCCGGTATTTATGTGGGTCAGTCTGAGTACATTGTCGTGCGCCGCAATATCGCTAAAGAAAACGTGGCTGGTATTGAAATTGAAAACTCAAAATACGCCGATGTATATGACAACGAGGCCATGGGCAATACTGGTGGTATTTTAGTGTTTGACTTACCTATTGGTAACCATAGATACGGCTCAAGCGTACGTATTTTCAATAACAAAATTTACGACAACAACACCAAAAACTTTGCTAACGCTTTCGCCAACCCAGCAGGCGTACACATTGTGCCACCGGGCACAGGTATGATTATCCTGTCTACCGACGATGTGGAGATCTTTAATAATGAGATCACTAATCACGATACTATGGCTGTCACTATTTCGAGCTTCTTTATTGCCGAGCCAGATATTTCGGCTTTTGTGGCTAACTATGGTCAACCAGGACAACCGATAGCAGATGGCTGGCGCCCAACGCCGCGCAATATTTATATGCATGGCAACAAAATTGAAGGCTATGGGCAAAAGCCTAATGGTTACCTAATTGATGACATTATTAAGGGTTACCTCTTTACCCACGGTCAGTTCCCGGGCGTGTTATACGATGGCCTTGGTGAACTGCTATCAAATAATGGCACCGCGGCATATTTAGGCTTACAAGAACTGCCATTTGCCGATGACGGCAGTGACAATATCTGTGCAACCGACAATGGTGATGTGTCATTTGGTCGCCTATATGCCAATGACAATACCGATACCAATAGCCCAGAGTTCCTGCTTGAAAAAACACAGGCCGATATCATGAACTGTCAACAAGTCAGCTTGCCAGTGCATACTGTCACCTTTGGCGATCAGATCTTTGGTTGTGGTGTCGATGATGACACAGCAGGTTGTGACGGCGGTAATCTAGTGGGTGGCGGCGGCACCATTGGCGAAGGTGAAGGTGGTCTTGAGGGCGATGGCGACTTAAGCTTGTGTAAGGCTGAAGGTTCAAATGCCTCATGGGATGCGCTACTCAAAGCAAACTGTCCAAATCTGTCTGACTACAACCTATTTGCAGACATGAAAGATCCAACCAATGCCCCACACTCTGGTGGACTACCTTATGACTTAAATACGCCGTTATTTACTGACTACTCAAGTAAATATCGTTATGTATTTGTGCCAGAGGGGACTAAGGCGAATTACTCTGCAGCCGAGTCAATGGACTTCCCGGTCGGCACCGTCATCGTTAAGTCATTTGCGTTACCGGCTGATACCAGTATGCGCGGCCTTGCTAATGAAGACCTAATTGAAACGCGTTTGCTGATCAACCGCGAAACAGGCTGGACTGCCCTGCCTTATGTCTGGAACGCCGAAAAGTCTGATGCGGTTCTAGCCAAAGCCGGTGCCATTCAAGCCAAGAGTGTGATGCACAATGGCAATGACTTTGCCTTTGATTATGTGGTGCCAAGCATGAACCAATGTAAACAGTGCCATCAGTATAAGCCCGACGCTGATACCCCAGCTAAATTTGTGCCTATTGGCCCTAAAGCGCGCAATCTTAATAAAAATTACGCCTATAGCGACGGTAGCATGAACCAGTTATTAAAGTGGCAAGCAGCGGGTATCTTGCAAGGTGTACCTGATGTAACCAGCATAGATACAGTTCCGGCATACAATGACGGCGATGAAACCAGTATTGCAGAGCTTTCAGACACTGAGCTAATGAACGCAGCCAAAGGTTATTTAGACATTAACTGCGCCCATTGTCACCGCCCAGAAGGTAACGCGTCTAACACAGGCTTAAAGCTTGAGTACTGGCGCTCCTATGCTGAAGATGCCGGTCTTTCACACGGTACCTGTAAGTCACCTGTGGCTTATGGTGGTGGATCGTTAGGGTTTGATATCGTGCCGGGTAAGCCTGAGGAGTCGATTCTGCACTTTAGAATGGAATCTAACGACCCGGGTGACAGAATGCCAGAGATCGGCCGAAGCTTATCTCACGCAGAAGGTGTTGCACTCATTAACGAGTGGATTAAACGTCTACCTGAAGCAAGCTGCTCCAACTAATAGCGGATTATTTTAATCCCTATATCGACCTAAGGCCGGCACATGCCGGCCTTTTTTAACCCTAAAACACCAAAAATAGGGGAAAACCCATGCGCACAGTTTTGTTCATTATTGCAATTTACCTATTAGTCGGCTGCGGTGGTTCCGATGAGCAAGCACAAACAACACCCGATCCCCAAGCGCCGGCGGTTACCCCAGACCCTACCCCCTCGCCCGATCCATCATCTCGTTGTGAGGGCACCACCACAGAAGTTAATTGGGATGCACTGATGAATGAAGATTGTCAGTCTTTAGCGCAATATGGACTGTTTATCGACCCTTCCATTCCCACCAGCTCGCCAACATCACCGGGGTTAAGCTACCAACTCTCAACAGCGTTATTTTCTAACTATGCCAGTAAACACCGCTTTATATTTGTCCCCACAAACCAAACCATCGCCTTTGATGCCACCGATACATTCAACATGCCGGTGGGCACAGTATTGGTAAAAACCTTCTCCCTGCCCTTTGATACTCAAGTGAGCGGCGCAAATAATGAAGTATTAATTGAAACACGCCTGCTCATTCACCGAGACACAGGCTGGACGACACTGCCCTATATCTGGCAAGACGGAGAAGCAAGTCTGCAAGTCTCTGGCAAAGATATTCCCCATACACTTAACCATAAAGGCCAAAGCCAACAGTTTGATTATCATGTTCCTAGCCGCGCTGAATGTAAGTTATGCCACCAAACCAGTGGCGATAGCAGTCAAATTGAGCCCATCGGCTTAAAAGCACATTTGCTCAATAGAGACGTTAGCCATCAAGGTAGTCAAATCAACCAGTTGCAGCTATGGCAACAGCAAGGATTGCTGCAAGGTTTACCACAGCTTAATCAAGTCGGTAAAACCTACGATATTTTTGATGACTCGGCGCCGCTTACCGCCAGAGCAAAAGGCTATTTAGATGTGAACTGCGCCCATTGCCATAACCCACAAGGCTTTGCCAGTATCTCAGGCTTAAGGCTTGGGTTTTATGTCGACCACACCAGCTTTGAATACGGGGTTTGTAAACAGCCTCCCGGATGGGATGGCGGTGAGCGCGGCTTATCTTACGATATTATTCCTGGCGACGGTGATCATTCGATTTTGGTGTACAGACAAGAATTGAACAACGCCAAAGACAGAATGCCGCCCATTGGTCGCAGTATTGCCCATAGCGATGCAGTCGCGTTGATAGAAAAGTGGATTGACCAAATGGAGCCGGCATTAGGTAATTGTCAGCAGTAATAGGCGATGACAAAGGTAGCGCTTTACACTATAGGCTGCAAAGCTAAAAAGTAGCGCGTTAATTATTTATAATCAGTCACTTAGAATTAGCCGCTTAAAGGACGATTGAGCCGATGAAAGTGCCCAGGCGGGTAACCTATCCAGTGCTTAAAGCTCTGCCTAAAATGGCTCACTTCGCCAAAGCCCATCAGATCAGAAATAGCCTCGATTGAATAGTCGCTGGTTAAGATCAAATCTATCGCCATTTGACAGCGAACCTGATCCACCAGCTTTTGGTAACTGGTATTAGCGCTAGCCAGCCTGCGCCTTAGGGTTCTGGCACTGATATTTTGCTGCTCGGCTAATAACTCCATACTCGGCAGCTCAGGCGCTTGCTGTCTAAGCAGGCTCAATACCTCTGAAATGATCCCTGCCACTACTTTTAGACACTCCACTAAGTAAGTACAATCACCATTGAGGTACTTATGAAAACAAATAAACCACGTAAAACT
>NZ_JAKILT010000029.1 GCF_023283535.1 Shewanella sairae | reverse complement strand
TATTTTAAGAAGTTTTTCAAGCGATGATTCTTTGTTCACTCTCGTGTAAACAACCATCATTCGAAGCTCTTAAAGCGATTGTCACCTGAGGCTAATTTCCGTAGAAGTTAATCTCTCTAACACCGCTGCAAGTCCCGTTCTATCTAGCGTTTACGCTGGGTAGGTGGCCTGCTGTGCCGTGTCAGTGGATGCGCATTATAGGGATATCTCGCAGTAGCGCAAGCGCTTTTTGAAAGAAAAACGGCCTTTTTTTCAAAAAGATATATTAAGCACATCATACCCACTAAATACCCCCAGAGTTATCCACAAAACTCAGTTTTATGTCTACTATTTGTGCGCCGGGATAATGAGTCTAGTACAGTATTTTTGAGTTGCACGGACAATTTCAAACAAATTTGATATTTTCATTATTTGGTTAAGGGTTACCTGTCGATATTTTCTTTGCTTATAGGCTTATCTAGCTTCGCAATAAAGAAGTCTTGCTATATAAAGGAAAGAATCATCACTAACATCGACATTTATAGATCTGACGCAATTCCTACGCGTCATTCAGAAAGTCCTCTGCTATATAGCTACTTACTTCAATCGGATTATCTGGCTGGCATTATCCAAGTTGCTTTCCCCTCCAGTGATATCAATTGAGATGATAGCTATTGACTCATTTTTCAGGACGCTCCTTTATTAGCTCCTTACTTATTATCTGAATAGAACAGTTCATGTGCCACTTACTTTATATCGTCAGCATTAAGGCTATCACTAGTTGCGATTAAGCTAGTTTTAAGGCTTTTCAGCAAAAGCCTACATTCAAAATACTTTTCTTATTTATAAGGTGATCCCATTAACAATGCAGCAATCGTTAGCTTCACCCATTTGTTTAGACATGTTTGAATAAAGCAACATCATTTCTTCTTGCCAAAGGTATTATCATGCACAATAACGTTAAAGCATTACTCGCGACCACATTGTTATTTTTCAGTAGCCAAAGCATGGCAAATAGCGGCTGCGGATTTGAAGATAAACAAGATGGCTTTCTAGCAACTTGCAGTGAGGAGAAACAAGAAGTGATTTTAACTGGTGCAGTAACACATCAAGAGCTTAATGAATTTGACTGGTTCAATAATGAATACACAAACTATAAAGCAGATACTGCGATAGTAGCTAAACTACAAAAAGTCGATAAGCCAACGCAAGTGACCGTAATCATTGGCACGTGGTGCCCAGACTGTCACCGTGAAACTCCACGGTTTATTCGTCTTATTGAAGAGATCAATAACCCGAATATTGAGGTCATCTATATTGGTGTCGATAGAGAGAAGCAAGATCCACAAGCTTTAGCTGCTAACTATGAGTTCAGCCGGATCCCTACCTTTATAGTTGAGCAGAATGACGAAGAGATTGGCCGTATTGTGGAAAGACCTGAAGTGTCGCTAGAAGCTGACTTAGCTAAGATTTTAAAATAACCTTAGTTAATAAAAGAAAAGGCCGCTAATGCGGCCTTTTTTAATCTACCCGTTACTTAGAACTCGTAACGTGCAACGACTGAGAAGAAACGTTCTTCTTGGCGATCAGTTACCATTCCATAATCTGGATTCAACTCCAGACCAGAGTCCCCGTAACGCGCTCTTTCTTCATTGATATTTGTAGCTGAATCAGAATCAAGTACGTTATAAACAGTTCCTTTAATTGTGAAGTCACCATCAAAGATTTCTGTCATATAAGTCAACGAAAGATCAATATTGGTTACCCAAGGTAAGTTACCTGCTGAGCCTCGCGGTGCTGGGTTACCATTTTCATCATAGTGTGATGCTTGGCCATAGTAACGACTAATACAATCATCCCATGGATTACCCGCAGCACAGCTATCGACACCTTCAGGATGGACAGAGAAGTAGCTTTGTGGGCGACCTGAAGTTACACGAGTTACAAAACCGAAAATTAGCTCTTCTGTAATATCATACGCACCACTTAGCTTAAATGCATGCGTATGGTCATTCGGTAGATCACCATTAGCATGATCCATCAAGTCACCATAGTCGTAAGATGTAGTCCAACCAGGATCGGCTTGGTTATTATCTGTTTTAACTAGACCTTCAGTATTACCATAGCTATGAGACCAGGTGTATGATGAGTTTATACGTAGATCATCCGTGACCGAACCATCTAGAGTAAACTCTAATGCCAGATACTTACGCTCAGCTTCAGGCAGTGCCATTTCATCTGCACTTAAGTTAACGTTATCGACTTGACCGTCACCATCGAAGTCATAAGAAATAGCGACATCTTCACCCGGATTTAGCAGAACATAATAAGAGCTTTGACCTACGTTATCGGTAATACCCAACTCAGCAAGCTTTTTCGATAATACTGGTCCTACATCAGTATCTTCTACGCTACGACCTAAATCACGGTAAATACCGCGAACACCAGCGGTCATAGTTTCAAATACTTCCTGTTGATAACCTAAAGTAAATTCATCTGAGTACATAGATTTAAGTGAAGAAGAAGCGATTAGACCTGGCTCAGTAATCCCTTTTTGACGGTACCAACGGTCGCGTAACATAGCACCACGACTTGGCGAGCCATCAGCTGTAATCACTGGATGACCATCGCTATCGACTTGATCAAGTTCTGAATACTCAAACCATTCAATAGATGAAGAACCTTGAGTGATGTTCATGTTAGCTGATACTGGCTGGAAGTAGCGGCCATAGGTAGCAAAAACTTTTGCCTCGCCATCACCAAAGACGTCATAAATAGCTTGAACACGTGGTGCAAATTGATCTTCCATTTCAACATATGCACGACCATCTGAAACTGTATTTTCAAATTCGCTATAACGTAAGCCTAGGTTTAACACTAAGTTATCTGTCGCCTGCCATGAATCATTGATATAGAAAGCTGTTGAAGTCACTTCAGAATCAGTAAATCTCTCACGAACACGGCGTTCGATGTAATCAGATCCCTCTACTTGACCAGAGTTATCGTCTGCACCAGCGGTATAAACAGACCACCACCCCTGCGCATCACCGATACCGTTTTGAGAAGAACTGTAATCGACTTCAACTTTGGTATAATCAACACCAAACTGAATTGAGTGGTCTTCTAAATCCCAACTGAAATCGATACGAGCTTGATCTCGAGTGTAATGCTCTTCAGAAACAGATGAATTTGTGTGTTGGCTGAGAGTAGTAGTACCGTCGCGGAAATCCCAAACGCCAGGATTAGTTGAAGCTACAACATTTTCAACATCTTCTTGCACACGGCCAACAACTGCAGATACAGAGAAGGTATCAGATAAATAACCATTATAATTTAAGCTATAAACTTTACCGCCATCTTCTCCAGGCGCATCAACACCTTGTTTTTCACCAATAGCATTAGTTTCCCAGTCGTAAGCATAAGTTTTATTGGTCCAAGTACGCTTGTTGTTCATTGCAGAAAAACCAATTGAATGGTCGTCTGTCATATACCAATCTAACTTGGCGAACCAACGGTCTTCTTCACGGTCTTTGCTTGTTTTTGTTGTTTGGCCAGCCCACTCAGACTCTTCTCTTCTAGGTGCAAATAAACCATAAAAGAATAATGAATCTTCAATAATCGCACCACTTGCCCAAAGCTGTAGCTCTTTAAAGTCATAGCTATCTTGCTGAGTATTAGTGCTAATCTCACCGTTTGATTGGTAAATACTATCTTGAGTGGCACGAAGAGATGATGGATCCCAGCGCGCTTCAGCACCAAACTTAAATTCGTTTTCACCCGACTTGGAAACCGCGTTAACGATACCGCCTAATGCACCGCCATACTCAGGACTCACCCCACCTGTCTTGACTTGAGTTTGAGAAATAGCTTCCCAAGGCAAGCGTATAGATCCCATACCAGTTCGAATACTGGTAACGTTTAGACCATTAAAATAATAACCATTTTCAGCCGCTGATGAACCACCAAAACTAGATGCACCATTAAAGTTTGAACCGCCCGGCGCTGCAGTGCCTGGAGCCAAGAGTGCAATACTTTCAAAGCCCGAATTAACAGGCATTCTTTGCAATTCATCCTGACTAAAAGTCAAACCTGAGGTTGATGAGGCGGTGTCGACTCGACGGATCATGCTCCCTGTAACCGCAATACGCTCAACGTCATCAGCACCAGCGCTATATAATTGGCCGTCAAGAATTACCGATTGACCAATGCTCACTCTCACGCCATTTTCTTGATTTTGCTCATAACCATCTTTGCTAATTGTAATGTCGTAATCGCCTACTGGAACATTACGTAATAGATAGTCACCCTTTTCGTTTGTCTCTACGGTAAATACTAAGCCCTTAGTTTTATGCTTCAGCGTAATAGTCGCGTTAGAAAGATTGTTACCCGATGCACTAACAATGTGACCCTTTACGATACTTGTATCAGCAGCCATCGCCGCTGGCGCAGTCATCATCAATACTGAACCAACAGCTAGTGCTGCCAGTGTTTTTCTTGGCGTAAATCGCTTCAAAGCGTTACTTCCAGACATAATTTACTCTCCCTTAAATTTTCTTTTAGTAAGCGCTCAGCCAAAATATTTATTAGTGTGCTTGAGTGAAAAACAACCGAGCGCAACAAAAGATTAACATTAAAAGAATATTTTATACAATGTACTTTATGCAAAATATACCGTCATGGCTGGAAGTCCATAGAATGCAAAAGAGAAAAATGAGTAATAACAAGATGTAACAAGCTATAATTGTTAAAGAATTTAACATTTGTGGTATTTAGAAAAGAATTTCAAATTACCGTTTTTTAAATAACTCATTAAAACTAGATAAGCTTAGTGCTCAGATAGGAGCTGAAGTAGAAATAACTGAGAATGTAATAGGTTTTAGCAACGAGAGAATATAAACCTAGATAGAGATACACAGTATTAGGGGCGTTCACTCAACCTCATGAGGATCGATAAATAGATGTATCGAGCTTACAGCGAAAAGAAATTACTGCAGATAAAATAAGAAAGTTAGGCTTGCTCGGCTAGCATTTGTAAAACGCCTTCACGCAGGGCACCACCGGAAAGGTTCAGCTTTTCAATATCTAACAACTCGAATAACGCTAGCAAAATAGATACACCAGCAGCAAAAGTGGGGGCGCGCTCTTGATTTAGGCCATTAATCTCAATCATAGATAAGGTATCTTGCTGCAGGATTTCTTGTTTAAGAGATAGCAAAATATCTAGAGTAATGGCTGTAGATAAACCACGATGATTAAGCAACTCAACCACAGACTGCACACTACCTGACGCACCTACAACGCAATGCCAACCTAACTGTTTCAATTCACTAAGCTGTTCACCTAATACAATTTTGACTTTGGCTTTGGCGTCATCAAAATCGAGTTGTTGTATTGGGAAGTTAGCAAAAAATAATTCATTAAAGGTAACACAGCCCATAGGTAAGCTGGTTTTTAGCAAAACTTTATTACCGTCACCAATAATAAATTCTGTACTCGCTCCACCAATATCAATAACCAGTCGGCGACCTTGTCCTTCCGTTGTGGCAACCATTCCTTGATAAATCAACTCGGCTTCACGCATGCCTGAAATGATCTCTATTGGATGACCTAGAATAGGTAAAGCGCGACGACAAAACTCATCTGAATTAGAGATTTTACGTAATGTCGCAGTTGCAATAACAGCAACATTGTCTGCAGACACGCCCTCTTTATTGAGCATGTCAGCAAACATAGTTAAACAGTCCAGACCGCGTAACAACACTTCTTCATTCAATGAACCATCAGCTTGAATGCCTTCGGCTAAGCGGACTTTACGTTTGTACTTAGCAATAACTTTAGGTTGTTGGCCCACTGTCTCAGCGACCAACATATTAAAGCTATTTGACCCTAGCGTAATAGCTGCATAAAGAGGTGTTGTCATTAAGCGTTATCGCCTATGAATGTCTACGGGTACGGTCATGACGACGCGGACCATTACGTTGACCACCCTGAGGACGAGTATTTCCACTCGTTCCACGAGTATTGCGGGTATGGGTAGCTGGCTTACGATGAATTTTCACTGGTGGCGGAATATCATCAAGTAATGCACTACTGTCGTATGACGTTACAGGGATTGAATGCTGAATATACGACTCAATCGCAGGCAAGTTTAATGCGTACTCTTCACAAGCAAAACTCACCGACACACCTTTTTGACCAGCACGACCGGTACGACCAATGCGGTGCACGTAATCTTCACAATCATCAGGTAGATCATAGTTATATACGTGTGACACATCAGAGATATGTAAACCACGTGCAGCAACGTCAGTCGCCACTAGAATATCGATTTCACCTTTAGTGAACTGTTCAAGAATACGTAAACGTTTCTTTTGCGGCACATCACCGGTTAGCAAGCCTGCGCGATGTCCGTCACCTTCAAGCCATGACCAGACTTTTTCACAGCTATGCTTGGTATTTGAGAACACGATGGCTTTTTCTGGCCAGTCTTCTTCAAGCAAAGACAATAGCAAAGGCATCTTCTCCTCCATCGATGGATAGAAGATCTCCTCTTTAATGTTCTTTGACGTTTTCTCGTTTGGCGCAATTTCAACTTTCTCTGGTTCGTTCATGTGGTCATATGCAAGCTCTTGTACTTTCATTGAAAGCGTTGCAGAGAACAACATGTTCAAACGTGACTTAGCCTCAGGCATACGTCTAAACAAGAAACGGATATCTTTAATAAAGCCAAGATCGAACATACGATCGGCTTCATCAAGCACTACCGCCTGAATAGCGCTAACGTTGATAACACCTTGGCGAACGTAGTCGATAATTCGACCCGTAGTACCAATTAGAATATCAACGCCTTGATCTAATACTTTACGCTGAACGTCATAACCTTCACCGCCATAAACAATACCCACTTTAAGACCGGTATGCTTTGCTAACAAGTTTGCATCTTTAGCAATTTGGATAGCCAGCTCACGAGTCGGCGCCATGATAATAGCGCGAGGTTGATTGATTTGACGTTCGGCAGGAATAGGGGTCGATAGAAGGTGGTTAAAGGTGGCAACTAAAAAGGCCAGCGTTTTACCTGTACCCGTTTGAGCCTGACCTGCTATATCTTTTTTTTCTAATAAAATCGGTAACGATAAAGCTTGAATTGGTGTACAAAACTCAAAACCAGCTTCGTTAAGTGCTTGATGTACTTCCTTATGTAGAGGGAAGTCAGCAAACTTTTGTGTAGATAAATGTGTATCGCTCATAGCGCAGGCTTACCTGTAAAAGGTTGCAATAAAAAACTCGATCGTTTGAAATAGCGATAGAATTTTATCACGGAAAATTAGTGCACTCTCGGAGAAACGTACATCACGATATTTTTGGCATCAGTGACGGAATCATCATTCCCTCTATTTATATACGATGCGATGAAATTTAAGCGTGTGTTTACCGTTCTCTTAGGACAATTTTAAACGCATTTAGGCGTTAAGCGTCGTTGACGTAGGCTAACTATGCCTGTAAATCAGCGTCTTGTCTAAATCGTTTTAACGAACTAAAGAGTGCCGACATTAATATTTGCATAACTTTTGGCTTGAAAAGTTATTTTACCGACCCAATATACAGGTTAAGCCATTAACAAACCAGCAATGGCAGCCAAACTGGAGAACGACATGAGCGACAAGATTGTATACCTAAGCGACGATAGCTTTGAAAATGACGTAATTAATTCAGAACTACCAGTTCTGGTTGATTTTTGGGCTGAACGGTGTGGTCCATGTAAAATGATTGCCCCAATCCTAGATGACGTAGCTGAAGAGTACGAAGGTAAGATCACCATCGCTAAATTGAACGTTGACCAAAACAACGTTTCACCAGCTAAGTATGGCGTTCGTAGCATCCCAACATTGCTACTTTTCAAAGCTGGCGAACTAGCAGCAACTAAGGTTGGTGCATTATCAAAGACTCAACTAAAAGAGTTCATTGACGCACAAATTTAATCACCAAATTACCGTTTTATACTAGATAAAGCGGTATATAAGTGACTCCCGACACAGCTTCAATAAGAAAATGTGTCGGGTTTAGCTAAACTTCTAGACGCCCCGCCCTGTTAGTGCTACTTTAATAACCAGAAACATTCTTAATTAACCCACTTCTCGCTATCCGATCGATACTCTAGTAAGCTACAAACCTTTGATCGTAGATGGCATTGCCACGTACAAAACAAGACCCACCAAGATGAATTTATCAGAATTAAAAGACACCTCAATATCAGATTTAGTCCAGCTTGCGCAGGACATGAAGCTAGAGAATATGGCTCGTGCTCGTAAGCAAGACATTATTTTCTCTATTCTTAAGGCCCACGCTAAAAGCGGTGAAGATATTTTCGGTGGTGGCGTTTTAGAGATTTTACAAGATGGCTTCGGCTTCCTTCGTAGCTCTGATGGTTCATACTTAGCGGGCCCAGATGATATCTACGTATCACCTAGCCAAATTAGACGCTTTAACATGCGTACTGGTGACTCGATTTTCGGTAAAATCCGTCCACCAAAAGAAGGCGAGCGTTACTTTGCCCTTCTAAAAGTTACCGAAGTTAACTTCGACAAGCCTGAAAATTCTCGCAACAAAATCCTTTTTGAAAACCTTACACCGCTACATGCACAAGACCGTCTGCGCATGGAACGTGGTAATGGTTCAACTGAAGACATCACTTCACGTATTCTGGATTTATGTTCACCAATCGGTAAAGGTCAACGTGGTCTAATCGTTGCACCGCCAAAAGCCGGTAAAACCCTTCTTCTACAAAACATGGCGCAAAGCATTACTAACAACAACCCAGAAGTGGTGTTGATGGTATTGCTAATTGACGAACGTCCAGAAGAAGTTACCGAGATGCAACGCATGGTAAAAGGTGAAGTAATTGCTTCTACTTTCGATGAGCCAGCAAGCCGTCACGTGCAAGTTGCCGAAATGGTGATTGAAAAAGCTAAGCGCCTAGTTGAGCATAAGAAAGACGTGGTTATCTTACTTGACTCTATCACGCGTCTAGCACGTGCTTACAACACCGTAATCCCTTCATCAGGCAAGGTACTTACTGGTGGTGTTGACGCTAACGCTCTACACCGTCCAAAGCGTTTCTTTGGTGCAGCACGTAACATCGAACATGGCGGTAGTTTAACCATTATCGCAACGGCGCTAGTTGATACAGGCTCTAAAATGGACGAAGTTATTTACGAAGAATTTAAAGGTACAGGTAACCAAGAGTTACACCTTTCTCGTAAAGCGGCTGAGAAGCGTGTATTCCCTGCAATCGACTTTAACCGCTCTGGTACACGTCGTGAAGAGAAGTTAACGACGCCTGACGAACTACAGAAGATGTGGATCCTACGTAAGATCCTTAATCCAATGGATGAAGTGACAGGTATGGAGTTCCTTATCGACAAATTGGCAATGACCAAGACTAACGATGAATTCTTCACAGCGATGAAACGCGCTAAAAGCTAATTAGCTTTTACATTATTCGCCATAAACGAATAACACTAAAAAACCGCATTCGTGCGGTTTTTTTGTCGCTGCGATTTATACCAATCGTCACTCCATCAAGTGGCTCACCCTTACTAAACGTTGCTTGCAGCGCTCACGTAACATATCTCGTAGCAACAGGATCACTGGCGTTACATGCTCTCTTCCTGGGCAAACTAAATATAGGTCAGCCTCTTCGCCTCGATAATCACTAAGCAATGGCACCAAGCGTCCAGACTCAATATCGTCGGTTAGGTCAAGCCAAGACTTAAACACTAAACCTTGACCCGCGACCGCCCAGCGCCGGGCAATGTCGGCATCATTACAAGTGCGATTAGCGGTGACTCTTACCTTATGCTGCTGGCCATCTTTGTTAAAATTCCATTGATCATGAGTCCGCTCATCTAACATAAAAAATAAGCAGTTATGATTAGGTAGTTGCTCAAGTGAAGTGATGTTACCAAAGCGGGCTATATAGTCTGGCGATGCACACAGTACTCGGTGAGAATTACAGATTTTAAAGGCCACCAGCGACGAGTCTTTAGGTACACCTGAGCGCAACGCGACATCGATTTTGTCATGATAAAAATCAGAGAGGTTGTCGCCAATATGCAACCTAAGTTTTAGCTCTGGATACTCCTGCAAAAAGTCATCCAACCACGGCAGCAACACATTACGGCCGACATCAGATGGCACTGAGAGACTCACTGTTCCTGAAATACTCGCTTGGGTGCTTTCAATCGCGCGCTGACCCACTTCTAGATCTGATAAAGCGCGGCGGCAATGAATGAGATAGCGCTCACCCGCATCAGTTAAGCGTAAGCTGCGCGTGCTTCGAATAAATAATGCCGTACCTAATTCCTTCTCTAACCGCTTTAAGCCAGCACTTGCCACAGCTGAAGAGATATCCAGCTCAACTGCAGCAGCCGTTAAGCTGCCGCAGTCAGCAACGCGTACAAATAGCTTCAAGTCGTTAAGTTGCATTATCAATATTCCGTATATAAATATAACTTTATTATAATCTAACTGTAGATAAATAAAGATTAAACGTCATCCACAAAAAAAGCCTGCGTTAAGCAGGCTTTTCGATGTTATTTAATAAGAAATAACGTAACTTAGACTAGCGTAACCGCCATCTTACGGCGAAGGTAAGCAATCTGCTGCATGTGCGGCAAATCTTTCGGACAGTTGTCCTGACAACCTAATAAGGTCATACAACCAAACACACCGTCTTGGTTACCAATCACATGGTAGAAGTCTTCTGCATTACGCGCATCACGGCTATCAAGCTCAAAGCGCGCAATCTTCATTAAGCCAACAGCGCCAACAAAGGTGTCACGCATCTGCTTAGTTGCGCACGCTGACACGCATACACCACACTCAACGCAGCGCTCTAACTCGTATAGCTTTGCCGCTTCTTCTGGTGACATTGGCGTTTCTAATCGATGAATATCATCGTCGCCAACTTTAGGGTGCAGCCATAGCTTTAGACGCTCGGCAATTTCACGCATAAACTTACCTGTGTTTACAGATAAATCACCAATCAATTCAAAGCCTGGTAGCGGCATTAACTTGATTTTACCGTCAGCAAACTTGCTGGTTAGGGTGCGACATGCGAGCGTTGGCATACCGTTAATCACCATAGCGCAGCTACCACAAATACCTGCACGACAAACAAAGTCAAACTGCAGCGATGGATCTTGCAACTCACGCAACTGATTTAGCGCAATAAAGACCGTCATACCAGGCGCTTCTTCGATCTGGTAATCCACCATCTTCGGCTTATCATCCGGCATTTGCGGATCATATCTGAAAATACTGAAAGTTAAGGTGCGGCCCTTAGCCATTTGTTGGCTCATTTAGCGATCTCTCCTGCGCCTGATTGAAGTTTGTCACTCAAGCGTTCGTTCTTTGGTTTTAATGATTCTGGTACGTCAAATGGCATAACCGCCGCTTGTTTTTGATGTCTGTCGGCATCAGGACCTAGCTGGCTAATAATCTCTGCAATTTGCTGTTCACGCTTTTCAGTGTCTGGATGGGCAATAGCGTTGTCGATACCGTAACCACGGTATCCTGGTGGCAATTCCATCTTCATCACATCTAACTGCTCATACTCAAGCAGTGGTGACAAGCTGTTAGCATCTGGCCAGCTTGATAACGTGCGGTTTAGCCAATCTTTGTCGTTACGCTGTGGGAAGTCCTCACGAGCGTGCGCTCCGCGGCTTTCTGTACGCGCAGCAGCGCCTGCTGCAACGGTTAGTGCCACTTTAAGCATACGCTTAACACGCAGTGCTTCGACTAGCTCAGGGTTTGCATGGCGCTTCTTACACTTAAGGCCTAATGCATTGGCTCGCTTAAGCAAGTCTTGTAGCTCACTTACCGCTTTTTCAAGCTCAGGGCCATTACGGAAAATACCCACGTAATCCATCATGATGCGCTGCATCTGCTGTTTAAGCTCAAATGGATTCTCTGTGCCGTCACCATCAATTAGCTCGTCAATTTCACCTTGTAATTTACCCACAAAGGTCTCAACTAGATTGGTGTCGATTTCAAGGGTATTTTGCTCACAGAAGTCAGCAACATACTTACCGATGATCATGCCGCCAACCACAGTCTCAGCTAATGAGTTACCGCCTAAACGGTTAAAGCCGTGCATATCCCAACATGCTGCTTCACCGACACTGAATAGGCCTTTAAGCTGTGGGCTCTGGCCGGCAGCATCAGTACGAATACCACCCATAGAGTAATGCTGCGTCGGTCTGACTGGGATCCAATCTTTAGCAGGGTCTATGCCTAAGAAGTTCTCACAAATTTCTTTTACTTCACGCAGATTCGTTTCAACGTGCTTACGGCCTAGCAAAGTAATGTCTAACCACAAATGCGGACCGTACGGGCTATCTACGCCCTTACCTTTACGCATATGCTCAGTCATGCGGCGCGATACCACGTCACGTGAAGCCAGCTCTTTCTTTTCTGGCTCGTAGTCAGGCATAAAGCGGTGACCATCTTTGTCACGCAATAAACCACCATCACCACGACAACCTTCAGTGGTTAGAATGCCCACAGGTACAATTGCGGTAGGATGGAACTGCACCGCTTCCATGTTACCTAGCTTGGCAACACCGGTTTCTAGTGCTAGTGCTTGACCCACACCTTCACAAATAATCGCGTTAGTCGATACTTCATAAATACGCCCATAGCCGCCCGTCGCAATCGTGGTCGACTTAGCAACATAAGCAATAAGCTCACCGGTAATTAAGCAGCGTGCAACCACACCGTGACAACGCTTGCCATCATGGATCAGCGACAATGCTTCCATGCGCTCATGCACAGGAATATCCATTGCAATCACTTTGTTATCAACCGCATACAACAGCGAATGTCCTGTACCGTCAGCCGTGTAGCAAGTACGCCACTTTTTAGTGCCACCAAAGTCGCGGGCGTTAATTAAACCGTGCGCCTCTTCTGCTTCTTCAATGGTGACTTTCTCTGCATTCACCACCACCTGCCGTGGTCCTTTAGTAATCCGCGTCCAAGGTACGCCCCAATTAGCCAGTTCACGCACAGCTTTAGGTGCACAATGAGCAAACATACGAGCAACATCCTGATCGCATCCCCAGTCAGACCCTTTTACAGTATCTTGGAAATGCACATCTTCATCATCACCCATGCCCTTAACAGTGTTACCAAGACTTGCCTGCATACCACCTTGCGCAGCCGCAGAGTGTGAACGTTTAGCAGGGATCAGAGAAAGCACGACGGTGTCGAGCCCTCTCTCTTTCGAAGCGATGGCGACCCTTAGTCCAGCCAGACCGGCGCCCACGACTAAAGAATCGGTATATATGAGTTTCACGCTTGCTCCTTAAATAGGAATAGGTCGATGTTCTATTGCGCTGTGTCGTGGTTATTACCACCCACAGCGCTATTTTTATTGGTTTTATAGATGCCGATTAACCATCAATATCAGGCAATCAATCTCAAGGCTCAGCATCAAAGAATTTAAGTTAATCGTGCTCTTTATGGGCGAAACGGCTCAACAGGTAGGGTTAACTCGCTACCGATAATCATGTACTGGGCTAGGCTTAACAGGCCAATCACCATTAGGTACACCACTAACACGTGAGCCAACTTACGTAGACCGTTACGATTAGCGCCAATGCCCCACTTCACCGCAACGCGGTATAAGCCAAACATGGCATGAATAACCACGGCAGGTAGTAACACGATATACAGTAACCAAGCTTTATCGTGATACACGCGCTCAGCACTTAAGTGCGGGCCAATTTCTGGCGTGGCGATCATGGTGTATAAGTGCACAGGCACAAGGAAGAATAAGATAAAGCCGCTGACTAGCTGCCAAAACCACACACGAGTATCGCTATGGTTAACCACTTGCATTTGGCTGCGTAGCGCACGCCATTGGCCAATTTGTGCAGGGAAGCGACGTAGTGCAAATGCCGCATGGACTAAAACCACTACTAATAAGAAAATTGAGAATATGCTGGTCAGTAGCGGATAACCATGGCCGGTTTCGCTAAACATGCCGCCTTCTAGAAATTGCACCACATGGTAAAAAGCTTCTTTACCAAACAAGATGCTAGATTCAAAGTGCAGATGCACTAATAGAAAGCATCCTAATAGAATGCCGGTAGCACTTTGTAAACGGTCAGCTTTAGCAGACCAAGCGCTAGCCACTTTTTGTTGAAATAGAGCGGTAGTGTCAGTTAGGGTTCTCACGGTTATTTTTCTTTTATAGTGCCTATTGTCGGGACTTACACCATAACAGGAAGATTTACCCTACAAATATTCGCCATTTTAAAGCGTGAGCTTACTCACCCTTAAGCGCAAAACTCTTTGAGGGCGATCACAAATAAGCACCATCTAACCGAACACTGGTAAAAACTTTTTACCAGTGAAATTCAATAACTTGCAAGCAGATAATAAACATCAAAAACCTAATTTACACTTTCCCATTCAAGCTTTGAAAACACCACCTTTTTAGTAAGTTAATTACAAATTAGTTATTCACTATCTTGGCACAGCTGTACACCTCAACTCAGTGACGATAAAAAACGGCGCTTTTTACTGTTGGCGCTGACGAAAATCAACGAGATGGTTTACAATAACGCCATTATATCTAGCAACAGAGACGATCCCATGCCTTGGATCCAACTAAAAGTCGACACCGACAACCAGCACGCCGATGCCTTAAGTGACATGCTTATGGACCTTGGTTCACTATCTATCACTTATGAAGATGGCAAAGATACCCCAATCTTTGAGCCAACTTTAGGCGAAACACCGCTGTGGAACCACACAGTACTAACGGCATTGTTTGAAGCCGATTACGATCTCGCCCCAATCGTCGCCATGCTGAAAGGTTTGCCATACTTAGGCGAAAACTTCAGCCACAAGATTGAACAAGTTGAAGATAAAGACTGGGAACGTGAATGGATGGATAACTTCCACCCAATTCAATTCGGTGAACGCTTGTGGATCTGCCCAAGCTGGCGTGAAATCCCAGATCCAACCGCAGTTAACGTGATCTTAGATCCTGGTTTAGCATTTGGTACTGGTACTCATCCAACAACAGCACTTTGTTTAGAGTGGCTAGACGGTCTAGATTATACCAATAAAGACGTTATCGACTTTGGTTGTGGTTCAGGTATTTTAGCCGTGGCAGCGCTTAAACTAGGTGCTGAGCGCGTTACCGGTATCGACATCGACTACCAAGCAATTGAAGCCTCAAAAGCAAACGCTGAGCGTAACGGTGTTGAAGATAAGTTAGACCTATACCTACCTGAAGATCAGCCAGCAGATTTGCTTGCAGATATCCTAGTAGCTAACATTCTTGCAGGCCCGCTGCGCGAACTGGCGCCACTTATTGCTGAAAAAGTAAAACCAGGTGGACAATTAGCACTATCAGGCTTACTACAAGAGCAAGCTGAAGAGATCTCAGCTTTCTACAGCCAGTGGTTCGATATGGATGCACCGGCTCACAAAGACGACTGGAGTCGCTTGACAGGTATACGCAAATAGCGGTAACCCGCGGCGCTTTTAGCGCCGCGACTGACTTCTCAGTCAACAAAAGTCAAGCAAAAAAGTTGCCCTCAGGTCATTTATTGACCTTTTCACAGGCTTGAAAAAGGCGTACTATAGCGCCCCTTTGACGAGCAAGGTGTTTTGATAAATGCAGATTGGACCCTATCGCCTGAAAAATCAGTTGATCGTGGCGCCAATGGCAGGTGTCACAGACCAACCCTTTAGAAATCTCTGCTTACGTTATGGCGCAGCCTTAGCCGTGTCAGAGATGCTTTCGTCTAATCCTGAAGTTTGGGATACAGATAAAAGCCGCTTGCGTATGACACACGCAGGTGAAGACGGAATACGTTCGGTTCAGATTGCCGGAGCAGATCCTGAGTTAATGGCCAATGCCGCTGTTGTCAACGTACAACAAGGGGCGCAAATCATTGACATCAATATGGGCTGCCCAGCGAAAAAAGTGAATAAGAAGCTTGCAGGATCGGCTTTGCTACAAGACCCAGTACAAGTAGAAGCAATTCTACGTGCTGTTGTAGCCGCGGTTGATGTGCCTGTCACGCTAAAAATTCGAACGGGTTGGGCTCCAGAGCACAGGAATGGTGTTCATATCGCCCAGATTGCAGAAGATTGCGGTATTGCTTCATTAGCCGTTCACGGCAGAACGAGGCAGTGCATGTACAAAGGCGATGCCGAGTACGACACAATCAAAGCAATTAAAAAACAGATCTCGATACCTGTTGTCGCCAATGGAGACATTTTAACGCCAGAGAAAGCACGTTTTGTGTTGGATTATACTGGTGTGGATGCCCTGATGATAGGACGAGGAGCTCAAGGAAGGCCTTGGATATTTAGGGAAATCCAACATTACCTGGATACAGGTAATAAGCTAGCGCCCGTTGAGATGGATGAAAAGCGTCAAGTTATGCTTGAACACCTGGAACTACTATACAAATTGTATGGTGATTTTAAGGGCATCCGCTTCGCAAGAAAGCATGTTGGCTGGTACCTAGACCAAGAACATCAACGACCTTTTAGGGCCGAATTTAATCGACTCGAAACCGTTGAAGAACAATGTTCCATGGTGGAACGCTATTTTGATGAATTTGTTGCATATTAATAAAGAGCAGAATACGAATGTTTGATCAGACTACTCACACTGAAGTTCACCCACTTACTGTTGGCAAAATCGAAACCGCAAGTGGCGCTATCAAGCCACAATTACTACGTGATGCGGTAAAGCGTGCTGTCACTAACTTTTTCGCTCAGATGGACGGGCAAGAAGCTGAAGAAGTATATGAAATGGTGTTAAGCGAAGTTGAAGCACCTCTGCTAGATATCATCATGCAACACACTCGTGGCAACCAGACTCGCGCTGCCAACATGCTAGGTATCAACCGTGGTACTCTACGCAAGAAATTAAAGAAATACGGCATGAACTAAGACTAACGTCTTAACGTGTTGTATAGAAACGGGTTTTTTGGCGACAAAAAGCCCGTTTTTGCTTATATGTACCCCCATATGTACCCCCGTTGTTTTGTTGCCCTAGCCCTTATCCCCTCTCAGTTTTCGCAATTTCACCCATAAAAAATATCATGTGAAAAGATCTGCCACTTTTCATACTAAAACCCTTCATTTGCTAAAAAGCCCTAAAATTTCGTTTTTACTTGCACTCTCCTCAAAATCCATATCCGCGCAATCAAGCGCTATGAATACGAGGAAATACCAATGAAAGACGTCAATTTAGCTTTAACGGATATCGGTGCAGCAAATGAATTAGTGTTTGACCGAATGGTTAAAGAGAAAGAGCGAAAGCTCATCACCTCAGTAAGTAGATCTGAAGCCTTCCAACTAGAACGCAAAGGCCTATTCCCTAGTCGCAGAAAAATCTCTAACCGCTCCGTAGGTTGGTTGCTCTCAGAATTGCTAGAGTGGGTAAAATCTAGAGATGCTGTAGTGTCATTAGATAATCATAAGCAGGAGTCAGCATTATGATTATTGTCAAAGGTGCAATACACTCGCCACAAATTGAGATTATGCCGCTTATTAGCATTACAGAGATGTGCACGAAATTGCATAAGAGCCGTGCAACTATCCATCGATGGGTAAAAGCTCGTAAGCTGATAACGCCTGTATATCAAAACCATCGAACCATTGGCTGGTGCCCGCTTAAGTTCGAGCAATGGCAATTAGCTCAAAAATAATAACAGCTGATTTGCTGGTGGTGATACATAGCCCTTTCACCATCAGCACCTCCCCTAATCACGACCTAAATAGTTATACAATGTATAACTCAAACTCAGCTATCTTCCCCGCAACGCCTCTCCAAGACAGTCCAAAACACTAAAACCCCCTAAAATTTAGTTTTTACTTGCAAGTTGAGCAGAATCCTTCAACCAAGAGCAATAAAGCCCTTTGGAGCCGAGGAGAAACAAATGCAAACATCGATATTCACGCAATCAATCGAAGACAGTATTGATGAACCTATTATCAATGAGCAGCAACGTAGGTTCATCACATCGGTTAGTCGAGCCCACGCCTTCCAACTAGAGCGCCAAGGCCTATTTCCTAAACACCTAAAGCTAGATAACAACACCAATGGCTGGAAGTTAACAGAGATCCTAGCTTGGGTGCGTTCCCGCCCAATTGCAGAGCTTAAACAAGAGGCTACCAATAATGACTAAATCACCTAACGCAAATACTAGAAACGATAGAAAAGTCAGGCTGTGCCAATTAGTCGCCTCAACCCATACCGTTGAACAAGTGCTCACAGTGGCTCAAATCGCAACTCGACTAGGTAAAAGTACTAAGACCATCAGAAATTGGCTAAGACAAGCCACTGATGCGCCTAAAGCCTTTAAAGACCAGAATGAATGGTTTGTCAGTATATCGGAATATGAAAAGTGGGAAGTTCGCTCACAGCTGTAGCTTTCGACCAATTTAGAAGAGGGCAATGTGTTGCCCTTTTTCAAGGGTAAGGATGAGACAAAATGGGCTGTTATAGTGCTTTATCAAACCTAAAAAATCGAAAAAATCTGTCGATAAGTCAACAACCATGCGGCTTTGAAAGCAAGGTGCTCACAAAACAAACTAGGTTTTAAATATTATTATGTCTTTACTCTTAATAAGTACACCTGAAATAGAAGATGCACTGGAGCATTTACACCATACAGATAAAGCTATAGATGTTGTTCTGGGTGAGTTCATATGGAAAGTAATGCTATTCCAAGAAGGGTTAAACCGCAGACTTCTCACTAAGTTGTATAACGCATTAATGGCCTATATCTCATGCCACTCTAAAGTATTAGTGATCCGCTTCGATGTCTCATTATATGATTCATTACCCAACAACAATACCATCAGTAAGCTAAGAAATTATATTCTGAAGCAACTTAACTCTCATTACAATTCTAAGGCAGAGTTTTGCTGGGTCAGGGAGCAGAACCGACATGATGATAAGTGCCACTATCATTGCTTCATCTTATTGGACGGGCAAAAGGTCAGGAGTAGCTACAGAACGTTCGATCTAGCCCTAAAGGCAAAAGAGCTAATCATCGATATCAATATCCATTTCCCTGAAAATTGTACCTACATGATATTGCCTAACACCCTAAGTAGTATCCAAGCCGCTTTATACAGGCTCAGTTATTTAGCCAAAAATTGGACTAAAGAGAATAATCCAGCTTTAGCCAAAGGTTATTACTTTGGTCGCACAAAACATAAAGCCTAAACAACATGACTTTCAGCCAGACCACCAGCAGCCAACTACAGGTCGTATTTTTACAACAAAAACAGTTAATTAATTGTTAACCATTTCAGTATTTTTTTGATCACAAGCTTATTTCTGGGCTAGTTTAACTTAGCCCCCCTGTGCAACTATTTACATTTCAGTATGTTAGGTTTTAAGTGGGTGTTCCAAAATAGAAATTAGCTAAGAGAGGTAAGAGTGATCACTTTTTTGTGATCACTCCGAATATGCTGAACCTGAGACTGCAGCGATTAACGTCATGAAAGTCGCTTACGAGCGGTTACAAGATTTAGCATTCTAACAACGGTTTGAACGAATAGTGCTATTGATCCAGTCAAGGTGATTAGATTTAAATAAATCAACACCAATCTGTCTAATCCTATCAACCCACATATCTGCATCAAAGCAACCAACATCCAACTCTGAAATTGCTGTTTGTTTTAGGATTCGATGTTCATTTTCAATAGTTGTGGGCATAAGTCCTGCATCGTCAGTGTTTATACAAACATTAATCGGTCCTTTTCTGATCCCAAAAGTATTAAACCTCCCCCCGGGTTGAAGCCAATCAGCAATAGGAGGATTCCACCTAAAAATGGGATGCTCTACATATCGTTTGAATCGACCTATAAAGATATTAGAAGTGGGGCATGCTTCCAAAACAACTTGGCGCTTGCTATATCGCTCAATGAGTAAATCTTGTATTGCATGCATTAATCGTAACTCAGCCCTAGATAAAGTGTCACACAGTGCATCTTCATCTTCATTCCGATGAGTTAAATTACGACAATCTATAGTGACAATATCATCGCATCGTAAAGACCCCACAGAGTCTCTAAAAAGCTCTTTATTTAGGTAGCGCTGCCAAACTCTAACTGCCACACTAGATTTATTTTTTTCTAAATAAAGCATGTCAGGAACCCACAGTTCCCATTCTGAGCCAGCAGCTTGATTTGGCAAAGTCTGCATTAAAGGACAATTACGTCTTAGTTTCCAAGCTTGATATAAATCAGAAGGTGTAGCTTTAATTTCATCACCGAAAATATAGCCTGACCAACGATGTATCTTATTCTCAAGAATAGACAAAATAGGGTTAAATTCAGATTGATGCTGAGCAACCTCTAAAGCTTGAAAATAAAACCACACTAAATTATCTAGATGCTGACCAGCAGTGAGGTACACACGTTGCTGCTTCCTCGCCCAATCATAGACATCGACCCCTAATGCTAATCCGTGCCCTAAACGGTCACCAGCCTTAAAGTTACAAAATTGAACGGCTTCATCAATAGCACGTAAGCCTGAAAGTAAATGTCCATAATCTTCCCCTGCATGAATAGTTAAAAATGGCTGACGTAAACGACTATCATATTTAGATTGATGCTCATGCTTTCCTGCACGCAAAACTCTTAATGTGGGAGCAAATACTTCTATTGGTAACTCATTCTCGTTACCAGCCACATCAAAGCCACGAACTAAAGCTCTTAAGTCCGCATATGTAGAGTCTGAGTCTGAGTCTGAATGGAGTGCAATATCACTATAAGTCGTTGAACTAAAGAATTGCTGTAGTTTCCTAACCTGTGTTAATAACTGCCCCCTGTAAGCTAGCTGATATTGGTCTCCTTGACGAGCTAACGTCGAGTAACCACGAGCAAAATGAATGACAAAATGACTGCGTGCATCTAGGTTTTTTGATGTTAGCTCATTCGCAAATTGAGTTAATTCTTTCGGCAATAATTTAAAATTAGACTTATTTTTTTTCCACTTTTCATGAACAACAAGATTTGGAGAACCTCGAAATTCTCGATAAGTGCTAGCTGAAAAATCATGCGATAAAGAGTGAGCTTTATAGCTAAGGTTTGCACCCGTAGGTTTTCGTAGCTTAAAAGAAAAGTAATCAACAAAGCGACCTAACCCCACTCCAGAAACAACCATGTAATTCCTTAGTAAATTACATGCTCGTATAAAAGCTGTTAGCTTTTTAGTATATTCTAGACCTAGGTCGCGACTTTCCAACATTACAGCAATTGGAAGTATTAACCATCGGACAGGTTCAGAGACCTGAATTAAGTGACTACTAGCCAACAGTGATTGTGCTTGCGTTTTCGCTTCCTGCATCTCTAATGTTACGAGAATATCTGTATTGAATTGTACGAATTCAAGATCGCCCCAATTTGGAATACCAAAGTCACTTTCGCCCCAATGTTCCTTCACCAAAGATGAGAAAAGTTGATTAACCATTACAGGTAACAGAGTTAAATCTAATTTTTCACTATTAAATAAACTGCATTCTTGCCGGTATGGCCATTTACAACGCTTTGTTTCAGGCTTCTTTGTTAGATACAAAGCAAAATCCACCAAAGATAATGAGTTATGACCATGTCCATTTAAATGGACATGATTATCAGCGACCGGTTTACCATCAAAACGTTTAGGCAAAGCAGAAGGACATTGATGCTCAATAACGCCATACAACTGTTCTAAACCTAGAATATGGCCCTTTAAAAGCTCTACATACCCAAAACCAATAATCCATGCTGGATCCAACATAGCAACTACGGATAACCACTCTTCAAGTCTTTCAGGTTTAACTTCAAAATGGTCGCCGCACCAATCTAGAAAATATCGGTACATTTTTTCTAAAATGATATTTATATCTATATTGTTTTCATCGTCTAACCAATTCCCTAAAGCAAATTCGACATCTTCTTTACGTAAAGGCGTTTCCAGATAACACTGATAATCCTGTAGCGCTAAAGCTAAATGATTCTTTAATTTCTTAGTTGTATTTATTTGATCTTCAGGGTTACTTGATTGCAACCCAACGTCTAATAATCGATCAGAACTAAGCAGTACAACTGGAACTAGCCACTGAATATCAATTGTTATCATTATGGTTTTCCAAGTTTATATCTAACCATTTGCATATATTTTGATAAACCACAGCTAATTCAGATAATTTAAATTTATTTTTATTAATTTCTTGTATCATCTGACCTTTAATTTCTTGCGCGACATCACCATTGGGGTTATTAGAAATAAAGTCTAAAATATCCTTCGAACTTTCAAACCCTTTACTTCTAGCCAGCTCTAATGTTTCCGGTAAGGATCTTCTCACTCTTTTGGAAGATTCTAATTTCTGGTTGTCGATATTCTTATTTAAGTCATCAAACTCTAATGGTTTAATATAAACAAACGGTGCTCTTGGGGTTAAACAGTCTTCTTTAGAGTTGTTTGCTCTAAAAATAGGGTGATCCCAAATAGCCGCAATCAACCTACCAGCTATTTCCCCCTCAGCATCCCCTTCCTGTTCAGCAGAATGAGCAATCCCTGTGACAAGATTGACAAAAGAGCCAACATTTCTTGTAAACACATGCTCAGTACGAATAAATTTTGAATGGTTTCTAATTGTGTTCAACGCTGCACTACTTGCTACATTTGACTTGACGACATGAGACTTCTTTAAAAAACTAGCAAATGCATTAACCACTATGTACTCAAAACGGCGAGTAGAGTCACTTAGATGCTCTTTATCTAAACGATTATCCAATTTACCATGAGACTCTCGAAGCAAATGTAGCTGCGTAAAAACCTTATTAAATACTGCGTGTAATAAAGGAATTAAACTCTCTTTCTCTAACAACAATAAAGTATTTCGATGGGTGGTTGCCCACTCGAATAGCTCCTCAGAAAAAGTTACCGAAAATTGAAAATTATCAATCCTTGGCTCTTCTGCTTGTTCTGCCTCAGAAGTGCTTGCAAAAGACTCCTCATTAGAAGTATATCTAGTTGGGTTAATCGCATGAATACTGTAAAACGGAGGCTCATCCACCATATTATTAATCAAGTCAAACCAGACAGCTTTAAACTCTTCACTATTAGCAGGATTTGATGGCATTAACAAAGATGTTGCTAATAACTCAAATGCTCTACTGAAAAACACTTTGTGTATTTGATTGCCCTGAGCACCATAGTAATCCTTATATGTATACAAGTTATAAAGAGCCGTATTATTTTCAAGCTCGTCTTTAATAGCATTGCCAGATAAGGTCATTCTTCGAGTATGCATTTCGAGCGGAGGCATACTGCGCAAAACACATTTATCTATAGCGCCATCTAAAATAAAACAATTAGTTTTAGTTGTTTCATCCTGTTTGAAATATTCGATGGCTTCCAACTGCTCTGCATAAAAATTTTTGTTAGCCCAAGATAACCCTAAGCTTGCTTGATTTTTGGGAGAAAATGGCAATAAACGACTCAATCTCATATCATTTGGATCAGTGGCTCTTGATAAAGCTTGAGCTGCATCAGCATTCGTGTACGCAGCACCATGTTTTTTTGAAAGCGCCCATATCCTAAACGACTCCCACTCCTGCCATGAAAAGCTTTTTTTCAATTTTGATGGTGGTAGTAATCTTATTAACTGAACAACCTCTCTAGAGTTCGCTGGTAATGGAAAATCTGTACTTTTCTCTTGTCCATTAGTTAACCCAAAGAAAGTAATCTTTATTTTATCTACATACTGCTGAAATGATACCTCTTCAAGGGACGAGCCTTCCCCTTCTAGAATTTTAAGCATTGGTAAAAGATGCGAAGCAGGAAGAAGAGATATTCGGTGCTGGTTAGGAAAAACTTTGGTTAAATATGAATCTTGTAATTTCGTAGCAAGCTCAATACCTTTCCTTGCTTCGTCTGAATATGCCTCAAATTTATAAAATGCAGAACCAGTGTCATTAACAAAGTGCTGCTTAACCATATGTTGATAGAGACTCTGATCGCCACTCACTATAGGTATGATAAATGGGCAGCCTAACATTCTACGCACAACATCTAAAACCTCAAATGCACGCTTTAAAGCCATATCTACGTCATCAATCGGAACAACAATTGCGTCTACATCTAATATTTGTATACAAATTTCCACAAAGTCATGAAAAAAACGCTCAACCTGTATGCCAGAGCGATACTTAATAATGCGGTCGATACCTACTCTATCTTCATACTCACTCTCTTGACCAAGCGCTTCAGCAAGTTGTTTTAATCGTATATAAAACTTTGACTTTAGCTCTTCGTGTCCAAATTTTCTTTTACTAAATTCAGTTTCTATTTCGTTGTATAAATGAGCAACGACTACGTTAGTGAAATTGTCATGATCAATCAATAATGTAGGGTCAATTGTAGAGCAAAAATGCAGTTTCCCATCATCACATTTGGAGTGTGTATCCCAGATTTTTTTAGCATTTTTTAGAAAAACGGTCTTGCCAGCACCTCTTCCACCGCTAACAAAGATAGTATCGTGCAACTGAATAGGTTCAGCACCTTTATCAGCTTTCCTTTTCTCTGAATACTGAACAGCCTGCTTTGTAATTGCTTTTAAATTACGATGTAGATCTTTTCCTGCAAGGCTTTGCCATAATCCAGCATTTTCATAACTATCTTCAAAATCAATTTTATTAAGGTTCAATTCAATTAGATTACCCATGGGCTTTCCTTAGCATTCTTCATTTATAATTATTTAAATGATATCTTCAAAAAAAATTAAAAGTCTTTATTTTTTATGCGTCTACAGCACTCGTCACCTTTTATAAAGTTACTCGATGACAAACTAAACAACCAACTTCCCTAAGTTCACTTTGAGCCACTCTTTGTGCTCGGCATAATCAGGCATGACTCGCTCTACTTCTTTCCAAAACTTGGGGGAATGGTCGAGCTGTTTCAGATGGCACAGCTCATGGATCACCACGTAATCCACAACACGATTGGGAGCCATCACGATAACCCAATTAAAATCGAGTTCCCCCTTAGGACTACAGCTACCCCAACGGCTCTTAAATGTTTTGATACCGATAGATTTAGGCTCTAAGCCCATAACCTTTGAGTAGCGCCTCACCTTCTCTTTAATCTTGCGTAAGGCGTTGAGCTTGTACCAACGGATCACTGCATCTCGGACTAAATTACTACGCTTAACGCCATCAGGTAGCGTAGCCACCAAGCGCCCTTGGATAAGCTTTACGGGGCTATAAGCTCCTGCTACTACCTTGAGGCGATAATTACGCCCTAGATAGGCGTAGGCCTCTCCAGAGATAAACTCTCTATCACTGGCAGGCTTTGAAGCTTCATGCAGTGCAATCTTTTGGATTATCCAAAGATACTTGTCAGCCACCAGCTGCTGAATACGCTCAATATCTAATGCTTTAGGCACCACTACAGAAACCAAACCATCATCGACTTTAATCGAGGCTGTTTTGGTTCTGCTGGTACGAACAACATCCACACAGAGTCCTTTAACTTCAACTTGCTCAGGTTTCACTGCCTTCACCGTTACTTATTCCCGAACTCTTTACTTCCGAACTTGGTTTTCGCCAATTCCATAAAGCGGTCTTGCAGAACACCAACGAGTGCCTTACTTTTTGCGATATCTTGGTTGGCGAAAGGTTGATCTAACACGGCACGTTTAATCTCTTTCTGCATACGCTTAACCTCATCGCCCTTATTGAAGAAGTCGATGATATCGGTCGCTTCATCCAGCATAGCGACTAAGGTTTGTGTCATTGCCTTAATAGCATCGTGAACGGCTTCATCAATCACATCACCGTCACTGACTTGAGTCACTTCAGCCATCAAAATACCGTAGAACGCAAACTCTGTTTCGCTTAAGCCAACATCTTGAGCGGCTTGCTGGTGGGCACTACTGATATCGCCTGCAAACTCAAAAAGCAGTTCTAGCTGTTGCGCCCACTTACCATGGGTCTTTTCAATAATATCGCGTAGACGCAAACTCAACGAGCGATAGTATTCAGGGTCTTCATCAAGGTTAATCGTAATATGGTGCTTAATCGCGCTCTCGATTTCTGATGCCTTAGACTCATCAGACTTAGTAGGCTTAATGCTCTCTTTGAAGTTAGCAGCCAATAGGTCAACAGGTGGGATTTTAGGATCAACTCCAGTACTCAGAATATGCTCATCCACCAGCTGCCTAACTTTCTCACCAACTTCACGCATATCCAAGCCTGCGTCGCGGTATAGAGTTTTAGATGCGTTATGGATTTTACCCAGTAACTTCATATCTGGGATGAAAGGTGCTGCTGCGGCATCAGGTAAAATCACATTAAGCTGCTTGGCAAACTGCTTAAATGCCATATCAAATTGGGCACGAACAGCCTCGTCTTTTAAAAGCAGTACACACTCATCAATATCGCGGCTCTTTACGTCCTTGAAGAAAGACATAGCACGGGTATGCTTAGCCTTTAATTTAGGGATCTCATCTTTCAGGCTTTGAATCGTTCCCTCAACATCCTCACTACTAAACAGATCTAAAGCTTCGGTTAGATGAGTCGCCAAGCCATAATAATCGACGACATAGCCACAGTTTTTACCTTTGTAAGTACGGTTCACACGGGCAATGGCTTGCATCAAAGTATGGTCTTGCAGCTTACGGTCGATATACATTACCTGCGCAATCGGCGCATCGAAGCCCGTTAGCAGCATGTCTTTAACGATAAGAAAGGCGGTATTATCAAACTTCTTATTCTTCTCTTCAGTACCCTGCTTATCGATACCGAAAGGCTTTTTGAAGTTGCTAATAACTTTCTTCTGATGAACCTTATCTGTGTATTTAGCGATATAAGCTTTATCGTTATGGTCGCCAGAGATAATCACTTCAGATGGCGGCGCTCCCAGCTCATCTAAGGTCTGCTTAAAAATGGCTGCCGCATGGCGACTTCCCACCACTATCATGGCTTTAAAACCATCGGGGCGAATATGTTCTCTATAGTGCTTAAGCAGATCGATACACACCCAACGAATACGGGCAGGCGCTTCCCTTACAGCACGTTCTACACCATATTTCTTTTTGATTTCACGCTGCTCTTCTGCAGTGTATTCACCAAAGTATTCTTCAAACAGCTTATCCAGTGACTCCCCTGCAACTTCAGAGATCACTTCACGCCCTTCGTACAACAGTTTAACCGTTGCACCATCTTCTACCGCTTGGTTAATCTTGTATTCATCGATATAACCACCGAAGGCTTGCCCCATCTTCTGGGTCTTGAGTAATGGCGTACCAGTGAAGCCTATCTTTGGCGCATTAGGCAATGCCGCATTAATGGTCATAGCCAAGCCACCAAATTGTGTTCGGTGCGCTTCATCAGCAAGCACAATAATCTTGTCGCTAGGGTTAAGATCGGTAAAACCTGCAGCAACGCCTTTTTGCTTTGTTTGCTCTTTTTCCGTCTCTTTCTCTAAATCGGAGAACTTCTGTACCATGGCAGTAACAAGATCAGAGCTATCTTTCTTAAGCAGCTCTTTCAACTGAGCTACAGAGCCCGCGTTATAGACGGTTTCACCCTGAGCATCACGGAAGGTATTAGAAAGCTGTTCGTCAAGCTGAGTACGGTCGGTAATAAACACCAACTTGTATTGTTTAAGCTCTGGGTCACGGCGCATCTTCACCGCTAGCATCACCATCGTGAGCGATTTACCACTACCTTGAGTGTGCCAAACAACACCAGACTTCTCTTTTCTATCAGTACCACTCTTAAGGCGCTCAATGACCTTATTCACTGCACGATATTGCTGATAACGCGCCACTTTCTTAATCATGCGACCATCATCAGTTTCAAACAGAATGAAGTTTTGCAGAATATCGAGAAAGTTAGCCGTACTGAACATACCCGCAAGCAATCGCTGCTGCGCAGTCACATGGGTTAGAGTTTCATAGCTAGCTGGTGGCTTATCGTACTGAGCTAATGGCTGTTGATATTTAGCTGAAGGCTCTGCCACTTGCTGCAGTTCTGCTTCAGAACCAAGGTCACTATCTACAGCATTAGACAGCGCATCTTCAGGTAATTCAATCTCAATACGAGAATGTAAACCTATTACGTTACTCTGCAATAATTGCTGCGAGAGCTGTTCATCAGCTATTTGTTTATCAGAGAAGGGGAAAGCATCCTTCCAATCACCATAATGCTGCGCGCTTGAGCTGATGGTGCCAACTTTAGCTTGGTCTCGACAGGTCGACACCATGAGTTGGTTATACCAGAACAGCTTTTCAGCGCCTTCATCATCTTCACTGTGGCGCAAGTTTGCATAACGACGTAACTGATTGATGCCCTCACTCATAGGGCTTGAGATATAAGGCGACTTACACTCAATCACAGCAAGCGGGATACCATTAACAAAGCAGATAATGTCAGGAATAATCTTCTGATTAACGCCTTCAACCTTGAACTGGTTTGTACAGACAAACTCGTTGTTTTCAGGTCGCTCAAAGTCCACCAGCTTTACCGTTTGCCCTTTACGTCCCTTACCTAAGTCCTGCTCAACCGATAGATAGCTCACCAAGGTTTGATAAAAGGCGTGATTGTATTCCATTAAGCCCGCAAAGCTCGGATGGGTGACTTCACGTGAGACCTTACGTAGGTTCTCATCACTTATCCAAGGGTTAATCCGCTTTATGGCAGCTTCAAGACGCTTAACCAACACCACATCACGTAGATAAGTTCGCTCCGGATGCCCATCAAGAGTTACATGGTCTGGGGAAAGCGCCTTACCAGGAATATATCGCCAACCTAGGCTTACCAACTGCTCAATTGCAGGGGCTTCTACTTTGTTAAATTCATCGTTTTGCATTTATCTTCAGGACTCACTTTTATGAGCGGGTAACTCTACTTGCTTGGTCTTAGCTAGATAATGCTCTATCGTCTCTTTTATTGAAGCGACACCGCATTCAGTCATTAACGACTCTAATGGTATTTCAAAGCCATATTTTGCAAATTTATTGTCAATTTCAATATCAACGCCATCACTGTAATCAGGGTAACGTCCAGCTTCCCACTCCTGATAAAAGCCCGCATCCACATCTTCAAGCGCTCGATAAATGGCAACTCTTAAGACACTTTTAGCATCAGCGACAGCCACTTTTAGGTTTAAAGCATCTGGCTGTCCACTGCACTGCTCATCGTTGACACCCGAGTCATTGATCACAATAAACTCAAGAATATAATCACCCTTCGTCACTGTTTTCAGCTCGTTTACGTTCTTGAAAACATAACGCGTCACTACAGCGGGGAGCAGATCCCACTGCCACTTTTTAAACGGATTTGAGTTACTTTGTCCCGGCGCAGAAAAGCACTGTGGCTTCCAAAAATAAAACTCTGTATCCGCTTCGAGTGCAATCTGTTCAATGGTAGGCAGCAAGCGTTGATAATACGCAGCGAGTAGACGGTGCGCGGTGCGAACTTGAGAAAAGAGTTCATCCATTTCGTTAATCATGACTAATCCTTTATATCGTTCTTTAGATAAGGTTGAATCGACTGCAAGTCGAGAGGTTGAAACTTATTAGCCAGTAGCTCACTCATCGACGGAGGAGCTACGGCGATATTCGCAGCGTTAAGAGAAATAGACTGTAATAAGCGATGCTCTAGAGTCAACTTAGGCAAAGGGTAAGGATTAAACTGCGACCATTTGAAGGGAGAAGTTTGCAAGCCATAAAGGCTTAGCCCTTCCAATATGTCCAATAAAATACGCCTGTCTTGTTGGGTAATAGATAGCTCAGGCGCAGAATTGCCTACATAAGTGAGTCCCATTATATAGGAGCTAACTTCCTTCCACTCCAAAGCAGCCAAACCTTTTAGCTCATCAAAATACTGTAACAACTCCCCTGCCCAGCACTTAGCATCAGCCTGCCCTATGCGCCCAATAGCAAGAAAGTACAAAGGCTTATCTTGGTCGCCGTCAGATTGCAGAAATGACTCAACTTCTTTCTTCCATTGACCAAAGTATTGATCTCCACCTGCTGGTGGCTTGACCTCAACGATGATATTGCATTGGTCAAAGTGGATGATTAAGTCGGGTTCTACTTCGTTACTGCCAGCCTCATGCTCATGAGTAAATCGAGGCCAATAAGTAATCCCTTCAAACTCACCAAAGCTATCTGGGATCACGCCATGGTAATTTTTGAAACACTGCGTAAGCAGGGAGCCCTGCAGGGAGCAAGACAAATAAGCAAAACGCTCAAATACCGTGGAGGTAAGCAGATCTTCACGGGCTTTAAATAAGCTAGACCAACTGACCGACTCACCTTCGTTGTGGTCAATGCGCCCAGCCTTACCGTGCAGAATCGCTTTTAGCATATGAATAGTCCCTTAACTTCAATTCCTTATTATCGATAAGCAATATTACACACAGTTCAACACCGAGAAAGCTAAACAGCTCTCAGGATTTTAAAAACTTTCAAATAATTGCAATTTGGACAATTTCCCCCCCACTGCAGCAGCAAATTACTCAGGCATTATTCCCGGCGTTGGCAGAGGCTTCTACCAACATAACTTTCAAATTGGAGATTCAAAATGAGTAATAACAAAACACCAATGACACCTCAAGCAGCCGCTCGCATTCAAAGTGCAACGGCTAAGCAAAATGGTGGTTCGGTTCCTAAAGGAAGTGTGGCATCAAGAGCTTCAAGCGCCGCCGCTAAAAATATCAATAGTGAAAAACAGGGAGGTAAGTAACATGTCAAAACATGACGATGATAATCATGCTAACCAACTTAACCCTAATAATGACGAGTATTGGGGAAGTCGCGGCGAAGATGAACGACCTGAAGATTGGCAAGAGCAGCTCGATGATTAGTCTTAACGATTAAACAAATGACTTAGCTACCGAGCTAAGTCATCAACTGAGCTTGAATCCGGCATTTTTTGTCGGTAATGTTTCAAATACTCAGGATACCGAGCTAATGCTCTTTTCCAAATGGAGAGGGCTTCCAAGTTATTTGATTGCATAGCCCACCGATTCACTTTAATGTCCAACGCTCTTGCGATACGAAAATAAACGAGCATTGCATCGACATCATAATTGCCATGGAACTGAAAGGCCGATGTTACAAACTTATCTAATCGCCCCCATGAAGGTAGGTTATCACCATTACGCCAGCCTTTAAGTTGCTTGTATTGTCTATCAGCAAGGCTTTCAGCACTGTCAGATGAATCATCAATCGAAATAAATGTCGCAAGTTTACGCCAGCCGACCTCTGCTCCACCTTTTGAAACTAGACGCTTGAGCTCATTCAATACAGCTCCATAGCAAGTACATTGATGCCCCTCACCAGTCCAGGTAGCTATAACTCTAGTGAATACGCTGACTTCACTGCCTGCATCATTAATCTTACCGAGACGCTGATAGTATGAAATCAAACCAACTTCATAATAAGCAACTGCAGTTAGATAAAAATCGAAATGTAAATGGGCGACGGCTTCTAATACACTAAAAAAAGTTGAGGTTTGTTCTCGTTCAATAGCGCCAAGATCGCTCGCATAGTGGCTATAAATCTCTAGTTGCTCGACAGGAACAAGGCTGTGCTGCTGCCAAGTTAGAAGCTGTTCTTGCCAAATAGCACTACTGTCATCTTTATCTATGACACCTGCCTTAATCTTTTTTTTAATGGTTTTAACCATAAGGTAGTCAGCTTTTGCGCGATCATTAAAACCTCTGGCTAACCACAGAAACTCACTATCAATAGTCGATAAACTAGCACCTTCAAAAAGTGCATGCCAATCACCTGCATTCGATCCCACCTTATCCGCACGTATGCTTTTTCTTAACTTTGCAAGTTTCAGCAATGACTCGAATGGCACTGCTAGGTTACTAGCCATCTTAAACAACTTATTCACTGTCGCCTTGCCTACCCCGACCGAAGTTAGACTGGCTTTTGAAGAGCGGCTTATCTGGGAGTCGATATCGTAGGTGGATTCAAAGTAAGTGACTTGTTGGCTAAGGTTTTTGGGCAGGTCTAAGAGAGTTGCAATTGAAGCCACCGACGGCAAGAAAATACTCGCATAATCCGCATTGGGAAAAACATACTTGCCATCTTTATTGGGCTTAAACATATTAATCCTTTATATGTTATCGATAACCAGTCTTACTGTTCTAACAACTGTTGACGTTCTCGCTCAAGCTCAATTCGCAGCTCTTCTTCCGTGGGTAAGTAGGCGAGATATTTGGAAGCAAACAGCTGCTTACCATCGGCGAGTACCGAATACTTGGCTACCGCTTCACTTTTTTGGCTGCACAGAATCAAACCGATAGTCGGATTATCATCAGGCTCTTTCTTCAATTGGTCGTAGATCCGCACATAGGTATCCATTTGCCCAACATCTTGATGACTGAGCTTGCCAATTTTTAGATCCACCAGCAAAAAGCATTTCAGCTTGAAGTTGTAGAACACCAAATCGAGGTAGAAATCTTGATCATCGGTACTGATCCGCTGCTGACGTTCAACAAACGCAAAGCCTTTACCTAGTTCCAGTAAGAAGTGCTGTAGATTATCAATCAGCCCTTGTTCGACCTCGCTTTCTACTAACGATTGCAGGGGTAAGTTTAAGAAGTCGAATATATACGGGTCGCGTAGATAATCTTTGGCTGTCACGCTAAGTGCTGAGGTTTTTTGCTGCGCTTCTAGCTCTACGGGCGCTCTGTCTTTGCTCGACAATAAACGCTCATAATACAAGGCACCTATTTGTCTATCTAACGCTCGCGCCGACCACCCTTGGTTTATGGCTTCTTCGAGATACCACTGCCTTGCCGTTGGCTGCTCGACACGCAGCAACGCCCGATAATGTGTCCAGCTCAATTCGGTACGCAGTGCGTCCCGAATTGGGAAGGTTTGATAAAACATGCGCATATTACGCAAATTTCGAACATCAAACCCCTTACCAAACTCAGCAGTTAATTCGGTAGATAACAGCTGTAACACCTGCTTGCCATACTCGGCTCGCGCTTCGCCTTGCTGTTCATCTTCAACAATCAAGCAACCGACTTGCCAGTAAGTGAGCACCATAGTGCTGTTGACTGCATATTGTAACTGCTGGCGGCTTTGGCTGAGCAACTCACGTACGGCAACCAATAAAGTCGCACTGCTTTTATTAGCAGATGAATCTGCTGACGCCTCTACTGATGTCGCCACGGTTGGCTCTGTACGCGGTTGCTTGCTCATAGTTATCCTTTGTTTTGTACTTTTGTTTTTATCTAGCTATTTTTAGCCTGCTATTTCTATCCAACTCTTTCTACCCAGCTATTTCTCTCCAACTAAGTGCGCAGTCCCTAGACTCTCGACACTTTCAACATAAGCAACTGCCTATTTTGTGACTGTGCACTTGATGACGCTTTACTCAAGCTCATTAAAGACAGAGTTAAAAACCGAATTAGAGAAAGTTACCTGCGGTTGTTTACGAAGAAAGCGCTCATAGGGTGCGCCTTCATCATGTTAGCTGTAGCCTTTAATCAAGCTTGACCCGCACCTTGCCCGTTAGCAGATCTTGCATCAGGGCTTTTTTAAGCAATTTTGATTGCTCTAACTTATCCTCAACAGCAAAAATCTTTAATTCAATACTAGAAAGGGTTGCACTAATAAATTGTTGCTCACTGTCAGAAGGCACTGCAATCTGCATTTTCCGTAAACTAGCGAGCGTAACTTCTTTAAAAGTTGAGCCCTTTGCTTCAAGCTCATTTTGTAAAGTTACATAGGGGGAACGCATTGCCCATAGAAGGTAATTAGTATTGATTGCTTCACTCGGGGATATTCTTGCAGTCCCTTGAGTTAAGTTCGCACCTTCAAGCTCACTTGGCACTATGTGCACATGACCTATCATCCCCCTAAGCGCATAAACAATATCACCAGCACAAACAGCTGAACGCTCATATTTTTTAGCAATGTCAGAAGATGTTAGAAGCATTCCCTTCTTAGTTAAGTGCCTTGAACTCATATCTGACACTCGAATATACGGAACCCCACCTTCACAATGTGGACCTGCCTGAACAATTCCATATGTAATCTTCTTGTCCGCTTTAACAAGACTCTCAAGCGGTACAACCCCCCAGCTCTTCGGGATTCTGCCGACGGGTGAGTCTTTAAACTCGGTGTGCGGGATGTATCTCTCGCTATTACTAAGTGCCGCTGCGCTTTGCTTAGTGCCAACACCACTCTTTTCAGAAGGAAGCAGCAGCTCTTGCATCATGGCGGTTTTAAGGTCTTTAAGCTTATCAATTTGCGCTTGGGTCTTTTCAATCACCTCATCCACTGACGTCAAAATCGCAGCAATCTTTTGCTGTTCAGGGAATGGGATTTTGACATCCAGAAACTCTTGATTTCTGATATGAACCTGAGTACTCCCCACAAAGACTTTTCTCATTTCACCCCGATACCACGAAGTATTTGAGACTTGCGCTAAATATCCATCATCTACGTTTTTCGTTTTTAAGCCGTATACCCCTTGAGCAAGGATAAATGAACCTTTTTCACTCAAAACACCTATAACTCCAATTGTCGGTCCTGATGGAACAAGATCTCTTAATGTTGTAATCAGAAATTGATTATCAACCACATTTCTTTTATTACTTTCAGCAAATTCACTTGTACAGAATGTCTTAATATCAAAATGAATTTTCCCACCAAACTGAACAGCTTTTTTAGGTATAACTCTCACGCCAGAAGTTGAAAAGTCACTCGGTTTCAAGGGAGCGCCGCCCACCATCTTTTCAACATAATCACCTATAGGTTGAAAACCCCAATCTTCAGGAATCGCATTAAAGGTAACCATTACTCAACCGCTCCTGCGCATCCATTCGCTCGCGGCACTTGTGCTTCCTGCACATCATAACCCAGCTCCTTCAAGTAGCCTTGCATCACCTGCTCTGCTGTCGCGACTTCAGCATCAAGCTGGTGCAGTGATACTTGGTACTTGTCCCACCAGCGCTCTAGCTGACTAATGATAGTAGCCGCAGGCGCTTGCTCACCTAATACAAGAGCCGTCGCGGACGCTTGCTCTGAACTCTCTACTCGCTCAAGGCTGTTTTCAACACTTTTCTCAACACTCTTTTCTACAAGCGAGCGGATCTGTTCTTTGGTCTCGATTTCGGCTTTAAATGCGTAATAGCCATCATTGGCTTTATCGAACACAGCCGAGACATCGAAGCCTTTGAGGATCTCTTGCTGAATGTACTCATCTTCCACTTCACGCACCGGAATGCCGCCGTGCAAAATGGCGCGCACATCGAAGATCTCTGCTGGTGGCGAGGTGTCGGCATAACGGCGAATGTTGAGGTTGTAATCGTTATCAGCAATCTCGCTTAGCTCAACCACTTTTGAGTAACGTGACTGTTCTGTGTAATTGTCGAAGGTTGCAACAATCTTGGCGATATCTTGCGGACGCAGTTTGTTTTGGTTCTTGCCCTCTTCAAACTCAAGCTCACTGTTGATAAACAGCACTTTGCCTTTGCGCTGCTCTGGCTTTTGCTTATTGATGATAAGTAGGCATGCAGGAATGCCCGTACCGTAGAATAAGCCCGATGGCAGACCGACAACCGCTTCAAGCAGGTCATCTTGTAATATGCCTTGGCGAATGGCTTTCTCGCTTGAGCCGCGGAATAACACCCCATGTGGCATAACAACGCCCACCATACCTTCACTGTTGGTACTGGCTATCATGTGCTGAACGAAGGCTAAGTCACCCGCATCTTTTGGCGGTGTGCCGTAGGGGAAGCGCCCAAAGCCATCATTGTCGCATTCATCCTTGCCCCACTTTTTAAGTGAGAAAGGTGGGTTTGCGATAACGCGGTCAAAGTGCATTAGCTCACCACCTTGGGTGTGCCTAGGTTCGCGCAGGGTGTCGCCCTTTCGAATATCAGCACTGTGCACCCCATGCAAGAACATGTTCATCTTACAGATTGCCCATGTGTTCAGGTTCATCTCTTGCCCAAACAGCGACAAGTTAGCTGCGTTCTCGCCATGGCTGGCAAGGTAGTTACGGGTTTGCACTAGCATACCGCCCGAACCAGAGGTTGGATCGTAAATACGCATACCCGCGTGCGGCTTAAGCAGTGCCACCAGCAGCTGTACCACTTCAGATGGGGTATAGAATTCACCACCCTTTTTACCCGCGCTGTCGGCAAACATCTTAATCAGGTATTCGTAAGCTGTACCCAACATATCAGGGCGTTCAAAGTCGGCATTACGCAGACGGTGTTTATTAAAGTGCGATATCAGGTCTTGTAGCTTCTTATCTGATAGCTTGTTCTTGATGTTAAAGTCGATAGTAACAAGCACGCCTTCAAGGCTTGAGTTGTGTTCTTCAATCGCTTCGGCTGCGGTATTAAGCGCCTCACCAATGTTGTGCTTTAAATCTTTTAGCGCAGACCAACGGGCGTTAGCTGGCATGAAGAAAGTATTGTCATACTCATCTTCATCTTCACTAAGCTCTTCGGCTTGTTCTAGTGACTTACCTTTATCGAGATAATACTGCACTACCTTTTCACGCTCTTCATCGAACGCATCAGACAGACGTTTAAGGAACATCATGCCAAAGATGTAGTCTTTAAATTCAGACGCATCCATATTGCCACGCAAGATATCAGCGGTTTCCCACAAGAAAGATTCAAGCGTTTGAAGAGTGAGTTTGTTAGTCATTGAGCTGCCTTAACTAAGAGCCGTAAGCCTGCATGGGTTAGGTACGTTTACCTACCCCATACTTAAACTGTGTATTGCGGCAGATTCTACGGTGTTGTTGCTGGTGGAGCAATCAAGCTTGCTTAGTTGTTTGATGGTTAGCTGAAGTTTTCAGTTTCACATATACGCACCACGCGACGAGCTCTTATAACTCTATTGCCTTATTTGACTCAAATAATCTATACCCATCCCCATCTCCATAACCGCCGCACTTTTAAGCGCCAAAAAAATCACTACAACACACTTTTATGCGCATAAAAGTGTGAAAACTTGCATTTTAATGCGCATTAAAGTGTAATTGGAATACGCTTTGATATTGGAATAATGGTTATGCAAAGGTTACTACTCGATAAACTACTACAGTGGAAAGGCAAGAGTGAGCGTAAACCCTTATTGATTGATGGTGCTCGCCAAACAGGTAAAACTTATCTGCTGCAAACTCTGCTAGGCGAAACATTTGAACAGGTTTTACGCATTGATTTTCTTGAGTCGCCAGAGATGGCTGAGGCTTTTGCTGAATCACTTAACCCTAACGACGTTATTTCAAATATTGAGTTATTAACTGGTGAGACTTTCAACCCAGAAACCCACTTGCTAATTTTAGATGAAATCGGCGAATGTCCTCGCGCCGTTACAGCGCTAAAATACTTTGCTGAAAAAGCATCGCATATGTTCGTTGCTGCTAGTGGCTCAAATATCGGCTTACTTAATACTTTCCCCGTGGGTAAAGTTGAGCAACATAACCTTCGACCACTCACTTTTCATGAGTTCTTAATCGCTTCTAATGAAGCACCACTGATTAAAGCGTTTGAAGCACAAGCGAGTACATCGGCCGCCCACACTAAACTCTTCGACAAACTCACCGACTACTATTTTACAGGCGGTATGCCTGAGGCTGTTAGCACTTGGTTTACGATGGCTGACAATAGTATTTTGAAGCGTGTTGAGGCAGTGACAGATATCCAAGCCGATTTGATTTCGGGCTATCAACGAGACTTTGGCAAGTACTCAGGCAAAGTTGATACAGGACTCATTGAGGCGGTATTTAATAATGTGCCTTCTCAGTTATCTGCTGTAATAGACGAATCTGTGAAACGCTTTAAGTTTAAAGGCGTTCATGAGCGAAAATCTCGCTATGGTGAACTAGAAAGTGCCATTACTTGGTTAGATAAATGCCGATTAGTATTGAAAAACTACCCTATAGAGGGCGCACCTAAAAGTCCGTTAGCTGCTTATAAAAAAGACAATATGGTCAAACTCTTTATGTTTGATGTCGGGCTGCTCAATCACATGCTTGGCGTTAGCTATAAAGAAGTGAAGCAACAGGGCTATGAGTATAAGGGCTATGTTGCCGAAAACTTTGTTCAACAAGAGTTTGCAGCCCAAGGTATCGACCCAACATATTCATGGGGTGATGCACGAGCTGAAATAGAGTTTATTATCGCTGATGATGAAGGCCGCATTGTGCCTATTGAGGTAAAAAGCGGTAAACGCACTAGAGCGAGGTCACTGGAGTCCTATATCGGCAAGTGTCAGCCACATAAAACGATTAAGTTAACGGGGACTCAGGGCTCACCAGCGACTGAGCAAGTTAACCTAGTCATCCCTCTTTATTTTGCAGAGTTTGCCGTTAATAAACACCTAAAGAGTTAAAGAGTTAAAGAGTTAAAGATGATCTTTAACTTGGTATCTAAATTGAACTCTTGAATAAGTGTTAATGATTAGTCACCACGACCAAGTGACTAATCATAACCGCTTAGCACGCCTTTACGAAATCAATCTCAACCACGTTATCAATGGGGTTTGCCAGCCTATCGAGCCACTCACACCACATATCCAGTGCCGCTGCAGATTGCTTAAGGTATTTACTGTGGTTGTAATGTCTCTCTGAGCCCTTAATCACATGGCCTATCAATTTATCCACTACTCGTGAGTCGACCTCAAGGTCATTTAGGATGGTTGAGAAAGTACTTCTTAAGTCATGAAGCGTCCATCGCTCTATATGCTTTAAACTTTCACAAATCCCACCGCCAGAGCTACATACACTGGTATCTTCTCTTAGCTTACCTAGTAGATAACCTTGTTTGGCATTGCGCTTAATCAGTAACGCAATAACAGGTTTTATTTGCTGCGGTATCGGCCTAACAATCACTGCACCCGTTTTACTGTGCTGTTTTGGCACAGTCCATAAGTCATTTTCTAAATCCCATTCGTCGATAGTTGAGAGCCTAACCTCCTGCGTGCGTGCACCAAACACGATTAACAATAAACACAGGTAGCGCATATAAAAGGAGCCTTTGCGTCCATGGCTCCACTGCAATACGTCCTTTAGTTCGCTATATGAAAGCACTCTGTCTTTTACTTTTGCTTTCTTCCCAACATCGCCCACTACAAGATCATCCAATTCATGAGTTATTGCATACCCTCGAACACGACAGAATTTTAAGGCTTGCTTACAAGTCTGTAGTATTTGCCCTGCAGCAACTGCCGCTGGCTTTTGTTTACCCTCAATACCAGTATTAATACGGTCAAAACAATCAAGCCAATGAGTGATTTTAGTTTGCTCTAAAGGGTAATGGCCGATATAGGAGTAGATATGCTTGTTAAACTGACCTCGTATTTTTTTAAAGCTCTTTCGCTTCACACGCGCATACTTTTCAATCCAATACTCCAAGGCTTCTTTAACCGTCACAGGTTCTAAGGTTTTATCCCTTGCCATTTCACGTGCAACTTTAGGGTCATGACCACCAGCTAACCAAGCTCTGCATTTATCTCTTTCATCCCTAGCTTGTTTGAGGGATAAATCAGGAAAGTAACCTAAATCTATACGCTTATTTTTACCTTTGATTTTGTAGCGAAATTGGAATCGAATACGGCCTTGTTTAGAGACTCTAGCACCCAGCCCCAGTCCGTCACGATAAACTTTGGTTACTGCTTGAACCTTTCCATTCATGGAGTACAAATGTGTTTTGTGTAACATGATTATCCTACTGATATTTACGGGGTAAATTGTTTACCCGCACGACCTAAATGTGAGTAAATATAAGCATAATCAATACCACCAATCCTATAGCCAGAGGGTGCGTAAAATCCTCATCAGTGTGGATAAGTCGCAAATAGCAAATACAAACAGATACCTATAAAAACCAGTGAAAACAGCATAGTGTTATCTAGTTCACACTATGCTGAGGCAAGATGACGCTATAGAAGAGAGTTCGTTTGGAAAGTGAAGTGTTACCCGTATCTCGCAGAGCCAATAAGTACAACATTATCAGCAGGATTAACTAGCAGTTCTAACCATTCACACCACATATTAAGCGCAGTTAACTTCTCAGGTAGATATTGACTGCGATTATAGATAGACATAACGCCACCTAACGAGTGACCGAGCAGCTGTTCAACCACATAAGGCGCTACGCTCAAATCGTTTAGTTTGGTCGTGAAGGTTCTTCGCAAGTCATGCAATGACCAAGACTCTTTATGCTTAAGGCGTTTGTGGATTAAGCTACCCGCACCGCTAACGGACTCACCACTTTTTAGCTCGCCAAGAAGGTAACCAGAGTCGCCATGGCGTTTATATAAAAACTCGATAATTGGCTTAACTTTAGCGGGAATTGGCCTAACAATAATCGTATTGGTTTTGCTATGCGCTTTAGGAACTGTCCATAGATTTAACTCTAAGTCCCATTCATCAAAGGTCGATAACCTTAGCTCTTGTGTGCGAGCGCCAAAAATAATGAGTAAACGACATAGGTAGCGCATATAAAAGGTGCCTTTGCGGTTTGCAATTGAGCCCATCAAGTCGTACAACTCAACATCGGTCAGCACTCTATCTTTCTTCTGTTGCTTTTTACCCACATCGCTAGCAATCAAATCATCCAGTTCGCGACTAATGGCATAGCGCCTTACTCGACAAAAGCGTAATGCTTGTTTGGCATTTTGTAGAATTTGTCCAGCAGCGACAGGCGCGGGCTTTTGTCTACCAGCAATGCCACGTCGAATACGGTCAAAACAATCAATCCAGTGGCGAGTCTCTGTTTGCTCTAGTGGGAAGTGGCCAATGTAGGGGTATATATGCCTTTCAAATTGGGCGATATTTCTGTCGACATTAGCGCGATTATCTCTAGCATAATTCTCAATCCAATACTCTAGCGCTTGCTTAACTGTCACTGGCGTTAGCGTTTTCTCTCTACCCATGCAGCGCTTTATTTTAGGGTCATGGCCTTCAGCCAACCAAGAGCGGCACTCATCAGCAACATCCCTAGCATGCCTGAGTGATAAATCTGGGTAAGCGCCAATATCCATGCGCTTATTTTTGCCATTGATTTTGTAACGGTACTGGAAACGAATCTTCCCTAGTTTAGACACTCGCACACCTAAACCCTTACCATCGGCAAGCTCGATAGATTGAGGTTGATGCTTGCCATTTAGTGCCCGCAAACTAGTTTCGTACAGCATGATATCTTGGCTCATTTGGGTGGGAATACGGCCAATTCCATGTACCCCCATATGTACCCCCATGTAACCATAGGAACCAAAACCCACCAATACCAATGAAGACACGAAAATATCTTTAGCTATTGATAAATAAGAAAAAATACCGCAAAAAAAAGACAATTGAAAACCACTCAAAACAGCCAGTCGTACTCTACGGCATGAACTAAGACTAACGTCTTAACGTGTTGTATTAAAACGGGCTCTCAAGTAATTGAGGGCCCGTTTTGCTTTTATATGTACCCTCATATGTACCCCGCTATTTCTATTGCCCCCATCAAAAATCGCATTCATTCCATTTGTAAATCAAGCAAATAAACCTCAAACCATGCAGCGCTTTCAGCTTCGGCTAATTTTCACCTTGTAGACTCGCAAACCATGTGACAATTTCTAACAAGTTTTAACTTAGTTGTTAACTCGAAAAGTGATAAATTGCACCACCCGCCGCGACTCAACAAAGCATGAGCACGGCTCATAGTGCAGATTGAAGAATCAGTATCATTACAACAATTAAAGCTGCGGCATATTTGCAAACATGACCGCAGAACTAAATCCCGATAGAGGACATTATGCTAACTAAGAAAACCCTATTAAGCAGTGCATTAAGCCTAGGTCTATTAACCAACTTCTCTGCAAATGCTGAAACATTTGATTTTGTCGAAAAGCAAGCTAACAACATCGACACCTTAGTGGTCTTCCAAGCGGGCGAACAAGCATCAAGCGCGCTTAGTAAGCTAGATAAACAATCAAAGCAGCAAATTAGCAATGCGCTAGCCCTGCAAGAGTTCACTGGCGAAAAGAAACAAATCGTTGAGATTTTAATGCCTATTGGCATTGATGCTAAGCGCCTTGTAGTGATCGGTGTAGGTGAGCAAGCAGAGCTGACTCCCGGTGAAGTGAATAAGCTTGGCGCAGAAATTACTGCTCATTTTAACGGTATTGAAATAAAAGACATTCAAGTATTGACCGATGGCATTAGCGATGCCACCAGCAACGCTAGCTTCGCTGCAGAGCTTGCTCACGGCATTAACCTGCGTGCGTATAAGTTTGATAAGTATTTCTCAGAAAAGAAGCTTGCCGAAAAGAATTACACAGTGAACGTGAGCAATTCAAAAACGACTGACAAGCTATACACTCAGTTAGCAGCTATTGAGCAAGGCGTATTCTTAGCCCGCGACTTAACCTCTGAAACCCCAACTGAAATGACACCGGTAGACTTTGCCAATGCAGCAAAGGAGCTTAAAAAACTCGGCGTTAAAATTACCATTCTTGAGCCTAAGAAAATCGCCAAACTAGGTATGGGCGCACTGCATGCTGTTGGGCGTGGTTCTCTAGAAGGCTCTCGCCTAGTAGTTGCCCACTGGGAAGGCAATGACGACGCCCCAATCGCGCTTGTAGGTAAAGGTATCACGTTCGACTCTGGTGGTTACAACATTAAGGCATCTGGCGACTCTATCTCACGCATGAAGTCTGACATGGCAGGAGCGGCTGCAGTACTTGGTGCGGTTAAGGCTATGGCACTACAAAAAGCCGACGTTAACGTCGTTGCCGTAATGCCAATGGCCGCTAACATGGTATCAGAAACTGCACTTGCCCCAGGCGACGTATTAATGACAGCCGAAGGCTTAAGCGTTGAAGTACTGAATACCGACGCAGAAGGTCGCCTAATCTTAGCCGATGGCATGTGGTACGCCCGTGAATACTACAAGCCACAAGTTATGGTTGATGTTGCCACCCTAACCGGCTCTAAAGTTCGCGCACTCGGTAAACGCTACACTGCGGTATTTAGTGACGACGATACTCTAGTCGATGAGCTCACTTTCTCTGGCAAAGCAGTAGATGAAAAGCTTTGGCGCTTACCACTTGCATACGATGACTTACTTAAAAGCCCAATTGCAGATCTGAAGAACGCCGGCTTTGGTGGCCCAGGGGCTACCACTGCAGCTGTATTCTTACAGCAGTTCACTGGCGACACTAAGTGGGCGCATTTAGATATTGCGGGGAGTGCATTGGCGGCAAAAGATGTGGGTGTAACTCCTGCTGGCGGTACAGGCCATGGCGTACGCTTACTAAGTAACTGGCTGATGACCCAAAGTAAGTAAAAACGTACTATCGGCACAATCTAGAAGTCATAAAAAAGCCCTGCAATGCAGGGCTTTTGTTTTACTGGCGGACTGAACTCCTACTTTTGCAACCAAGCTTCACGCTAAGTTAGAGCGACCAGCAATTTGTGTCGCTCTTTAGCGATAAGAGTTAACTCTTAGATAGTCGCCGCCTCATCAGAAACTTTGTGTTTATTCTCACCACGCTGGTGCGCCATACGATATAAAATTGGCAACACGAACAAGGTCAGAATGGTCGATGAGATAATTCCGCCAATCACTACTGTGGCAATTGGGCGCTGCACTTCTGCACCAGTGCCTATATTCAGTGCCATAGGCACAAAACCTAGACCTGCGACTAAGGCTGTCATCAATACTGGACGCAGTCTGATAAGCGCGCCATCGATAATTGCAGACATTAGCTCGCCTTTCTCTTGATAAAGCTGGCGAATAAAGCTCAGCAACACTAAGCCGTTAAGCACCGCCACACCTGAGAGTGCAATAAAACCTACGCCTGCTGATATCGACAGCGGCATATCTCGTAGCCACAGAGAAATTACCCCGCCAGTTAAAGCCAGTGGAATACCAGTAAAGATAATTAGCGCATCTTTGACCGAGCTAAAGGCCATCACTAACAAACCTAGAATGAGCGCTAGCGTTAATGGCACTACAATCGATAGGCGCTGACTCGCCGATTCTAATTGCTCAAAGGTACCGCCATATTCAAGCCAATAACCCGCCGGAATATCTACCTCTGTAACAATTTGCTGTTTAGCCTCACTAACAAATGTACCTAAATCGCGACCACGGACGTTAGCAGTAACCAAAATGCGGCGCTTACCGTTTTCACGGCCGATCTGATTAGGCGATGGTGCGATGTCTAGCGTCGCCACCTCAGATAACGGCACATACTGCCCTGATGGCAACACTATAGGTAGCTCATGCAAGCGCTCTACATCTTGGCGGATTGCTTCAGGTAAACGCACCACCATTTTAAAGCGGCGATCGCCCTCAAAGATAGTACCAGCTTGCTCGCCACCGATTGCCGTTGCGACAAAGTCTTGTAACTGATCCACTGTTAACCCGAAGCGAGCCAATGCCATACGATCAGGTTGGATCGTGAGCATAGGTAAACCAGTGACTTGCTCAACTTGCAGATCCGCAACACCATCGATCTTTTCTAGCACTTCATGGATCGCGTTAGCTGAAGCTAATAGCTGTTCGAGATCATCGCCGACAACTTTAATCCCCAGATCGGCGCGCACACCTGAGATCAATTCGTTAAAACGCATCTCAATTGGCTGTGTCAGCTCAAAGTTATTACCCGGTTGCCCAGAAACAGCGTCAACAATATCCGCAGCTAAAGCGTCGTGACTCATCTTAGGGTTAGGCCACTCATTACGCGGCTTAAGCATAATAAAAGTATCGGCAATATTTGGCGGCATAGGATCGTTAGCCACTTCAGGGGTACCGATCTTAGAAAATACATTTAACACCTGCGGGAAGTGCTTAATGCGATCTTCTAACTGCATCTGCATATCTACCGACTGCTCTAGACCTGTGCCTGGAATACGGATCGCCTGCAGCAAGATATCTTCTTCATTGAGCTGCGGAATAAATTCCGATCCCAAGGTTGTTGCCAACCAGATAGAGAAGCCCACTAACGCCATTGCTGCACCAAGTACCAACCAACGCAGTTTCATCGCCGCAATAAGTAACGGCTTATAAACTGATTTAGTGGCGGTAATAACACGACTCTCTTTTTCCGTCACTTTACCCGTCATAAACAGTGCTACAGCGGCAGGCACTAGCGTTAACGATAGCACTAGCGCAGCTAGCAATGCCATCACCACGGTTGCCGCCATTGGGTGGAACATCTTGCCTTCAACACCGGTTAAGCTAAACAGCGGAATGTAGACCACGGTAATGATCAGCACACCAAATAAGCTTGGGCGGATCACTTCATTAGTGGCAGCAAACACCACCTGCAAACGCTGCTTACGCCCTAATACCTGACCACCATTTTGCGCTTGTGCATGGCCGAGTCTGCGGATTGCGTTTTCAACTATGATCACCGCACCATCGACAATCAAACCAAAATCGAGAGCACCTAAGCTCATAAGGTTAGCCGAAACACCAGCTTGCACCATACCTGTCATCGTGGCGAGCATCGCTAACGGAATAACCGCAGCAGTGATTAACGCAGCTCGTGCATTACCCAGCAGAATAAACAGCACTACAATAACTAGCAGCGCGCCCTCAACTAGATTTTTCTGTACCGTATAAATCGCTTTATCGACCAAAGTGGTGCGATCGTAAACCGCTTCTACTTTTATGCCATCTGGTAGCGATGCTTTGATATCTTCTAGCTTTGCCGCCACAGCGAGTGATACCTCACGTGAGTTTTCACCCACCAGCATCATTGCGCTACCAAGTACGGTTTCTTTGCCGTCACGAGTTGCCGCACCGGTACGCAGCGCTTTACCAATACCCACTTCTGCTACATCAGCTATAAAGATTGGCGCGCCATCAATATGCTTAATAACCACTTGCTCAATATCGCTGATGGTTTTTAGCTGCGCAGCAGAGCGCACAGTTAACTGTTGCCCTTCGCGTTCAATAAAGCCTGCGCCGCGGTTATTGTTACTGCTTTGCAATGCCTGCTTGATATCAACCAAAGACACGCCGTATTGCAGCATGCTCGTTGGTAATGGTGTGATATGGTATTCCTTATCGTAACCACCAATGGTATTGATCTCTGTAACACCCAGCACTTGAGCTAACTGCGGCTTAATGATCCAGTCTTGGATCTCTCTAAGCGCGGTTGCATCAAACTCACTGCCATCAGCTTGTTTGGCATCAGGCAACGCTTCAATGGTGTACATGTAGATCTCACCGAGACCGGTGGAGATCGGTCCCATCTCCGGCTCAATATCACTGGGTAACTTGCCCTTGATCGCATTTAAACGCTCATTGATCAAGTTACGGGCAAAGTACAGATCTGTACCTTCATCAAATACCACTGTCACTTGCGATAAACCATAGCGCGATAGTGAGCGTGTATAAGAAAGCTTAGGGATCCCCATCAAAGCATTTTCGATCGGATAGGTAATTCGCTGCTCAGTTTCCTGCGGTGAGTAACCTTCTGCGCGAGTACTAATTTGTACCTGCACATTGGTAATATCTGGTACAGCATCAATAGGTAGTTTTTGATAGCTCCACAAGCCTACTGCAACAAGCAGCATGGCAAGGAACATCATCATCCAGCGTCTATCAATCGAGAGACGCAATATAGATTCAATCATTGTCGTCTCCTTTAGTGAACGTGGCCAGCGCTTGATTTCTCAAGATCCGCTTTTAACAAAAAGCTCTTTTGCACCGCATATTCTTCGCCAGCACTTAGCCCTGACAACACCTCTGTCATTTGGCTATCACGCAATCCTAGCTCAACCACACGTTTTTCAAAACCTTCTGCAGTGCGCACAAATATCACTTGTTGACCTTCCATTTCCTGCACCGCTAAGTTTTCTATCATCAAACCAACGGCTTGTTTACTCAGAGTGACATAACCTGAGACTAAACTGCCTAGCGGCCATTGGCCGTTAGTATTATCAAGCGGTGCACGTGCAAGCTGGTATAGCTCGCCTTTTGGTGCGCTCAATAGGTACTTGATGTTAGATTCAACTTGTTGCTGTGTGGCTGAGATCAGTAACTCCTGACCAACCGCAATACTGCGCATTTGTGCAGGAAAGATTTGATATTCAGCCCACAGGCGGCTGTCATCTATAATGCTTAGCAGCACATTATCTGCTGCCATCTCGCCAGCGTTGGCATTACGTTCAACCACCACTCCGGAGATAGGCGCTTTAATTGCGTAACGCTTTAAGCTTGAATTAGACTCAACCTCAGCGATGATTTGCCCCGCTGTGACCCTATCGCCTACGTTAACTTTCACTTGAGTGATTAAACCGGCAAAACGGGCTCTAACTTGACTGCTAGCTGCTTCAGGCAAGATTGCTCGGCCATATACGGTAACAGTTTGTTTAATATCCCCAGCTTGGGCTAATTGAGTCGCTATGCCAGAGCGCAGCATCTGCTCTGCAGTAATGTGGACCTTGCCCTCTTCATGCTCGTCATGACCGTGTTCATCGCCATGCTCATCACCGTGACCATCATGTTCGTCTTGATGACCATCATTATGTTTATCATGACCATGTTCATCCTTATGTCCATGCTCATCATCGTGCTTATCATGACCATGTTCGTCATGGCGCTCAGTGTGCTGTTGATGCTCATGAGCGTGGTCATCAGAGGCATGCACTGGTGTCACAAGCATACAAGCTGTAATAACCGCAGTCACAGCAAGATGAACGAGAGAAAGTTTAGTTAATGTGTTAGCGCTCATTTTGTGTGTCCTTTAGCTGCATTAGAAAAGTCTGCTGGATCGGAAAAGTCATTAAAGAAAGTATGTTGTGAAGCAGGTAATGGCTCAGCAATCAGTTGCTCTATATCGACGCCATAACGCAGCGCTGAGGCCGCAGCATCAATCAGTGCTCGACGAGCAAATAACAGCTCTTCACGTGCAGTTAAATAATCAAGATAGCTGTACAAGCCTTGCTCATAAGCGCGTTTGGTATCTTCAAGGGCTAAGGTTAAGGTAGGAATAACACTCGCTTGCAAACGGTTAACCGTCACCATTGCCTGCTTGCGGCTGGCATAGGCGCGATATAACTGACCATAAAGCTCTAATAAAGCGACTTCTCGGTTAGCCAGCACTTGCTCTTTTGCCGCTTGAGCAGAAAGGATTTCGCCAGTATTTCGCTCAGCATTAAACAGCGGCATACTGAAGCCAGCGGTCAATGCCATATCATTAGTTTGTTGAAACTGTTTAACACCAACCGACCAGCTAATATCAGTGCTCGACTGGGTTTTGGCAAAACGCAGTTCAGCCTCTTTAAGCTGTGCCTGAGTTAAATAAGCAGTGATCGCTGGGCTGTACTTTACCTTCTCGAATAGTGGTTCGAGCGCGACATCATCACTAAAGGCAAACAAGTTGCCTTGCAACGAATCAAAGCCGACCTGAGATTCGCCCCACATCATGCTTAAAGCTAATTTAGCGTAATCGAGCTGCTGCAGTTGAGTTTCGGCAACCAGTTTTGCATTAAACACCGCCGCTTGAGCACGTTTGACTTCCGCGTCCGGAGTTACCCCGGCTTGAGCGCGCTTAGCCACAACCGTTTGTGTTTCTTCGGCAAGCTGTAATGAATCAATGGCAAGCTCTAGTTGAGACTGCGCCGCTAATACATCAATATAACGGCGAGTCGCTTCTGCGAGTACGTTTAAAGCAGCAATTTTTTGCTCAGCATCTAATAGCGCACGTTGCTCACTCACAATACCGCTGCGGGCATCCAGTTTATCACCGAGCTCAATCACCGATGATAAAGACACGCTAAACTCCGCACTTTCGATACCTTGAAACTCACCGCTTCCCACAATATTGTCAGCATCAAAGCCGATTTCAAAACCCGTTGTTAGCGCTTGGGTTTGCGCCGTACCATCAAGAGCCTTAGCTCTAAATTCAAACACTTTAAGGGATGGGTGTTGCTGTTGAACCCGTTCAATAACCGTGGTTAACGACAGCGTACCTGTTTGCGTTTCAGCCTTGGCGAGCAAGGGCGCTGCAAATAACAGAGTAATGATAACGAGAGTGCTAAACAGCCCTCGCCAAAGACAACGCATCGCCATTTTTAAGGCGTCGTTGCCAGCATAAGTATTATAAAACATCAGAGAATAAGCCTCGATTTAATACAAAAAATACAGAGCTGTTAGTTAAATCCAAAAGAGGTCTAACAGATCTTCAGCCAGCAGATAAAAGCTCGCTAAATGAATAAAATTTTGATTAAACGATTAAGGCTTTAGGCGGGCGCAAGAAAGCGAAATAAGGGGATTCAACAGAGGTAGAGCTAAAAGCAAAAAGGTGGCTATTTGGGCTTGCCGTCATAGATGTTAATGCGGTAACAGGGTGCATCAAGGTCATACAGCATGAGCAGCAATTATTACTGCATTCAGCGCAGTCATCATCTACATGGCTGACAGTTGCAACTTCATCACATTGTGGTTGCTTGTCGGCGCTATTACTTTGCTCAACAATATAGCTTGCGTCACTGCCACAATCATCGTGGGACGAACTGCAGTCATCAGCCATCGTCACCATAGATTGCATCGTTAAAATCACGATCAACAACATCCGCCCCAACTTAGCTGGAGAGGTGATGAATATTGCTCGGATAAAACGCGATAAGCTCGACATTAGGCCGCAGCATTACCTTTATTTTTAATAACGTACATGACTGACTTTATTGCGCACTCGTATCACTTTGATGCTGGCTAGTTTAAATTAATCAAAATTAAAACACTATGCGTTTATAAATCTTAATCCGCTCTCTGTATAAAAAAGTTTCAAAAACATCGATGAGCCCACACCTATAGCAACCAATTTCCCCTTCCCCCCCCCTACCTCTATCGAGTTAATTTACAGCGAAAAGTGTGATTACCCGAGCATTTTACTCAAGTAATAATTGAACCACCCAAAAGATGTAAATAATATACATGTAAATTTAGCGTCACACTTGCCTTGGAGATACCAATGTCTCAACCAAATATATTTCAGCCAGAATCACTGCACGCAAAAGAGCAACTGCTTGCCTGTCGCGTTGGTGAATTAGTCGCAAATGATTTTCGCAGCGCACATTTGTTTAGTCAGCACGGTATTGATTTTTGTTGTGGCGGTGGGATCTCATTAGCACGGGCAATTCAGCGCTTTGATGCAGATGAAACAGCCTTACTTGAAGACTTAATGGCACTCGATAGCCAAGGCGATAAGCAGCCAGGTTTAGATCAACTGCCTCTACCTGATTTACTTAACTATATTGAAGCAACGCACCATACATTTGTAAGGGATAAAGCGCCTTTACTTGTGGAGTACAGCCAAAAAATGGTTCGCGCTCATGGTGAGAAGCATGCTGAAATCAAACCCTTGGCAGGCTGGATCCGTGCACTCGTCGAAGACTTAATGCCGCACCTGATGAAAGAAGAGCAAATTCTGTTTCCGGCAATTTTAGGCCTACACAACCAAGTTGAGATGCAAAATTGCTTTGGCCACATTGGTAACCCTATTAATGCCATGCTGCATGAGCATGATGATGCATTACAGATCTTTGAAAAGATACGTGAGCTAACAAATGACTTTCAACCACCAGCGCACGCTTGCACCACTTGGCGAGTTTGCTATGCCAGCTTGGCAGAGTTTGAAGCAGACTTAAAACAGCATATCTATCTTGAGAACAATATTCTGTTTCCAAAGGCGTTAGCGCTAACCGCTTAGAGCCAATGCTAGGGTTTAGGCATCAACAACGAAAAGGCTCACCTAAGTGAGCCTTACTAATACAATGCGCATTAACAATTCGTAAAACTAGACTAGCTGACGTAACTGCATGACTGACGAGATTTCAATATGCGGCAGTTGCCCAGTCGCTAGCGACTTTGAACTGACACCAAAACCTGGATTTAACCACACAGCTTGGCAGCCTGCCGCTCTTGCGCCATCGACATCACTTTTAGCGCTATCGCCTACATGCAGCATTTTATCTAAGGGTAAGGCTAATTTGCTTGCAGCCAACTCAAACATGTCTGCTGCAGGCTTTTGCGGATAACCTAGACCTGGATGCAGTACAAACTCAAATACGCCACCTAAACCAATGCGTTGATAATCAACATTGCCATTGGTAATGCCAACTAAGCGGTACTTTTGCTTAAGCTGCGCTAATAACTCGATTACTTCAGCAGACACCTTAAAATGACTACGGTGCAGCGCAAAATGTGCCAGCCCGGCTTTAGCACCTACTTTGGCGGTTTCTGTATCGTACCCAAGCTCATTTAATCCCAGCTCTAGCATCTGCAACCTTGCTTTACTGGTATCGTGACGTAGCTCTGGAGAGCGACGCAGCATACGTGATTTGAGCGCACGCCAATCATCAAATTGCCACGCGACTGCTTTCGGATAATGTTGCTGCAGGAAATTCTGTAGCGCCTTTTCAGCCGCAACAATAACCGGTCGATTGTCATAAAGGGTGTCGTCTAAATCAAAACTTATGGCCTCAAAAGCTTGCGGCCGAATAAAGATATTCATTAAGACTGACCTCTTTTCTTCGCTCTTGGGTGCGCACCATCGTAAACCTTAGCCAGATGCTGAAAATCCAAGCTGGTATAAACTTGTGTGGTCGACAGGTTAGCGTGGCCTAATAACTCTTGCACCGCGCGCAGATCGGCACTGGACTCAAGCATATGCGTCGCAAACGAGTGCCGCAGTTTATGTGGATGCACTTTTATGCCGATAGCCTGCTCTTGGCCCCACTTAGCTAAACGCGCCTGAATGCTGCGGTGCGCTAAACGCTTGCCTTTAGCGGTAACAAACAGGGCATCATCTTCACAAGGAATATCGCGCTTGATATCCAACCATTGAGTTATCGCTTGCAGTGCCAATTTACCAATCGGCACAATTCGCTCTTTACTGCCCTTACCGAGCACTTTGACTTGCGCCTGTGAAAACTGAATATCAGCGGCATTTAACGCTGCAAGTTCTGCTAGGCGTAAACCCGAAGAATAGAACAGTTCCATAATGGCTTTATCGCGAAAACTTAAGGGATCGTTGGTGTCGATTTCCAGCAGATGAGTCACTGAATCAACATCCATATTCTTAGGAAGAGGCTTGCCTTGCTTAGGCGCACTAAGACTAATCGCCGGGTTCACTTTGATAAGCTGCTCACGCAGTAAAAACTCGTAAAACTGTTTAAGTGAAGATAACGTCAGTGAAAGTGAACGGGGACTAAGGCCTTTGCGGTGTAACTTAGCCAGAACAGCCTGCAAAGAATCGTGCTGCTGCGTTAACCATGAGTCTGTTTCAGTAAACAGTTTGGCAACCCGATTAAGTTCAAACAAATAATTACGCACCGTATAAGCCGACACTTGGCGCTCGGTACGTAAATATCGTTCAAAGTCTGCTAACGCTTTATCAGCCATATCGCCTCGCGATTAGATTTTTGTCAGCTGGTGATCGAGTAATTGTTTCAGCTGCGACAACAGCAGGTGATCCATTTCTGGATGAAAGTGCATTGGATCTTGGCTAGCGATGGCAAAGATGACCTGACCGCACTCTTTAGATAAACGAGAAAGTGCTACAGAGCCCACTTCAGTACCAAACAAGCGCTTGGATTCTTCATTGGTTAAACGACCAAAGTAATAGCCAGAATCTAAACGTTTGCTCCAGATCTGCGACAGTTCACTGTCGATATCATGCACTGTGATTAGCCTAACGTGACTAAACTGAAATTGCTCGATTAGCCCATTAGACAAGACTTGGCGTAAGTCGCCCATGTCTTCACATTTTAGCAGCTGCATAGATAATCGGCTGTTAAACATGTAGATCTGCTCATTACGTGATGCCATAGCCAATAGCGCAGTGATCTCTTCCTCTAATTGACGCACCCGTTGACGCAAGCTTTCTTGCTGGCGTTCAACTAACGACACCGCGCCACGCTGTGCATGAGGAATGCGCATCGCCAGTAATAACTCTGGATAGCGACTAAAAAAATCTGGATTATCCAGCAAATATTCGCGGATCAAGATCTCGTCAAAAGGGGCGTTTGAATTTGGATTATCGATCATTGTGCGATCTGCCCATCATAAACATGCTCTGCAGGCCCCGTCATCCATAAAGGTTTGCCTTCGCCGTCCCAGTTGATCATCAATGTGCCACCTGGAAGATCAACTTGCACATTGCGATCTAACTTACCTTGTTGAATGCCGACAACCACAGCAGCGCAAGCGCCTGTGCCGCAAGCTAAGGTTTCCGCTGCGCCGCGTTCATACACCCGCAGTTTAATATGACCAGAGTTAACCACCTGCATAAAGCCAACATTAACGCCTTTAGGGAAACGCTCGTGATTAGTCAGCTCTGCGCCTATGGTATCCACATCAGTTGTTGCTGCATCATCCACTTCAATCACACAATGTGGGTTGCCCATGGAAACCGCGCCACACAGATAAGTGCCGCTATTAGCCAACAGCAAGTAGGTTTTTTCTACTTTCTTGGCAGTAAATGGGATCTTACTTGGTTCGAGTACCGGCACGCCCATATTAACTGTGACTTTACCGTCGCGCTCAAGGCGTAAAGTGATCTTACCCGATGAAGTGCTTACGCGAATTTTATGTTTATGCGTTAAACCTTTATTACGCACAAACCGTGCAAAACAGCGTGCGCCATTGCCGCATTGCTCTACTTCGCTACCGTCAGCATTAAAGATGCGATAATGAAAATCTAAATCGGGATCGTAGGGCGGCTCAACCAGTAATAACTGATCAAAACCCACACCAAAATTCCGATCGGCTAAGCGCTTAATTTGATCTGGCGAGAAAAACACATTCTGTGTGACGCCATCGACGACCATAAAATCATTGCCTAACCCATGCATCTTAGTGAATTGGATCAAGGGGACATCCTTAAAAAGTATCAATAGCGGATCTCAAGATCCGCTACTTAGTATTATGCTAGTTTACGGCAGGATCTGCTCACCTTGCCATAACTGAGCGACTTTTTCTCGCTCTCGAATGACATAAGCGTTATCTGCATCAACCATCACTTCGGCTGCGCGTGGGCGTGAGTTATAATTCGAAGCCATCGTAAAGCCGTAGGCACCTGACGAACGCACCGCAAGGTAGTCACCCGCTTGCACGTTCAATTGACGATCTTTACCTAAAAAGTCGCCGGTTTCACAAACTGGGCCAACCACATCATAGTTGTGTGTTGTACCTGCACGCTCGATCACAGGAATGATCTTTTGCCATGCACTGTAGAGTGATGGGCGGATCAAGTCGTTCATTGCGCCATCAACTAACGCAAAACGCTTATCGCTGTTTTCTTTTAGATACAGTACTTGAGTAACAAAGATCCCGGCATTAGCCGCAATCGCTCTGCCCGGTTCAAAGATCAGTTTCAGATCGCGATCACCCAGACGCTCAAGCAGCGCTGCCGCATACACATCAGGCTGAGGTGGTACTTCATCGTCGTAAGTCACTCCGAGTCCACCGCCCACATCAAAGTGTTTAATCTTGATCCCTTGCTCTGCTAGGCGATCAATTAGTGCCAACATGCGATCCATAGCATCTAAAAACGGTTTAATCTCGGTTAGTTGGGAACCGATATGGCAATCAACGCCCTTAACAGCAAGACCTGGTAATTCGTTAGCGCGAGCAAAAATAGCCTCGGCTTCTTCCATGGCGATACCAAACTTGTTTTCTTTTAAACCGGTTGAGATATAAGGGTGAGTGCCTGCATCGACATCAGGGTTAACCCGCAAAGACACTGGCGCTACTTTACCCAGACGCAAAGCCACTAGGTTTAGCTGCTCAAGCTCTGCAGCAGATTCAACATTAAAGCAATAAATGCCTAGGTTAAGCGCCATTTCCATCTCAGCGACCGTTTTACCGACGCCAGAGAAAACCACTTTAGCTGGATCGCCGCCAGCTTCTATTACCCGTGATAGCTCGCCGCCAGAAACAATATCAAAACCACTGCCTAAGCGCGCTAGCACGTTAAGCACAGCTATATTTGAATTTGCTTTTACCGCATAACAAATAAGATGTGGATGATCACTCACCGCGTTATCAAAAGCGTGCCAATGACGCTCTAGCGTTGCGCGAGAATATATATACAGCGGTGTTCCATGCTGTTTTGCGAGTTCGGCAACTTGGCACTGCTCCGCATAAAGCTCATCTGCTTGATATAAAAAGTGATCCAACGTCTTTAGTCCTTTTTGTTTTGTTCGCTTTGCTCATGCTCTGCGTCAGGCACCTGCTTATCAGTTGCCTGCTGATTAACTTCCTGTGGCGGCGCTCTAAATAACGCACTTTTTTGCCCACAGCCCAACAGTACTAGGCTACCAAGCCCTACCAGCAAAAACAGTCTCATTTTTTTCAACATCAGGTGACCCTTGCAGCAATAGCACCCACGCTTGCTATACGGCTAAAATTGTTAATCCTGATGTTTGCAGACAAGTCCGCTATGCGTCAACCCTCTAACGCATTTATATCGGGGCTTTATTGCATAATATCTCGACCAAGAAGCACTCATTTCGCTTGAGTTAATTAACATAAATCAGCAGTTGGTTATAAAAAATGCCACAAGCACAAAAAAAATCATCATTTACCCACATAAGCAGCGCAAACATTCAAGTGCCATAAACATGGCAAACCATTAAAATATATATGATTTACTTGTTTTCGAGATTGATAAAATTAATTAGCTTTCGATTAACCACAAAATTAATGTGATTGGTAATCAGGCTAGTGATTGGTAAGATGTTGGTATTACCTAAATCTGAGGAAGAATTAGCATGGCTATAACAGATTTCGAATTTCATCAATTGGTTGATGAGATATTTCAAACAATTGATAACGCATTAGAAGTGCTAATTGACGAGCAAGATGCCGATATCGATGTTGATGGCTCTGGCAATGTACTGCAATTAGAGTTCAACGGTACTTCAACAATCGTAATGAACAAGCAAGAACCCCTGCATGAGATTTGGTTAGCAACTCAGTTTGGTGGTTATCACTTTGCTTATGTTGACGGTAAATGGATGGACGAGCGCAATGGTAATGAATTTATGCCGTTTGTGGTTGAATCTATCTTTAAGCAAAGCGGATTAAAGCTAGATATTTAACTTAGCGGTTAGACGTTTGAAAAGGAGCAGCGCTCCCTTTTATTGTTTCTAGTGGTTTGAGACTTTAAAAATCCACCTCAGATGACTCATGGGTCACGCCAAATGGCACAGCTGTTAGCTCCCCTTTTACCCGCTTTAATTTAAAAAATTGCGGTAAGTTGAAGTTATCTTTAGTCAATTGTGGGTCTTCAAAAGTATGGTAATGGCTGAGTTTATTGACTAACGCATCCACATCTGTGCCCTGCTGCACATAATGATTCAGCTCATTAGCTTCATCTAAAATAAACACATCTAAACCTTGCTTGCGTTGACGCAAGAAATATTGAATCGCGCCTTTGGCCGCATAGTCCTGAATCACAGCTGGCAGTTTGGCAAACGGCTCATCACCTAAGGTCGGCCTCGGTAACTCCAGTAATTTGCGCTGCGACAGTTGCTGATAAAAAGATTTAGCGTCGCTAAGGTTCTCGTAATGCATGCCTCGATTATTAAAAAATAAGCCATAGCGTAGTTTTCCTACCTGCAGCGCATAACCTAATGTTGTTGAGCTTTGCGCTTGACGACTAAGCCTTACCGCTCGATACAATAAGTCTTTTACTGTGCGCTCGGTTTGCGAGCGCAACTTAAGCGAACAACTGATAACCTCTACTGACACTTCCGCGCTAGCGCGCTTCATCCCGGGAGTTACAAACGACAGCGCATCGAGAATGCTCTTTTCCCCTTCAAAATGATGGCAATGCCACTCGCCCCAGCTGTTAAGGCTAATCACATCGATTGAGTCGACCATATTGCGGTGACTACGGCCGATAGAGAACACGTTACTATTCATGTAATCAGCCATAATATCTTGCCCTGACCAGCTCTCAGTTGGATCGCTATTAAAATTTAAGAGGAAAACGAGCTTACGAAAGTGCCAAGGTTGATACAGTGCCATTTTAGATACCTTGGTGAATGCATTATTCACCAAGCCATCAAGCCGATTTGCCGCCTGAGTTAAGTAAAGTGATTTACGTTTACTTTGCCGCACTTCATACCAACGTGTTTTGATGTCAGCAATCCCATTTAGGCTAGCCCATACCAATAGCTTTGCTTTACTTTTAGAGTGAAATACCGCGCTATGCTCAAGAAAGTTCTTCGGATTAGGAGAGCAACGATAAAGATAATAAGATTTATCTTGCGTGCTATATATGATCGATAGACATGGCTCCAATATAGACTTACTCCACAAGGAGTTAAGCCTCATTATTTGATGTATATCTTCACTAAAATAAGTATGCAATTTACGGGTAAGTAAACCAAGCTCGGAGATCCGTAAGCTTTCACTCAGCTTCTGAGTCGATGCAAATTGCAGTAAGGTGCGATAACTTCCCAGCATCAGCTCTTTAAGTTGTTCGTTAAACCATTGCAACTGACCACAATGCCAGTTTTCACAGTCATCTAAAGTTTTCAATAAACTTTCTGACCAGTTCCAATCAGCAACCAGCTTTTGCATCTTAAAGTAACGCCAGTCTATAGGTTGATCATGCAAGCTTAACTTAACGCCACATTTTAAATAAAAACAACGTCGAGTTAGCTCTAATCGCCTTCTCTCTCCTCGCTTTAACAAATATGACTCTATCGCTTCATATAACAAGTAATACGCATCATTCGCCGATGAGAAATCTCCCTCTAAGGTATGTTGCCAGATACGCTCGCTGACCAGCTGAGTATTCGGGTATTCGCTGGCATACGCCTCAAGCAATAGCACCTTTAACAATGCTTTATGGGGCTTTTCTACCCCTTTATATAATTGCCAAAGTGAGGCGCCAAAATACTCACTTGCCGGAAGCGAAACTGGATCGCCTAAAGATAATAACCTTGGATTGATAGTCGCATTCGGCCACCACGCAATAGGTTTACCAGCTAGTCGAAACTGACTGCGATAAAACTCTTCAAGTAACAACCAGTGTTGCGCACTGCCACTATGCTCTTGACCCATGCAATTATAAAAATCGGTTTGCTCTCCTTGCTCACGAACAAATTGCTCTGGATGCACCAAGTAAAAGTTAACCTCTAAATCAAACTGAGCAAACCACTGAGTTAACAGCACCACTTTATTGGCAAGTAGTTCACAAGCCCCTTTACTCAATTGCGCGCTATGCACTAGCCATACATCAATATCACTTTGTGGGTTCTGACCAAAACTGGCCGTACTCCCCATACTATAAATCCCTTCTATTAAGGGAGCTGACACGGAAGTGAGTTTGCTAAAATCAATATTAAGCGTGTCACACGCTTCTATGGTCTCGGGCACAGGTTCATAGTCCACAACCCCACAAGGGGTCAACGGACCGTTATAACCAGGTAATTTAGGCATGTGGTAATGGATAAAAACTGGGATAAGCCGCAAAAGGTAGCGCTTTAACGGCGACAATAATGCTATCGATCTCGCGTATCTAATGACATCTAATCTATGAGCCGCTTGCTCAAGTTTATCAAGTTCTTCTGGCAACAGTGCCGTCCCTAAAACGCAGATAACTACCCACTAATTTATACGGCAAAAGCACTCACAGCAAGTAAATGCGATCTTGATCACACTTTTTAACCTAGGTAGAACTGGGTAGACTTCAAAGAATCAACAACAGAATGTTACATCTATATTCTGGCAATGTTAGCATTGGCGCAAATAAGTTCTAAGATGGAATACCGTGCATGTCTCAAAATCTAATCCGTATCGCAACACGTAAGAGCCCTCTTGCCATGTGGCAAGCCGAATTTGTGAAAGCCGAGCTGGAAAAAATCCACGAAGGTCTCACGGTTGAATTACTGCCGATGAGCACTAAAGGCGACATCATCTTAGACACACCACTTGCTAAAGTGGGTGGTAAAGGTTTGTTCGTTAAAGAACTTGAAGTGGCTATGCTTGAAGGCCAAGCTGATATCGCAGTGCATTCAATGAAAGACGTGCCTGTTGAGTTTCCAGAAGGTCTAGGTCTTGAAGTGATTTGTGAGCGTGAAGATCCGCGCGACGCATTCGTATCAAATACCTACAAAACAATTGAAGATTTGCCACAAGGCGCTGTTGTTGGTACTTCTAGCCTACGTCGTCAATGCCAAATCCGTGCTGCACGTCCAGATCTAGTGATTAAAGATCTACGTGGTAACGTTGGTACCCGTCTAGCTAAGCTAGATGCAGGTAACTACGATGCCATTATTCTTGCAGCAGCAGGCCTTAAGCGTCTAAAGCTTGAAGAAAGAATCGCTAGCTTTATCTCTGCTGAGCAATCTCTACCCGCTAACGGCCAAGGCGCTGTAGGTATTGAATGTCGTACTGATGATGCTCGTGTTAAAGCGTTACTTGCACCACTTGAACACACTGAAACACGTATGCGCGTTACCGCAGAACGTGCGATGAACACTCGTCTTGAAGGCGGTTGTCAGGTACCAATTGGTGCATACGCTGAGATCGACGGTGATACATTAAGCCTACGTGGTTTAGTGGGTAACCCAGATGGCAGCCAAATCATCACAGCTTCTTCAACTGGCAGCACTGCTGACGCTGAAAAGCTTGGTGTTGCACTAGCTGAAGAACTGCTCGAGAAAGGTGCAAAAACCATTCTTGATGCTGTGTACGCAAACGCGTAATTAGCATGAAAGTCTTACTGACGCGCCCTGAAGGGCGCAATCAGTTGATGGTAGAGGCGTTGACACAACGCAACGTCTCTTACTTTGTTACACCCCTTTTAAACGTACAACCCACTTCAAATCTTGATGCTGAGCAAATAGATACGGTATTAAAGCAAGCCGATATTATTATTTTTATTAGCACCAATGCAGTGACTTTTGCCTCTCAAGCAATTAACCATCAATGGCCTCAATCTGCTCACTACCTTGCCGTTGGTGATGCGACTTACGCAGCTTTAAAACAGATTGGCATTAATGCAGAAAAAGCCCCTGAAGATTGCCAACAAACCGAAGGCTTATTAACCCTAGACTCGCTGAGCCAAATTCAGGACAAACATATTGTCATTGTTAGAGGTCTGGGAGGTCGTGAAGATTTGGCTACCGAGCTAATCCAACGAGGCGCTAAACTTGGCTATTGGGAAACCTATAAACGTGGTTGCCCAGCTATCGATACAGCCAGTATTTGCCAACAATGGCGAAGCTTCGGTATTAACACTATTATCATTACCAGTGGCGAAATACTCGATAACCTCGTTAAAACAGTACCAAAAGAGCTATTTGCTTGGTTGCAAACTTGTCATATTATAGTGCCAAGCTCCCGAGTATATGAAAAAGCAAAAGCGTTCGGTCTCGTGCATATTAGTAATGCCAAAGCCGCTAACACCAATGCTATGTTGGCTGTGTTATTTCAAAACTAGTTCGCCGCTAAGCTCATACTCGCTCTTTCTGCAGAACCATAGCTTTCAAGGACTGTTTAATGGAAACCAAGAACACTGATGCCAGCGCTTCAGAGCCTACAACTGAGCCAACAGTTGCAGCGCAGCCCGTTGTCGAACCCCAGTCAGCGGCAGTACCTGAACCGCAACCAACTAGCAGCGAACATACGGCGCCATCAGACACTGCGCAAAATAAAAATACGCCTTGGGGCACTATCATCACTTTATTCCTATTGCTGATAGTCACTTTTTCTGCAGTTGCGGGGGGGTATTACCTCTACCAGCAATTACAAATGCAGCAGGCAGAATCAGCAAAGCTCAACCAAAAACTGCAAGCTGCGTTAGTTGAACCCAATCAACGTATTACCATGCTTGAGCAACAGCAAAACCAATTCAAGTCTAATGTAGATTTAGCCATGGCTCAGAGCTTTGAGCAACAAACTCAACTTGAAGAACGCGTGTCTATTATTGCTCAGCGTAACCCTAATCACTGGCGCGCCGAAGAAGCTAAATACCTCGTTAGATTAGCAGGCCAAAAGCTGTGGTTAGAGAAAGACCCGAGCACAGCAACAAGCCTACTCAAGGCTGCTGATGAGCGCATCAAGTCAATGCGCGATCCATCGCTAATGCCGCTAAGAAAAGCATTAGCGAAAGATATCGCTGCGGTTGCAGCGGTTAAAAACACCGATATTTCAGGCACTGTGCTGACCTTAGATTCGATTATCGATAACCTTGATACATTGCCATTAAATCGTGCTGAAACCCACTTTTCGGCTGAAGAACTTGCCGATACCCAAGTGAGTGATTCACTTGATGATTGGCAATCTAATTTAGCTAAATCTTGGCAAGCACTAATTGACGACTTTGTTATCGTAAGAAAGCGCACAACTGATGCTGCACCATTATTAGAACCAGATCAACAATGGTACTTAGTTGAAAATACTAAGAACAAACTACTACAGGCGCAATTGGCTTTATATCGTCAAGATCAAGTGAATTACCGTAACTCTATTAAGCTTGCGAGAAAGTGGATATATCAATATTTTGATCTTAAAGACCAGCAAACTACTGACACTCTAGCCACTTTAGATGCGCTAGAAACATTGAAAATTCAGTCAAGCAGTATTGACCGCTTCCAGTCTTCTAACCTACTAAATCAGTTAGTGACTTATGGCAACCTAATGACTGAGGAGGGGCAATAATGATCCGCGCCCTCGTTTATCTCATCATTATTTTATTGGGCTTATGCATTAGCCCTTTTCTGGTGGGTAGCAAAGGCTACCTATATTTGGCCATTGGTGAATACCAAGTTGAGACCAGCATTGTCTTTGCTGTTATTGCGCTAATTATATTTTACAGCTTATTACAACTGGTTGAGTTTGTAGTGGTTTGGCTGTTTAATTTAGTCCTTAACAGCCGTTATTTACCTGAAAGGTGGCGTCGAAAAGCTGCTAGAAAACACACACTTTTAGGTGCTCTCGCATTAGCAGAAGAAAACTGGCCAGCAGCAGAGAAAGCGATGGCAAAAGGGGCTGAAAAAGGTGAGCTTCCAGCGTTAAACCTATTAGCCGCCGCTCGTGCAGCCCATCACCAAAATAACCACCAAGCCCGCGATGAATACTTAGCAAAAGCCCAGTTAGAACCTTTAGCGGTTAAAGCAGTCAGTACAACGCGTACTCGTTATTTATTGCAGCAAGGTGACTTAGTCACCGCAAGAGAAGAACTCGATAAACTAAATCCAACCAGCAAGAGTAAGTTTCCAGTACTTAAGCTGGCCATTGAGCTTTATCAAGCTCAGCAAGATTGGCAAGCGCTTAAACTACTGCTACCAATTATCGGTAAAAAACATATTTTAAAAAAAGATGCGTTTAATGCATTATCGCTAAAAACTAATATCGCGTTATTAACTGAAGCAGCAAAATCAAACGAGCAAGAGCTGGAAAAATGCTGGCACTGGCTTACTAGAGCTGAGAGAAAACAAGCTGAATACATAGCACTTTACGCCATTGGTCTAAGCCGATTCGAACGTAAAGCTGAAGCAATAAAATTACTCATAAAGCAGGTAAAATATTCAGCTTCTGAGGCAATATTTAATGCTTTGGCAGAAGTCATTACACCTGCTGATGTTGAAGCGAAAAAGCAATTATTGGCGCTAGATAGTCAATATGAAAATAATGTCGACTATCAAATTTGTATCGCCAAGTTGTATCAACAAAATCATGACCACCACCAAGCTAAAATCTGGTGGCAAAAAGCTTGTTACCTCAAAGACGATAAAGATAATCTGCATGCGCTAGCGGATGCCCAAGAACATTTGGGCGAACTTAGTCGAGCGTTACAAACTAGACGTAACGCAGCCAAATTAAGCTAAGATTTATACCTTTTTAAACTAAAGGCCGGACTCTACTCGGCCTTTAGTTATATCAATATAAGCAATACATCTCCCCTTATCTTTTAAGCAACTGATAAAAAACAGTTAAGCCTGATAAATATAAAAAGCCATAAAATCCTTTAACCTCACTTGACTTCCCCCTAATTTGACAACGGCTCAATTCAGTACAGAATTTGTACTGTCAGTGCAAAAATAAAAAATGATTAAGCGCTGATAATCCTTCATTTCGCTCATGGATGAGATAGTTAGAGAATTTTATGATGGATAAATTTATTCCAAAGCAGGATGCCAAAGTTCTTGAGCTTTCTGGTGCCATAAACACAAGTAATGAACAAGGTGATAAAACGTCTCTTAAAATTGGCGACACCTTAACTCAAGACGGTGTTTATAGTACTTCTGCGGGCACAACATTTGTATTGCAATACAATGATGGTACTAAAACCTCGCAATATGAGCTGGCGAATACCTCGTCAGTTAGTGGTGAGCCCCCAAAAACAGCTGAGCTAATGGAAACGGTCCATGAAGATCAAACCGCATCTCTACAAGCTAAAATATTAAATGGCAAAGATCCTACAACAGACCTTCCTGACACAGCTGCAGGTGAAGTATCCCGAACAGCAAATGAAGGTGGAGACTATGTATCTGTAAGTCGAACGGGAAACGAAACTCTTGCGAATGCGGGGTTTGATACGATAGGGCCGCAATTTGTACAAACAGAGGAGCCCCGAAATAATTCAGAAACCATCGACTCTGTTAATAACCCAACAATTGCATTAAATGATCGCAAAACTGTGGCTGAAGATACCATAGCGACTGGCAATGTACTCGCTAACGATTCGGATGTAGATAATACACTCACAGTTGTGAGTTTTGAGGTAAACGGTGAAACCTATGCCGCTGGTACAACTATTAATCTCGATGGTGGCGAACTTCTCATTAATGAAGATGGCTCATACACCTTCACGCCCAATGATAACTCGAACGGTACCGTTCCAGTTATTACTTACACCACAAATACTGGATCGACTGCCACATTAGCACTTGAAGTCGTCCCGGTTGATGATGCGAGTGTATTAGTCAATGACAGCAACACCATTGAAGAAGGTGAAGTTGCAACCGGTAATGTACTCACTAACGACTCGGATGTAGATAATACACTCACAGTTGTGAGTTTTGAGGTAAATGGTGAAACTCATGCCGCTGGTACGACTATTGCTCTCGATGGTGGTGAACTGCTCATTAATGAAGATGGCTCGTACACCTTCACACCCAATGATAACTGGAACGGCACGGTTCCGATTATCACCTATACCACCAATACCGGCTCAACTGCCACATTAGCACTTGAAGTCGTCCCGGTTGATGATGCGAGTGTATTAGTCAATGACAGTAACACCATTGAAGAAGGTGAAGTTGCAACCGGTAATGTACTCACTAACGACTTGGATGTAGATAATACACTCACAGTTGTGAGTTTTGAGGTAAACGGTGAAACCTATGCCGCTGGTACAACTATTGCTCTTGAGGGTGGCGAACTGCTCATCAATGAAGATGGATCGTACACCTTCACACCCAATGATAACTGGAACGGCACCGTTCCGATTATCACCTATACCACCAATACCGGCTCAACTGCCACATTAACACTTGAAGTCGTCCCGATTGATGATGCGAGCGTATTAGTCAATGACAGCAACACCATTGCAGAAGATGAAGTTGCAACCGGTAATGTACTCACTAACGACTCGGATGTAGATAATACACTTACAGTTGTGAGTTTTGAGGTAAACGGTGAAACCCATGCCGCTGGTACGACTATTGATCTTGAGGGTGGCGAACTACTCATCAATGAAGATGGATCGTACACCTTCACGCCCAATGATAACTGGAACGGCACCGTTCCGATTATCACTTATACCACCAATACCGGCTCAACTGCCACATTAACACTTGAAGTCGTTCCGGTTGATGATGCGAGCGTATTAGTCAATGACAGCAACACCATTGCAGAAGATGAAGTTGCAACCGGTAATGTACTCACTAACGACTCGGATGT